>NZ_JACBFT010000001.1:0-803354 GCF_021401195.1 Shinella sp. NM-101 | reverse complement strand
GCGACCGTCTCGTTGCTGCCGGAAAGCCGAAGATCGTCGCCATCGTCGCGACCATGCGAAAGCTCCTCACCATCCTCAACGCCATCATCCGGGACGGAAAACCATGGCAAAGCGCTTGACTGACAAGACAGTCGCTCTCCCCGCAGCCAGGGAGAAGGTGGCCGGCGGGCCGGATGAGGGGCAGCCAAGGACTTCTCAGTCCTTCAACTCCATGAAGCGGATGCGGTTCTGGAAGGGGTCGGTCACCGTCACCTCCAGCCGCGAGCCCTCGTCCTCCAGCCCCGGCTTCATGTAGCGGTAGTCCTTGCCAATCAGCTCCTTCTGGAAGGCGCGGATGCCCGTCATGTAGACGACCATGTTGCCGCCGGGCGTGGCGTCGCCCGCATGTTCGGAAAGGTGCAGCCGCAGCCCGCCGCGCGAGACCTGCGTGTAGAGCGGGAAGTTTTCGCCGTAGCGGTGCTCCCAGTCGACGGAAAAGCCGAGGAAGCCGAGGTAGAATTCATGCGCCTTTGCCACGTCGAAGATGCGCACGATGGGCACCGCCTGCTCGAAGGCGATGCCGCCTTCCGGCGGTTTCGCCTCGATCTTCGAAGAGAGGATGTTCCAGGTCTCCGCGCCGAACTGGCGGGCGACGATTTCGAGGGCTTCGCTGTGGCTGATCTCGATATTGCGGGCGGCCAGCATTTCCCGCATGGCTTTCGCCATGGCCTTGGCATCGCGAAAATCGCGCATGTCCGTTCCTTCCGTTCCGGCGAAGTCCCCGTCAGTGCCCGCATTGCCGACGCCTTCGCCCAACGATGAACGGTGGAGAAAGGGTGTTGAGGAAGCGTTCGCCATGCCTTCGGAAAAGGCGCGGGTCTGCCGGCCGCCTCCGGCCGTGCGGCAAGATTAGCGCAAAGGCGGGGGAGGTCAACGCCCTTCGCGATACCACATGGCCGAGAAGGCGAGCAGAAGGAGGCCGACGCCGGCGAAGCCCGCAAAGAGCGGCAGCGAGTTGATGCCCTTCAGAACCGTCTCGTCCGTCATGTGCAGCGACAGGCGGTTCTCGTCGATGCTGCGCACCGGCCCGGAGACCGGCAGCAGCGGCGGCAGGGAGACGGCCTCGCCGCTCTCGCCGACGAGCCGGCGGACGGTGCCTTTCGTGGCATCGGCGAGCGGCTTCAGCGTCTGCGTCGTCGAGATCGTCGCCTTGAATTCCGGCGCATCCACCGCGCCGACATGGACGAGGGCGCTCAGGTTGTCGTTGGTGATCTCGTAGAGGCCGGTCTCGGCGGTCTGCACCTCGGCGCGGTAGAGGCCGGGCTCGGCCTCGGTGAGCGCCACCTGCTGCGTCCTGCCGGAGGGCAGCTTCAGCGTGGCTTCGCCCGGCGCGTCGCCGATGGTCTGGCGGTTGATCTGCAGCGTGCGGCCGAAGGTGCGGGCGGTCAGCGCCTCTTCCTCCAGCGCCGGCTCCTGCATCAGCCAGTGCGCGGTGCGCCGGTAGAGAGAGACATGCGGGCCGCCGCCCTCGAAACCGCGCGCCCAGAGCCAGCCCTGGTCCGAGAGCAGCATGGCGACGCGGCCCTTGCCTGCGCGGTTGAGCACCAGCAGCGGCTTGCCGTCATTGGCCTCCATGACGACATTGCCCTCGGGTCGCTGCACGTCGACGGTGCGGAACCAGCGACCCCAATGAGGCGGCTCGTCGTTCGCGCCTTCCAGGCCGCGCGTGACCGGATGCTTCTTGCCCTGTGCCGAAAGGCGCGGATAGAAGGGCGCCTCGTTCATCGCGCCGGTCGGCATTGCCGGCAGCACGGCGGACAGCGGCGTGCCGGCGATGGAATCGTTGCCGGCATGTTCCGGCCCCGCAGCAATCAGCAGCGCGCCTCCGTTCTCCACATATTGCGCGATGTTGTCGTAGTAGAGGATCGGCAGCACGCCGCGATGCTGGTAGCGGTCGAAGATGATGAGGTCGAACTCGTTGATCTTGTCGACGAAGAGCTCGCGCGTCGGGAAGGCGATCAGCGACAGTTCGTTGATCGGCGTGCCGTCCTGCTTTTCCGGCGGGCGCAGGATGGTGAAATGCACGAGGTCGATGGCCGTGTCGGACTTCAGCAGGTTGCGCCAGGCGCGCTCGCCGGCATGCGGCTCGCCGGAAACCAGCAGCACGCGCAGGTTCTCGCGAATGCCCTCGATGACGTGGACGGCGCGGTTGTTGGCGGTGGTGATCTCGCCCTCGACCGGCTCCACCTCGAATTCGAGGATATTGTTGCCGCCGCGCGGCACGGTAAAGCCGAGCGGCTGCTCGGTGCCGGGCTGGGCGATCTCGGAGGCGATCTCGTTGCCGTTGAGGCGCACGGTCACGCGGGCCGGCGTGTCCGGCCCCTTGCCGTCGTCCACCACGCGGAACTTCAGCTCCTGCTCTTCGCCGACGATGCCGAAGCGCGGGGCGCTGACCACCTCGATGCGGCGGTCGAACTCGTCCGGCCGGCCGGTGACGAGGGCGTGGACCGGGGCGTCGAAGCTGGAGAAGGCCGAGGCTTCGGGAATGTCGTGCACCTGCCCGTCGGTGATGAGGATCGCACCGCCGACGCGCGAGCGCGGCACGTCGGCGATGGCGGTGTTGAGGGCGTCGAAGAGGCGGGTGGAAGGGGTGTCGGACGTGCCGTCGTCGCCCGCTTCCACGATGCGCGGCTCGATGCGCGGAAAGCGCGCGAAGCGTTCCTTGAGGCCTTCCAGCGCGGCGTTCGCCTGCGCTGTCCGTTCCTCGTTGTCCTGGCTCTGGCTGCGGTCGACGATGACCGGCACGACCGTCGACAGCGCCTCGCGGTCCTCCTGCAGGAAGACCGGGTTGGCGAGGGCGAGCACCAGCAGGGCAAGCGCCAACGCGCGCACGAAGGCGCCGCGCAGGCCGCGCCAGAAGCCGAGGGCGGCGAGCGCAAGCCCGAGGACGCCGATGAGGGCGATGGCGATCCAGGGCAGGAAGGGGGAAAACTGGAGCGTCATGTCACTGCCCCAGCCGTTCGAGAAGGGCGGGGACGTGCACCTGGTCCGCCTTGTAGTTGCCTGTCAGCATGTACATCATGATGTTGACGCCGGCGCGGAAGGCGTGGTCGCGCTGCACGTCGTCGGGCGGAACGGTCGGCAGCAGCGGCATGCCGTTCGTGTCGATCGCCCAGGCGCCCGCAAAATCGTTGCCGGTGATCATGATCGGCGACACGCCGTCGCCGGTGCGGACGGGACGCGAGGGGTCTTCCTTGCGGTCGAGCGTGGCTTCGATCCACAACGGGCCGCCGGCATAGCGGCCGGGAAAATCGGACAGCAGGTAGAAGGCCTTGGTCAGGACGTGGTCGGCCGGCACGGGCTCCAGCGGCGGGATGTCGAGATTGGCGAGGATCGCCTGCAGCCGCTCGGTGTTCGGGCTCGTCGAATTGCCGTCGAGGGAGACGAACTGGTCGCGCGTGTCGAACAGCACGGTGCCGCCGTTGCGCATATAGGCGTCGATCCGGCTGACGGCGGCGCTGGAGGGCATGTCGGCCGAGGCGCTCACCGGCCAGTAGATGATCGGGTAGAGCGCAAGCTCGTCCCTGGAGATGTCGACGCCGACGGGCTCGCCGGGCTCCAGCGTCGTGCGGTAGGTCAGGAATTCCGTGAGGCCGGCAAGGCCGCGTTCGGAAACGCGGTCCACCTCGCTCTCGCCCGTGACGACATAGGCAAGGTGCGTCGTGTCGAGCCGTGAGAGGATCGCCTCGTCGCCCGGCTTGGCGTCGTCCGCGCGACCCTCGGACGGCAGTCCCGCCAGCGTCCCGGCGGCAAGGGCGAGGGCGAGGGCGGCCGTCGCCCCGCGCTTCGGCAGGCGGCGGGCGGCGGCGGCGAAGGCCCCGCCCATCAGGAGCACGATGGCGCAGTCGGCGAGAAGCAGGAGCGCTGCGAGGGTGAAGAGATGCGGCTTCAGCGAGAAGGTCTGCGCGGCGGCCAGCGGTTCGGGCCGGATGGAGGCGCCTTCGGCAATCGCGAGCGGGCGGATCTGGTGGGCCGGCGGGAAGAGGTTGTGGGCGACATAGCCGTTCTCGGTGCCGTAGAGGCCGGGCGGGTTGTCGAAGGTGGCGATCTTCTGTGCGCCGTCGGCGACGGTGAGCGGCTTGGCCTCGCCGCTGGCCGCGGCCAGCGTGCCGCTCGCGGTCATCAGGCGGTAGGGCGGCAGGCCCTTGGCCTGCTGGCCGCCGCCATTGGCCATGCCGCCGCGCGAGAGCTGCACGGTGCGGCGGAGCATCTCCACGAAATCGCCTGACAGCGGCAGGTTGGACCAGGAGGTTTCGGCGCTGACATGGAAGAGCACGATGCGCCCTGAGCCGAGCGTTTCGGTCGTCACCAGCGGGGTGCCGTCGGCAAGGCTCGCCCAGGTGCGTTCGGGAAGGTCCGGCGTCGGCTCGGCAAGCACCTGTCGCTTGATCAGGATGCCTTCCGGCGCGCGCATGCCGAAGAAGGGGCTGTTCGCGGGATAGGCGGAAAGCGGCTGCGGCTCGGACCATGAGAGCGCGCCGCCAAGCGCGCGTTCGCCCTTGCGCAGCATCACGGGCACCAGCGGGTCGTCCGCCGGGGCGGCGGCCAGGCGCGGCCCGGCGAAGCGGATCAGCATGCCCCCGGCCTCGACCCAGCGCTTCACCTCGTCCTGAACGCCCTCCGGCAGCCGGCCTATGTCGGCCATGATCAGCACGGACAGGTTCTGCTCCAGCAGTTGCGGGATCGCCACCGAAAGGTCGGCGACACCAGGCTCGATCATGTCCGCATAGGGCGAGAGCGCGCTGTTGATGTAGCGCAGCGGCGAGAGCAGCGGCTGGCTGGCATCGAGCACCTCGCCGGAGAGGAAGGCGACGCGGCGGCGGCGGAAGCCGTCGTCCAGCAGATAGGCGCCGCCGGCATTGGCGAGCCCGTCGATGGTGAGACGGGAAAAGTCGTTGCGCAGTTCGAAGGGGGCGGCGATCCTGCCGGTCGCCGTCGTCGCGCCGGCCGCGAAATCGGCGGTGCCGGCGGCAATCGGCCGGCCGTGGCTGTCATGCGCCGTCAGCGGCAGGCTGTGCGCCGGGCCGCCGTCGAGGCGGGTGAGGGTGACGGTGAGGGCATCCGCGCCGTTGGTGGCCGAGGTCATGGCCACGGTAGCGGCGCCGTCGCTGGCGATCAGGCGGAATTCCGCCGGGGAGAGCGATTGCAGGGCGGCGGTCGTCTCGTCGTTCTCGCCGCTCGCCATGCCGTCGGTGATGAAGGCGATGGTGCCGGGCGGCGTGCCGTCGAGCGCGGTGCGCAGCGCGGCGATCGCGGCGACCCTGTCGGCCGGAAGCGGGCGCGGTTCGGCGGCGGCGAGGCGGTTGCGGGCCGTCATGGCATCGACGGGCACGGCGTCATGCTGGCGGTCGGCGGTCAGCACCAGGGAGACCGGCACGTCGCGGCCTTCGGCATCGTCGATCAGCATCGCGGCGGTGTCGACGCGCTGCTTCCAGTCGGTGGCGGCGGCCCAGCTGTTGTCCATCACGAGGACAAGCGGGCCGCCGGTCGCCAGCGTGCTGGTGCGCGGATTGAAGACCGGGTCGGCGATGGCGAGGATGACGGCGGCGGCCATCAGCATGCGCAGCAGCGTCAGCCACCAGGGGCTCTGCGCCGGCGTCTCCTCGCGCTTCAGGATCGAGGCGAGGATGGCGAAGGGCGGGAAGACCTCGCTCGACGGCTTCGGCGGCGTCAGGCGCAGCAGCCACCAGATGGCCGGCAACAGGACCAGCGCGGTCAGGACGGCGGGAAAGGCGAAGGCGAATGCGCTCATCGGCCGATGCCCTCCATCCTCAGCGCCGGCAGGCCGGAGAGATAGGCATGCACGGCGATCAGCGCCTCGGAGGCGAGACGGTCGGTGCGGTGGGAAATGAAGCTCCAGCCGAGATGGCGGAGGTTGTCGGCAAGGGTCTCGCGGCGCGCGGCATAGGCGCGGGCGTAATCGTCCTTCAGCGTCTCGGCGCGGCCGGCCGTCAGCTTCATGCCGCTTTCGGGATCGGTGAATTCGGTGCGGCCGGCATAGGGGAAAAGCTCTTCGGCCGGGTCGGCGACCTCGACGACATGGCCGCGAAGGCCGCGGCGGGCAAGGGGGCCGAGGCGGTCCATCACGTCCGCGACGGGATCGAGGAAATCGCCGATCAGCACGATATCGCTGTTGCCGCGGATCATGGCGGTGTCCGGCAGGCCGTCGGCCGCGGGGTTGTGCATCAGGGCGGTTGCGAGGCGCTCGGCGGCGTTGCGCGCGGCGATCGGCTCCATGATGCCGGGGCAGCCGATGCGCTCGCCCGAGCGGGCGAGGATTTCGGCGAGCGCCAGCATGAGGACGAGCGCGCGGCTTTCCTTCGAGACTGATCCGAAGGTGGACTTGTACATCATCGAGGGCGAAAGGTCGGCCCAGATCCAGACGGTGTGGGCGGCCTCCCATTCGCGGTCGCGCACATAGGTATGGTCGTCGCGGGCCGAGCGCCGCCAGTCGATGCGCGACAGGCTCTCGCCGTCGACATAGGGGCGGAACTGCCAGAAATTCTCGCCGATGCCGCGCTTGCGGCGGCCGTGCCAGCCGGCGATCACCGTGTTGGCGAGGCGCTGGGCCTCGACCATGCAATCGGAAATGAGGGCAGCCCGGGCCTGTGCCCGGGAAAGAGCCTCCCGGGCCGGTGTTGCTTCGACGATCTGGCCGACGGACGCCATGCTTCTATCCTGCTCAGCCGCCCGCCTGCCGGACGAGACCCGCGATGACATCGCGCACCGACATGCCCTCGGCGCGGGCGCCGAAGGTCAGCGCCATGCGGTGCTGCAGGATCGGTTCGGCAAGCGCCAGCACGTCATCGACGGAGGGCGCGAGGCGGCCCTGGTAAAGCGCGCGTGCGCGGGCGCAGAGCATCATCGCCTGGCCGGCGCGCGGGCCGGGGCCCCAGGCGACATGCCTGTCGGTCGAGGCGACGCCGTTGCCGGGGCGGGCGGAGCGCACCAGCGAGAGGATCGCGTCGAGCACCTTCTCGCTGACGGGCATCTGGCGGATGAGGGTCTGGATCTCGATGAGGCGGTCGGCGGAAATCGCCGCTTCCGCCTGCGCCTCGCTGACGCCGGTGGTCTCCAGCAGGATCTGCCGTTCGGCGGCAAGTTCCGGATAGTGCACGTCGACCTGCAGCAGGAAGCGGTCGAGTTGGGCCTCGGGCAGCGGGTAGGTGCCTTCCTGCTCCAGCGGGTTCTGCGTCGCCAGCACATGGAAGGGCTTCGGCAGGTCGTTGCGCGCACCGGCCACCGTCACATGGTATTCCTGCATGGCCTGCAAGAGGGCGGACTGGGTGCGCGGCGAGGCGCGGTTGATCTCGTCGGCCATCAGGAGCTGGGTGAAGATCGGGCCGGGCACGAAGCGGAAGGAGCGCTTGCCGTTGTCGTCCTGGTCCATCACCTCCGAGCCGAGTATATCGGAGGGCATGAGGTCGGGCGTGAACTGGATGCGGCTCGCGGAAAGGCCAAGCACGGTGCCGAGGGTGGCGACCAGCTTGGTCTTTGCAAGGCCGGGCACGCCGACCAGCAGCGCATGGCCGCCCGAGAGCACGGCGAGCATCGTCTGCTCCACGACGCTTTCCTGGCCGAAGATGACCTTGGCGACTTCCCGGCGGACGAGGGCGATATCGGAGAGCGCCCGTTCCGCGGTCGCGACCACGGCCTTCTCGTCGAGGCCCGCGTCGGAGGAATTCTGAACGCCCATGGTCGTCTCCAGTGCCGTTTGAAACCCGAACGAATCGTGGCCCTGCCGCGTTCGTCCCTCGCATTGGAAGCTTATTAGCTCAGCCGTGGCTGACAAGCGGCCACGAAATGACTATCTCGTGTGTGTATCCACCTTTTCCTCTCGCGGAGATAGGGTTGAACCGGGACGGAACAATGGCAACGGGCGAAATTGGCGAAAGCACGGACGCTGCGGGACTGGCCGCGCTGATCGCGCGCGCAAGCGCGGAAACGGGCGGGCGCGGCCTGCCGCCCGTCGAGCGCTGGAACCCGCCGTTCTGCGGCGACCTCGACATGGAAATCCGCGCCGACGGCACGTGGTTCTACCTCGGCACGCCCATCGGCCGTGCGCCGCTGGTGCGGCTTTTTTCCACGGTGCTGCGCAAGGACGAGGACGGCAGGACCTATCTGGTGACGCCGGTCGAGAAGGTCGGCATCCGCGTCGTGGACGCGCCGTTCCTGGCCGTCGAGATGAATGCCAGCGGGGAGGGTGCGGCGCAGGTGCTGACCTTCCGCACCAATGTCGGCGACGTGGTGGAGGCGGGGGCGGAGCATCCCCTGCGCTTTGCGGCCGCCGGCGGCAACAGCGAACTGAAGCCCTATCTCCTCGTGCGCGGCCGGCTGGAGGCGCTCGTCTCCCGCGCGGTGATGTACGATCTGGTGGAGCTCGGCGAGACCGTCGAGGTCGATGGCGTGGCGATGTTCGCGGTGCGCTCCGGGGGCGTGGTCTTCCCGGTCATGCCCGCGGCCGAGCTGGATGCGCTGTCGCGATGAGCCTTGCGCCCTACAGCGCCGCTGAGTTCCGCCGCCGCGCCATCGAGCAGACCCTGACGCTCGGCGAGGAGAGCTGGCGCGATCATGGCGACAGCCTGCTCAATCCCGGCGTCATTCCCCATCTGGAAGACATGAAGCTGCGCGATGCGGCCGTGCTGATCCCCGTCGTCGACGACGGGGAGGAGGCGCGCGTCATCTTCACCCAGCGCACGGCGACGATGCGCAAGCATTCCGGCCAGGTCGCCTTTCCGGGCGGGGCGGTGGATGACGACGACGCGGATGTCGAGGCGGCCGCGATGCGCGAGGCGGAGGAGGAGATCAGCCTCGACCGCCGCTTCGTCGAGCCGGTCGGCCGGCTGCCGCAGTACAAGGCGCTTTCCGGCTTCTCGATCACGCCGGTGCTGGCGGTCGTGCGGCCGGGCTTCGAGCTGATCCCGAACCCGGCGGAGGTGGAGACGGTCTTCGACGTGCCGCTCTCCTTCCTCATGGATCCGCGCAACCACGAGCAGGGCAGCGGCATCTGGCTTGGCGGCGAGCGGCATTATTATCGCATGCCCTATGCGGGGCATAATATCTGGGGCATCACCGCCGGCATCGTTCGGGTGATCTATGAAAGGCTTTATGCATGACGTCTGTCTCGGGCGAGGCGTGGTTTTCCGATCCGGCGCTCGTGCGCGTGCTGGCGCTGCTCAACAGCGACGGCGGCGAGGGGCGCGTGGCGGGCGGGGCCGTGCGCAACAGCCTGATGGGGCTGCCGGTGGCCGATGTCGACATCGCGACGACGCTGCGGCCGGAGGCCGTCGTCGAGCGCGCGAAGGCGGCGGGCATCAAGGCGGTGCCGACGGGCATCGAGCACGGCACGGTGACGCTCGTCATCGACGGCACGCCCTTCGAGGTGACGACGCTGCGGCGGGACGTTTCGACCAACGGCCGGCATGCCGAGGTCGCCTTCGGCACGGACTGGCAGGCGGATGCCGAGCGGCGCGACCTCACCATCAACGCGCTATACGCCACGCAGGACGGGACGGTGGTCGACCTCGTGAACGGCCTGCCGGACATAGAGAGCGGCACCGTCCGCTTCATCGGCGATGCGGCGATGCGGATCGCGGAGGATCACCTGCGCATCCTGCGCTTCTTCCGCTTCTTCGCGCTCTACGGCAGCGGCCGGCCGGATGCCGAGGGCCTGAAAGCCTGCGCGCGGGCGAAGGACAAGCTGGCGAAGCTTTCGGCCGAGCGGGTGTGGTCCGAGACGAAGAAGCTGCTGGGCGCGCCCGATCCCGGCCGCGCGCTGTTGTGGATGCGGCAGGCGGGCGTGCTGACGGAAATCCTGCCCGAGACGGAAAAGTGGGGCATCGACGCGATCCCCGGCCTGATCGAGGCGGAAAAGGCCTTCGGCTGGAGGCCGGACGCGATGCTGCGCCTTGCCGCGATGGTGCCGGCCGACCGGGAACGGCTGAAGACGCTCGCCGGGCGTCTGCGTCTTTCGAAGGCGGAAGCCGCGACGCTCGATTACTGGGCGGCAGCGCCCGAGATTGCGCCGAAACTCGCCGAGACGGCCTTCGACCGGCTGCTTTACCGGAGCGGGCCGCAGGGGCTGACCATGCGGTTGAAGCTGGCGCTTGCCGCCGCGCGGGCACGCGGGCTCGGCGATGCCGAGGCGCTTGCCTTTTCGGGTCTCTGCCAGCGTCTTCTGGTGCGCGCGGAGAAATGGCGCAAGCCGTCCTTCCCGCTGACGGGTGCGGACGTGCTGGCTGCCGGCGTTCCCGCCGGGCCGACGGTCGGCGCGGCGCTGTCGGCCATCGAGGACGAGTGGGTCGCGGGGAATTTTCATGAGGATCGGGCCAGGCTGCTTGCGCGGCTGGATGCGTTTGTGAAGGCTAACTAGCGCCCGAAACCCCTCTGCCTGCCGGCATCACCCCCGCGAGGGGGAGAAAGATAGAGGCTTGCTCATCGTTCTATAATGAATGCCACGGAGCGGCACATTAAGCCCCTCCCCCTTGTGGGGAGGGGTTGGGGAGGGGCCTTTCCTCGCCGCCAGCAACCCGCCAGCGAGGCGCGTTCCTCCATCAGGCGGCGTCGGCCGCCTTTTCGTCGACGATGCGTTCCTTGATATGCTCGACCATGCTTTCCCGGATGGTGGCTTCGCCATGGGCCATGCGCATGTGCTCCACCGCGCGGCGGACGACTTCGGCGTCGTCATTGGCGCGCGTGTGCCATTCGCATCCGGGGACGAGTGAACCGCATTCAAAAAGTCTCATGACTATCTCCTGTCGTTTCAACGGAACGAGTATAGCAGATGAGGCCGTTCCGGCCAAACCGCGACGGGTCCTCGGCCGTGCCGGCCGTCTTCGGAAACGGCAAAGGCCGCCTCCGGTTCCACGCCGTCAGGCGGCGTCTTCGTCTTTTGCCCAGCAGTCGAAGCAGGTGGACGAGCGGAGCGGCTCGGGCCTTGTCCTGCGCCCGGCGATGGCGTGGACGTTCCCGCGCGACAGCCGCAGCCGCGCCTCCGCGACGAAATAGGCATGGGGCAGATCCACGCCGCTTTCGGCGCGGATGGTTTCTGCGAAACGATCGAGAAAATCGGCGGATTGCGGGTCGAGGCCCGAATGCACTGCGTCTTGCATCACATTGATCATGACTGCCTCCTCCGTGGAATCATGCTTGATGCATTCTACCACGAAGGCAAGGCAAACCGTAATCACAAGCCTGCTAGCGGCTCAGGGCCAGCGCACCACCGGCGGCATGGAGGAGAGGATGGAATCGACATTGCCGCCGGTCTTCAGGCCGAAGATCGTTCCCCGATCGTAGAGCAGGTTGAACTCGACATAGCGGCCGCGGCGCACGAGCTGCTCGTCGCGGTCCTCTTCCGTCCAGCCCTTGTTGAAGTTGGAACGCACGATCTTCGGATAGACCATGGTGAAGGCGCGGCCGACGTCCTGCGTGAAGGCGAAGTCGGCGTTCCAGCCGCCGAGCTCTTCGGGCGAGTGCAGCCAGTCGTAGAAGATCCCGCCGGTGCCGCGCGGCTCGTTGCGGTGCTTGAGGAAAAAGTATTCGTCGCACCAGTCCTTGAACTTCGCATGGTCGGCGACGGGATGGCGGTTGCAGGCGATCTCCATCGCCTTGTGGAAGAGGGCGGTGTCGGGATCGCTCATCACCCGGCGGCGGTCGAGCACCGGCGTCAGGTCCGCGCCCCCGCCGAACCAGCGGCTGGTGGTGACGACCATGCGGGTGTTCATGTGCACGGCCGGAACGTTGGGGTTCACCGGATGGGCGATCAGCGAGATGCCGGAGGCCCAGAAGCGCGGGTCTTCGCCGGCGCCGGGAATCTGGGTGCGGAATTCCGGCGAGAACTCGCCGAAGACGGTGGAGGTGTGGACGCCGACCTTCTCGAAGACGCGGCCTTCCATCATCGACATGCGCCCGCCGCCGCCTTCGCCGTCCTCGCGCAGCCAGTCCTTGCCGACGAAGCGGCCCGGCGGCAGGTCGGAGAGGGGCCCTTCCAGTTCGTCTTCGAGGGCCTCGAAGCTGGCGCAGATGGCGTTGCGCAGCTGCTCGAACCAGGCGCGGGCCATCGCCTTCTTGTCTTCGATGTCCTCGGGCAGGCCTTTCGGCAGGTCTGGTCGTTCCATGGTGTTTCCCGCTGGCGGGCGCACCGCCGAATCGCATTTCGGCCACAGTCGTTAAATTTGCCCTTTTTTGCAACCGCGGGCGCGAAAATGCGCCGGGGCGCGGGACTCGTCAAAGGACGATCGCTGGCCTATCTTTGTTCCATCGAAAGTGCAGCACGTCGTTTTCACGCGGTTCCGGTGCGATGCGTCCCGCGCCCTGGCCGAACCGCCACAGGAGGAAACCTGCATGGCGCGTGTACCCTCACCGCCCCTCGAAGGCCTCAGGCGCCAGATCGAGCGGCGCCGCCGCGAGAAGCCCTTCCGCGGCGAGGGCCATTTCGTGCGCGAGACCTTCTGCCTCGAACGCCAGGCGGCCCGCGAGAAGGCGCGCGAATGGTTCGACCTCTGGCCGAAGGCTGCCTACTGGACCGAGGTGGAAAGCTGGCGGATGCTGGAAGGCGACCGCATCGAGTTCACCATGCGCCGCCTGCCGAGCGCCGATTGAAGCCCTTTTTTAGGCCTCATGACGCGACCGTGATCGGCAAGCTCGATTGACGGCGAACCCGCGCGCCCCTATCTTGCGGCCATCGTCATCAACAGAAAGGCGCCGTTGCGGTTCTCAAGCACGGCTCACAGTCCTTGTTCGAACTCGCGATCGCTGTCTTCCTCATTCTCCTGAACGGGGTTTTTGCCCTTTCCGAACTTTCCATCGTTTCCTCGCGCAAGCCACGCCTCAAGACCATGGCGGCCCAGGGCTCGCGCGGTGCCGCGTCGGCGCTGAAGCTTGCGGAAAACCCCGGAAAGTTCCTTTCCACCGTCCAGATCGGCATCACGCTCATCGGCATCCTGGCCGGCGCCTTCTCCGGCGCCGCGCTCGGCGGGCGCCTGCGCGACATCCTCGCTGCCGAGGGCGTGCCGGACTGGCTGGCCGACCCGCTCGGCTACGGTATCGTCATCTTCATCATCACTTTCCTGTCGGTTGTGGTCGGCGAGCTGGTGCCCAAGCAGATCGCGCTGCGCAATCCCGAGCGCTTCGCAACGCTGGTGGCGCCGGCCATGTCGCTGATGTCCAGGATCGGCGCGCCGGCCGTCTGGGTGCTCGACGCCTCGACGCGGCTGATCTTCCGCCTGCTCGGCCAGCACGAGATCTCCGAAAGCGTCGTCACGGACGAGGAGATCAAGACCATCGTCGCCGAAGCCGAGGCGGCCGGCGTCATCGAGGGCGGCGAGAAGCTGATGATCGCCGGCGTCATGCGCTTTTCCGACCGCGAGGCACGCGGCCTCATGACGCCGCGCAACGACGTCGACTGGATCGACCTCGGCGACACGGTGGAGGAGATCCACGAGCAGCTCGTCGAGAGCCAGCACTCCCGCCTGCCGGTCGCAGACGGCGGACCGGAAACCATCGTCGGCATCGTCCAGAAGCGCGAGCTGCTTTCCGCTCTCCTGAGCGGCCAGCCGCTCGACATCCGCTCCTTCATCCGCCAGGCGCCGATCGTGCCCGACACGATGGATGCGATGCGCGTGCTCGAAGCGCTGCGCAATTCGGAAGTGCCGCTCCTCCTGATCCACGACGAATACGGCCACTTCGAGGGCGTCATCACGCCGGCCGACGTGCTGGAGGCGATCGCCGGCGTGTTCCGCGCCGACATCGAGGAAGGCGACGACGAATATGCGGTGCAGCGCGAGGACGGCTCCTGGCTGATCGCCGGCTCCATGCCGATCGACGAGATGGCGGACCGCCTCGGCCTGTCGCTGCCGGCCCGGCGCAGCTACCAGACGGCCGCCGGCCTCGTCATCGAATCGCTCCAGAAGCTGCCGAAGACCGGCGAGTACACGGAAACCCAGGGCTGGCGCTTCGAAGTGGTCGACATGGACGGCCGCCGCGTCGACAAGCTGCTCGCGACGCGCCTCGGCTAAAGCCGTTCCAGCTAACGCGCATGGCAGGGTTGCACCCGGAATAGCGGAGAACAAGGGCGGAGCGTTCTCGCGATTTGGAAGACGCGGAAACGCTCTATGCCGGCTCGGGCTCCAGCAATCTCGGGCCCGGGCCTTCGACGGCCAGCGTATCCAGCGGGTTGCGCAAGGGGCATTCCTGCATCGACAGGCAGCCGCAGCCGATGCAGCCGTCGATCTGGTCGCGCAGCCGCGTGAGCCTTGCGATGCGGTCGTCGAGTTGCCGGCGCCAGGTCTGCGAGAGTCTTCGCCAGTCCTGCGCGGTCAGCGGCCGGTCGTGCGGCAGCACGGAAAGCGCGTCCGCGATCTCGGCGAGCGGAATGCCGGTGCGCTGGGCAACCTTGATCACCGCGACGCGGCGCAGGATGCTGCGCGGGTAGCGCCGCTGGTTGCCGCGGTTGCGCTGGCTGCGGATCAGCCCCTTCGTCTCATAGAAATGCAATGTGGAAACCGCCACGCCGCTGCGCTCGGCGACCTCGCCGACGCTGAGTTCACGGGGCATTGCGCTGTTCGGACATTTTTCCGTCATGGCTGTTGACCTCAACTTTGGTTGAGGTTCTATACCAGCGGCTCCCTGCTTTTCCAACCCGGAGCGAACCCCGCATGAAAGACAGACTAACCATCGCCCTCATCTATGGCAGCGGCCGCGAAGGGCGCTTTGCCGACACGATCGCGGGATGGCTGGAGCCGGAACTTGCCGGCTTCGGCCAATACGACATCATCCGCGTCGACCCGGCGGAACTGGCCTTCACCCCCGGCGGCCTCGATGCGGCGTCGGCCGGGATCGTCGAAAGCGCAATCTCGCAGGCGGATGCCTTCCTCATCGTGACGCCGGAATACAACCACGCCTACCCGGCGGCGCTGAAGGCGGTCATCGATTGCTGCTTCCGGCCCTGGCACGCCAAGCCCGTCGCCTTCATCTCCTATGGCGGCGTTTCCGGCGGCCTGCGGGCGGTCGAGCAGTTGCGGCTGGTCTTTGCCGAGCTGCACGCCGTCGCGATCCGCGAGACGGTGAGCCTTGCCCATGCCTGGACACAGTTCGACCCCGCCGGCAACCCGTTCCGCCCCGGCCAGCTCAACGGCCAGCTCGCGGTGCTGATGAAGCGCCTGACCTGGTGGGCCGACGCGCTGAAGGTGGCGCGCATCACGACGCGCTACGACGAGGCGGCATGAGGCTGGTTTACCGGTGGCCGGGCGATGCGAGGTCAGGCAAAGCCCGTCTGGCGCAGGGCTTCGCCGCAGATCATCGCGGCCGAGAGCGCGACGTTGATCGAGCGCTGGCCCTCGACCATGGGAATGAGCACCCGGCCGTCCGCCGCCGCGTGCACGCGGTCCGGCACGCCGGCGCTTTCGCGGCCGAAGAGCAGGATGTCGTCCGCCCGATAGGCGACGTCCGTATAGCGTGCGGCCGCCATGGTGGAAGCTAGGACCAGCCGGCGGCCGCTTTGCGAGCGCCATTCCTCGAACCGCTCCCAGTTGACGTGTCGCGTCAGCGTCACGGCGGCGAGGTAATCCATCCCGGCGCGCTTCAGGCTGCGGTCGGATAGGTCGAAGCCCGCCGGCTCGATGATGTCGACCGCAAGGCCGAGGCAGGCGGCGAAACGCAGGATGGTGCCGGTGTTGCCGGCAATGTCCGGCTGGTAGAGGGCGATGCGAAGGTCTGGCATGCCATGTCGCCTAGTCCAGATGTGGCGGCATGGCAACAGAATTGGCCGGAGATGCGAATTTGCGACGAACCGTCTGGCAAATTGCGCCGTTTCGCGCTAACCAGACCCATCTGCAACGCGAGAAAGGGAGGTTCATGATGGATACCACGCATCGGCTACGCCTCCCGGCTCGATTGACGCCACTTCTCGCCTAGGCGTTTCGCCCCGCAGATTTCCTCCTGCCTTTATTTCAATTCGCCGTCCGACGCCCTTTCATTGCGCGGCGATCCTGCCGGAACCCCGTTCCCGACCGCGCGCCTCGTGCGCCGTCCGCGCCGGTTCCGTCCTTGATATTACGGAGAAAGCCATGTTCGGCTGGTTCGAAAGACGTTTGAATCCCTATCCTTCCGAGGCGCCCTCGCTTCCGCCGAAGGGCCTCTGGCCCTTCCTCTGGCACTATACGCGCCCCGCCGCACCGTGGCTGGCGCTGCTCGGCTTCTGCTCCATGGTGCTCGGCATCGCGGAAGTCGTGCTGTTCCAGTTCCTCGGCAACATCGTGGACTGGCTGTCGGCCGGCGATCCCGGCACGCTGCTCGCCCGCGAGGGCGGCACGCTGATCTGGATGGCCGTGCTGCTGCTCGTCCTCATCCCGGGCTTCGGCGCGCTGCACACCATGACGATGCACCAGGCGCTCGCGGGCAATTTCCCGATGATCGCCCGCTGGCAGATGCACCGCTACCTGATCCGCCAGGGCATGAGCTTCTTCTCCAACGAGTTCGCCGGCCGCGTCTCGACGAAGGTCATGCAGACGTCGCTTGCCGTGCGCGAGACGGTGATGAAGATCATCGACGTCTTCATCTATGTGGTGAGCTACTTCGTCTCGATGATCGCCGTCATCGCCTCGGCGGACCTGCGTCTCGTGCTGCCGCTGGTCGTGTGGTTCGTCGTCTATGTCGGGATCCTGCGCTATTTCGTGCCGAAGCTGATGGTGGTTTCGCGCGAGCAGGCCGATGCGCGCTCCATGATGACGGGCCGGATCGTCGACAGCTACACCAACATCGCGACGGTCAAGCTGTTCTCGCATGCCGGACGCGAGGAAACCTATGCCCGCGAAGGCATGAACGAGTTCCTCGTGACCGTGCACAAGCAGATGCGGCTCATCACCTCGTTCAACATCGCGATCGACATCAACAACGTCATCG
This sequence comes from Shinella sp. NM-101, assembly GCF_021401195.1. Classification (NCBI taxonomy): domain Bacteria; kingdom Pseudomonadati; phylum Pseudomonadota; class Alphaproteobacteria; order Hyphomicrobiales; family Rhizobiaceae; genus Shinella; species Shinella sp. NM-101. The sequence continues at coordinate 786,416 of NZ_JACBFT010000001.1, read as the reverse complement.
CGATGTTCCTCACGGCGTCCATCGGCATCTATTTCTGGATGGCCGGCGACGTGACGGTGGGGGCCGTCGCCGTGGCGATCGGCCTTGCCATGCGCATCAACGGCATGTCGCAGTGGGTGATGTGGGAAGTGACCGCGCTCTTCGAGAATATCGGCACGGTCTATGACGGCATGGGCATGATGACCAAGCCGCACGACATCGAGGACGGGCCGCAGGCACCGGCGCTGTCGGCCGCCAGGGGCGCCATCAGCTTCGACCATGTCCGTTTCCACTACGGCAAGAACAAGGGCGTGATCGAGGACCTGTCGCTCGACATCGGCGCGGGCGAGAAGGTGGGCCTCGTCGGCCGCTCCGGCGCCGGCAAGACGACGCTGATGAACGTGCTGCTGCGGTTCTACGACCTGGAATCCGGCCGGATCACCATCGACGGCAAGGACATCGCGACGGTCACGCAGGACAGCCTGCGCGGGCAGATCGGCGTGGTGACGCAGGACACCTCGCTGCTCCATCGCTCGATCCGCGAAAACATCGCCTACGGCAAGCCGGAGGCGAGCGACGCGGAGATCATCGAGGCGGCGAAGCGTGCGAATGCCTGGGACTTCATCGAGGCCCTTTCCGACCAGCAGGGCCGTTCCGGCCTCGATGCCCAGGTCGGCGAGCGCGGCGTGAAGCTCTCCGGCGGCCAGCGCCAGCGCATCGCGATCGCCCGCGTCTTCCTGAAGGACGCGCCGATCCTGGTGCTGGACGAGGCGACCTCGGCGCTCGATTCGGAAGTCGAGGCGGCGATCCAGGAAAACCTCTTCGCCCTCATGGAGGGCAAGACGGTGATCGCGATCGCCCACCGCCTCTCGACGCTGACGGAGATGGACCGCCTCGTCGTGCTCGACAAGGGCCATATCCACGAGACGGGCACCCATGCCGAGCTGGTCGCCAGGGGCGGCATCTACGCCGACCTGTGGACCCGCCAGTCCGGCGGCTTCATCGCCGACGACGCCGAGGCGGAAGCGGCGGCGGAATAAGGAAACGAAGGCGCCCCGCCCATGGCGGGGCGTTTTCATAGTTGTTCTTATCTATTGGTATGTTCGCTTGGGAATGCTAATCTTGCCGGCAAAGGAGCGTTCCAATGGCGACGATCACCATTTCCCTGCCTGACAGCTTGAAATCCTTTGTCGAAAGCCAGATTGAGGCGAAGGGATACGGCAATGTCAGCGAATATTTCCGCAGTCTCTTGCGCGATGCCCAGGAAAAAGAGAACGAAGCGCGGCTCGAAGTTCTCTTGCTGGAAGGGCTGGCTTCCGGCAACGGAAACGTGCCCGATGCTGCCTTCTGGTCGGACCTGAAGTCCGAAGCGGCTCAGCTTCTTGCTGCACGCCCCCGTAAAAGCGGTGCGCGTTGAAAACCACTGTCCTCCCGTCCGCTCGTGCCGATATTCTCAAGCAGATCGGGTATCTCATCGATCTCGGACTGAATCCGGTGGCCGACCGCTTCCTCGAGGCCGTGCGCATGGCGATCGATCATGTCTCGAACACGCCGCATGCGGGGTCGCCGCGGCCCATGAAGAATCGCCGGCTGCTCGGCTTGAGGACATGGTCCATCGGTGGATTCGATGAAATAAAGCTCTATTATCTCGTAACGGACGACGAACTTGTCATCTTGCGCGTCCTTCACGGGCGCCGGGACATCGAGGGTATTCTGGAGGCGTAGTCCCTTCTGCCACCTTGCCGATCTTTAATTTGCCCGCCGTCCAAAAGAGCCTATATCGGGGGCATGATCTTCCGTCCGCTTTTCTCCTTTTTCGAGAACTGGATCCAGCCGTTCGCGCGGCGGGACGACCTGCGACCGCCGCAGGGGCTCCTTGCCTTCGTCTGGTTCTATGTCGGGCAGGCGAAGGCGCCGTTTGCGGGCCTCCTGGTGCTGGGCGGCATCACGGCGGGCATCGAGGCGGCGACCTTCTGGTTCGTCGGGCGGCTCGTCGACATGCTGGCGACGGTGAGGCCGGGCGAGGGGTGGGGCGGCCTTCTTGCCGCGCACGGCACGGAACTCCTGATGATGCTCGGGCTCATCGGCATCGTGCGTTTCGTCGTCGCGTTCCTGACGGCGCTCATCGACCAGCAGGTCATCACGCCGGGCTTCTACAACCTGGTGCGCTGGCAGTCCTATGTGCATGTGGCGCGGCAGTCGCTTTCCTTCTTCCAGAACGACTTTTCCGGCCGCATCGTCACCAAGGTCTGGTCGGCGGGGCAGGCGACGGGCGACGTCATCACCTCCTTCATGGAGAGCATCTGGTTCGTGACGATCTATACCGTCTCGACGCTGGTGCTGCTCGGCCAGCTCGACTGGCGGCTGGCGGCGGTCCTTCTCGTCTGGCTGTCGGTTTTCGCCGTGCTGGCGCGCCATTTCGTGCCGCGCATCCGCGAGCATTCGCGCCGGTCGGCCGAAGCCGCCTCGATGATCAGCGGGCGCATGGTCGATGCCTATTCCAACATCCAGACGCTGAAGCTCTTCGGCCGCGACGAGGCGAACGACCGCTACATGCGCGGCGGCTTCGACATCTTCCAGGGCACGATCCTCGCCTTCACGCGGCTGCTGACCTCGCTTCGCGCCTCTCTCGCCTTCCTCTCCGGGCTGATGATCGCGGGCATGGCGGTGCTGTGCATCCACCTGTGGCTCGGCGGCGTCATCAGCTCGGGCGCCGTCGCCTTCACCATGGCGCTGGTGCTCAGGCTCAACTTCCTGCTCAACCGCCTGATGACGCAGCTCAACAGCATCATGCGCAACATCGGTACGATCCAGAATTCCGCCGACCTCATCTCCCAGCCGATCGGCCTCGTCGACAGGCCGGGCGCGCCGGCCCTGAAGGTGACGCGCCCCGATGTCCGCTTTGAGAACGTCCGCTTCCACTATGGCCGCACGTCCGGCGTCATCGACAACCTCTCGCTGGCGATCCGGCCGGGCGAGAGGGTCGGCATCGTCGGGCGGTCGGGTGCGGGCAAGTCGACGCTCGTCAACCTGCTGCTGCGCTTCTACGACCTCGAAGGCGGGCGCATCCTCGTCGGGGGCGAGGACATCGCCGCCGTCACGCAGGAGAGCCTGCGCGCCAATATCGGCATGGTCAGCCAGGACACGGCGCTGCTGCACCGCTCGATCCGCGACAACATCCTGTTCGGCGATCCGGACGCCAGCGAAGCCCGGATGATCGAGGCGGCCAGGAAGGCCGAGGCGCACGACTTCATCCTCGCGCTGGAAGACCAGCGCGGGCGCAGGGGCTACGATGCCCATGTCGGCGAGCGCGGCGTCAAGCTATCCGGCGGTCAGCGCCAGCGCATCGCCATTGCCCGCGTCATGCTGAAGGACGCGCCGATCCTCGTGCTCGACGAGGCGACGTCGGCGCTCGATTCCGAGGTCGAGGCGGCGATCCAGTCGAACCTCGACGGGCTGATGCGCGGCAAGACCGTGCTCGCCATCGCCCATCGCCTGTCCACCATCGCCGCGCTCGACCGGCTGATCGTCATGGATCGCGGCCATATCGTGGAGGAGGGCACGCATGGCGAGCTCGTCGCCAGGGGCGGGCTCTATGCGGATCTCTGGTCACGCCAGTCCGGCGGTTTCCTCGGACACGAAGAGGCGGCGCAATAGCGCTGCCAAGCGTCGTTTTTCGTTCGCTTTTTCAGGCCGCAAGCGCCGGACGCCCGGGGCGATGCCTGCGCCTTGTCAAGATGCCCGGTTTTTCCCGCGACAATGTGCCCACCTCCCCTTGCCAAGGCTGGACATAATTTGCGATCAAGCATAGAACGCGCCGGATTGACGGGGAATCTATGGCCGTATTGTGTCCGGATATTGCCGGTTTTCAAAGGGGCGTTGCGGTTTCCGCAGACATTGCGTGAGAGGATGGTTTAGCCGTGAGCGAACACGAGACAACAAGCGAATCTCTGGGCGAGCCCACTCGCCGCGATTTTCTTTACCTGACCACCGGGATGGCTGGCGTTGTGGGCGGCGTGGCGGTCGCCTGGCCGTTCATCGACCAGATGCGCCCGGATGCATCGACGCTGGCGCTCGGCGCCATCGACGTCGACGTCTCCAGCCTGACGCCCGGCATGTCCCTGACCGTCAAGTGGCGCGGCAAGCCCGTCTTCATCCGCAACCGCACGGACCAGGAAGTCGAGGAGGCCAAGGCCGTCGCGCTCGCCGACCTCAAGGACCCGGTTGCCCGCAATGCCAATATCGCGGCCGACGCGCAGGCGACCGACCTAGACCGCTCTGCCGGGGAGAGCCGGGAGAACTGGATCATCATGGTCGGCGTGTGCACGCATCTCGGCTGTATTCCGCTCGGCCAGGCCGGCGATTTCGGCGGCTGGTTCTGTCCCTGCCACGGTTCGCACTATGACACTGCCGGTCGTATCCGCAAGGGTCCGGCCCCGCAGAACCTCGCCGTGCCGACCTTCTCGTTCATTTCCGACACAGTCATCAAGATCGGTTGAGGGGACTACTGATAATGAGTGCTGAACATTCAACCTACCAGCCGACGACTGGCATCGAGAAATGGGTCGATTCGCGCCTGCCTCTGCCGCGCATGATCCATGACAGCTTCGTTTCCTACCCGGTTCCGCGCAACCTGAACTATGCCTACACCTTCGGCGCCATGCTGTCGGTGATGCTGGTGGTGCAGATCCTCACCGGCATCGTGCTCGCCATGCACTATGCGGCCGAAACCACCGTCGCGTTCAACTCGGTCGAGAAGATCATGCGCGACGTGAACCACGGCTGGCTGCTGCGCTACATGCACGCCAACGGCGCGTCCTTCTTCTTCATCGCGGTCTATCTCCACATCGCCCGCGGCCTCTACTACGGCTCCTACAAGGCGCCGCGCGAAATCCTCTGGATCCTCGGCGTCGTCATCTACCTGCTCATGATGGCCACCGGCTTCATGGGCTACGTCCTGCCCTGGGGCCAGATGTCCTTCTGGGGCGCGACCGTCATCACCGGCTTCTTCTCGGCCTTCCCGTGGGTCGGCGAGTGGATCCAGCAGTTCCTGCTCGGCGGCTTCGCGGTCGACAACCCGACGCTGAACCGCTTCTTCTCGCTGCACTACCTGCTGCCCTTCATGATCGCCGGCGTCGTCATCCTGCACGTCTGGGCGCTGCACGTCACGGGCCAGACGAACCCGACCGGCGTCGAGGTGAAGTCCAAGACCGACACGGTCGCCTTCACGCCCTATGCGACGCTGAAGGACGCCCTCGGCGTCTCGGTCTTCCTGATCATCTTCGCCTGGTTCATCTTCTACATGCCGAACTATCTCGGCCACCCGGACAACTACATTCCGGCAGACCCGCTGAAGACCCCGGCCCACATCGTTCCGGAATGGTACTACCTGCCGTTCTACGCGATGCTGCGCGCCATCACCTTCAACATCGGCCCGATCGACTCGAAGCTCGGCGGCGTCCTCGTGATGTTCGGTGCGATCATCGTGCTGTTCTTCCTGCCGTGGCTCGATACGTCCAAGGTCCGCTCCGCCGTCTACCGTCCGTGGTACAAGCTGTTCTTCTGGATCTTCGTCGCGAATGCCATCATGCTCGGCTGGCTCGGTGCACAGCCCGCCGAAGGCATCTACGTCGTCCTCTCGCAGCTCGGCACGCTCTACTACTTCGGCTTCTTCATCGTCCTCATGCCGCTCCTCGGCCTGATCGAAACCCCGAAGCGCATTCCGAATTCGATCACGGAAGCGGTTCTGGAAAAGAAGAACGCCAAGCTGGCCAAGGCCTGAGACGAGCGACGAAAGGAACCATGACAATGAAAAAGCTTGTTGCAGGCATTCTGTCGCTCGCCCTCGTCGCCGGCCTCGGCGTCTCCCTTGCCACGGCGCAGGAAGACCATGCCGCCGCCGGGGCTGCGGAAGCGGAACATGCCACGCCGCACTACCCGATCCACCATCCCAAGCAGGAGAGCTGGACCTTCGCCGGCCCGTTCGGCAAGTACGACAAGGGCCAGCTCCAGCGCGGCCTGAAGGTCTACACCGAAGTCTGCTCGGCCTGTCACTCGATGAGCCTGGTGTCCTTCCGCACGCTGGAAGGCCTTGGCTACTCCGAGGCGCAGGTAAAGGCCTTCGCGGCGAACTACGAAGTGCAGGACGGCCCGAACGCGGACGGTGACATGTTCACCCGCAAGGCCGTCCCGTCCGACCACTTCCCGTCGCCCTATGCCAACCACGAGGCGGCCGCCGCCTCGAACAACGGCGCGGCTCCGCCGGACATGTCGCTGCTCGCCAAGGCGCGCGGCATCACCCGCGGCTTCCCGCAGTTCGTCTTCGACATCTTCACCCAGTACCAGGAAGGTGGCCCGGACTACATCTACTCGCTGCTGACGGGTTACGACGAAGAGGTGCCGGCGAATATCGAACTTGCGGAAGGCACGCACTACAACCCGTATTTCGCGGGCGCCGCCGCGCTTGCTATGGCAAAGCCGATCTCCGACGACCAGGTCACCTATGACGACGGCGCGCCGCAGACGGTCGACCAGTATGCCCGCGACGTCTCCGCCTTCCTGATGTGGGCCGCCGAGCCGCACCTGGAAGAGCGCAAGCGCACCGGCTTCATGGTCATGGTCTTCCTGGTGATCTTCACCGGCCTGATCTACCTGACGAAGAAGTCGGTCTACGCGAACAAGGAACACTGAGCGGTCTTTCCGCCCGGGTGAAAAGGCGGCCTTCGGGCCGCCTTTTTTGTTGTGGGGCCGTGCCTCACCTGCAATAACCGGACGAAGCCCCCCGCAGTCGGAAATCCCCATGTCCACACTCGAAAACGAACTCGTCGCCGCGATCCGCAATATCCCGGACTATCCCAAGCCCGGCGTCATGTTCCGCGACATCACCACGCTGCTCGGCAATCCGCGCGCCTTCCGCCGGGCGGTGGACGAGCTGGTGCATCCCTATGCGGGCATCGGCATCGCCAAGGTCGCCGGCATCGAGGCGCGCGGCTTCATCCTGGGCGGTGCCATGGCGCACCAGCTCTCGACCGGCTTCGTGCCGATCCGCAAGAAGGGCAAGCTGCCGCACGAGACCGTGCGCATCGCCTACAGCCTGGAATACGGCGTGGACGAGATGGAGATGCACAAGGACGCCATCAGGCCGGGCGAGAAGGTGATCCTCGTCGACGACCTGATCGCGACGGGCGGCACGGCGGAAGCCGCCGTCAAGCTGCTGCGCCAGATAGGCGCCGACATCGTCGCCGCCTGCTTCGTCATCGACCTGCCGGAGCTCGGCGGGCGCAGGAAACTGGAAGCGCTCGGCGTGGAAGTGCGCACGCTGGTCGCCTTCGACGGGCATTGAGCGTATCGGTCTGAATCTCTCGATTGGTTTGGGCGCCCCTCATCCGGCCTGCCGGCCACCTTCTCGCCGCGAGCGGGGAGAAGCCTGGGTGAGGGGGAACCGACGGCACGCCGGAAAAGACGGCATGCCGCGCTCAGACGAACTCCAGCACCGTGCTCTCGAAGCGGATGACCGGCTCGCCGTTCTGGTTGCGGCCGGCGCACAGGAACGTGTTGATCAGGCGATCCGGCCGGGAGGCGAGCTGGCGCGAGCCGAGCAGCGTCACCGAATAGGTGATGGTGTCGTCCGCAAAGACGGGCTTGAGCCAGGAGAGCGCGGTGAAGCCGGGCGAGGGGCCGAGCTTCGGGGGCGCGATGCCCTCGGCGGCAAGGCGCCGGCATTCCCCGGCCCAGAACGGCACGAAGCATTTCATCCAGCCGGCGCTCGAATGCCAGCCTGATGCGCACAGGCCGCCGAAGAGCGTGTGCCTTGCCAGTTCCGCGTCGAGATGGAAGGGCTGCGGGTCGAAGTCCCGCGCAAAGCGGACAATGTCCTCCGCCGTGAAGGTGAGGCTGCCGATCTCGACGGCCGTCCCGACGGGGTAGAGCTCAGCCATGCGCATGGGTGGCCTCCTTCCCGGCGAGGCGCATCATGTTGATATATTCGCAGATCGCGACGGTCTCACCGCGCTGGTTCGTCACCTCGGCGCGAAAGCGCACGATGCCGATCTGCGGCCGCGAGCGCGAGACCCGGGCATCCAGCACCGTGCAGTGCCCGCCGAGCGTATCGCCGGCCAGCACCGGGCGCTTCCATTCCATGCTGTCGACGCCGGGCGAACCTTCGGAAGTCGAGCCGTTGATATAGGCCTCGTAGAGCATGCGCATCATGACGGCGCTGGTGTGCCAGCCGGAGGCGGCGAGCCCGCCGAGGATGCTGGCGCGGCCGGCTTCCTCGTCGAGATGCATCGGCTGGGGATCGAATTCGCCTGCGAAGGCGATGATCGCGTCTGCCGTCAGCGTCCGCTTCGTGAAGTCGAAGCGGCGGCCCGGCGTGAAGTCCTCGAATGTGTAATTGGCCAAGTCCGGTCGTCCTGTTGCGGGCGAACAATGGCGAGCGCGGCGTTGTTTTGCAAGGGCTTGCCAGCCGCCGGCGCATCGGTAATGTGCGCGCAGACCGCGCAAGGAGGCGACGACACATGCAGAGCTTGAAATCCGTGCTGGACGGCGCGGCCGGCGAGGGGATCATCAGCACCGGGCAGGCCGGCGCGCTGCTGCCCTATATGGAGGCACGCGGCGTTTTCCTGCGGGAGCCGGTAGCGGCTGGCGCGCTCGACATCGCCGGCCCGGCGGAAGATCGGCCCATCGCGCCGGTCGAGGATACGGAGGCGCCGCGCTTCGTCCGCGGCTTCCACGACGTGCTGATCACCATCGGCGTCGCCATCTTCATGGCGGGCGTGTCGGGCATAGGCTCGGTCTTCGCCGCGCTGCCGGTCATCGTCATCCTGGCGGAAATCCTGGTGAAGCGGCAGCGGCTCGCCCTGCCGGCGGTGCTGCTCACCGTCCTTTATGTCCATTTCATCTTCCTGACGGCGGTGATCGTCCAGGACCAGTATCTCGACACGCAGGCGGATCCGTACCTGCGCTTCCTGCTGGTCGTGCTGCCCTTCGCCATCCTGCTGCCGCCGTTCTACTGGCGCTACCGCATTCCGCTGTCGCTGAGCCTGTGGTTCCTGTCGCTCGCGGCCGCAGCGCTCGGGATCGTCTTCCTGGCGCTGACGCGCCTTGCCGGCGGCGCCGATTTCATCGCGGACCATCCCATGATCTCCGCGGCCATCTTCCTTGCCGCCGCGCTCGCTCTCTATGCGGTGGCGATGTCCTACGACCTGTCGGACCGCTTCCGCGTCTCGCGCCGCTCCGACATCGCCTTCTGGCTGCATCTCGTCACGGCGCCTGCGCTGCTCTATTCGACGCTCGCCTTCGTGTTCCTCGGGGACCTTGCAAACAACACGCTGTTCAGCGGCAGCAAGGGGCTGCCGGAGGCGCTGGCCGTGCTTGCCGTCGTCGTGGTGCTGATGGTGATCGGGCTCATCATCGATCGCCGGGCCTTCGTCACGTCAGGCCTCCTGTCGCTGGGGCTCGCGACCGCGAGCCTGCTCAGGCAGATGGAGGCGTCGCCGGAGATCTTCGTCTTCCTGACGCTGCTGATCGTCGGCCTCGTCGTGCTGACCATCGGCATCGGCTGGCCGCATTTCCGGCGCTGGGCCGTGGCGCCGCTGCCGATCCCGCTGAAAGAAAAACTGCCGCCCCTGCGGTGAGGGACGGCAGCCATCGTCTCAAAGGCGCCCGGGCGCCTTACGTGTTGAAGCGGAAGTGGATGACGTCGCCGTCCTGGACGACATATTCCTTGCCTTCGTCGCGGCCCTTGCCGGCTTCCTTGGCGCCCACTTCGCCCTTGTAGGCGATGTAGTCGTCATAGGCGATGGTGAAGGCGCGGATGAAGCCGCGTTCGAAATCGGTGTGGATGACGCCGGCCGCCTGCGGGGCCTTGGTGCCGCGCACGATGGTCCAGGCGCGGGTTTCCTTGGGGCCGACCGTGAAATAAGTGATGAGGTCGAGCAGGTGGTAGCCGGCGCGGATGAGGCGGTCGAGGCCGGCCTCCTCAAGGCCGAGGGCCGAGAGGAATTCGGTCGCTTCCTCCTCGGGAAGCTGGGCGACCTCGGATTCGATCGCGGCCGAGATGATGACGCATTCGGCGCCCTGTTCCTTCGCCATCGCGGCGACGGCCTCGGTGTGGGCATTGCCGGTGGCGGCGTCCGCCTCGGCGACGTTGCAGACATAGAGGACAGGGTGCGACGTCAGGAGGTTGAGGCCCTTGAGGACGTCCACCTCTTCCGGCGCCAGCGTCTTCAGCAGGAGACGGGCCGGCTTGCCCTCGTTGAGGAGCTTGAGCACGGCTTCCATGACCGGAAGCTGCGCGACGGATTCCTTGTCCTTGCCGGTGGCGCGCTTGCGGGTCTGCTCGACGCGGCGCTCCAGGCTCTCGAGGTCGGCGAGCATCAGCTCGGTCTCGATGGTCTCGGCATCGGCGACGGGGTCGATGCGGCCCTCGACATGGGTGATGTCGGTGTCCTCGAAGCAGCGCAGCACATGCACGACCGCATCGACTTCACGGATATTGGCGAGGAACTTGTTGCCGAGGCCTTCGCCCTTCGAGGCACCGCGCACGAGGCCGGCAATGTCGACGAAGGAGATGCGCGTCGGGATGATCTCCTTCGAGCCCGCGACGGCGGCGAGCGCCTTCATGCGCGGATCGGGAACCGCCACCTCGCCGGTATTCGGCTCGATGGTGCAGAAGGGATAGTTCGCCGCTTGGGCGGCCGCCGTCTTGGTCAGCGCGTTGAAGAGGGTCGACTTGCCGACATTCGGCAGACCGACGATACCGCATTTGAAGCCCATGGAAGATGGTCCGTTCGTCTTGGAAAATGGTTGCCCCCGCTATGGGGGAAGGACGGGGCAGGGTCAAGGGCCTCGCGCCCGCCGGGCCTTGAAGTCGCCCGGCCTGCGGTGCACAATGGGCGCACATCGCTCGAAGCCAATGTAACGAGGAGCTTCCCATGAGCAATGGTGACACGGTCCTCAAGCCGAAAACGATCACGAAGCCGAAGCTGGCCCGGCCGCGGCTCTACAAGGTCATCCTCGTCAACGACGACTATACGCCGCGCGACTTCGTCGTCCTGGTGCTGAAGGCGATCTTCCGCATGCCGGAGACGACGAGCTACCGCGTCATGATGACGGCGCACAAGATGGGCACGTCCGTGGTGGTCGTCTGCGCGCGCGACATCGCCGAGACGAAGGCGAAGGAGGCGACGGACCTTGCCAAGGAGGCGGGATTTCCGCTGCTGTTCCAGACGGAGCCGGAAGAGTAGCTCAGTCGCCCTTGTTGCCGAAGAGCTTCTTCAGCATGTCGGCCATCGGGCCGCTCGTGGGCAGGATCTTCGGCTGGGCGTGGTTGCGGGCCTGGCGGATATGGGACTGGCCGCCGGGCTTCTTTGCCGGCGCGTCGTCTTCCGGTTTGCCGCCGGTGGCGAGCGCCAGCTTGTTCATGAGCTGGGAATCCTCGCCGCGCACCAGCATGTCGGCGTGGATGGCGAGTTCGTCGAGCAGAGGGTCGAGCCAGGTATGGTCTGCCTTGGCGAAATCGCCGAGGACGTGGTTCGTGACGAGTTCCTTGACGCCGGGATGGCCGATGCCGAGGCGCAGGCGCCGGTAGTCCTTGCCGCAATGGGCGTCGAGCGACTTGATGCCGTTGTGCCCGCCATGGCCGCCGCCGACCTTGATGCGCGCCTTGCCGGGGGCAAGGTCCAGCTCGTCGTAGATCGCCACGATGTCCTTCGGCGCCAGCTTGTAGAAGCGCATCGCCTCGCCGACGGATTCGCCGGAAAGGTTCATGAAGGTCTGCGGCTTGACGAGCAGCACCTTCTCGCCGGCAAGCTCGCCCTCGGAAATCTCCGCCTTGAACTTCTTCGACCAGGGCGAGAAGGGGTTCTTGCGGTGGATGGCGTCGAGCGCCATGAAACCGATATTGTGGCGGTTGCCCGCATATTTTGCGCCCGGATTGCCGAGCCCGGCGATGATCAGCATGAAATGGTCCGCCAAAAGAACGTGATCGGTCTTCACCACCGCGAAAGCGGGCGGAAGTCAACCGCCCGGGGTCAATTCTTCCCGCCGTTTTCCGCTGTCCGGGTGTTCGGCGGCAGGCCGTAGGCGGTGAAGATGCGGTCCTGCCCGCCGCTCAGGATCAATTTGTCCAGCTCGGCCTGCAGGCGGGCGACGAGATCGGGCGGGGTGTCCTTCTGGCAGGCGATGCCGTAGACTTGGCCGGCCATGCGCAAGGCCTTCTCGACGGGCCTTCCTTCCTTCACCAGGTTCTCGTAGGTCTTGTACGAGGTCGGCATGAGGTCGATGCGGCCGGAAAGCAGCTTGCGCAAGGAAAGGTCGATGTCGGCGGCCAGGTCGATATTGGTAAAGCCGAGTGCTTCCAGCGCCTCGACGCCGAAGTCGCCGCGCTGCGAGCCGACCTTCATGCCGAGCGCCTCGTCCATCGTCGCCGGCCCCTTGCTGCCGTCCTTGCGCTTTACGAGCACCATCTCGTCCTTCAGGAGAGGATTGACCCAGACGAACTGGCCGGCGCGCTCGCGATTGTAGCCCGTCGTGAAGACGCAGTGCATCGGCTGGCTGCGCGCCGTGGCGAAGGCGCGCGCCCAGGGCATCATTTCGAGCGTGTAGTCGATCCCTGCGGCCCTGGCGATCGCCTCGACCTGGTCCACGCCGATGCCGGTGATCCTGCCGTTCCTGGTGTAGTTGAACGGTGCGTATTCCTCGGTGATGAAGCGGAGCGTTTCGGCGTGCGCGGTCGAAAGGGAAGCGAACGACAGGCAAAGCGTCAAAAGCATGGTCTTCATCGTTCCGTTCCCCTTCGGCCGTTCAGGATGCCGCGGCCCGGCGCTCGGGCACCTCGAATTCACCGAGCTTTTCAAGAAGCGCCTCGAGCGGCAGCGGCCGGCTCAGCAGGTAGCCCTGGCCGAACTCCACATCCATCGCCTGGAGGATGTCCCATTGCTCCGCCGTCTCGATGCCTTCCGCCACCACGGCGCAACCCATCTGGTGCGAGATGGTGCGGATGCCTTCGACCAGCATGCGGCTCTTGCGGCGCACGTCCGGCTGCTCGGAGGAGAGCGACCGGGTGAAGGACTGGTCCACCTTCACGATGTCGACCGGGAAGCGGTTGAGGTAGCTCAGCGAGGAATAGCCCGTGCCGAAATCGTCGAGCGCGATGCGGCAGCCAAGGTCGGACAGCGCGTCCAGCACCTCGCGCACGACGGGATTGTCGAGCATCAGCACGGCCTCGGTGATTTCGATGACGATGCGTGACGGCGTGATGCCGTGATCGAGCAGCAGCGCGGCAAGACGGGCCGGCAGGGCGGGCTCGAACTGGAGCGGCGAGAAGTTGACCGCCAGATAGCTGTCTGCCAGCCCTTCGAGCTTCGAGATGATCGCAAGGCTTGCGAGGGATTTCGACAGGATGGTCTCGCCGATCCGGCCGATGGAGCCGTTCTCCTCGGCGATACCGACGATCTCGGCCGGCGGCAGGATGCCACGGTCGGGATGCTGGAGGCGCATCAGCGCCTCGAAGCCGGCGAGGCGGCCATCGGCGAGGCCGACGATCGGCTGGAGATGGGCCGTGAACCAGTCGTCGCGCAGGCCCTGGTCGATGAACTGCTCGATTTCCAGTCGCCTGCGGGCGATGTCGACCATGTTGTTGTCGAAGATTTGCACGCCGTTCTTGCCGCTGCGCTTGCGCGCATACATGGCCATGTCCGACTTCTGCAGGAGGCAGGCGGCGGTGGAGGCGTGGTCCGGATAGACCGCGACGCCGATGCTGGCGCTGACATTGAGCTCCGTGCCGCCGATGGCAAGCGGTGCGCGCAGGCTCGCCACCAGCCGGTCGCTGACATCGAGGGCGAGCTGGTGGGCGTCCGGCGCCGACAGGAGGATGGCGAACTCGTCGCCGCCGAGGCGGGCGATGACGTCGCCCGCGCGCAACTGGCGGCGCAGGCGCATCGCCACCTGGCAGAGCACGTCGTCGCCGGACGCATGGCCGAGATTGTCGTTGATCCACTTGAAGCGGTCGAGGTCGACGAAGAGGCAGGCAAGCGGCCGGCCGAGCTGGTCGGCCTCGCCGATGAGTTCGTCGAGCACCGCCTCGAAGCCCTGCCGGTTGAGGAGGCCGGTCAGGTGGTCGGTGATGGCCTGGCGGTGGTTGCGGTTTTCGGCTTCCTTGAGGTCGGTGACATCGGTCATGACGGAGAGGGTCAGCGCCTGCTGCCCGCTGCTCGCCGCGACGCCGGTTTCCAGGATCAGGACGTCGATCACGCTCGCGTCGGCGCAGCGGAAACGCACCGTGACCTCGCAGATGCCGTCGTCCGGTCCGTCGCCATGCCGCGTGCGGTAGACCTCGCGCCATTCCGCATCGACGAAATCAGTGAATTCCCGGCCGATCACCTGCTCGCGCCGATAGCCGGTGGCGGTGAGCCAGTAGTCGCTGACGGCGGTGATGCGGTTGCGACCGTCTATGGAAAAGAGCATGGCCGGGGTGAGATTGTAGATGTCGGTGGCGCGGGCATGGGCAAGCTTCAGCTCCGCCTCCTCGCGCTCCAGCCGGCTCTGCATCTCGTTGAAGTTCTTGGCGAGCGCGCCCATCTCGTCGTTGGCGGTCCAGTCGACGTGGTGGCGGGAGCCGAGGCGGCGCGTCGCCTCGATCGCCGCCGTCAGCCGCATCAGCGGCCGGATGATCGTGATGCGGTTGCCGATGAGGGCGGCGGTGAAGAGCGTCGCCACGGCGAAGAAGAAGATGGCGAAGATCGTCATCTCGTCCTTCGAGAAGCGTGCGAAGATGCCGTCCTTGCGAAGCCAGATCTCCGCCGTGCCGACCTTCTTGATGCCGTCGGACGCCCTGTGCAGGACATCGGCCTTCACGATGGACCGGGCTTCGCCCGGATCGGGCGCCATGGTGGGCTTGCCGATGTCGATGGCGTCGGACGTGTCGCGCACGCGCACATAGCCGATGTCGGGATCGGCCTGGAGATCGCCGACGATCTGCTCGATGCTCTCCCGGTCGAAATCCCACAGCGGCTTGCCGAGCGCCTGGACGTTGGTCCTCAGCAGGACCTCCGTGTTCTGCAGGCGCTCGCGCGCCACGCGGTCAGACGACAGGATGAGGAAGAGGACGAACAGCGGGGCGACGAAGACGAGCAGGGCGCCGATGACGATGGCGATGAAGCGGCTTTCCACCGAGTGCATTTTCATGCCGGTCGCCCCCCTGCCACGATACGAAGCCAGTCCATGGTGCCCCTCTACGGCTTTCGCTGTTTCCCCAGGGTCCAGATTTTCATCAAAGTCTTAAATGTTGCTAAAATGGCGATACGCAAAAATGTTGGTGAATCAAAGCTTCTCCCAAGGGTAATACAGGCGCGCGGGCAAAGAAAAACCCCGCGCCCTGAGGGCGCGGGGTTCTCGAACCATTCCCTCTTGGGGAATTATTCTGCGGAGTCTTCCGTCGTTTCTTCTTCCTTCACGCCGGCAGCCGGGACAGCGATCGTGGCGATCGTGAAGTCGCGGTCGGCGATGACCGGGCTCGTGCCCTTCGGCAGCTTGACGTTGGAGATGTGGATGCCGTCGCCGACCTTCAGGCCAGCGAGGTCCGCCGTGATGAATTCCGGAATGTTGCCGGCAAGGGCGTGCAGCTCGACAGCGTGGCGTACGACGTTCAGGACGCCGCCGGCCTTGATGCCCGGGGACTTCTCTTCGTTGACGAAGTGAACCGGCACTTCGACGACGACGTGGGAGTCGCCCGAAACGCGCAGGAAGTCGACATGCATCGTGAAGTCGCGGACCGGATCGAGCTGGAAGTCCTTCGGCAGGACCTTGATCTTCTCGCCGTTGACGTCGATCGTGGCGACCGTCGTCTTGAAGCCGCCGGCGTGGATGCGCTGCGTCACGTCCTTGGTCGAGATGGCGATGGCGACGGGGGCCTGCTTGTCGCCGTAGATAACTGCAGGAATAAGGCCGTTGCGGCGAAGTTCACGGGAGGACCCCTTACCAACCCGTTCGCGCGTTTCGGCCTTGAGCTCGTAGGTGTCTTGGCTCATGGCTTTACCTTTCGTGTGTTACTGGAGAGTTTTCCCCGGCCGGAATGCCTCCGGCCGCGCAAAACTTGAGGATTTCGTGAAAGCCTCATCCGCGTTGCCTCCAAGGGTGTCTACGCGGACGCGGGCTCGATAGCCGAGAATGCCCGGAAATGCAAGGCCCGGCCCGATCCACGCCCCGGATTGACATCGCGGCGCGGCGATTGGATGTTCGGCCCGAATCGGTTCGGCACAGGAGACCACCATGAGACGACAGATCCTGATGGCTTCGGCCGCACTTGCACTCGTATCTGCAAGTCCCGTCCTTGCCCAGGAAGTTTCGCCTTCCGAGGCCGAAAGCATCCAGCAGCGCCTCACGCGCTACCTGCCGCAGGACATGATCGATGCGGGGCTCATCACCGTCAAGGCGGCGACGTCCTTCTACGAGCTGCGCTTCGACCCGAAGGTCCTGCTCGACAAGGCCAGGAGCGGCGTCGTCAAGCTGGAGGGCCTGAAGCCGATGACGGCCTCTCTGCGGCCTTCGGCGGATGGCACCTACCACATCGAGTCGAACGACAGTTTCGACATCAAGGGCGACATCGACCTTCCCGAGGGCCGCAACTCGTTCTCCTATGTCATCGATTCGATGAAGCTCGACGGTATCTACGACCCGGAGATCCTCTACTTCACCTCCTCGGACTGGACCGCCCGGAAGCTTTCCTTTTCCAGCACGTCGCCCAAGGACAGCGTGACGGCGAGCTTCGGCGACATGGCGATGCACGTCTCCGCCGAGAAAAAGGATGCGAACACGCTCGACATTTCCTCGACCGGGGTGATGAACGCCTTCGCCGAGACGATCACCAGCGCGCAGTCGGGCCGGGTGGAGATCGGCGCGGACAAGCTCGACATCGACGTCAGCATGGCGGGCGCGCGCTACAAGGTGATGCAGGACCTCGTCTTCCTCGTGCTCGACAACATGCACAAGCAGCGGCTGGAAGCGCCGGATGCGGCGCGCCTCAAGGACCTGCTGCGCACGGCACTGCCGGTCTTCGACGACCTCAAGGAAACGATCAGGGCGTCCAACGTCACGGTCGGGACGGACGAGGGCACCTTCGGCGCGCAAGCCGTTAACTACAATGTCGGGATGAACGGCATCGCCCGGTCGACCCGTTTGGGCTTCGGCTTCGGCATCGAGAAGCCGGTGCCGCCGGCCGGCCTGCTGCCGCCTGCCTATGCGGGCCTCCTGCCGGAGCAGGCGACCTTCAACCTGGCGGTCGCGGACCTCGATCTTGCCGGCGCCGTCACCTATCTCGTCGACCATGCGGATTTCACCAAGCCAAAGCCGCTGACCGACGAGGAAAGCAAGGAGATCGGCCGCATCGTTCTTCCCGGCGGCGCCATGACCCTCGAATTCGAGGACGTCTCGGCCGTCTCGCCGGTCTACGACGTGCACCTCACCGGCAAGATGACGGTCTATCCCGACGACAAGGACCGCCACAGCGCCGATGTGACGATCACCATGCGCGACTTCGACAAGACCGTCACCTATCTCCAGAAGAACGCCGCCGCGGTGCCGGAATTCGGCCAGGCGTCCTTCGGGCTCCTGATGATGAAGGGCCTGGCGCGCGATGCCGGCAACGGCGCGCAGGCCTGGGACCTCACGGTCGGCGAGGACGGCAAGGTGCTGATCAACGGCCGTCCGCTGCCGTTCCAGCAGTAGGATTATTTGCGAAAGCTCGCCACGAAGCGGGAGAGCGCCAGCATCAGGCCGCCGGCGATGAGGCCCCAGAAGGCGCCGGAAATGCCGGCGAAGGAAACGCCCGAGGCGGTGACGAGGAAGGTCACCGCCGCCGCTTCCCGCCCCTCCGTCTCGCGGAAGGCGTTGAGCGCGGAGGCGGCGAAGGCGCTGATCAGCGCAAGGCCTGCGACCGCCTGGATGAGGATCGGCGGGGCGAGGGCGACGAAGGCGGTAACCGCGCCCGCGGCAAGGCCGAAGATCACGTAGAAGATGCCGGCATTGATGGCCGCCCAGTAGCGTTTCGCCGGGTCGGGGTGGGCGTCCGGGCCGGCGCACATGGCGGCGGTGATGGCGGCGAGGTTGACCGCATGGCCGCCGAAGGGGGCCGAAAGCAGCGAGAAGAGGCCGGTGACGGCGAAGAGCGGGCCGGGATTGGGCGCGTAGTCGTTGACCTTCAGCACGGCGATGCCGGGAATGTTCTGCGAGGCCATGGTGACGATGAAGAGCGGCAAAGCGATGCCGACGAGCCCGGCGACCGTGAAGGCCGGCGTCACGAGCTCCGGTTTCGGCAGCAGCGCATCGGCAAGGCCGGCGAAGGCGCCGTCGGGGATCTCGATGCCGAAGGCGAGCACCGCGACGAAAGCGGCGAGCGCGGCGGGCACGGCGTAGAGCCGGTTGATGCTGCCGACGACGACCCAGGCGAGCGCGATCGGCAGGCCGAGCAGCGGATTGAAGGCGATGGCCTTGACCGGCGCGAAGCAGAGGCCGATCAGCACGCCGGCCAGCATGGCATTGGCGAGCGTTCCGGGAATGGCGGCGACCATGCGGCCGAGCGGCTTCCACAGGCCCGCAATGACGATCAGCACCGCGCAGACGAGGAACCCGCCGACCGCCGTGGAGAACCCGCCCTCGACCGCGCCGGAACTTGCCAGCAGCGCCGCGCCCGGCGTCGACCAGGCGATCGAGACGGGCAGGCGCGTCGCGACGCTGAGCACGATGGCGCAAAGCCCCATCGACACCGACAGCGCCATCAGCCCCGAGGCGGCCTGCGCCTCCGTGGCGCCGACGCCGATGAGGCCGTGCAGCACGACGGCGAAGGAACTGGCGAAACCGACGAAGGCGGTGAGCAGGCCCATGAACAGGGCTTGGGCGGAAAAATCACGAAGCATGGCAGGATCGATAATAGAAAAGGACGTGCACTGGTAACAGGCGGCGCGGGGCTTGGGAACAGGGTTGTGGGGAGCGATCGACAAGCACGGCATGTCCCCTCCGCCCCGGTTGCGGGAGAAGGCGGTGGCAGGACGGGTGAGGGGCGGCTCGCTTCATCCTTTGAACCTTCGTCCGGCTGGACCAGCCGGTGGAAACAGGGCTATAGTCTCCGAGCGTTGTATTCTGTTGCGACGATCGGTCGGATGCCTTCGGGAGGAGAGCGGATGCCTGTGCGTTTCGATCACGCGGATCATGTGCAGACCGTGGTAGCCCATGCCTCGGCCGCGGCGAGTTCGCCGGTTGCGGCCTCGTGGCGCCGGTGCCTGACCCTTCACGGCCTCCTGCCGGAGGATGCCCGCACGCCCTGGCGCCTGAGCGAGCCGGAGTTCCGGCAGGCGCGCGTGCGTTCCAGCACGCTGATCGAGGAGGCGCGCGGCGAACTCGACAGGCTCTTCGCGACGGTCGGCAAGGCCGGCTGCTGCCTGCTGCTCACCGACGAGAACGGCATTGCGCTCGAACGGCGCGGGGCGGCGGGTGACGACCGGGATTTCCGGGGCGTCGGCCTGTGGTCCGGCACGGTCTGGAGCGAGGCGAGCGTCGGCACCAACGGCATCGGCACGGCGCTGGCCGACGAGCGGCCGGTGCTGATCCTGCGCGACCAGCATTTCCTGTCGCGCAATACCGGCCTTTCCTGCACGACGGCGCCGATCCGCGACCATACCGGCCGTATCGCCGCCGCCATCGACATTTCCACCTGCCGCGACGATGCGAACGACATGACCATGTCGATCCTCTCGCAGGCGGTGCGGGATGCCGCCGCGCGCATCGAGGCGGGGCTCTTCCGCCGTGCTTTCTCCGCCGCCCGCATCCTGCTGGTGCCCGTCGAGGGCCGCATGGCGCCGGCGCTGCTCGCCGTCGACCGCGACGACCTCGTGCTCGGCGCCACCCGCGCCGCCCGCCAGGTGCTCGGCCTCGACGACCGGCGCATCGCCACCGGCATTGCGGCATCCGATCTCCTGCACGAGGACCGGGCGGAGGACGGGCGGGACCTCGACGACGCGGAGCGCGCCGCGCTTCGCCGCGTGCTGACGCGCGCCGGCGGCAATGTCAGCCAGGCGGCGGACCTGCTCGGCATCAGCCGCGCGACGCTGTACCGCAAGATGAAGAAGCTCTCGATCAATTGATGCTGCGACGCAGCACAGGCGGTGTCCCGCGCCTGTCTCAAATCTGAAACAGTCGGGCATGCCATCGCCCGCGGCCCTCTACCGCGTATCCGCGAAGCGCCGCACCATCCTCCCGACGGCCCATCCGGGCCTCTCATGGGAGGAATTGACATGCTGCATCAGAAGATCGTCGAAAACCCGTACAAGGCGAAGTACGGCAACTTCATCGGCGGCGAATGGAAGGAGCCGGTCGCAGGCCGCTACTTCGACAACATCACGCCGATCACCGGCGGCAAGCTGTGCGAAGTCGCCCGGTCCGACGCCGCGGACATCGAGCTCGCACTCGACGCCGCCCATGCCGCCAAGGACAAGTGGGGCCGCGCCTCGACCACCGAGCGCTCCAACATCCTGATGAAGATCGCCCAGCGCATGGAGGACAACCTCGATCTCCTCGCGCGCGCGGAGACCTGGGACAACGGCAAGCCGCTGCGCGAGACGCTCGCCGCCGACATCCCGCTGGCCATCGACCACTTCCGTTACTTCGCCGCCTGCGTGCGGTCGCAGGAAGGCACGATCGGCGAGGTCGACCACGAGACCATCGCCTATCACTTCCACGAGCCGCTCGGCGTCGTCGGCCAGATCATCCCCTGGAACTTCCCGATCCTGATGGCCGCCTGGAAGCTGGCACCCGCGCTTGCCGCCGGCAACTGCGTGGTGCTGAAACCCGCCGAGCAGACGCCCTCGTCGATCCTCGTCTGGGCCGAGCTCGTCGGCGACCTGCTGCCGCCGGGCGTGCTGAACATCGTCAACGGCTTCGGCCTGGAAGCCGGCAAGCCGCTCGCCTCCAACCCGCGCATCGCCAAGATCGCCTTCACCGGCGAGACGACGACCGGCCGCCTCATCATGCAATATGCCAGCCAGAACCTCATTCCGGTCACGCTGGAGCTCGGCGGCAAGTCGCCGAACATCTTCTTCGAAGACGTCATGCGCGAGGACGACGACTATCTCGACAAGGCGCTCGAGGGCTTCGCGATGTTCGCGCTGAACCAGGGCGAGGTCTGCACATGCCCGAGCCGCGCGCTGGTGCACGAGAAGATTTACGACCGCTTCATGGAAAAGGCCATCAAGCGCGTCGAGAAGATCGTGCAGGGCAACCCGCTCGACACGGCGACGATGATCGGCGCGCAGGCGTCTTCCGAGCAGCTTGAAAAGATCCTCTCCTATATCGACATCGGCCGGCAGGAAGGCGCGGAAGTGCTGACAGGCGGCGGGCGCAACGATCTGGGCGGCGATCTTTCCGGCGGCTATTATGTCAAGCCGACCGTCTTCCGCGGCCATAACAAGATGCGCGTCTTCCAGGAGGAAATCTTCGGGCCGGTGGTCTCGGTCACGACCTTCAAGGACGACGCGGAGGCGCTCGCCATCGCCAACGATACGCTCTACGGGCTCGGCTCCGGCGTCTGGAGCCGCGATGCGAACCGCTGCTACCACTTCGGCCGCGACATCCAGGCCGGCCGCGTCTGGACGAATTGCTACCATGCCTATCCGGCGCATGCGGCCTTCGGCGGCTACAAGCAGTCCGGCATCGGCCGCGAGACGCACAAGATGATGCTCGACCACTACCAGCAGACCAAGAACATGCTGGTCAGCTACTCTCCCAAGGCGCTCGGCTTCTTCTGAGCGACCGCCTGCAAGGCTCCCTCTCCCCGCCCGCCGGGGGGAGGGACAACGCGTGAAAGGAGAGCTCGCATGTCCGAGACGAAAGGCGAGCCGCGCGTCGTGGCGACCGAAGCCGCGCTTGCGCTCATCCACGAGATCCAGAAGGATTATCCGGAAATCCTGTTCCACCAGTCCGGCGGCTGCTGCGACGGCTCCTCGCCGATGTGCTACCCGGCGGACGACTATATCGTCGGCGACCGGGACGTGAAGCTCGGCGAGATCGGCGGCGTGCCGGTCTATATCAGCGAAAGCCAGTTCGACGTGTGGAAGCACACGCAGCTCATCATCGACGTGGTGCCCGGAAGGGGCGGCATGTTTTCGCTCGACAACGGGCGCGAGAAACGCTTCCTCACCCGTTCGCGCCTCTTCGGCGGCGACGAGGCCTGCCCGCTGCCGGAGCGCTGAGCAAGCAAAAGCCCCGCTGCCGGAACAGCGGGGCCTCGTTTTTACGTGGTTGGATAATCAGTAGGCCGAGCATTCGCCCGGGCTGACGACGCGGTAGCCCTCGGCGTCGGCCGAGCATGCATTGCCGAACGTCTTGCGATCACGGCCGCGCTGGGCGCAGACCGGCCGGTATTCCATGGTGCAGGCGCGCTGGTTGTCGCGGTCGCGGCCGTTGCCCCAGTCGTTGCCGCCCGGGCGGCGGCCCTGGCATTCGCCGCGGCCGATGACGTCGTAGCCGCTACGGCGGGCTTCGCAGGCATTGGCGAAGGTCTGGCGATCACGGCCGTTCGCGCCGCAGACCGGCGCGTATTCCCGCGTGCAGGCGCGGCCTTCGTCCGGGCGCGGGCCGGGCAGGCCGCCATGGCGGCACTCGCCGCGACCGACGATGCGGTAGCCGCTCGAGCGCGCCTCGCAGGTGTTGGCGAAGGTCTGGAGGTCGTTGCCGCGTGCGCCGCAGACGGGATTATATTCCATGGTGCAGGCCTGCGGGCGCGGACGATAGCCGCCACCGCCGCTTTCCTCGACCGTGCAGGCGGCAACAAGCGTGCCGGCGGCGAGAAGAATGGCTATGCGTCCGGCCAGGCGACGGAAGAAAGGCGACATCATGGAGTCCTCCAGGTGAATCTCGTCGAACCGTAACGCAAAAGTGACGCGACCGGTATCGGGGGGAAACAAAAAAACATGGGATGGTTGCCAAACGAAAAAACCCGCGCAACCAGAGGTGCGCGGGTTTTGTGAAGGGGTCGTCGCGCGATCAGTCGAAGAGGCTGGAGACAGACTCTTCGGCGGCCGTGCGGTTGATCGCCTCGCCGAGCAGGTTGGCGGTCGAGATCACGCGGATATTGTGTGCGGACTGCACGGCCGTGGTCGGCTGGATCGTGTCGGTGATGACAAGTTCCTTGAGCTTGGAGGAGGTGACGCGCGCCACCGCGCCGCCGGACAGCACGCCGTGCGTGATGTAGGCGGTGACGCTGGTGGCGCCGTTCTTGAGCAGCGCCTCGGCCGCGTTGCAGAGCGTGCCGCCCGAATCGACGATGTCGTCGATCAAAAGGCAGTCCTTGCCCGCGACGTCGCCGATGACGTTCATGACCTCGGATTCGCCCGGGCGGTCGCGGCGCTTGTCGACGATGGCCAGCAGACAGTCGAGGCGCTTGGCGAGCGCGCGGGCGCGCACCACGCCGCCGACGTCGGGCGAGACGACCATGACGTTCTTGAGGTCGTAGTTTTCCTTCACGTCCCGGGCGAGGATCGGTATAGCGTAGAGGTTGTCGGTGGGGATGTCGAAGAAGCCCTGGATCTGGCCGGCGTGAAGGTCGAGCGTCAGCACGCGGTCGGCGCCGGCCTCGGTGATCAGGTTGGCGACCAGCTTGGCGGAGATCGGCGTGCGGGGGCCGGGCTTGCGGTCCTGGCGGGCATAGCCGAAATAGGGGATCACGGCCGTGATGCGGCGCGCCGAGGAGCGGCGCATCGCATCGATCATGATGAGCATTTCCATCAGGTGGTCGTTGGTCGGGAACGACGTCGACTGCACGACGAAAACGTCCTCGCCGCGCACATTCTCCTGGATTTCAACGAAGATTTCCTGGTCTGCGAAGCGTCGAACCGTGGCACGGCCGAGCGGAACATTCAGATAATTGCAGATCGCTTCGGCCAGAAGCCGGTTCGAATTGCCCGCGAAAACCTTCATCTATGGTCCGCCTGTGCTTATGCTGATGGGGGGCGTTTAAGGGGCCGAACCCTCGAATGCAAGGGCCTTGCCACATTGGAAAAGCGATTCTTCGCATTTCGCTGTGATTTACCGTTTCAAAGGGCCGAACCCGACGTGGAGCCGCGCCAGTCGAGGTACTGGCGGATCGTCTTCTCGGCGATGCCCTCCATCGTTCCCGCGGGCACGGCGGCCCAGGGATCGGCCGCGGTGCCGGACACGGTTTCCTGGCCCTGGATGCGGTGCAGCCGCGCGCCGCTGCCGTCGAGCACGTCCCAGACATAGACGACGGTGGTCTTGCCGCTGTCGTTCACGGCGGAGAAATAACCCTTCAGGATGTGCCGTGCGGAATTGTCCGAGGCGGAGCGGATCGTCAGCCCGCTCGAACGGGCCTCGGCGCCGAGCCGCTTGGACAGCGGCGTGACGGCCCCGACGGGCGCGCCGATGATCGGCAGGAAGCGGATCGTCTCGGCGCCCTGCGCCGTCGCGCTCGGCAGGGCGGCGACGTCCTGCGTTCCGCCGGAGGTCTCGGCGGCGAGCGACTTGCGGGCGAAATCCTCCTCCACCGGGGCAGGACGGCGGCCGCCCTGGTTGCGGGCGAGCGCGTCGGCCTGGCCTTGCAGGGTGCCGGCCGTGTCCTCGCCCGTCGAGCCGCCGGCGCCGGCCGGCGCGGTGAAGGCGGTCTGCTGCGTGGCGGTCGCGACCGGCATGGTGGCTGCGGGCCTCGTCTCGGCGCTCATCTGGTCGAGATCGCTCTGCGTCACCGGCGGCGACTCGAAGTTGCTGCCGACATCGGCGCGCGGAATGAGCGCGTCGGTGCTGTTGCAGCCGGCAAGGGTGGCAATGAGACCGATCAGTGCCAGCCGCTTCGTCAGCTCGTGCATCGTCATCGTCCGTGTCCTCAGGAGGTTTTGGCCTCCTCTGTCCCGCCACGATTTATGCGGTTCCGGCCCATGCACTGTCAACCGCAGGATCTTGCGGGTATCCTCCCGTCAGACCTCGATGAAGTCGAGGCCGTAGCGCGACAGCGCCTTCGGCGTGTCGGTCGTGGTGAGATAGGTCTGGCCGAGCGTCATGGCGGTGCCGCTGTCGGAATCCAGAATGATCGTGTGCACGAAAAGCGACATGTTCGGCTCGATCTCCTGCGGGTTGCCCATCAGGAACATCTGCGGATCCATCCAGGAGGGGGCGAAGCGCGCGCCGACGGAATAGCCGCAGGAATTCAGCCGGTTGCGGGCGAGGCCGCGCTCGTCGACGATGCGGGCGAAGGTCTCGAAGACGGTGCCGAAGGTATTGCCGGGCCGCAGCACCATTTCCATCGCCTGCATGGCTTCGCGGCAGGCGCTGTAGAGCTCGCGGTGGCGGTTGCTCGGCTCGCCGATCACGGCGGTGCGCATCATCGGCGCATGGTAGCGCGCGCTGACGCCGGCCCATTGCAGGCTGAGCTGGTCCGACGCGTCGAGCCGGCGGCGGCCGGACTTGGAGCGGCAGAGCAGGGCATCGGCGCCCGAGCCGATGACGAATTCGTTGGCGGCATAGTCGCCGCCGCCGGCCAGCACGGCATTTTGCAGCGCCGCCAGGATCGCCGCCTCGTCGCCGCCCGGCACGATCAGCGGCAGGGCGGCATCCAGCGCCTCGTCGGAAAGGGCCGCCGCGCGCTCGACATAGGCGATCTCCGCCGGGCTCTTGATCAGGCGCAGGCGGCTGACGAGCGCCGAGGCGTCGACGATCTCGCCGAAGCTCTGGAGCTGGTTGTCGAGGAGGCGGGCGTTGCGGCCGGTCAGGCCGTGCGTGTCGTATTCCACGCCAATGCGGCAGCCGAGAAGGTCGAGATCGGACAGCAGGTTCTTCAGGTCCATGGTCGGGTCCGCGTTCACGCGGTCGATCCAGACCTCGATCTTCTCGATATTGGAGGTGTGGCGCGCCTGGCGCAGGTCCGCCGAGCGCGTCATCAGCACCATGCTGCCGTCCGCCTTCACGACGAGCGTCTGGAAGAAGCAATAGCCGAACGTGTCGTAGCCCGTCAGCCAGTACATGCTCTCCTGTGCGAAGAGCAGCATCGCGTCGAGCTTCTCCTCGCGCATGCGGGCGGTCAGGCGCTGGAGGCGGTTGGCGTATTCCTCGCTGTCGAAGTGAATTGCCATGGCGGTGTCTCCTTCGCTTGCGGGGCTTCAGCCCCGTATCATGATCGCGGAAATCTGGCGGCCGTAGTCGGGCTCCTGCCGGTGGGTCGTGCGCCGGTAGGAGAAGAAGCGTTCCTCGTCCGGATAGGTGCACAGATCGAGGTTCTCGGCCGTCACGCCAGCATCGCTGAGGCGCTGCGTCGTCAGGCCCGGCAGGTCGAACATCGCATGGCCGGGCTTGCCGGACGGCGTGAAGTAGCGCTCGTAGGCCCTGTCCACGCCGAGGAAGCGCTCGACGAATTCCGGGCCGACCTCGTAGTTCCGGCGGCTGATCGAGGGGCCGAGGCTGGCGAGGATGTTGCTTCGCTTCGCGCCGAGCCTCTCCATGGCTGCGATGGTGTTTTCCAAGACGCCGTAGAGCGCGCCCTTCCAGCCGGCGTGGGCGGCGCCGGCGACGCGCGCCTCGGGGTCGCAGAACAGGATCGGGCCGCAATCGGCGGCGAGGACGCCGAGCACGACGCCCGGCGTGCCGGTCACGAGGGCGTCCGCTTCGGGGCGGGCGCCGTCGTAACGTTCATCGACCACGACCACATCGGGCGAATGGACCTGGTGCACGGTCGCCAGCCGGTCCGGCTCCACGGAGAACCAATGCGCGACGCGGGCGCGATTCTCGTGGACATCCGCACGCTCGTCCTTCGAGCCGAGGCCGACATTGAGGCCGCGATAGATGCCCTTCGAGACGCCGCCGGCGCGCGTGAAGAATCCATGGCGGGCCGCTTTTCCGGCGCGTTCCGCCAGCAGCGGGCTTTCGATGGGAGAGGGGCGCGCCTGGTCTGTCATGGTCTCTCGGCTGGCTTCGGGATGGGCCGCGCGGCAAGGATCTCGCCTGGGCACGCATGGGCAAATCGAGCCGAATGTTGTCCGGCCTTGCGGGATGTGTCAATCGGGCTGGCGGAAGGGAAAAAGTGCCAGCGGCGCGCTGCCGACTGCCAAGACCTTGAAAAGGTCGCCCATTTTTCCCGCGCCGGAACCGGCGAGGCGGTCGACGTCGGCCAGGATCGATTGCTGCGTCGTCTCGTCGCGGTTGCGGCCGAGGGCGGAGGCGCGTTCGCCGATGCCGAGGCCGACGAGGAAGTCGCCCTGGTGCAGCATGCCGTGCACATGGAGGCCCGAGGCGACGGCGGCGCCGGCCAGACGCTCGAAATCGACATGGCTCGTCAGGTCGGCCTCGCCGGGATGGGCGAGCGGCGGGTCGAAATCGTGCTTCAGGACGGCCTGCAGCGTATCGCCGAAACCGGTGACGACGTGGCCGTAGTCGATGATGATCGCCGTGCCGCCGAAACGGGCGATGCGCTCGCCGATCGTCGCCATGACGGCCTCGCGGGCCGGGGCGGTCTCGAAGATCGTGCCGTTTTCGACCGACTTGTGATGGCCCGGCAAGAGCGCCGGATCGATGCCCGCGACGCCCGCGGCGAAGGTCAGTTCGTCGTTCGCGTCGAGGCCGACCAGGCGCTCGCGGAAGCCGGAGGCCGTCTTGATGAACTGGCGGATCGGGATGGCGTCGAAGAGTTCGTTGGCGGCGAGCAGCACGAAGCCCTCGGGAAGTTCCTCGAAACTGTCGTGCCAGCTTGCGCGGGCGGCGTGCATGCCCAGCGTCTCCTGCTGGACGGCGCGCAGCTTCGGGCTCGTCTCGACGAGGTGGACCGTCGCGCTTTCGTAAAGATGCGGGGCGATGCGGGAGATGACGCGCAGCATGTCGGCCATCATCGTGCCGCGGCCGGGGCCGATCTCGGCGATGCGCACATTTTCGGGCGCGCCATGCTTCTGCCAGGCATGGACGAGGAAGACGCCGAGCATCTCGCCGAAGAGCTGGCTGACCTCCGGCGCGGTGATGAAATCGCCGGCCTCGCCGAAGGGATCGCGCGTGCGGTAATAGCCGTAGACGGGATCGGCCAGGCACAGGGCGAAGTAATCGGTGACGCTGATGGGGCCGTTGGTGCGGATCAGCGTCTTTATCTTGCGGGCGAGGGGTGTCGGCATGGGCGTCCTGTCCGCTCAGGCCTTGGCGGGTTCGGCCGGGCGGGCGCGGAAGATCGCCCACAGGCCGACGAGAAGCATGGGCAGCGACAGCAGCATGCCCATGGTGACCCAGCCGCCGAAGAGATAGCCGAGTTGCGGGTCCGGTTCGCGGAAGAACTCCACCGTAATGCGCGAGAGCGCGTAGCCGCAGACGAAGAGGCCGGTGACGAGGCCGGGGCGCTTGAGCGCACCGAAGCGGTAGATGGCGAGCGCAAGGATTGCGAGCAGCGCGATACCCTCCAGGCCGGCCTCGTAGAGCTGGCTCGGATGGCGGGCGAAGGGGCCGGCTTCCGGGAAGATAACGGCCCAGGGCGCATCGGAAAGGCGTCCCCACAGCTCGCCGTTGACGAAGTTGGCGATGCGGCCGAAGAAGAGGCCGATCGGCACCACGGCGGCGACGATGTCGAACAGGCTCCAGATCGCGATGCCGTTTCGCCGGGCGAAGAGGATCATGGCGAGCGTCGTGCCGGCAAAGCCGCCGTGGAACGACATGCCGCCGTTCCAGACCTTCAGGGCGCGCAGCGGGTCGGCGGCGACGTTCGGAAAATCGTAGAAGAGGATGTAGCCGAGGCGGCCGCCGAGGATGATGCCGACGGCGGCCCAGACGAGGAAGTCGTCGAGCTGGGCGCGCGCCATCGGCGCCTCGCCGGCCCATAGCCGCGGCGTCTCGATCAGGCTGCGGGCGTAGAGCCAGCCGAGCATGATGCCGACGACATAGGCGATGCCGTACCAGTGCACGTCGACCGGTCCGATCGAGAAGGCGACCGGATCGATCTCGGGATAGGGCATGAGGGCGAAAAGCTGCGCGATGTTCGTCAAGGCTCGGGTCTTCCTAGTTTGCGCGGAAGATGGCGAGGCCTTGCGGCAGGGTCAAGGCGGGAAATCGCGATCGGCGGCCGCGCGGCGGCCTGACGCGCCGCGATCCACCGGAATCCGCTTGCAAGCGGCCGCGCGAGACCCTACCTCAGTTGCATGACGCGGGCGGTAACGGCCCGCAAGGACCAGCGACACCCCAGGAGGGCAGGCCATGACCACCGGTGCCAACCGCATTCTCGACGACTTCGCCAAGCTGATGACCGATGCCGCCGGCGCCGCACAGGGCGTGCGCAAGGAAGCCGAGACCGTGTTCCGCGCGCAGGCCGAGCGCTTCATCAACGGCATGGACCTCGTCAAGCGCGAGGAATTCGAGGCGGTGCGCGAAATGGCCATCAAGGCGCGCGATGAAAACGACGCGCTCCTCAAGCGGATCGAGGCCCTCGAAGCCCGCCTTGCCGCCGGTAGCTGAACCGTTTCGGAACAGGTTTCGACCCTTAAGCCTCGGTTGGCGTGATTCACATCGCGCCAACCGTTTTTTTTAATAAATTTTTCACCCCTGTGGACACTTGCGAAAAGCTCTTTGCGCAGAGTCCCTTAAGCCTTCGACCTGAATCTTTTTGACAACCTCTGTCCACAACCGGGCGGAGAAAATGGGAAGGCGGGGGCTGGCGTCGTGACTCTGCCGTTATACACTGATTTTAAATGATGATTCGAGACAGGCAACGCAAGGTTCGGGCAGGGTAAGTCGTCCAGATTGCGTGTAGTGCCGAGCAATCATTCAGTGTTGTATCCGGAGTATGGTTTGCCGCGTCGCGTGTGTGAGCGTGATGGCGCATGCCTTCCGGCCTTGAAGGTGATGCATGAGCCTTATGGAATTGGATATCGGGCGCCAGTCCAACCCGGTCGACATGATCGAGTTCGTCGCAGCCAACAATGACTGGACGTTCGAGCGGTCCGGCGAGGACGAGATCGCGATGACCGTCGAGGGCAAGTGGACGGATTACCACGTCTCCTTCTCCTGGATGGAAGAATTCGAGGCGCTGCATCTGGCCTGCGCCTTCGACATCAAGGTTCCCGAAAGCCGCGTCAACGAGGTGCACTGCCTGCTCTCGCATGTGAACGGCCAGGTGCTCATGGGGCATTTCGACCTGTGGCGCCGCGAGGACGTCGTGATCTTCCGCCAGTCGCTGCTTTTGGCCGGCGGGGCCGAGCCCACCAACCGGCAGGTCGAGGTGCTGCTCTCCAGCGCGCTTGAAGCCTGCGAGGCCTATTTCCAGGCCTTCCAGTTCGTCGTCTGGTCCGGCATGGACGCCCAGTCCGCCGTCGACGCCGTGCTGTTCGAGACGGTCGGGGAGGCGTGAGCATGCCGGTCGCCGCCACGGGTCCCATCGTTCTCATCGGTGCCGGCAACATGGGCGGCGCGATGCTCGCCGGCTGGCTGAAGAGCGGCATTTCCGGCTCTTCCGTCATCGTCATCGATCCCGGCCCGCAGCCGGCCATGGCCAAGCTGATCGCCGACAACGGCGCGCGCCACGAGACGTCCGCGCCCGAGGGCGTGAAGGCGGCGGTTCTCTTCGTCGCCGTCAAGCCGCAGGTGATGGACCAGGTCCTGCCGCCGCTGAAGGGGCTTGTCGGGCCGGAGACCGTCGTGGTGTCCGTCGCCGCCGGCAAGACGATCGCCAATCTCGAAAGCCATCTCGGCGAAGCCGCCACCGTGCGCGCCATGCCGAACACGCCGGCGATGATCGGCCGCGGCGTCACCGGCGCCTTCGCCAATGCGCGCGTCACCGAAGCGCAGCGCGATCTCGTCCATTCCCTTCTCAAGGTCA
Organism: Shinella sp. NM-101; assembly: GCF_021401195.1. NCBI lineage: Bacteria > Pseudomonadati > Pseudomonadota > Alphaproteobacteria > Hyphomicrobiales > Rhizobiaceae > Shinella > Shinella sp. NM-101. The sequence goes on along the minus strand of NZ_JACBFT010000001.1, from coordinate 755,608 downwards.
GCGGCCCGGTCGAATGGGTCGCCACCGAAGGCGACATCGACGCCGTCACCGCCGTCTCGGGCAGCGGGCCGGCCTATGTCTTCTATCTCGTCGAGTGCATGGCAGAGGCGGGCCGCAAAGCCGGCCTGCCGGCGGACCTCGCCATGCGGCTTGCACGGGAAACTGTCGCGGGGGCTGGTGAACTGCTTCACCAGTCCCCCGACGACGCCAGCCGCCTGCGCCAGAACGTGACCTCGCCCGGCGGCACCACCGCCGCCGCGCTCGCCGTGCTGATGGCCGAGGACGGCATGCAGCCGCTCTTCGACAAGGCGATCGCGAGCGCCCGCAAGCGCGCCGAGGAACTGGCGGGCTGAGCCTGCAAGGACTTTCCATGACCGAGACCATCACCTACGCCGATTTCGAACGGGTCGACATCCGTGTCGGCACCATCGTGGAGGCGCTTGCCTTCCCGGAGGCGCGCAAGCCGGCCTACAAGCTGCAGATCGATTTCGGCCCCGGGATCGGCGTGAAGAAGTCGTCGGCGCAGATCACCGTGCACTATACGCTCGAAGAACTCGTCGGCCGGCAGGTGCTCGCCGTCGTCAACTTCCCGCCGCGCCAGATCGGTCCGGTGCGCTCGGAAGTGCTGACGCTCGGCTTCGAGGACGAGAACGGCGCGATCGTGCTGGCCGGCGTCGACCATCCGGTGCCGAACGGCAAGAAGATGTGCTGATCACGCGGGAACGCGGACCGTTGCCCTCAGCCCACCCATCGGACTATCCGACAGCGTGACGTCGCCGCCATGGCTGCGGGCGATGTCGCGCGCGATGGCAAGGCCGAGGCCGGTGCCGGACGCATCGAGATTGCGTGCCTCGTCGAGGCGGAAGAAGGGCTTGAACACGTCGTCGCGCGAGCGCTCGGGAATGCCCGGCCCGTCGTCGTCCACGGTGATCGTCAGCCATTTGGCATTGCGCCGGGCTTCCACGCGCACATTTTTCGCATAGCGGAAGGCGTTCGAGACCAGGTTGCCGACGAGGCGGCTGAAGGCGTTCGGCCGGGCCAGAACCTCGTCGTCGCCGTCGATGTCGCTGGTGAAGCCGCGGTCATGCAACTCGGCCTCCATGGCGAACCGCTCGAAGAGGTCGGAAAGCCGCAGTTCCCCGACGTCTTCCTCCGCATCCCCCCGCGCGAAGGAGAGATAGCCTTCGAGCATGCTCTGCATGTCCGCCACGTCCTTGTGGAGCGCCTGGAGTTCCGGGTTGTCGCCGGCAAGCGCGAGCTGCAGCTTGAAGCGGGTGAGGATGGTGCGCAGGTCGTGGCTGACGCCGGTCAGCATGGCGGTGCGCTGTTCCATCTGCCGCTCGATGCGCTCGCGCATGAGGATGAAGGCAAGGCCGGCGCGACGGACCTCGTCGGCGCCGCGCGGGGCGAAGTTCTCGGGCATCTTCTGGCCCTTGCCGAAGCTCTCGGCCGCCTGTGCCAGCGCAAGAATCGGGCGGATCTGGCCGCGCAGGAACAGGATGGAGATGCCGATCAGCACGAGCGACGTGCCGACCATCCACAGCAGGAAGATATGGGTATTCGAGGCGTAGGCCTGGTTGCGGCGGGCGTAGACGCGCAGCACCTTCTTGTCGAGCAGGATGCGGACCTCCACGACGCCGCTGTCGCCGACCGTATCGATCCAGAAGGGGCGGCGGATCTGGCGGACGATCTCGTCGCTGAGGATCTCGTCGAGGATGTTGAAGAAGGGCTTGCGGCGCGGCGGCGGCAGCTCCGTGCCGGCCTCGACCGAGACGATGAGGTCCAGCCGCTCGCGGGCGATGCGGATGACCTGGGCGTAGGTCTGGTCTTCCGGGTAGGTCTCGATGAGGTCGATGATGGCGGCGATGTCGCGGGTGACGGCCTGGGACAGGCGCTGGGTGACGAGCTGCCAGTGGCGCTCCATGAAGACGAAGGCCACCACCGCCTGGAGCAGCACCATCGGGATGATGATGATGAGCAGCGACCGGGCATAGAGGCCCGTCGGCATGCGACGGCGGAGCCAGCGGGCAAAGCGCCTCCAGCCGGCGAGCGGTGCGCGTTCGAGGTCCCGCCGCAGCGTCTCCAGGGTGTTCATCGGATCGCGCCTTCCGCCGGCCGCCGCACGGTCAGCCCTGTTCCACGCTCAGGCGGTAGCCGATGCCGCGCACCGTCTGCAGCCAGACGGGATTGGACGGATCGTCCTCGATCTTGCGGCGCAGGCGGTTGATCTGCACGTCGATCGTGCGCTCGCCGACCTCGGTCTCCTCGCCGATCAGCTCGTGGCGCGGGATGGTCTCGCCGGCGCGCAGAGAAAAGAGCAGCATGATCTCCTGCTCGCGGTCGGTAAGGCGGATCGGGTCGCTGCCGCGCTTCAGCTCCTTGCGCACGATGGAGAAGGTGTAGGGTCCGAACATGACCTGCTCGATCTTCGGCGTGGCGGGCGCGGCGTTGCGCTTGAGGATGTTGTTGATGCGCAGGACGAGTTCGCGCGGCTCGAAGGGTTTGGAGAGATAGTCGTCCGCGCCGGCCTCCAGGCCCTCGATGCGCGCATTGGATTCGGCGAGCGCCGTCAGCATCAGGATCGGCACGGGGCGGATCTCGCGCAGGCTCTTCGTCAGCGAGAGGCCGCTTTCGCCCGGCATCATCACGTCCATGACGATGAGGTCGAAATCGAGGCCGCGCAGCTTGCGCCTCGCCTCGTCGGCGTCTCCCGCGACGGTGACGCGAAAGCCTTCTGCCATCAGGTAGCGGTTCAGGAGATCGCGGATGCGGGTGTCGTCGTCGACGACGAGAAGATGGGATGCATCGTCGGAGGGTGTACCGGCCGCGGTCATCGTCTTCACCTCCAGGTCAGTTTCTCAATCGTTCCGGGCGTTCTGCATGCCGGTGAGGAAGCGGATCACCACTCTTCGGTCCCCCGCATTCATCTCCTCGAATGCACGGGCGATGCGGCGGGATTGCGGCTCGGCGAGCGCAAGGGCGAGCTCGCGTCCCGCCCGTGTCGGATAGAGCTTGCGCTGGCGGCGGTCCTCGGGGCCTGCCACCTGCTGGATATAGCCGGAATCGATGAGCTGCTTCAAGACGCGGGCGAGGCTCTGCTTGGTGATCTTCAGCGTGTCGAGCAGGTCGGCGACGGTCATGCCGGGCTCGCGGTTGACGAAGTGGACGACGCGGTGGTGGGCGCGGCCGAAGCCGCTCTTTTCCAGAATGGCGTCCGGATCGGAAATGAAGTCGCGATAGGCGAAGAACAGGCCCTCGATGATCTCGAAGTCGATGCGGCCGTCGCCCGTCATGGCGTCCTCGTGCAGCGCGGTCTCGCCGATTTTCTCCGGCATCTGTCGGGCCACGTTGTCATTTCCTTTCATGCCTTGCCGTCTCCGCGTAATTTATAGCAAAATATGTCAGCTTTGTTGACATATTTTTCCGTCCTTGTTACGGTCCCCGCGCAAATACGGTCCCCGGGCGCCGAAGATGCCGGGTGTTTTTCCCATGCCCCTTCCGGATTGCCATCCTGACCGGGTATTCCTGTCCGTCTCTGGTTAGACCGTAACAGGCGAAACAATCAACTTGAAAGAATGGCGCGAAAGCGCCGGAGGATGACACCATGGCAGTTCCCTTCGACCAACTGGACGGTCAAATCTGGTTCAACGACGAATTCGTCGACTGGAAGGATGCGAAGATCCATGTCCTGACGCACGGCCTGCACTATGCAAGCGCGGTGTTCGAGGGCGAGCGCGCCTATGGCGGGCGCATCTTCAAGCTGACGGAGCACAACCGGCGTCTGCACAATTCGGCCGAGATCCTCGGCTTCAAGATTCCCTACAGCGTGGAAGAACTGGATGCGGCGAGCGTGGAGCTTCTCAAGCGCCAGGGCTTCTCGGAAGCCTATGTGCGCCCGATCGCCTGGCGCGGCTCGGAGATGATGGGCGTTTCGGCGCAGAACAACCGGATCAACGTCGCCATCGCCATCTGGCAATGGGGCAGCTACTTCAACCCGGCCGAGAAGTTGAAGGGCATCCGCCTCGACATTGCCGAATACCGCCGCCCCGATCCGAGGACCGCGCCGTCGAAGTCCAAGGCTGCCGGCCTCTACATGATCTGCACGATCTCCAAGCACGCCGCCGAGGCCAAAGGCTATGCGGATGCGATGATGCTGGACTATCGCGGCCAGGTGGCCGAGGCGACCGGCGCCAACATCTTCTTCGTCAAGGACGGCGTCATCCACACGCCGGTTCCGGACTGCTTCCTCGACGGCATCACGCGCCGCACGGTCATCGAACTCGCCAAGCGTCGCGGCTTCGAGATCGTCGAGCGGGCGATCATGCCGGAAGAGCTGTCCGGCTTCTCCGAATGCTTCCTCACGGGCTCCGCCGCCGAAGTGACGCCGGTATCCGAAATCGGTCCTTACCGCTTCACGCCGGGCGCGATCTGCGAAACGCTGATGAACGACTACATGAAGGAAGTCTATCCGGCCGCCGCGGCCGCCGCCGAGTAAGCGCGGCCCTGCGCTTGCCCGAAAGACGGGCGGCCCTTTCGGGCCGCCTTTTTGCTTGCGCTCAGGCCGGCTTCTTGCCGAGCACCGCGCCGACGATGGCCGTCAGCACGCCGCCGCCGACAAGGCCGCCGATGCCGTTGGCGACGAGGCCGGAAAGGCCGGCTTCACCGCCGACCATCTGCAGGAGAAGGCCGCCGCCGACGCCCCCGATTGCGCCGACGATGGTCCGCACGACCACGCTCACGGCAGCCTGTTTCAGGGCGGCGCCCGCGACATTGCCGCCGACCGCGCCGGCGATGAGCTGTGTGACGATGGGCATCAATGCTTCCATGACTTCCCCTCCGAATGGTCCGCCGGACAGGAAATGCCGCGGCCGGACACGTTGTCTTGCTGCCAGAGTGCGGTCTGGAGCCCGCGACTCCGTTGCCGAAAGATTCGGCACCCGCAGCGTGCTGGCAATTTTGAAGTCTGTCAATTTGCCCGTGCAGTCCTTGCACCGGAGTTTCGCCGGACGAAAAGAGGCGGCCGCATCGCGACCGCCTCCTCCTTCCCCGCATGGCTTGGTTGCCGCGGTTGTTATTCTGCTGCGATGACGCCCCTGCGGATCTGGTCTTCCTCGATGCTCTCGAAGAGCGCGCGGAAATTGCCCTCGCCGAAGCCTTCGTCGCCCTTGCGCTGGATGAACTCGAAGAAGATCGGGCCGATCACGGTCTTGGAGAAGATCTGGAGCAGGATCTTCGTCATGCCGCCATCGACGACACCTTCGCCGTCGATCAGGATGCCGTGCTTCTTCATACGTTCGACCGGCTCCTCATGGCCGACGACGCGCACATAGGAGCGGTCATAGTAGTTGTCCGGCGGGCCGGGCATGAATTTCAGGCCGTTGTCGGCCAGCCTGTCGGTCGCGTCGTAGATCGCATCCGTGCCGACGGCGATGTGCTGGATGCCTTCGCCCTTGTACTTCTTCAGGTACTCGACAATCTGGCTCGTCTCGTCCTTGGATTCGTTCAGGGGGATGCGGATCTTGCCGCAGGGCGAGGTGATGGCGCGCGAGACGAGGCCGGTGATGCGGCCGTCGATGTCGAAGAAGTGGATCTGCCTGAAGCCGAAGAGCTCGCGGTAGAAATCCCACCACTTGTCCATGTTGCCACGATAGACGTTGTGGGTCAGGTGGTCGAGATAGTAGAAGCCGACGCCTTCCGGCATCGGATCGCGCGCGCCGGTCCATTCAAATTCGGCGTCATAGGCCGAGCCCCTGGCGCCGTATGTCTCGACGAAATAGAGCAGCGAGCCGCCGATGCCGACGATGGCGGGCACGTCGAGCGCCTTGTCGTCGCCTTCATAGGGCGTCGCGCCTCTGGAGACGGCGTGCTCGAAAGCGTGTTTCGCATCGACCACGCGCCAGGCCATGGAGGCGGCGCAGGGGCCGTGCAGCCCGGTGAACGTCATGGCATGGGAGCCGGGCTCGGCATTGACGAGGTAGTTGATGTCGCCCTGGCGCCAGACGGAGATCGCCTTGGTGCGGTGCGTGGCGACCTTGCTGTAGCCCATCCGGGCGAAGAGCGCCTCCAGCTTTTCCGGCTCGGGATGGGCGAACTCGACGAACTCGAAGCCGTCGGTGCCGGCCGGGTTTTCCGCGCTGATCTCGGCCGGCGGTGCGTCATGCGGGAAAGGGCCCATCGTTCGTCCTCCTCGACTTGATGTAAGGCAAGTATGGCGCGGTTTTCATGCAATGTGCGTGCATAGTGCTTGATCTTTGGCAAATCGATGCGATGTTCGTGCGTGAAATTACCAAATGGAGGGAAAACCGTGCATATCGACGCCTTCGACCGCAGGCTGCTCGCGCATTTGCAGGAGGATGCGCGCCTGACGAACAACGAGCTTTCGGAGCGCATCAATCTTTCGGCCTCGCAATGTTCGCGCCGGCGCATACGGCTGGAGGAGGAGGGGATCATCCGGGCCTACCGGGCCGAGCTTGACCGGGAGAAGCTCGATCTCGGCATCGTGATCGTGGTGACGGTGACGCTTTCCACGCACAATCGCGACAATGCGGTGCGCTTCGCGCGGCTGATCTCCAACCTGCCGGAAGTGCTGGAGGCCTATTCGCTGACGGGGGAGATGGACTACATCATCAAGGTCGTCGTGCCGAACCTGAAGGCGCTTTCGGCCTTCGTCAACGACGTGCTGCTGCCGCACGAATCCGTCTCGCACGTCAAGACGGCCATCGTGCTCGACACGCTGAAGGAAACCACGGCCCTGCCGCTTTGAGGCTGTTGCCGGAGGGCAACAGCGCGCGCTCCTCTTCCTTTTCGTTGGAACTGGCCGGATTCCCGCGCCGTTATAGGGGCGATCGACAACGGAACATGACGGCTGCCGCCGCGGCCGATACCATCAGGAACAGGACATGCAAGCCAACGCCTCCAAGCCGCAGAACCCGGTCGCCGCCCGCCTCCGCCCGGTCGTCTATCTCTACGCCGCCTTCAACGTCGCGGTCGCGGTGCTTCTCTTCTCCACCGTCTCCCCGACGCTCGCCACCGACGCCGCGCAGGAGATCGCGAGCCTTCGCTAGTTGGCGCTTGGTCTTCCCGCGCGCTTGCGGCTATAGGGGAGCGACGTGCGCAACCGAGCGAGGATACCATGGGCATGCTTCAGGCGGGCATCATTCCCGTCACTCCCTTCCAGCAGAACTGCACCATCCTCTTCGACACGGAGACGAAGGAAGGCGTGGTCGTCGATCCCGGCGGCGACGTCGATGTGATCCTCCAGACGGTGAAGGACAACGGCATCAGCCTGAAGGCGATCTGGCTGACGCACGGCCATATCGACCATGCCGGCGGCGCGAAGGAACTGAAGGGCGCGCTCGGCATCGACATCATCGGCCCGCACAAGGACGATCTCCCGCTGCTGCAGCGCCTTGAGGCGCAGGCCTCGATGTTCGGCGTGCCGATGAAAGTGAGCAATGTCGTGCCGGACCGCTGGCTGGAGGATGGCGACACCGTGTCCTTCGGCGATCATGAATTCGAGGTCTACCACACGCCCGGCCATGCGCCGGGGCATGTGATCTACTTCAACCGCGGCCAGGGCTTCGCCCATCTCGGCGACGTGCTCTTCCAGGGCTCGATCGGGCGCACGGACCTGCCGGGCGGCAACCACCAGCAGCTTCTGGAATCGATCCGCGACAAGGTGTTTCCGCTGGGCGACGAGGTGGGTTTCCTCTGCGGCCACGGGCCGGGCGGCAAGATCGGCGAGGAGCGCCGGACCAATCCGTTCCTGCGCGGGCTCTGAGCGTCACACAGACTTGCAGGCTTCCTGCGAAAGGAAAAGGCGGGCGCCGCGCGGCGCCCGCCTTTTTCCGTCTACACGCCGAACTCAGCCGGCCGTGCAGAAATGCTCGCGGCCGTCATAGCCGACGAAGGTGCCGCTGTTCGGGTCGAACGAGCGGTAGCGCTGCGAGCAGTAGCGATACCAGGACTGCGTCCAGGGCTCGTAGCTCGGGGCCGGGCGGTAGATCACGCGGCGCTCGGGTTCCGGATAGTAATCCGGCTCGACATAGACGCGGCGTTCCTCGTAGCGCGGCTGGGAGGCGATCGCGCCGCCGATGATCATGCCGGTGGCAAGGCCGATCGCACCGCCGACGAGGGCGTCGTTGTTGCGATGATGATGACGGGGATAGGGGCGGGGACCCCAATAGCCGTCGCGGTCGCGCGCCTGGGCGATGCCAGCGGTCGCGGTGAGCGTCGTGGCGGCGACAGCGGCGGAAAGCACGAGAGCTTTGATGACTTTGTTCATGACGTCGTTCCTTTGAACGCCGGCTTCTGCCGGTCGATGACGTCAGCAAACTAGAAGACTGCGGCTGAACGGAGGCTGAACGAAAAAACCCGGCATTGCTGCCGGGCTCCAACTTGAAAATCCTGAAAGTGCCGGATCAGCCGGCGATCTGCAGGTTGACCGCCTTCGGGCCTTTGCCGCGGCGATCGGGTTCCGTGTCGAAGCTTACCTTCTGGTTTTCGGAAAGGCCGTTCAGGCCGGAAGCCTGCACAGCGGAAATATGTACGAAGATATCCGCACCACCGTTGTCGGGCTTGATGAAGCCAAAGCCCTTCTCGGTGTTGAAGAATTTTACGATGCCAGTTTCGGCCATGCGTCAGGTCCTTTGCTCTCTGCCCGTATATTTGGCGGCGGGCAGCATATCAGTTTTGCCCCGAGGGGCGTTAGGCAGGCAGTTCTCGAGGTTGAGGAAAGGGTCCTGTTTTCACCGCAGCCAGCCAACCACAAGGTCACGAGGACCATCCAGATGTTGGCTGCCCGGAATTGTTTCGCGTCTCCGGCGCGCTTTTATTCAAGGTCTTCCCGTGTTCGCAAATTGCCCGAACGGAGCAAGAGTGATGTGTTTGCGTGAAATTGGCAAGCAAAAGTTTTGATGCGCGTTGGAGGCGCCTCACTTTGGTCAAATTCCGGGCGATTGCCGAAAAAAGCCCCAGCTTCTACGGGCTCCCGGGCGTTCCTGTACAACCTATATTGCAGAGCCGAAGAAGAACGCGGTGCAACGTCCGTTTCATGCTTCCACGGGCGTGACCGCGCGCCGCGGGCGCAGGAGTTCGGGCACGAGTTCAACCGCCAGCATGGCAAGGAAGATGATGGCGCAGCCCGCATAGCCGGCGGGACTGATCGTCTCGCCGAGCAGCAGCACGCCGAACAGCGCTGCGAACAGCGCTTCGCTCGACAGGAAGATGGCGGCCTGCGGCGCCGTCGTGTAGCGCTGGGCGACGTTCTGGAAGATGAAGGCGACCCCGCTCGAAAAGAGGCCGGCATAGAGGATTTCCGGCAGCGCGCCGCTGATTGCGGCAAGGCTGACGGGCTCGAACAGCAGGCCTGCGCCGCAGCCGACGACGGCGCAGACGAAGAATTGCACGAGCGAGAGAGCCAGCGGCCGGCCGGAGCGGCCGGAGAAGACGCCGACGCAGATCATCTGGACGGACCAGAGCACGGCGCAGAAGATCGTCAGCATGTCGCCGAGCGTCAGCGCGGCGAGCGTGCCGCCCGACAGGAGGAAAATGCCGAAGGAGGCCATGAAGGCGGCGGGCCAGACGATCCAGTGCGGCCGGCGGCGCAGCACCAGCACGGTCAGGATCGGCGTGAAGACGACGTAGAGGCCGGTGAGGAAGCCGGAATTGGTGACGGTCGTGGTCAGCAGGCCGACCTGCTGGAAGGCGGCGGCGGCGAAAAGCGCGATGCCGGTCAGCACGAAGCCGGCAAGATCGCTCCGCCGCAACGGGCTCGTCGCGCGCGCCTTCTCCCACAGCGCGAAGGGGAGGGCGACGAGCGTGGCGACGGCAAAGCGCAGGCCGATGAACCAGACGGGGCCGAGCGATTTCATCGCCGTGGACTGGGCGATGAAGCCCGCGCCCCAGATGGCGCCGGCCAGCAACAGGAGAAGGTTCGCCTGAACGCGCGTCATGTCTCAAGCCCTGATGGGAGGAAAGCGGCGCGGATGCGCCTTGCGCCCTGCTAGCAGGTGCGCGATGGCAAGGCAAGGGAGGAGGTCAGTTCGTCGTCGTGGACCGGGAGACGCGCAGGAGGGCGCCATCCGCGCCGTCCGTCAGAAGAAGCAGGGCGCCGTCCGGCGCCACGACCACGTCGCGGATACGGCCGAACTCGCCGCCGAACAGGCGTTCCTCGGACAGGATGGCGCCGCCTTCGTCGCGTTCCAGGCGGGCGACGAGCCGGTATTTCAGCGCGGCGACGATCAGGTTGCCGTCCCATTCGGGGAACATGGCGCCGCGGTAGACGGCGATGGCGCCCGGCGCGATGGACGGATCCCAGTAATAAAGCGGCGCCTCGTAGCCGGCGGCGGACGAGCCGAGGTCGAACTCCGCGCCGGAATAGTGCCGCCCGTAGGAGACGAGCGGCCAGCCGTAGTTGCGGCCGGGTTGCGGGTTGTTGATCTCGTCGCCGCCGCGCGCGCCGTGCTCGGCCGAAAGCAGCGTGCCGTCCTTCGGGTCGATGGTCAGCCCCTGCGGGTTGCGGTGGCCCTTCGACCAGATTTCCGCAAGGCCCTCGGATGTGCCGAGGAAGGGGTTGGCGGCATGGGGGCTGCCGTCCGGGTTGATATGCAGGATGGCGCCGGCATGGTCGCGCGGATCCTGCGCGCGCTCGCCCTCGCCGCGGTCGCCGATGCCGAAGAACAGGCTGCCGTCCTTTGCGATTGCGATGCGCGAGCCGAAATGCTCGCCGCGCGTGGACAGGCGGTTCATCAGGAAGATGCGGGCGGTCTCCTCGAGCGTCGTGCCGTCGTCCGACAGCCGTGCCCGGGCGACGGCCGTGCCGGCGCCGCCGTCGCCGCGGGCGCTATACGTAAGATAGAGGAGGCGGCTGGTGGCGAAGTCGGGTGCGAGCGCGATGTCGAGCAGGCCGCCCTGGCCGTTCGTCGCCACTTCCGGCACGCCGGTGATCGGCGCGGAGATCCGGCCGTTGCGCACGAGGCGGAGCGTGCCGCCCTTTTCGGAAACCAGATAGCCGCCATCCGGCAGCACTTCTACGGACCATGGCTGTTTCAGGCCGGTCACCAGCGTCTCGATGGCCAGGGTCGCCTTCTTGCTGGGGAACTCGCGGGTCTGTGCGGCCGAGGGGGCGGGAGACAGCGCGACGGCCAGGAGGATCGCTATCGCCGCGCCTTTCACAAGGCCCTTCAAATCGCTTTTTTCCCGCCGCATCGTCGTCTCCCCTTTGCCCGTTAACTGGACCACCGGCGACCGGCTTTCAAGGGGCGTTCCGGGGAGGATGCGGGGGACGGGGTCACTTTTGCGTGGTGTCGAGCTGCGAGGCCGCGGCCGGGATGCCGGAGGTCTTGATCGTGTCGATGGCGACGGCCGGCGGCGAGATCAGGCTGACGACCATGACCACGCAGGCGGCGAGCGCCGTCATGGCGATCAGGAACATGGCGCGCGATTCGCGGGCCTTCGGCGTGCCGGCGGTCTTGTCTTCGTCCAGAAACATCGTCATCCCCTGTCTTGGCTTTTTTCCTCTTGCGGGACTGAAAAGGCCTGCCGAAATCGGCGCCACAAGGACCGAATTGCGGCAAGGGCCGACATTTATTGCGGCAAAAATATGGCATGGTAAAAAAGACGGATTTTCAACATGTTCGGTCGACGGAATGGCCGTTTTTCACCGTCTAGACGCCCCGCCTGCCGAAGTGGCGCACAGGGCGCGAAGCGCGTGCCTCGGCCGGCGCGTTAACGCCCGCCGCGGGGCTTTCCGGCGGCGCCTGCAACGGCTCGGCGCCGCGTTCGGGGTAGGTGCTGTTGAAGCTGGTCGGGGCCAGTTCCGGACGGGCAAGCAGGTAGCCCTGCATCAGCGGGCCGCCCATCTCGCGGCAGCGGGCGATCATGCCGGGATCCTCGATGCCGGCGACGACGGTGCGGATGCCCTTCTGCGCGAACTGGCCGAGCACCACCCGCAGGAGCGCAAGGCCCGCGGAGTTTTCCGCAAAGCCGTGCAGCCAGGCCGTATCGAAGGTCACGTATTGCGGCTTCAGGCGCTCGAGGCGTTCGAGGTCGCGGTCCTCGCCCGTATACTCGTCTATGGCGATGGAAAAGCCGCTTTCACGAAGCCGTCCGGCGAATTGCGCGAGGACGTCGGGATCGTCGAGCGGGTGTTCGCGCAACTCACAGACGACAGCCTCGGGCGCCATGCCGGCTTCGTGCGTGCAGAGCCGCAGGCGTTCGACCTCCTGGCGCATCGCCTGGGGGGTGTCGTAGAGACCTTTCTGGAAATTCACGAGCAGCGCGATGTCCTGCCGGCCGAGCGCGCCGGTGTTGAGGATGTGGAGGCTCCGGCAAAGGCCGTCGACCGCGGCGCGCTCGTCTTCCGGCACGGTGTGGAAGAAGTCCGTCGGGGCGGCGGGGTCACCGTCGACGCTTGCGCGGATCAGCCCCTTGAAGGCGGCGATCTGCAGCCGGCCGTCCTCGCGCTCGCGAAAGATCGGCTGGAGCGCCGATTGCAGCAGGAAGGCGCCGTAGACGGCGCTGAACGCTCCATCCGGCTGGCGGACGAGATTGGAGAAGATGCTTCTTTCGCTCATGCAGCGCACCACTCGCCGGAACGATGTCGACGTCGAAGAAAGGATAGAGCCGATCCGTTAACGCCGGCTTAAGTCTTCGCGTAAAAATTTCTGTTTTTTCCTTGTTCTTCAACCTTTGGGTGCGATGGTTGCACGAGAGGAGCGCGATGCATTCGCGTTGCTGATGGCGCCCATGAAATTTTGCGCCGAGGCCCGCATTTCCCGCTTTTTTTCCCCTGCGCGCTTGCAAGACCGGCCCACATTCGACATAGACCTAACCGCTATGGAGCCCGGCGCTCCGGGTCCATGGCGCCAAGCCGTCTTTGAACCCGATGAGGACATCTCCATCATGGCCTTTCTTGCCGACGCTCTTTCCCGTGTGAAGCCTTCCGCCACCATCGCCGTTTCCCAGAAAGCGCGCGAGCTGAAAGCCAAGGGCCGCGACGTCATCGGGCTCGGTGCGGGCGAGCCGGACTTCGACACGCCTGACAACATCAAGCAGGCCGCCATCGAGGCGATCAACCGCGGCGAGACGAAGTACACGCCGGTTTCCGGCATTCCGGAACTGCGCGAGGCCATCGTCAGGAAGTTCAAGCGCGAGAACAATCTCGACTACACCGCCGCGCAGACCATCGTCGGCACGGGCGGAAAGCAGATTCTTTTCAACGCCTTCATGGCGACGATGAATCCGGGCGATGAAGTCGTTATCCCGACACCTTACTGGGTGTCCTACCCGGAAATGGTCTCGCTGTGCGGCGGCACGCCGGTCTTCGTCGCCACGACGCAGGAAAACAAGTTCAAGCTGAAGGCGGAAGACCTTGAAAAGGCGATCACGCCGAAGACCAAGTGGTTCATCTTCAATTCGCCGTCCAACCCTTCGGGCGCGGCCTACAGCCACGACGAGCTGAAGGTGCTGACGGACGTGCTGATGCGCCACCCGCATGTCTGGGTGCTGACCGACGACATGTACGAGCACCTGACCTATGGCGACTTCAAGTTCGCGACCCCGGTCGAGGTCGAGCCCGGCCTCTACGACCGCACGCTGACGATGAACGGCGTTTCCAAGGCCTATGCGATGACCGGCTGGCGTATCGGCTATGCGGCCGGCCCGCTCGCCCTCATCAAGGCCATGGACATGATCCAGGGCCAGCAGACGTCGGGCGCCTGCTCGATCGCCCAGTGGGCCGCCGTCGAGGCGCTGAACGGCACGCAGGCCTTCATCCCGGAAAACAAGAAGATCTTCGAGGGCCGCCGCGATCTCGTCGTCTCCATGCTCAACCAGGCGACCGGCATCGAGTGCCCGTCGCCGGAAGGCGCCTTCTACGTCTATCCGTCCTGCAAGGGCCTGATCGGCAAGACCGCGCCGTCGGGCAAGGTCATAGAGACGGACGAGGACTTCGTTTCGGAACTGCTGGAAGCCGAAGGCGTCGCCGTCGTGCACGGCTCGGCCTTCGGCCTTGGCCCGAACTTCCGCATCTCCTATGCGACCTCGGAAGCGCAGCTTGAAGAAGCCTGCAAGCGTATCCAGCGCTTCTGCGCGGCCTGCAAGTGAGCCATTTCGCTTCGTGAACGAGAAACCCGCCGGAGACGGCGGGTTTTTTGTGCGCGATGTGCGCCTCAAGGTTCGGGGCAGATTTGTGTCCGCAACGGCGCTTCCATTCGGCGTCATCCTCGGGCCTGATGCGAGGATCCATCCTCCAGGCGCCGCTTTCCTTTGTGGCATGGATGCTCGGGTCAGGCCGGAGGGGGCGGCAAGATGCCAAGGGGCGGAGACGCTGGGGGTAACAGACGGCTTGCGCGATTGTCGTGCGATTCTTTCCTGCCGGCCGGTGAAAATTTCGCCTTCGTTGCCGATATAATATGGCGATACGGAAACACCGGAGCAGCATCATGAAAGCCACGTCCTTTTTCCTTTCGACCCTGCTGACGCTGGGCGCCGCAACGTCGGCCCTTGCCGCCGACGGCTACGGGGACCGGAGCGGGGAAGCGCCGCGCGGAAAAATCGTCGTCGGCGAGCGTCCGGCCACGATGTCGGTCTGGGACTATTTCTTCAACAACCCCGAAAAGTACCGCTCCATGCGCAACGGGCCGGGCGAGTACCATGTCGGCGGCGCGCGCCGCTCATAGTCCAATCAGCGTCAGCATGATGAAGGTTGCGAAGAGGATGAAATGCGTCATCCCCTCGATGGCGTTCGTCTCGCCGTCGTTAAGGTTGATGGCGGCGGCGATCAGCGTGATGGCGACCATCACGGTCTGCGTCGGCGACATGGCCATGACGAAGGGCTGGCCGGTGTAGAGGGCGATGGCCTCCATGACGGGCACCGTGAGGATGACCGTCGAGAGCGATGCGCCCATGGCGATGTTGACGACGGACTGCATGCGGTTGGCGAGCGCGGCGCGCAAGGCCGTCAGGATTTCCGGCGCGGCGGAGATCGCGGCGACGACCACGGCCATCAACGCCGGCGGCGCGCCGGAGCCTTTCAGCCCGGCGCCGAGCAGCACCGACATCACTTCGGCAAGCGCGCCGATCAGCACCACGCCGATGACGATGACGAGGATCGAGAGCGTCGCCGGCTCGTTCTCGTCCGGCGCCTTGCTCGCCATGCCCTCCTTCCGCTCCGTGCGCGGATAGGCATAGCTGAAGAAATAGCTGTGCGCGCCGACCTGCATGCGCAGGAACAGCGCATAGAGGGCGATCATCGCGCCGATGGTGAAGGCGGAATAGAGATGCCAGCTTTCGCGCGGCACGAATTCCGGCACCACCATGGAGATGCCCATGGCCGTCAGGATCATCACGCCGTAGGTCTTGCCGGAATCGTCGTTGTAGGGCTGCTCGCCGTGGCGGATGCCGCCGAGGAGCGCCGCAAGGCCGAGGATGCCGTTGATGTCTAGCATCACGGCGGCATAGATCGTGTCGCGCACCAGCGTCGGCGATGTCTCGCCCTGCATCATGATGGCGAGGATCACCACCTCCACCAGTACGGCCGACAGGGTGAGGATCATCGTGCCGTAGGGATCGCCGACCTTGGAGGCGAGGATTTCCGCATGATGGGCGATGCGGGTGGAAACGAGGACGATGGCGACGACGAGGGCGAAGGCCGCCGCCAGCACCGGCAGGCGGCCCATCTCCAGCAGGCTGTGCTCGCTCGCATAGGCGAGGATGGCGGCGGCGAGGCCGACGAACAGGAAGCGTTCCTTCAGCAGGCTGGACAGCATGGGCGAGCGGCTCCGGGGTAGATTCACCTCAGGTAGATGTAGCCGAGCCGCGCAAAAAGAAAACGCCCGCGGTGGAGGAAACCGCAGGCGCCGTCTTCATATTGCGAAAGGCTCTTCGGAGCGCCGCCCGTTCAGGCGACGTTTTCGAGGGCCGGGTAGTCGGTATAGCCCCTGGCGCCGCCGCCGTATAAGGTGTCCTTGTCCAGCGGATTCAGCACCGTGTCGTTCTTCAGCCGCTCCACGAGATCAGGGTTGGCGATGAAGAGCTTGCCGAAGGCGACGAGGTCGGCCTTGCCTTCTTCCACGGCGTCGATGGCAAGCTCGCGGTTGTAGCCGTTGTTGACCATCCAGGCCGCCTTGCCGCCGGCTGCCTTGTATGCCGCGCGCAGCGCCGCATAGTCGAACGGGGCGTCGCCCTGCTGGTGATCACGGGCTCCGCCCGTCGCGCCCTCGATGATGTGGATGTAGGAAAGGTCGTAACGGGCAAGGCCCTCCACGACATAGGTGAAGAGGGGCTGCGGGTTCGGATCGAAGGCATCGTTGGCCGGCGTGACCGGCGAGATGCGGATTGCCGTGCGCCCGGCGCCGATTTCCGAGGTGATCGCATCGACGACCTCGAAGAGCAGACGCGCGCGGTTCTCGATGGAGCCGCCGTATTCGTCCGTGCGCTGGTTGCTGCCCGAGCGCAGGAACTGGTCGATCAGGTAGCCGTTGGCCGCATGGATCTCAACGCCGTCGAAACCGGCGTCCACCGCGGCGCGGGCGGCGCGGCGATAGTCTTCCACGATGCCGGGAAGCTCCTGCTTTTCCAGGGCACGGGGCTCGGATGTCTCGGCGAAGCTGCCGGTGCCGTCGGCATTGATGAGATAGGTCTTGGACTTGGCCCGGATGGCGGAGGGGGCGACCGGCTTGCCGCCGCCCGGCTGCAGCGTATCGTGCGAAATCCGGCCGACATGCCACATCTGCACGACGATCCTGCCGCCGGCCTTGTGCACGGAATCGGTGACCTGCTTCCAGCCGGCGAGCGCTTCCGGCGTGTAGAGGCCCGGCACGTCGGCGTAGCCCTGGCCCTGCTGGGTGATGGCCGTGGCCTCGGTGATCAGCAGGCCGGCGCTGGCGCGCTGCTCGTAATAGGCGGCGTTCAGGGTGTTCGGCACGGCGCCCGGGGAGCGGTTGCGCGTCAGAGGCGCCATGACGATGCGATTCTTGAGCTGGATATCGCCGATCTTGATGGGGTCGAAGAGCGAGGGCATGGAAGAGTCCTTCTTCTGGCTAGGAAAGGAGGGCGCTCAGAGGGCGCCATTGATGTGGTGGAGGAAGGCCGCGATCTTGTCTTCGTCGCGTTTGAAGAACACCCACTGGCCGACCTTGCGCGTCGTCACGAGGCCGGCGCGCTGGAGGGTGGCAAGATGGGCGGAGACGGTGGACTGCGAAAGGTCGCAGCGCTTTTCGATCTGGCCGGCGCACACGCCGAAATCCAGGGGATGCTCCTGGCCGGCGAAATGCTGCCGCGGCTCCTTCAGCCAGGCGAGAATCTCCAGCCGCTTCGGATGGGCGAGGGCCTTGAGGATTTCGTCGGTGTCGAGCGGGGTCATTGTCTATCGTGATCCGGCGATGGGTATATCGGTCTTCATCGATATTGGGTTCGTCATTTGTCGATGCAAGAGGCGCAGGCAAAAAAAAGGGCCACGAGCGAAGCCCGGGCCCTGCAAGGTTGAAGGTTCAAAACCTCCAGAGGGGAACAGCCAACGCGCGGCACTGGGAGGAGAAGACCGCAAGTGCGTCGGCTGTTCTAGATATGGGGGAGGGGGCGCTGTTCTTCAAGAGAAGCGCGTGCCAAGTTTTGCAGGAATGTTGAAAATTCCATCTTGGTTAACGGAAGGCAAAAAAAGAGGGCCGCAAGATCAACTTGGGCCCTTTGTAGTTTTGAAGGTAATAAAACCTCCAGAGGGGAACAGCTGCTGCGGTGGCACTGGGAGGAAAAAGCCACCAAAATGCATCAGCTGGGCGCGATATGGTGGTTTTTTGGGCATACATCAATCATTTAATGTGCATGCCAGCCATGCACGAGGCGCAGGCCTTGGAAATCGGCCCTGTTCAGAAGTTCCAGTTGCGCGCCTTGGCGACGATGAAATCCCTGAAAACCTTGAGCTTGGCCGAGTTCTTCATCTCGCTCGGGTAGCAGAAATAGGTATCGAAGGAGGGGATGTCGGCGCTGACGGGGAGCTGGATCAGTCCCGGGTCGCGGCCGACAATATAATCCGGCAGCATCGCGATGCCGATGCCGAGCAGGCAGGCGCGCTTGATCGAGGTCTGGCTGTTGATCTGCAGGACGGAGGGACGGGGATTGTCGGAATCGCGGCCGGCGACCTCCAGCCAGTTGACGTCCAGGAGGTAGCTCGGCGCGGGCTCGCCGAAGGTGATGATCTTGTGATTGTCGAGATCGTCGATCGACTGCGGCTCGCCGTAGCGGTTGATGTAGGAGGGGGCGGCGTAGATGTGCATGTGCACGGTGAAGAGCCGGCGCTGGATGAGGTCCGACTGCTGCGGTTCGCGCAGGCGGATGGCGCAGTCCGCATGGCGCATGTTCACGTCCAGCTCCTCGTTGTCGAGGATGAGCTGCACCTGCATGTCCGGGTAAAGCGCGAGGAATTCCTGCACCTTGTCCGTCAGCCAGCCCTGGCCGAGGCCGACCGTGGTGGTGATGCGCAGCTTGCCGCTCGGCTTCTCGGTGTTTTCCGTGAGCTGGACGCGCACGCTTTCGAGCTTCATCAGCACGTCGTGCGCGGCGCGGTAGAGGATTTCGCCCTGCTCGGTAAGGATCAGGCCGCGGGCATGGCGGTGGAAGAGCTTGATGCCGACATCCTGTTCCAGCGCGCTCACCTGGCGGCTGATGGCCGATTGAGAAAGGTGCAGCTTGTCTGCGGCGTGCGTGAACGAGCCGGCCTCGGCCGCGGCGTGAAAAATCCGCAGCTTGTCCCAATCGAGCGGCATTCTATCCCCCATATGTCTGTGAGGCGGGGAGCCTCACGCTTCCCGCCCGGTCGCTGATTTCCACTGTTCCCACTCGGCAGGTCGGACCCGAATCCGCCTCCCTTCGTTGGCGGCTTCTACTCGGCCGCAATTGCGACAGGCATATGACCTGCAAGGTATTTTTCGGTTTCGAGGGCCGCCATGCAGCCCATGCCGGCGGCCGTTACCGCCTGGCGGTAGATGTCGTCCGTGACGTCGCCTGCGGCAAAGACGCCGGGCACGTCCGTCGCGGTGGAATCGGGTGCCGTCCAGAGGTAGCCGTTCGGCTTGTGGCGCAGCTTGCCCTTGAAGAGCTCCACTGCCGGCGCATGGCCGATCGCGACGAAGACGCCGTCCGTTTCCATGTCGCGCGTCTCGCCGGTCTTCACGTTGCGCAGCTTCACGCCGTTGACGGAGGCCGGCATCGGCGGCTTTGCCTCGGAGCCGAGATATTCGACGATTTCGTGGTCCCAGACGACCCTGACGTTCTCCTTGGCGAACAGGCGCTCCTGGAGGATCCGTTCCGCGCGGAACGAATCGCGGCGGTGCACGACCGTCACGGTCTTGGCGAGGTTCGAAAGATAGAGCGCTTCCTCGACGGCCGAATTGCCGCCGCCGACAACGACGACATCCTTGCCCCGGTAGAAGAAGCCGTCGCAGGTGGCGCAGGCCGAAACGCCGAAGCCCATGAACTTATGCTCGGTGTCGATGCCGAGCCACTTGGCCTTTGCACCGGTGGCGATGATCAGCGCGTCGGCGGTCCATGCGGTGCCGCTGTCGGTGGAGATGCGGAAGGGGCGCACGTCGAGATCGACGTTCGTGACGAGGTCGTTGACGATCTCGGCGCCGACATGCTCTGCCTGCTTGAGCATCTGCTCCATCATCCACGGACCC
This sequence comes from Shinella sp. NM-101, assembly GCF_021401195.1. Lineage (NCBI taxonomy): Bacteria > Pseudomonadati > Pseudomonadota > Alphaproteobacteria > Hyphomicrobiales > Rhizobiaceae > Shinella > Shinella sp. NM-101. Next base: position 735,932 of record NZ_JACBFT010000001.1, on the reverse strand, counting down.
TGCACCGGGTCGGCATAGCCCGGGTAGTTTTCCACGTCGGTGGTGATCATGAGCTGGCCGCCCTGTTCCATGCCGGCGATCAGCACGGGCTCCAGCATGGCGCGGGCGGTATAGATGGCGGCGGTGTAGCCGGCGGGGCCGGAGCCGATGATCAGCACCTTGACGTGCCTGCTGTTGCTGGACTGGCCGGACATGGTCGTTCCTTCCGGGGCCTTGCCCCAATCGGCCCGCCCGCGCGGGTCGCGCGCAGGGCACGGGCCGGCGTGTCTTCGTTCGATGCCCATTTATGAGGGGAGCGCGGACAGTTTCAAGTGCGTGCGGCGCTTTGCCAACAGACTAGCGAAGCCGCGTGACATATTTGTGCCGCTTGCGGTAACAATGTTGCGCTGATGCGGCGATTCGGGTCACTTCCGGTCGCCATCCCGAAAGGTTCCAAAAAGCCCCATGTTCCGTGCAGAACTAGACGCCATCGACATCCGCATCCTGAAGGAGCTCCAGGCCGATGGCCGGATGACCAATGTGGAGCTGGCCGCGCGCGCCGGCATTTCCGCCCCGCCGTGCCTTCGCCGCGTGCGAAAGCTGGAGGAGGCCGGCATCATCGAGGGCTACACGGCAATGCTGAACGCGCCCGCCCTCGGCTACGACCTCGTCGCCTTCTGCATGGTCGGCCTCAAGCACCAGTCCGAAGCCAACCTCAAGGCCTTCGCCGCCGCGACCGGCGAGTGGCCGATGGTCCGCCAGGCCTGGATGGTCTCCGGCGACAGCGATTTCCTCCTCCACTGCATCGCCGAAAACCTCACCCGCTTCCAGGATTTCGTCATCGAGGAACTGACCGCAAACACGCAGGTGGATACGGTGCGGACGATGCTGACGATCCGGCAGGTGAAGAAGGTGGGGCTGGTGGAGATCTAGAAATCGTCCGCAATCTGCCGTATGGACTTATTTATCGGCGATACTTCTTTGTGCGTTGGAGTAAATGGGCCAAGTGTGGGACCAGTTTTTCGCACTTTGATGTTCATGATCGTCGCAAGTCGGATTTGTGGTGCTCGGTAGGCGAAGCATAATATGGAGATATAGTTGGGCAAGAAAGCAATTATCGAAACGATTCTTCGGCCCTTGGGTTTGGGCGTCTACCGCCTGCGAACTAGTTCATACGAAAAGAATTTTCTTGATGCCGCACTAGCTTACAAGCGGCTGCTGGTTCGGGATATCTTGAAAAAGACGGGATACCGGGTTGCCAGAGGTCCTTTCGAAGGACTGTGGTTACCGGAAGAGGGCGCTTGGAGCGATTATGACGTTCTGGCTAAAATCGTGGGGTCATATGAGGCCGAGATTTTTTTTGCCCTTGAGGAGGAAGTGGCGCGCAAGCCTAGCATTATCGTTAATATCGGCGCTTCGGAGGGGTATTATGCGATCGGTATGAAGCGCCGGCTTCCCGAAGCGCGGGTATATACCTACGATATCGATGTCAAGTCATTCAAGTCGCTCGACCATTGCGCGCGTTTGAACGAAGTGGAGATTACTAGGCTCGATAGGTTCGATTACGCAAATCCGCTGGCGGGCATCGCAGACGTTGCTCCGGTCAAGCCGCTTTTCATACTCGACTGCGAAGGTTTTGAGCAATACGTGGTGGAAATGCCGCGCGGCGTTTCGGCCGTTTCCAGCTTTATCATAGAGTTGCACGATCTGTTCGTGCCAAACGTGAGCAATATCCTGATCGATTATTTCGCGGATACGCATACGATGAAGATCGTCGATCAGACTGTGCGCGACGTGAAGATGTATCCGGAACTGGCTGGCGTCCATGGCCCGATTGCTCCGCTGTTGCTGGACGAGTTTCGCGGCGGGGAAATGCAATGGCTGTATGCGGTACCGAAATGAGCTCCCAACACGCATTCTATTATGTCGTCGATGAACGGCTTGAGCCAGTCGCATTCGCTCTGGCATGTCATCTTGTGCGCACTTGGCGACTGGATGTGCACATCTTTGTTGAGGGCGGCGCAACCTCCGCGAAGCGACGGGCCGCTGTGCCTGGCGTATACTATCATGAAAACGAACTGTCCTGCTTGCTGCCCGACGGCGTGCCGTCGAGCGAGAAATGGCCAAGGATCGTTTATCTGCGGATATTTGCGCCCCGCTTTTTGAAGCAATACGAGCGGGTTATCTATCTGGACGCGGATCTGCTTCCCATCCGACGAGACGATAGAATATGGTCGCTGCCACTTCCGCACGGGTTGGCTGCGACGCACGACTTTGAAGTCACGCATGATTCTCCGCTTCCGGAGATGAGCAGAACTGAGTGGCTGGCCTCCATCGGCGTTCATGCGCCCCGATATTTAAATTCCGGTGTGCTGGTTATCGACGTGGCCGCTTGGCTGGAACTCGATTTCGCAGCATTGTTGCAAGATTATGTTGCCGCCCATGCGAATGGCATGAGGATGTTCGATCAGGATTTTCTGAATGCCGTTTTCCAGGAGCGCTGGAGCGGCCTCAGTCCGTCATGGAATTTTCAGGCCTGTCTTTTCAGCGTCGGTATAGACGATGCGTTTCCTCCGATTTTTTTACATTTCAGCAAGCCGGACAAGCCATGGATGGGGCGTTTCCGCGAGGGGGTCGATGATCTGGACAACTGGGGATACCAATATCTCTCGAAAGCCGCCCGTCGCGCCGGGGTCGATATGAATGGGCTCCTGTCGCCCAAGAAAATCAATGTCCTGTCACGCCTGAAGTATGACTTCAGGCGGCATATTTCCGGACTTGGCTATCGGCCGTCCAAGGAGAGGAAGCTTCGTGGCGAGGTTGCGCTTAGGCGGGAAAATCTGATCGCCTATCTCGCCGATGTGAAAGCCAGAGGTGGTTTTGCCGATCGCCGCGAATATGAGATTCCGTCTTCGTTCCGAGAGGCGGTCTTCGATGGCAAGACGCTGCGCTTACCTGCTGGTGGGCAGTTCAACGCTCTACTGATGATGGTTGAACTGGTGGAAGATATGGCCTGAACCCGATTTTCGTCAGCTTCTTCCGGGTGAAAGGGGACAAAAGCCGCCCGACGATAATGTCGCGTAGCTGAGAAAGCGGTCGGGACAGTTCCCTTCCGACTTTCTGAGCCAGTGCCCTGCGCCGGCTCTTTAGGTCCCACCCCCGCTCGATGTTCGTGGGTATTCCTAGGTGATTTTTCGCGATGAACTGATCTTGCACACAGAAGGCCGGCATGGCTTGATAAAGAGTAAGGTCATGGAACAGGCCGGAGGCAGGGTCGAAGAAGATCTGATCGATTGCGCGGTCCAGAGCGCCAAGATTCAGCAATGTACGGGCGCAGCCCGGCGAAATTATATAACCTGCCATGCCGAAGTGCTGGCCATGAAGCCGGGTTACAGAATATCCGTTTCCTATATCCCTGTGGCTTCTGCCGATCAAGGTTTTCCAGAAAACGGTTTCCACTTTCACGACGTCGGCATCGTCGGGAATCCAGTCATTCGTGCTGAAGAATCCCGCACATCCTTCGGCGAAGTGCAGGTCGTCTTCAAGCACTAGGCCGAAGTCGCTTTCCAGGCCGGCAATTTTTGCCCAGGCGATGCGATGACTGAGATAGCAGCCTACTTCGCTCGGAGAGAGAAAAGGGCTGCCGTCGGCATGGCTCTGCGACCAGCGGGCCTGTTCCTGCGTTGATAGACATTTGCCGTCTACCGCGTCGATTCGCTCGAATGGAAGCTGCATGTCCGAAAGCAGGGTGGACATCCGCGAGAGGCGTTCCGGATTTCTTTCGAGGTTGATAAGGAGGATCTTCAAGTTTGTACTCTTGCCCTATTCGAAACACGACCCTTGTTCTATGGGTCAAGCCAGAACGTGTTTGAAAGCTAAGGAACCGAAAGTCAAATGTCCTATCTGTCCATTTCGGCCTTCATCATCTGCCAGAACGAGGAACATTACCTCGGTCACTGTATCGAAAGTCTTGAGGGCTTTGCGGAAATCGTCATCGTGGACTCCGGGTCCACCGACGGTACGCTCGCGCTCATCCAGTCCTACATCGACAAAGGGTGGCCGTTGCGACTGTTTCGGGAAACATGGCGCGGTTATGCGGGGCAGAAGCAATTTGCGCTTGAACAATGCACGCAGGACTGGTGCTTTAACATTGATTCCGACGAGCGGCTGGATAAAGCGTTGCGGAGACTTTTGCCGGAGTTGCTTGACGCGCCGGATGAGGTCGTGGGATGGCGTGTTGCACGCCGGCCTTACCTCGTGGGATATGGATACACGTCCGAAAATGTTCGAGAGCGGAAGAACCTCCGGCTCATTCGTCGTGGCCGGGGCGCCTATGACCTGCGTCAGCAGGTTCATGAGGGGATCGCGGCGAGCGGCGAGGTGAGGAGCGCGACGACAGGCAGCCTGCTGCATTTTCGCCCGTTGATCATCGATGAGCAAATTCTTAAGGAAAACAAGTATTCGACGCTGAAGGCGGACCAACAGATCGCGGAAGGCCGCCGACCCAGGTTGTCGAAACTGATCTTTTCGCCGATCATCTATTTTCTGCGGCTGTATTTCAGGAATGGCCTGTGGCGGTGCGGCGTGCCCGGCTTCATCGAAGCGATGACGGGGTTTATATATGCTTTCCTGACGCAGGCGAAAATCGCGCAGCGCGCAGCGCTTCGTGCGCGTCCGAACCACGACGACTACGTAGGCCGCTGATCTCAGGCCTCAAGCGTCCGCCGGTACACCGCAGCAACGCGCCGCGCCTCGTTTTCAATGGTGAAGCGGGATGCAATATGCCGGCGCCCTTGCGAGCCGACGGCGTTGCGCCGGGCAGTGTCATTCATTAGGCTTGCCGCGGCTTGCGCTATGGAACTGAGGCTGTCGGCGGGGATGAGAAGGCCGGTTTCCCCTTCTCCCGTCACGATCAACTCGCTGAACGCCCCCACATCCGTCGCCACCACCGGCACGCCCGTCGCCATTGCTTCCAGCGGCGTCAGGCCGAAGCCTTCCCAGCGCTGGGGGGCGACGAAGAGGTCGAGGGTGCGGTACCATTCGTGGATGTTGGTGTGCTCGCCGACGAAAAGAATTCGTTTGTCCAGGCCCGCGTCGCGCACCTTTTCCTTCAGTTCGGCCTCGAATTCCACATGCTTGGCCGTAGCGCGGCCCGCTATGATGGCGGACCAGTCCGGGCGTTCCGGCAGGAGGGCGATCATGGCGTCGACGAAGAGGTCCGTTCCCTTCTGATGACGGATGCGGCCGAAGCAGCCGACGTATTTCCGGGCGGGGTCGAGACCGAGCGCGGCTTTGGCGGCGGCCTTGTCGGCAGGCGGCGAGAAGCGCTCGGTGTCGATGCCGTGCATGATGACGGTGCAGGGCACCTCGAGATAGGAGGCGGTCTTCGCGCTGGTGGCGATGACCGCGTCCATGCGCGAGATCAGGCACTTCGTCCAGCCCGTATGGCGGCGCTGGGAGGCGGAGGTGAAGACCAGCTTCAGCTTCATGCGCAGCAGGTCGCGCATCACGAGTCCGGCCAGCATTTCGACGTTGCGCCGCGCATGCCAGATCCGGGCCTTGCGGCCGGGCGGCGGGGTCCACAGGGACAGGAGATCGCGCCAGCGCAGCTTGGGCAGCGTATCCGGGAGGCCTGGGCCGAGCGTCGCCACCTTCTGGCCCAGCTTGTTCTGGACGGGAACAAGCTGGATGATCGTCGAGGTCACGCCGGACAGGCGGCGCTTGAAATTGGGCGCGATGACCTCGACGTCGCGAATATCCGGTCTGTTCGGCATGGACCGACCTTCAACCCCAGCTTACCGCCAGAATCTCGTAGGCCTTGGAGCCGCCGGGGGCGTTGACTTCGATCGAGTCGCCGACTTCCTTGCCGATGAGGGCGCGGGCGATGGGGGAGGAGATCGAGATGCGGCCCTGCTTCACGTCGGCTTCCTGGTCGCCGACGATCTGGTAGACCTTTTCTTCCTCGGTGTCCTCGTCGACGAGCTTCACGCGGGCGCCGAACTTGATCTTGGAGCCGGACATCTTGGTGAGGTCGATGACCTCGGCGCGGGCGACGAAGTCTTCCAGCTCGGTGATGCGGCCTTCGTTGTGGCTCTGGGCTTCCTTGGCGGCGTGGTACTCGGCGTTTTCCGACAGGTCGCCATGGGCGCGTGCCTCGGCGATCGCCTCGATGATTCGCGGACGTTCCTCCTGCTGGCGCCAGCGCAGTTCTTCCTGCAGCTTGACGAAACCGTCCTGGGTCATCGGTACCTTTTCAACCATTTTATCCCGTCCTTCAGACCGCGTCGCCCAGGCTCCCGCCTGCACGAACGCAAAAGAAAACGGTCTCCGGAGAAAAATCCCCGGAACCGTCGGAAGCGTTTGAATGGCTCTTATAGCAGATTGCGCGCCGCCAAGGCCAGTTTTTTCGCCGCATGCCAGCCGTGCCCCACAGGCGCCGGAACAATCCCCTGGTGCTGCCGTTAGCGCTTTATCGCGGGAGGCGGGCATGACTTTGCAAAATGCGGCTCATCTGGAAGGCAGGATCAACGCGCACCGGCGTCTGCTGGTCGAACTTCTTTCGGTGGTGGCTGCCATTCCCGAGGCGCGCGAGGCGCTTCTCGCCATGGCGCGCGACAACGAAACGGTCATCGACCACGAGGAGGATCCGGGCGTCGAGCCCGATGCCGCCTTCGCGGCGCAGCAGATCGCGGACGACGAGATTCGCGCGATCGTGAAGGCCGCGATGGCCCGACTCGAAACCAGGATGTGAGGAACGACGATGGGTGTGATCGAGAAGATTTCCGGTTATTTCAAGCAGTTGGCCGGCGAGGTGTCCGGCAACCAGGCCATGCATGACGAAGGGCGCCGGGAGGCGTCGGGTGCGACCTATCAGGAAAAGGACGAGCAGGTGGTTCGCGTCGAGCCGCGTGCCATGCCGGGTTCCGACAGTGTCGTCTCGGCCGAGACGGGCCGCGAGACGATCATCCGCGCCGATGCCGTGCCACAATTTGCGGTATCCGAGGCCGGGCGCGGCAATGACGGCGTTTCCAGCGCCAAACCGCGCGTCATCACCGGCAGCGACGACGCCACGGCGCACCGCACGCCGCCCGGCATGGCAACGCCCGCCCGCGACTGGTCCGTCGGCTTCGATGAAAACGCGCCGCCGCAGGATGCCGAGGCGCCCGTTGCCGACTATTCCGATGTCGAGCAGTTGAAGCTCTTCCGCCTCGTTCCCGTGGCCGCGGCAACGGACACGAACTGGGACATTGCGCCGAACCAGGGCGAGGTGGTGGTGCGGGCAAGGTCCAGCGGGGATGCGCGGGTCGTGGCGGCAGAAGCCGAGCTCGACTATCTCGAAATCGATGCGCTTCCGGGTGACGGCAATTCCACGACCTCGTCCAGCGCCTTCCGCAACGAGAAGCTTTATACGGTCGTCGATGAGACCGGCCCGGCCTATCCGGTGGAAGGGCCGCGCGAAGTGGTCGCCGGGAATGTCCGTGTCGACAACATCCGTCCGACCGAGCTTTGAGGAGGCTGCGATGAGCCAGAGCCAATCCGCCCGCACGGCGGCAAAACAGCGCGAGATCCAGAAAGAGGTGGCGAAGGCCGACAGCAAGGGCGCAGGGGACGAGCCCAAGGCGATGCAGGCCGGTGCGCGGCTTTATCCGGTTCCGCCCTTTCCCAAGCAGCATCAGCCGAAGCCCGGCCATGAAGCCGCGCTCGATCCGCCGCCGATGTACGACGCGCCCTTCTACAAGGGATCGGAAAAGCTGAAAGGCAAGGTGGCGCTCGTCACGGGGGGCGATTCCGGTATCGGCCGGGCGGTCGCCGTGTTCTTCGCCCGCGAGGGAGCGGATGTGGCGATCGCCCATCTTGCGGAAGGAAGGGACGCGCGGGACACCATCGCGGCCGTCGAGGCGGAGGGGCGGCGCTGCATCGCCTTTGCCGGCGACGTCAAGGACAAGGCCTTCTGCGCGGATACCGTGAAATGCGTCGTGCAGGACTTCGGCCGGCTCGATATCCTGGTGAACAACGCCGCGTTCCAGGTTCACAGCAAGGATATCCTCGATCTTTCCGAGGCGCATTTCGACGAGACGCTGAAGACCAATCTCTACGGCTATTTCTTCATGGCGCAGGCGGCGGTGCCGCATATGGCGCCGGGTTCGGCGATCATCAATACGGGGTCTGTCACGGGGCTGGAGGGGTCGAAGAACCTGCTCGACTATTCGATGACGAAGGGCGGCATCCATGCCTTCACGCGCTCGCTCGCCGGCCAGCTCGTGCCGCGCGGCATCCGCGTCAACGCCGTGGCGCCGGGGCCGGTCTGGACGCCGCTCAACCCCTCCGACAAAGAGGCCGAAGACGTTGCGGAATTCGGTGCGCAGACGCCGATGAAGCGGCCCGCCCAGCCGGAAGAGCTGGCGCCGGCCTATGTCTTCCTCGCCTCGCCGCAGTGCTCCAGCTACATCACGGGGGAAGTGCTCCCGATCATCGGCGGCTATTGAGCCGCCGATGATCCATCCGCCATTGACTCTGCTTTATAGAACACATAGTGAACAAATATGAAGAAATCGCTGCAACAACGCTTGGCCATCCTGTCGGATGCCGCCAAATACGATGCCTCCTGCGCGTCCAGCGGCACGGTCAAGCGCGACTCCGTGAAATCAGGCGGACTCGGCTCGACGGAAGGGGCGGGCATCTGCCATGCCTATGCGCCTGATGGCCGGTGCATCTCGCTGCTCAAGATCCTGCTCACCAATTTCTGCATCTTCGATTGCGCCTATTGCATCAACCGCTCGTCCAGCAATGTGGAGCGCGCCCGCTTCACGCCGGAGGAGGTGATCTGGCTCACGCTGGAATTCTACCGGCGCAACTATATCGAGGGCCTGTTCCTGTCGTCCGGCATCATCCGCTCGCCCGATCACACGATGGGCGAGATGGTGCGCGTGGCGCGGGAGCTCAGGACCGAGCATGGTTTTCGCGGCTATATCCACCTGAAATCCATTCCCGACGCCGCGCCCGAGCTGATCGAGGAGGCGGGGCTTTACGCGGACCGCCTGTCGCTCAACATCGAGCTGCCGACGGATGCGGGCATCGGGCGGCTCGCGCCGGAAAAGCGGCCGGAGGGCATCCGCCGCGCGATGGGCGAGCTTCGCCGCAAGATAGAGGCGGCGGCGGAACCCACCTTGCAGTCCAGGCGGCGCAAGCGCTTCGTGCCCGGCGGCCAGAGCACGCAGATGATCGTGGGTGCCGACGGGGCCGACGACGCGACCATTTTGAAGACCAGCGCCCGGCTTTATGGCAGCTACGGCTTGAAGCGCGTCTATTATTCCGCCTTCAGCCCCATCCCCGATGCCTCCCGCGCGTTGCCGCTGATCAAGCCGCCGCTGGTGCGCGAGCATCGGCTCTACCAGGCGGACTGGCTCTACCGCTTCTACGGCTTCGGCATCGACGAGATCACGGCCTCGACCGGCGGCATGCTCGATCTCGACATGGATCCGAAGCTTGCCTGGGCGCTCGCCAACCGCCAAGCCTTTCCGGTCGACGTCAACCGGGCGGAGCGCGAGCGGCTGCTGCGGGTTCCGGGCCTCGGCACGAAGTCGGTGGACGCGATCCTGTCCAGCCGCCGGTTCCACCGCCTGCGGCTGGAGGACCTCGCCCGGCTCGGCGTCTCGCTACGCAAGGTGCGGGCGTTCATCGAGGCGGAGGGCTGGGTGCCGCGCCGCCTTGCCGATAGGGACGACCTGAAAGCCGTCTTCGCCCCCAGGCCGGAACAGCTTTCGCTGCTCTGATGCACAGGGTTTGCCTTGTCGGGCGCGGCGATCTTTCCGAATGGCGGGACGCGGCCCGCGCGCTCGCCGCCGCCGGCCTTTCGCCGCAGCAGGTGGACTGGCGGATCGGCGGGGCGGAAGACGAGTTGTTCGAAGCCGCGCCGGACCTGCCGACGCCCGATCCGGCGGCCGCGCCGCTGACCGTCCCCGCGGGTTTCCTTTCCCTGGCCGAGTCGGTCGCCTGCCATACGGAGCCCGGCCGCTTTCATCTCCTGTACCGGCTGCTCTGGCGCCTGCAATCGGACAGGCGCCTGCTGGAGCTTACGGCGGACAAGGATGTCGCCTGGGCGCGGCTTCTGGCGAAGAACGTGCATCGCGACAGCCACAAGATGACGGCCTTCGTGCGCTTCAAGGAGATCACCGGGCAGGCGGAGGGGCGCCGCCGCTTCTTTGCCTGGTTCGAGCCGTCGCATTTCGTCGTCGCCCGGACCGCGCCGTTCTTCCGCCGGCGCTTTGCCGACATGGACTGGATCATCGCAACGCCGCGGGGAACGGCGAGCTGGGATGGCGAAAGCCTGATCTTCGACACGCGCCCCGGCGAAAATCCCGGCCATGGCGACCCGACGGACGAACTCTGGCGCACCTATTATGCCAGCATCTTCAATCCCGCCCGGCTGAAGCTGAAGGCCATGCAGGCGGAGATGCCGAAGAAATATTGGCGCCACCTGCCGGAGGCGGATCTGATCCCCGACCTCATCGCCAATGCCGAGGCGAATGTGCGGGCCATGGCCGAGCGCGCCGCCAGCGATCCGCCGCCCTTCCACCATCGCCTGCAGGAGGCGGCCCGCACCTTGCCGCCGCATATGCCGGCAGACGCCGGCACGGTCGAGGCCTTGCGCGAGGCGGCGCTGGGCTGCACGCGCTGTCCGCTGCATTGCGCCGCGACACAGACCGTTTTCGGGGAGGGGCCGCAGGAGGCGCGGATCATGATGGTGGGCGAGCAGCCGGGCGACCAGGAGGACCTTGCCGGTCGTCCCTTCGTTGGCCCGGCGGGCCGGGTCTTCGACGCGGTATTGAAGGAGGCGGGCATTGCCCGCGAGACGCTTTACCTCACGAATGCGGTGAAGCACTTCAAATATGTGCCGCGCGGCAAGCGCCGCATTCACGAAAGGCCGAACCGGGGCGAGATCGAGCATTGCCGCTGGTGGCTGGCGAAGGAGATGGAGCTGGTGAAGCCGAGCCTCGTCGTCGCGCTCGGGGCCACCGCGCTCTATGCGCTGAGCGGGCAGCAGGGACCGCTGAGCCGGCTGCGCGGCAAGCCGATCGCGATGCAGGACAATATCGTGCTCTACCCGACCGTCCACCCGTCCTTCCTGCTGCGCCTGCCCGACGAGGCGGAACGCCGCCGCCAGCACGGCCTCTTCGTCGAGGACATGAAGACCATAGGGCATCTGTCGGAGAGACTTGCCGCCCAATGAAAAGCCGGGCGTGTTGCCCGGCTCAGCTTGCTGACAAACCTCGCCCCACCCACCGCCCTCATCCTTGGCCTTGAGCCGAGGACCCGCCGACGCATCGAAAGATCGAGGCGTTCGCAGATGCTCGGGACAGGCCCGAGCATGACGGAAGAGAGGGTTTTACCCTTTGCCGGCAGTTTGAGCCGGGCAACGCGTCCGGCTTGGCTTGCTGGTAAACCTCGCCCCACCCACCGCCGTCATCCTCGGCCTTGAGCCGAGGATCTGCCGACGCATCGAAAGATCGAGATGTTTGCAGATGCTCGGGACAGGCCCGAGCATGACGGAAGAGAGGACGTCATCCTTTGTCAGCAGCCTCAGCCGGGCAACACCCCCGGCTTGGCTTGCTGATAAACCACGCCCCACCCGCGGCCGTCATCCTCGGCCTTGAGCCGAGGATCCGCCGACGCATCGAAAGATCGAGAGGTTTGCAGATGCTCGGGACAGGCCCGAGCATGACGGAAGAGAGGGTTTACCCTTTGCCGGCAGTTTGAGCCGGGCAACGCGCCCGGCTTTCCGCATTCCGAAAGATCGGCCTCAGAAATACGACTGAAGCGGACGCACTTCCAACTGGCCCTGCTTGAGCGCCTTGATCGCCTGGGCGGCGGCTTTGGCGCCGGCCATGGTGGTGTAGTAGGGCACCTTCTGCATCAGGGCGGCGCGGCGGAGCGACTTCGAGTCCGAGATCGCCTTGCTGCTGTCCGTCGTGTTGATGACGAGGCTGACCTGGCGGTTGCGGATGGCGTCCTCCACATGCGGACGGCCTTCCTGCACCTTGTTGACCTTGATCGCCTCGATGCCCTTTTCGGCGAGGAAGCGGGCGGTGCCCGATGTCGCCATGACCTTGAAGCCGATGTCGGTCAAGAGGCGCACGGCCGCCAGCACGCGCTCCTTGTCCTCGTCACGCACGGAGACGAAGACCGTGCCCTCGCGCGGCAGGTCGACGCCGGCGCCGAGCTGCGACTTGGCGAAGGCCAGCGCGAAGTCGGTGTCGAGACCGATGACCTCGCCGGTCGAGCGCATTTCCGGGCCGAGCAGCGTATCGACGCCCGGGAAGCGGGCGAAGGGGAAGACCGCTTCCTTGACGGCGATGTGCTTGAGGTTGCGCGGGTCCGGCTTTGCGCCATAGGCGGCGATCGCGGCGTCGAGGCTTTCGCCGGCCATGACGCGGGCGGCGATCTTGGCGATGGGCGCGCCGATGGTCTTGGCGACGAAGGGCACGGTGCGCGAGGCGCGCGGGTTGACTTCCAGCACGTAGATCGTGCCGTCCTTGATGGCGTATTGCACGTTCATCAGGCCGCCGACGTTGAGCGCCTTGGCGAGGGCCTTGGTCTGGCGCTCCAGCTCGTCGACGATTTCGCTGGAGAGCGTGTGGACCGGCAGCGAGCAGGCCGAGTCGCCGGAATGGATGCCGGCTTCCTCGATATGCTCCATGATGCCCGAGACGAAGACGTCCTTGCCGTCGCAGAGCGCATCGACGTCGACTTCCGTCGCGTTGGTCAGGTAGCTGTCGAAGAGAAGCGGGTTCTTGCCGAGCAGGGTGTTGATCTGGCCGGTCTTGTCGTTCGGGTAGCGCTGCTTGATGTCCTCGGGAACGAGTTCCGGCACCGTATCGAGCAGATAGGTCTGGAGCTGGCCTTCCGAATGGATGATCTGCATGGCGCGGCCGCCAAGCACGTAGGACGGGCGCACGACCAGCGGGAAGCCGATCTCGGCCGCGACGAGGCGGGCCTGCTCGACGGAATAGGCAATGCCGTTGTTCGGCTGGGCGAGGTCGAGCTTCTGCAGGAGCTTCTGGAAGCGGTCGCGATCCTCGGCAAGGTCGATCATGTCGGGCGCGGTGCCGAGGATCGGGATGCCGTTCTTCTCCAGCGCTTCGGCGAGCTTCAGCGGGGTCTGGCCACCGAACTGCACGATGACGCCGACGACCTCGCCGTTGGTCTGCTCGGCCTTCAGGATCTCGATGACGTCCTCGGCCGTCAGCGGCTCGAAATAGAGGCGGTCGGAGGTGTCGTAGTCGGTCGAGACGGTTTCCGGGTTGCAGTTGACCATGATGGCTTCATAGCCGGCGTCCTTCAGGGCGAAGGCGGCGTGGCAGCAGCAATAGTCGAACTCGATGCCCTGGCCGATGCGGTTCGGGCCGCCGCCGAGGATGACGACCTTCTTGCGATCCGAAATGCCGGCTTCCGAGCGCGTCGCGCCCGCAAACGGCGTCTCGTAGGTCGAGTACATGTAGGCGGTCGGCGAGGCGAATTCGGCGGCGCAGGTGTCGATGCGCTTGAAGACCGGGCGGACGTTCAGGCCGTTGCGCAGTTCGGCGACTTCCTTCGGGCGCTTGCCGGAGAGGGTGGCGAGGCGCGCGTCGGAGAAGCCCATGGCCTTCAGCATGCGCAGGTTCTCGGCGTCGGCCGGAAGGCCGTGCTCGCGGATGCGGGCCTCCATGTCGACGATGGCCTTGAACTGCTCGATGAACCACGGGTCGATCTTGGAACCCTCGTGGACTTCCTCGGGCGTCAGCCCCATGCGCAGCGCCTGGGCGACCATGCGCAGGCGGTCCGGCGTCGGGGTGGAGATGGCGGCGCGGATGGCATTGTTGTCGTTGCCGTCGCCAAGGCCCGGGATCTCGATCTCGTCGAGGCCGGTCAGGCCCGTTTCGAGGCCGCGCAGGGCTTTCTGGAGCGATTCGGCGAAGGTGCGGCCGATGGCCATGACCTCGCCGACCGACTTCATGGCGGTGGTCAGCGTCGGCTCGGCGCCGGGGAACTTCTCGAAGGCGAAGCGCGGGATCTTCGTCACGACATAGTCGATGGACGGCTCGAAGGAGGCCGGGGTCGCGCCGCCGGTGATGTCGTTCTCCAGCTCGTCGAGCGTGTAGCCGATGGCGAGCTTGGCGGCGATCTTGGCGATGGGGAAACCGGTGGCCTTCGATGCCAGTGCGGAAGAGCGCGAGACGCGCGGGTTCATCTCGATGACGACGAGGCGGCCGTTTTCCGGGTTGACGGCGAACTGCACGTTGGAGCCGCCCGTCTCGACGCCGATCTCGCGCAGCACCGCGATGGAGGCGTTGCGCATGATCTGGTATTCCTTGTCCGTCAGGGTCAAGGCCGGGGCGACGGTGATCGAGTCACCCGTATGCACGCCCATCGGGTCGATGTTCTCGATGGAGCAGATGATGATGCAGTTGTCCGCCTTGTCGCGGACGACTTCCATCTCGTATTCCTTCCAGCCGAGAACGGATTCCTCGATAAGCACTTCCGTGGTCGGGGAGGCGTCGAGGCCGGAATTGACGATCTCGAAGAATTCCGAGCGGTTGTAGGCGATGCCGCCGCCGGTGCCGCCGAGGGTGAAGGAGGGGCGGATGATGGCGGGAAGGCCGATCGTGTCGAGCGCCTGCGCGCCGATCGCCATGGCGTGGCTCATGTAGCGCTGCTTGCGGTCGGTCTCGCCGAGGTTCCACTGGTTCTCCAGCTCGTCCAGCGCCTTGTCGAGCGCATCGCCCGAAAGCTCCGCCTTCAGCTTGGCGCGCTCGGCCTCGTGAAGCTTGCGGTCCTTGTCCTTGATCTCGGTGGCGTTGGCCAGCATGGACTTCGGCGTTTCGAGTCCGATCTTCGCCATGGCCTCGCGGAAGAGGGCGCGGTCCTCGGCCTTGTCGATGGCCTCGGGCTTGGCGCCGATCATCTCGACATTGTAGCGGTCGAGAACGCCCATGCGCTTGAGGGAGAGCGCGGTGTTGAGCGCGGTCTGGCCGCCCATGGTCGGCAGCAGCGCGTCCGGGCGCTCCTTGGCGATGATTTTTGCCACGACTTCGGGAGTGATCGGCTCGACGTAGGTGGCGTCGGCGAGGCCCGGATCGGTCATGATCGTCGCCGGGTTGGAGTTGACGAGGATGACGCGGTAGCCTTCCTCCTTCAGCGCCTTGCAGGCCTGGGTTCCGGAATAGTCGAATTCGCAGGCCTGACCGATGACGATCGGCCCCGCGCCGATGATGAGGATCGATTTCAAATCTTGGCGCTTGGGCATCTCTCTATCCGTTCTTCCGCGTGCGCGAAAAACCGGCCATGGCGATGGGTTCACCGGCCGGGCGCGCATCTATGGTCGTTCAAAGGCTAGAAGCGGCTTATAGGCAAAGGAAGGGGCGAGCGGAACCCCGAAAATCGCCGAATCGACAGGAAAAGTGCGGGGGCTTTGCGCTGCCGATCCGGGGTGTCGCGGGCGCGGCGAGGGCGTGGCCTATTCGCCGGCCAGAATGCCCGGCAATTCCGCGAGGATGCCGTCCCGCGCGCGCAGGCTGGTGCGCGGTTCCTGTTTCTTCTCGTCCTGTATCAGCCGGGCGAAGACGACGGTGCGGTCCTCGCGGCGCGCCCAGCCGACATACCAGCCCCAGGGACGGCCGTAGTTCGGCGTGCCGTCCGGCTTCTTCGAATAGGCCATGCCGGTCTTGCCCTGCGCCCGCCAGCCGTCGGCGATGTCGCGTCCCTCGACGATCTCCATCGCCGCATCCATTGCCTCGGCGGAGACGGGCAGCTCATGGTTCACCAGCTTGCGCAGGAATTCCACCTGCTCGCGCGGGGAGATCTTCAGCGAGGAGGCGATCCAGGCGCGTTCGAGGCCGTTGTCCTTGCCGGGGTCGCCGGTCATGTCGGCATTGCCGTAGCCGAAGGCTTCGGCATAGTCGCGCAGCCGCTCGTAGCCGAGGAATTCGGTGATGCGCTGGGAATACCAGACGACGGAATATTCCAGCCAGCGCCGTGGCGTCGTCGGCTGGCGCCAGTTGTCGCCGCCCCAGTCGGGATAGCCCTTGATGAAGGGCAGCACCGGCTCCTCGGCATTTTCGAGGAAACCGGAATCGTAGCCCATTACCGCGAGCGGCACCTTGAAGGTGGAGGCGGGGGTGACGCGCGTCTTGCAGTCGCCCTTTTCCAGGATGATCTCGCCGTTTTCCGCATCGGCGACGATGCTACAAATAATGCGGGCCTCGACGGGCATGGCGAAGCCGGCGGCCAGCAGGACGCCGGCCGCGAAGGGACGCAGGTCCATCACGTTTTCCTCTATTTCCGAATGACTTGTGCATCATGGATAGCAATGCTTTCATGGCCTGACAAAAGATGAATACTGGTCTCAGCCATTAGGAGAATTAGGGCATTGCCATGGTTCGGCCTTATCTGCCGCTGAACGCCTTCCGCGCTTTCGAGGCCTCCGCCCGGCATCTTTCCTTCACGCGGGCGGCCATCGAACTGAATGTCACGCAGGCGGCCGTCAGCCATCAGGTGAAGAGCCTGGAGGAGCAGATGGGCGTCGTGCTGTTCAAGCGCCTGCCGCGCGGGCTGATGATTACCGCGGAGGGGGAAAGCCTCCTGCCGGTGCTGCGCGACAGCTTCGATCGCATGGCGGATGCGGTGGAGCGTTTTCGCGGCGGGCATGTGCGGGAAATCCTGACGGTGGGCGCGGTCGGCACCTTCGCCGTCGGCTGGCTGCTGCCGCGCCTTGCCGGTTTCCGCGAGCGCCATCCCTTCGTGGAGGTGCGGCTTTCGACCAACAACAACCGGGTGGACCTTGCCGCCGAAGGGCTCGATTTCGCCATCCGCTTCGGGGCCGGCGCATGGCATGGGACGGATGCCGTGCGTCTCTTCGATGCGCCGCTTTCCGTGCTCGCCATTCCCGCCGTCGCCCGCGACCTCAAGGAACCGGCCGACCTTCTCGGTCTGACGCTGCTGCGCTCCTATCGGCGCGACGAGTGGACGCGCTGGTTCGAGGCCGCCGGGCTGCCGCGCACGCCGCCGCCGCAGAACGCCATCGTCTTCGACACCTCGCTCGCCATGATGGAGGCGGTTTTGCAGGGCGCGGGCGTCGGCCTTGCGCCGCCGCTGATGTTCTCGCGGCTGCTGTCCGCCGGGGCTGTCGTCCAGCCTTTCCGCACCAGCGTCGCGCTCGGCAGCTACTGGCTGACCCGCCTGCAATCGCGCAGCCTCACCCCCGCCATGTCCGCCTTCGCCGCGTGGCTGGCGGAGACGGTGGCGGAGGAGGGGCTGGAGTGAATCCCATCAGGTGAGGTTGCGGCGGCGCTCCAGCTCGGCGTCGGTCGGCGTCTCGAATTCGAAGGAACCGGTGGTGACATCGCCGGCGCGGGCATAGCGGCTCATGACGATGCCGGTGTCGCTGGTGCGCGAATCGATGAGCGTCAGCGCGCGCGGGAAGGAGGCGTCGCCGAAGAGCCGCTTGCCCTTGCCGAGGATGACCGGGAAGACGGAGACGTGGATCTCGTCGACGAGGTCGTTCTCGAACAGCGCTTTCAGGAATTCGGTGGAACCCTGCGTCAGGAGGTCCGGTCCGTCGCCATCCTTCAGCTTGCGCACGGCCGCGATCGCGTCCGGGTCGAGCACATGGCTGTTCTGCCATGTCGGTTTGAAGTCCGGGTTTCGGGTCGCGACATATTTGTCGACGCGGTCGAAGAGCGGGCCGATCGGGTCGTCCTTCTCCACATAGGGCCAGTGGGCGGCGAAGATGTCGTAGGTCTTGCGGCCGAGCAGGAGGTCGAAGGGTTTTGCGAACAGTTCGCGGATGAAGGCGCCCATCTTCTCGTCGAAGGCAGCGGCCGCCCAGCCGCCGAACCGGAAGCCGCCGACGGGATCCTCGTCCGGCCCGCCCGGCGCCTGCATGACGCCGTCGAGGCTGGTGAAAGCGCCGACAATGATCTTTCGCATGGGTCTTCTCCTGGCACGGTTGATTGACGGATACCTAGAGACGAACGGCGAGGCGGCGAGCCGACAGGCGCCAGAAAAAATTCAGCCCCAGCGGGCGCGCACCGCCTCCGTTCGGCTGCGGCTCACCGGAATCTCGCTGCCGTCCTTCAGGAGGATCGCCAGCTTGCCTTCGGAGCGCAGCAGCCTTTCGACATGCGCATCGGCAACGAAATGCGAGCGGTGCACCTGCAAGCCCTGCGTGCCGCCGGCTTCCTCCACGGCATCGGAAAAGCGCAGCAGGATCAATTCCCGCCCGCGGCTGGTCGTCACCTCGGTATAGTGGTCGGCGACGGTCATGTGCAGGATCGGGCCGCGGTTCTCCGGCCTGAGGCGGCGCAGCAGCGGCACGTCTGCCCGCTCCTCCTCGCTCGGCGCGGGGACGGAGGACAGCGCCTCGGCCTGCTGGCTGCTCATCGTCAGGTAGGTCAGGGCGCAGAAGAGGGCGGAGAGGAGGAGGCCGGTCGCGATGCTTGCGGCAAGGTCGGAGATTGTCGGCGTGCCGCCGAAGGTCGCGCGGCTGATCGCATTCGTCGCAAGCCCGACCGGCACGCCGGCGACCAGCGTGCCGAGCGCCATGCGGCGGCCAAGGCCCGGGATACGGTCCCGCAGCAGCGTGTTGACGAGCACGATGGCGGTGACGGCGATGGCCCAGGCGACGGCATGCAGCACGAGCCAGAAGCCGAGGCGGGGGATGGCGGCCAGCCGCTCCGCGGTGCCGTAGGGACCCGTCACCCAGAAGATCAGCACCACCGCGCCGAAGGTCGCCCAGAACCGCGGCGCGCGCAGGAAGACCTGCAGTTCACGAAGCGCGGATTGCAGCAAGGGGCGTTCCACGAAGTTTTCCGTCCGTTCGGGCCAAAGCGTTTGAAGCGGCCCGATCATTGGCGGAAGACGGGGCCGAATTCAACCGTCCCCGGAGCCCGCCATGACCTTCGAGCCGCTTGCCAATGCATCCTTCGCCGTCCAGTTCCACGTCGCGACCGTGCTGCCGGCCGCCGTGCTCGGCGCCGTCCTCCTCGCCCGCCCGAAGGGCACGCCGACCCATCGGCTGCTCGGAAAAGTCTGGCTTTTCCTGATGGTTGCGACGAGTTTTTCGACCTTCTTCATCCATGGAATCAACACATTCCACGGCTTCAGCCCGATCCATCTCCTTTCGCTCTATGTGATCCTCGCCAGCGTGCCGGCCGTGATGGCGGCGCGGCGCGGCAATATCCGCGCGCACCGCGCCCAGGTCGCCGGCATGTATTTCGGCGGCATCGTCGTCGCGGGTCTCTTCACCCTCGTTCCGCACCGGGTGATGGGGGCGATGATCTTCGACGGGACGTCTGGCCTTGCAAGCGGGCTTGCCGCCGCCGCCGTCAGTTTCCTGCTCGTCGCGGCGGGGGCGCTGGCGGTGCGCGAGGCCGGCTGGGGCGGGCTTGTCCGGCGGCGCTGAGGGGCTGCTTTTCGTTTTGCAAGGCGCCCCGGCAGGTCCTATAAGTCGTTGCTGAGGAACGAATTCATGCGATGAGCGTTCGTCGGCAATTCAAAGCGGGGAAATGCGCCATGGAATGGAAAGGTCGTCGCCAGTCGGGCAATATCGAGGACCAGCGCGGAGCCGGTCCCTCGATGGGAGGCCGCAATCCCTTCGGCCGGGGCGGCGGGTTCCGCATTCCGATGGGCGGCGGCGGCCGGGCCGGCGGCGGCATGAGCATCGGCACCATCATCTTCCTCGTCGTCATCTATTTCATCTTCAAGGCGATGGGCATCGACCTCCTGCAGGTCATGGGCAATGGCGGGCAGGTCAGCATGCCGGGCTTCGAGCAGACGGAGAGCGCCAGCCGCCGCTCCTCGCCACAGGAGGAAGAGACCAAGGAATTCATGGCGACGGTGCTCGCCGAGACCGAAGACACCTGGAACGGCATCTTCAAGGCAGCCGGCGAGACATACGAGGAGCCCAAGATGGTGCTCTTCTCCGGCTCCGTCAAATCCGCCTGCGGCTTCGCCTCGGCGGCGTCCGGGCCGTTCTATTGCCCGGGTGACCGCAAGGTCTATCTCGACATGAGCTTCTTCGACGAGCTCGCCAACAAGTTCGACGCGGCCGGCGATTTCGCCCAGGCCTATGTCGTCGCGCATGAGGTGGGCCACCATGTCCAGAACCTCACCGGCATCCTGCCGCGCTTCAACCAGCAGCGCCAGCGCATGAGCGAGGCGGAGGCGAACCAGATGTCCGTGCGCGTCGAGCTGCAGGCCGATTGCTATGCCGGCATCTGGGGCAAGTACACGCAGCAGAAGGGCCTCTTGGAAAGCGGCGACCTCGAAGAGGCGCTGAACGCCGCCACCCAGATCGGCGACGATACGCTGCAGAAGCGCATGCAGGGCTATGTGGTGCCGGAGAGCTTCAACCACGGCACCTCCGAACAGCGCCGCCGCTGGTTCAAGCGCGGTTTCGACAGCGGCCGCCTGGATGCCTGCAACACCTTCCAGGGCGATCCCTGAGACCACTCGACTTCTCTGAAAAGCCCTCCGGCCGCTGAGGCCGGAGGGCTTTCGCATGATCAGGCGTGCTTTTCGCTGTCCATATGGGCGAGCTGGGCGGCCGGGTAGCGTTCGCCCGCGGCCGCGCCCTTCGGCATGGCCGCCTCGATGGCGGCGAGGTCGGCTTCGTCAAGCGTGACCTGCTGCGCGCCCAGTGCCTCGGCGAGCCTGTCGCGGCGGCGGGCGCCGATGAGCGGGACGATATCCTCGCCCTGTGCCGCCACCCAGGCGATGGCGAGCTGCGCGACGCTCGCGCCCTTTTCCTCCGCCACGCGGCGCAGCGCCTCGACGAGCGCCAGGTTGCGGTCGACATTGCCGTCCTGGAAGCGCGGGCTTGCGGCGCGGAAGTCGCCGCCCGCGACAGTACCCTTCTGCCAGTGGCCGCTGATGAGGCCGCGCGACAGCACGCCATAGGCCGTGAGCGGGATGCCGAGTGCGCGGCAGGTCGGCAGGATATCGTCCTCGATGCCGCGGGAGATCAGCGAATATTCGATCTGGAGGTCGGCGATCGGGTGCACGGCGGCGGCGCGGCGGATCGTCTCCGATCCCACCTCGGACAGGCCGATATGGCGGATGTAGCCGGCCTTCACCAGATCGGCGAGCGCGCCGATGGTCTCCTCGATCGGCACCGCCGGATCGAGGCGGGCCGGGCGGTAGATGTCGATATGGTCGGTGCCGAGCCGCTGCAGCGAATAGGCTAGGAAGTTGCGGATCGCCGCCGGGCGCGAATCGTAGCCGGCCCAGACGCCGTCGGGGCCGCGCAGGGCGCCGAACTTCACGCTGATCACCACGTCCTCGCGGCGGCGCTCCTTCAGCGCCTCGGCGATGAGCATCTCGTTGTGGCCCATGCCGTAGAAGTCGCCGGTGTCGAGAAGGTTTATGCCGGCGTCGAGCGCGGCGTGGATGGTGGCGATGCTCTCCGCCCGGTCGGCCGGGCCGTACATGCCGGACATGCCCATGCAGCCGAGCCCGATGGTGGAAACGCGCGGGCCGGTCTTGCCGAGGTTGACGGTCTTCATGGTCTTCTCCTGTTGTCTGCCTTCGGTTCGACCGTCTTTTACCGCACTGGTCTTTGTGCGATAATCCGGCCTTCCTCGAACAGCTTGTGCGATTTTCCGAACAATGAGCCAGATTCCCCTTGCCGATCTCGATGCCTTCGTGGCCATAGCGCGGGTGCAGAGCTTTCGCGCGGCCGCCAAGCTGCGCGGCGTTTCCGCCTCCGCCCTCTCCGAGGCGATGCGCCGGCTGGAGGCGCGGCTGAACCTGCGCCTCTTCAACCGCACGACGCGCAGCGTGACGCTGACGGATGCCGGCGAGCGGCTTCTGGAACGGCTGGCGCCGGCGCTCGGGGAGGTCGAGGCGGCGATCGACGGCGTCAACAGCCTGCGCGACAGTCCCGTCGGCCGCCTGCGGCTCAACGTTCCGGGCATCGTCGCCCGCTTCGTGCTGCCGCCGATCGCCACGGCCTTCCTCAAGGCCTATCCGGGCATCACGCTGGAGGTCGCGTCGAACGACGCCCTCGTCGACGTGCTGGCCGAAGGCTTCGACGCCGGCATCCGCTACGAGGAGGCGCTGCACCAGGACATGATCGCCGTGCCGATCGGGCCGCGCCGCCAGCGCTATGTCGTCGCCGCCGCGCCCTCCTATATCGCCGAGCATGGCGTTCCCGAGCATCCGCGCGACCTGATGCAGCATCGCTGCATCCTCCATCGCTTCGCCAGCGGCCGGGTGCTACCCTGGGTGTTCGAGCGCGGCGAGGAGCGCATCTCCATCATGCCGCCAGCCTGCCTCGTCTCCGAGTCGAGCGAGGTGGAGCAGCATGCCGCGGCCGCCGGCCTCGGCATCCTGTGCACCTTCGAGGAATTCCTTGCGCCGAACCTCGCCTCGGGTGCGCTGCAGGTCGTCATGGCGGACTGGATCCAGACGTTTTCCGGCCCCTTCCTCTACTATCCGAGCCGCACGCTGATGCCCGCGCCGCTGCGCGCCTTCGTGGATTTCGTCAAGGCCAATCCCTGGCCCGATTGAGGCCCGGCATCAGGAAATCGTATCGGAACCATCAAAACTTTTGAGATGTTCACGGATTGTTTCGCTGGGAAAAGTGAAATAGAACTCGCCGCCTGACATTTTGCCCCCAATGCGGGCGCCGTTCATTTTTCGAGGTCAAATCCATGGTCGATGCCAGGTCCACCCGGCGCGGGCTCTTTCTCGTCTTCATGATCATGTTCCTCGACGTGATCGGCATCGCCATCATCATGCCGGTCCTGCCGACCTATCTGCGCGAGCTGACGGGCGACGACATCAGCCAGGCGGCCATCGACGGCGGCTGGCTGCTGCTCGTCTATGCCGGCATGCAGTTCCTGTTCGCGCCGCTCATCGGCAATCTTTCGGATCGCTTCGGCCGGCGGCCGGTGCTTTTGGCCTGCATCCTCACCTTCGCCATCGACAACCTCATCTGCGCGATGGCGGTAAGCTACTGGATGCTCTTCGTCGGGCGGGTGCTGGCGGGCATCAGCGGCGCGAGCTTCAGCACGGCGGCCGCCTATATCGCGGATGTGTCGAACGACGAGACGCGCTCGAAGAATTTCGGGCTTATGGGCATCGCCTTCGGCACCGGCTTCGTCATCGGGCCTGTCATCGGCGGGCTTCTCGGCGAGTTCGGGCCGCGCATTCCCTTCTACGGCGCGGCCGCGCTCGCCTTCCTCAATTTTATCGGCGCGTGGATCCTGCTGCCGGAGAGCCTGGCAGCGCACAATCGCCGCCCCTTCGAGCTTGCCCGCGCCAATCCGCTCGGCGCGCTCCTGCAGATGCGCAACTATCCCGGCGTGCTGTGGGTCGGCGTCGTCTTCCTCTGTTATGGCTTGGCGCATGCCGTCTATCCGGCGGTCTGGTCCTTCGTCGGCGCCTATCGCTACGGCTGGAGCGAGGGGCAGATCGGCCTGTCGCTCGGCATCTTCGGCATCGGCGGGGCGGTCGTCATGGGCTTCGTCCTGCCGCGCATCGTGCCGAGGCTCGGCGAATACCGCACGGCCGTCCTCGGCCTCGTCTTCTCGGTCGTCGGGCTTTCCGGCTATGCCGCGGCCTGGCAGGGCTGGATGATCTATGCCGTCATCGCGCTGACGGCGCTGGAGGCGCTTGCCGATCCGCCGCTGCGCTCCATCGCTTCCGCCCGCGTGCCGGCCTCGGCGCAGGGCGAGCTGCAAGGGGCGCTGACCAGCGTTTCCTCGATCACGACCATCATCGGGCCGCTGATCTTCACGCAGGTCTTCAGCCATTTCACCGCGCCGTCCGCGCCTGTCGCCTTTGCCGGCGCGCCGTTCGCGGTGGCGGCGCTCATCCTCCTCGTGGGCCTCGCGATCTTCCTCGTCAAGCTGAAGGGGGCCGGTGTCGGCCCGAGCGGGAATTTTGCGCCGGAAAGCGCCTGAAGCGCTTTCAAACGTGACATTTCGACGAAATTTTCGTCCGGAGACGGCCCCGGAGTGCCGTTTCCGCGCATTTTTGATGACGTTATCAAATCTATTCGATTGATCGCGACCGGAACTTGTGATCGGAAGCGAGGCGAAAGTGAGAACTATCATGCACATGGCACCGCATCGCGAGGACAACGGCTGGGGGCGGCATTTCCGGGCGACCCTGACGCTCGGCGTGCCGCTGATCGGCGCCCAGCTCGCCCAGCTCGGCATCCACACGACGGACGTGGTGATCCTCGGCCGGCTCGGCGCCGCGCATCTTGCGGCGATCGTGCTGTCCAGCCAGTTCTTCTTCACCATCTTCATCCTCGGCTCGGGCTTCGCCAATGCCGTCATGCCCATGGTGGCGCAGGCCTATGGCCGGGGCGACACGGTTTCCGTGCGCCGTTCCGTGCGCATGGGCATGTGGGTGGCGCTCTTCTATGCGGCGCTGATGATCCCGCTCTTCTACAATGCCGAGAGGATCCTGCTGTTTGCCGGCCAGAAGCCGGAGGTCGCCGCGCTCGCCGGCAGCTACCTGAAGATCGCGCAATGGGGCATCGGCCCGGCGCTGCTCTTCATGACGCTGCGCGGCCTCGTCAGTGCGCATGGCCGGGCCGGGATCGTGCTCTATGTCACGATCATCATCCTGACGGTGAACGCCTTCTTCGCCTATGCGCTGGTGCTCGGTCATTTCGGCCTTCCGGCCATGGGCATCGAGGGGGCGGCCATCGTCTCCGTCGGCGTCAACGTGCTGAGCTTCGTGCTGATCACCGCCTATATCCAGTCGCGCGCCGACATGCGCCGCTACGAACTCTTCGTCCGCTTCTGGCGGCCGGACTGGGGCGCGCTGCGCGAGGTGTTCCATCTCGGCCTGCCGATCGGCCTCACCATGCTGGCGGAAGTCAGCCTCTTCACCGGCGCTTCGCTGCTGATGGGCAATATCGGCACGCTGGAGCTTGCCGCCTACGGCATCGCGCTGCAGCTCGCGTCCGTCGCCTTCATGATCCCGCTCGGCCTTGCGCAGGCCGGCACGGTGCGCGTCGGCGTGGCGCATGGGCGCGGCGACCATCTCGGCGTCGTGCGGGCGGCCTGGGCGGTGCTCGTCATCGCGGCCGCCATCGCGGTCGGCGGCGGCGTGCTCTTCGCGCTCGTTCCGACACAGCTCGCCTCGATCTTCCTCGACAAGGCGGGCAAGGATTCGGCCGCGGTCCTCGCCATCGCCGGACCCTTCGTGGTGATCGCCGGTATCTTCCAGCTCGTCGACGGCCTGCAGGCCATCGCCGCCGGCCTGCTGCGCGGCCTTAAGGACACGCGCATCCCGATGGTCCTTGCGCTGATCTCCTACTGGCCGATCGGCTTCCTCGCCGCCTGGTTCTTCGCCTTCCCGGCAGGGTTCGGCGGCATCGGCGTCTGGTTCGGCTTCCTCGCCGGCCTCTCCGCCGCCTCCATCCTGCTCAACTGGCGCTTCTACCGGCTGTTACGGGAGCGGACCTGATGGGCGGGGCAGGCCGGCTTCTGGCGGAAATCCGTGCGCTGGAGGAACGGCTGCACCGCCCCGAGGTCCGCCGGTCGCGGCAGGCGCTGGAGGCGTTGCTGGCGGAGGATTTCGTCGAGTTCGGCAGCTCCGGCACGGTCTATCGCCGTGCGCAGATCATCGAACTGATGGCGCAGGAAGAACCCGCGGATGTCAGTCTCCATGCTTTCGACTACGCCCTCACGCAGCTTGGCGCCGATGCGGTCCTGCTTACCTACCGCACCAGCCGCAGCACCGGCGCGGAGCGTGCACGGCACGTTCTGCGCAGTTCCATCTGGACCCGCACCGCGGCGGGCTGGCGGATGACGTTCCACCAGGGAACCGTCACGCATTCCTAGAGCATTTCCGCTTTTCTTCGAATCGCGAAAATGCCCTATCCTTTTGTTTCTACGCAATTCCGGATGCAAAACCGCTGCGCACTTTTGCTGGAATTGCTCTAGCCTCAAACGAGAAAGACCCGCCATTCGGCGGGTCTTTCTCGTTTTTTCGTCCTGCGGGTGACGCTTACGCGCGTTCCGGGATGGCTTCCTCGCCCTTCTTCTCGCGCACCAGGTTGATGAAGCGGCGGAAGAGGTAGTGGCTGTCCTGCGGGCCGGGGGAGGCTTCCGGGTGGTGCTGCACGGAGAAGACCGGCTTGCCGACAAGGCGCAGGCCGCAATTCGTGCCGTCGAACAGGGAAACGTGGGTCTCCTCGACGCCGTCGGGCAGGGACGACGAGGCGACGGCGAAGCCGTGGTTCATCGAGACGATCTCGACCTTGCCGGTCGTGTGGTCCTTCACCGGATGGTTCGCGCCGTGGTGGCCCTGGTGCATCTTCTCGGTCGTCGCGCCGACGGCAAGGCCGAGCATCTGGTGGCCGAGGCAGATGCCGAAGACCGGAATGCCCGTGTCGATCAGCGTCTTGATGACAGGCACGGCATATTCGCCGGTCGCCGCCGGATCGCCCGGGCCGTTGGACAGGAAGATGCCGTCCGGCTTCAGCGCCAGCACGTCCTCGGCGCTGGAGGTGGCCGGCATGACCGTGACCTTGCAGCCGAGGCCCGCGAAGAGGCGCAGGATGTTGCGCTTCACGCCGTAGTCGAGCGCGACGATGTGATACGTCACGTCGCCGTCCGCGAGGCCTTCGTAGCCCTCGTTCCACACCCAGGGCTTCTCGCTCCAGCGCGAGGACTGGCCGGAGGAGGCGACCTTGGCGAGGTCGAGGCCGACGAGGCCGCTCCAGGCCCTGGCTTCCGCCTTCAGCGTGTCGATGTCGAAGACGCCGTTCGGGTCGTGGGCGATCACCGCGTTCGGCGCGCCGTTCTCGCGGATCCAGGCGGTCAGCGCGCGCGTGTCGATGCCGGAAAGGCCGATGATGCCGCGGGCCTTCAGCCAGGCGTCGAGATGCCTTGCCGAGCGGTAGTTCGACGGGTCGGTGATGTCGGCCTTGAAGATCGTGCCGACCGCGCCGTGGCGGGCGGCCGGCGTCAGGTCCTCGATGTCCTCGTCATTGGCGCCGATATTGCCGATATGCGGGAAGGTGAAGGTGACGATCTGGCCGAGATAGGAGGGGTCGGTCAGGATTTCCTGGTAGCCCGTCAGCGCGGTGTTGAAGCAGACTTCCGCCGTCACCTTGCCGGTGGCGCCGATGCCCTTGCCTTCGATCACGGTGCCGTCGGCAAGGACGAGGAGGGCGGTGGGCTTTTCGGAGGTCCATGCGGGGGTCGAGGTCATGAGTATCCCGTTTCCGGCACCGGGCGCCGGCTTGAAGGCCGGGAGCTTGGGCACCATTTAAGATCGCAGGCAAAGGCGCGCGGAAACCCGCGTTGGTTCGCCCTGATTGCCGATTTTCGTGCAGGTGCCGGAAAATAGACAAAGCAGGGGGCGGGGTCAACCGTTGCCTGTGGATTGTGCGGAATTATAAAGCGTTTGAAATCAATCGCTTGCGTAATCCGTTTGCGGGCACGCCCTCCGCCGGTCTATGAGCATGCACAATCGAACGACGATCGAGGTCAAGCCACGCATCCCGCGTCAGGCCACCTCGCATGGAGAAAATGATGCGCGAGACCATCGCAAACGCCCTCAAGGATGCCATCAAGGCCAAGGACGCCTGCCGTGTCTCCACGCTGCGCCTGATCCAGGCCACGCTGAAGGACCGCGACATCGCCAATCGCGGTGCCGGCAAGGGTCCCGTGGAAACCGACGAGCTGCTGCAGATCCTCGCCAAGATGATCAAGCAGCGCGAGGAATCCGCCAAGATCTTCGCCGAGAACGGCCGCCCGGAACTCGCCGCCCAGGAGCGCGAGGAAATCAAGGTCATCGAGGGCTTCCTGCCGGAGCAGATCCCCGAGGACAGGATGAAGGACCTCATCGCCGCGGCCATCGCCGAGATCGGCGCACAGGGCCTGCGCGACATGGGCAAGGTCATGGCCGTGCTCAAGGAGCGCTACCCCGGCCAGATGGACTTCGCCAAGGCTTCCGGCGTGGTGAAGGACCTGCTGAAGTAAATTGCGGTCCTCTCGCAATATGAAGGCGGCCGATGGCCGCCTTCATATTGTTGACAAACCTCCTCACCCGCCGCCGTCATCCTCGGCCTTGTGCCGAGGATCTGCCAACGCATCGAAAGATCGGGACGTTGCGGATGCTCGGGACAGGCCCGAGCATGACGGAAGAGGGGTTCCCCCTTTGTCAGCAGCCTGAAGGCGGCCGATGGCCGCCTTTTTCGTTTCCCGCCTGTGGCTTGCAGGAACCAAAAGGAAGGAGCAAAGTTGAGCTCGCAGCAATAGGAGCGTGACGATGCGTCGTCGAACGTCACCGCCCGCCCCGGCGAAGTGCATGTGGTGCCGCCGGATTGTCTAGCGTCGAGGTTCCCGGTGGCCGTTCCACGAAACGGTGGCCGAACCCATGCGTGCGACGTTTCTTCTTTTCCTCGCAGCCGTCGTCCTTGCCGGGCCGGCCCTCGCACACGATGCGCCGGGCGGCTGGCAGTACGAGCAATATTGTTGCAACGGCAGCAGCCACAACGGCGACTGCCAGATGATCCCGGCGACCGCCGTGCGCATCGTCCACGGGGACTATCAGGTGACGCTGGCGCCGGGCGACCATCGCCTCGCCACCCGCCGCCATATCTTCCTCCTGCCGCAGGGCACAGCCCGCCGCTCGCAGGATGGCGAGTACCATCTCTGCCTCTACCCGACCGAGGACACGCCCCGCTGCTTCTACGCGTCCGACATGGGATTTTGAGCCTGAGCCTGTGAATTGCCGTGGCGCCGGGCGGTAATGCTGGCGGTGGGGCCCGCGCATGGTTATATGGACCTCGATCGAGGTACCCATGCGCTTTTCCAATGCCTTCCTAGACGAGATTCGCGACCGCGTCCCCATCTCGGACGTGATCGGCCGACGCGTGACCTGGGATCGCAGGAAGACCAATGTCTCGCGCGGGGATTACTGGGCCTGCTGCCCGTTCCATGGCGAGAAATCGCCGTCCTTCCACTGCGAGGACCGCAAGGGCCGCTACCATTGCTTCGGCTGCGGCGTCTCGGGCGATCACTTCCGCTTCCTCACCGATCTCGACGGCCTGTCCTTCCCCGAGGCGGTGCAGCAGATCGCCGATCTCGCGGGCGTCGCCATGCCCCAGCCGGACCCGCAGGCCGAGCAGCGCGAGAAGGAGCGCATGGGCCTCGTCGAGGTCATGGAGATGGCGACCCGCTTCTTCGAGGACCAGCTCCAGACGCCGGCCGGGGCGAAGGCGCGCGCCTATCTGCGCGACCGCGGGCTGACCGGCCGCACCATCGAGACCTTCCGCCTCGGCTATGCGCCGGAGAGCCGCAACGCGCTGAAGGAGTTTCTGGCGGGCAAGGGCGTGCCGAAGGAGGCGATCGAGGCCTGCGGCCTCGTCGTGCACGGGCCGGAAATCCCCGTTTCCTACGACCGGTTCCGCGACCGCATCATGTTCCCCATCCTCTCGGTGCGGGAAAAGGTCATCGCCTTCGGCGGCCGCGCCATGTCGCCGGACGCGCCGGCGAAATACCTCAATTCCAACGAGACCGAGCTCTTCCACAAGGGAAGCGTGCTCTACAACCACGCCCGCGCCCGAAAAGGCGCGCAGGGGGCTGATGGGACGGGGACGATCATCGCCGTCGAAGGCTACATGGACGTGATCGCGCTCTACCAGGCGGGCATCGAGAACGCCGTCGCCCCGCTCGGCACGGCGCTCACCGAGAACCAGCTCGACCTGCTCTGGAAGATGACGCCGCAGCCGGTGCTCTGCTTCGACGGCGACGGGGCGGGCATCCGCGCGGCGAACCGGGCGGCCGACCTCGCGCTGCCCTTCATCAAGCCGGGCCGCACGGTGCGCTTTGCGCTGCTGCCGGACGGCAAGGACCCTGATGACCTCGTGCGCCACGAGGGCCGCGCGCCCTTCGACAAGGTGCTGGCGAACGCCCGCCCGCTCGCCGACATGATCTGGAACCGCGAGGTCCAGGGCTCGGCGCTGGACACGCCGGAAAGCCGCGCGGAACTCGAATCGCGCCTGCGCCAGATCACCGCGGGCATCGCCGACGAGGACGTGCGCCGCCACTACCAGCAGGACATGCGCGAGCGGCTGAACGCCTTCTTCCGCCCCGCCCAGCGACAGGGCGGCGGCGGCTTTTCCGGCAACCGGCAGGGCAGGGGTGGTGGTCGCGGCGGGCCGCAGGGCAATATGGTCCCCTCCGGCATTTCAGACCGGCTCGCCCGCTCGGCGCTTGTGCGCGGCGCGCAGGAGCTGCCGGCCCTGCGTGAAAGCGTGCTGGCGCTCACCGTCGTCAACCATCCGGGCCTTCTCTTCAGCGACTATGACGAGATCGCCATCATCGAATACGAGAACCGCGATCTCCAGCGCCTCTGGTCGGCCCTCATCGGCATTGCCGGCTCCGTCGGCGCACGGCTCGACCGCGCCCGGCTGGTCGAGGAGCTGGAAGCCGCCGGCTTCGACACCCTGCTCAGGGGCCTCGACCAGCAGATTCGCAATTCGCGCCTGTGGACCGCGACGGAAGACGCAGCGCCCGAGGATGCCCGCGAAGGCTATCTCCAGGCGCTCGCTCTCCACAAGCGCACCCGCGCGCTCCTCTGGCAGCGCCGCGAGCTTGAACGCGAACTCGCCGTCTCGACGGATGAGGGCGACGACGAGCGCGTGCCGCAGATCCTGCGCGCGCTTCAGGAGGTGCAGATGGAGACCGTCCGGATGGAGAACCAGGAAGCCATCATCGAAGGCTTCGGCGTGCTCTCCGGCCGGGTGAAGGGGCCGGCGGGGAAGTAGGTATGAGAAGAATGCCGCAGGCCGCATCGACTGGCGCGCAGCCCCGTCACAGGCGAACGGTCGCCGTAGTCTTGTTGTTGGCGATGGCATTTCTTCTGCCAGGCTGCAGACTGATCGGCCTCTATAACTGGTCCTGGAATCAAAAACTCGAACTCAGGGTGATGACGCCTGACGGCGAGGTAAGTGGAAGTGCCGTGATGCGAGCCTCGTACGGCTTCCGGCCTGAATGGTGGGGGTGGGGTGATCGTGGGCGCAGCATTATTGGCCACTCCGGCGAAGCGGCTTTTGTCGAGGTTGCTCCGGGCAGGTATCTCTTCGCGATAATGAGCCAAAACGACCCCGAGATGGCCTATGAGACATTTATCGGGCCGATCACGACGTCGCGCGAGGAGCGGATCGAGGGATTCGATCGTCTCTATCGCCTGCGGGAAACCCGCGCATTGCCGCGCGAACTCTATCCGACACTCGTGACTTTTCGGGATATCAACGATCCGGCAAGCGTCGAGGAGGTCGATCCTGACAATCTGGAGGCGACTTTCGGGCCGGGGTATCGATTAGCTTCAATAGAAATTGCAATCACGAGCAATCCGAAAACTGGCGGGAAAATAACCCGCATCATTCCCTGGATTAAGGAACATTACTCGAAACAGCTTGATGGAAATAGATATGAGACAATAAAATCGAAGAAACGATTTGCAAACTCCCTATCATCTGGCGTTTTCACTACAGAGCGTGAATGATGGGAGTAACCAAGGTTTTCTGGAATCACGCCGGCTAGTTTGCTGTACAAAAGAGCACCACTAGAATTTCGGGTCTCGATGCTGGCGGGCAGTGGTAGGAGAGTCCTTCGGATCGGCCCTTTCCGCTTGGCTTCGGCCTTCTAGCGTGGGCGCCACTATATCCCATGCGTCGTGAGTGCTCGCTTTTGGTCTGTACAGTTTTCTTGCAACCTGCCCTTGAAATTCGAACAAAACAAGAACATTGTGCGTGAAGGCGAAAGTCGGCGGTCGGGTGGTTGCCGATGGTCCCGTGCTTGGCCAGAATGGAGGGAGAAAGTGCAGGTCATGATTCAGGCAAATCCCTCCAGTCATCTCTCCGCCCTGTTCGATGCTGAGGTCGCCGATCCGCTCGACGTGCTCAAGCGCGTCTATGGCTACGACGCCTTCCGCGGCAAGCAGCAGGCGGTGGTGGAGCATGTGACGGCGGGAGGCGACGCCGTCGTGCTGTTTCCGACCGGGGCGGGCAAGTCGCTGTGCTTCCAGATCCCCGCGCTCTGCCGTCAGGGCGTCGGCATCGTCATATCGCCGCTGATCGCGCTGATGCGCGACCAGGTGGAGGCGCTGAAGCAGCTCGGTGTCAAGGCGGCGGCGCTCAATTCCTCGCTGACACGGGACGAGTTCTTCGCCGTGCGCGACGCCATGCGCAGCGGCGATCTCGACCTTCTCTATGTCACGCCCGAGCGCATCGTCACGGATGGCTTTGCCGATCTCGTGGCGGAGGCCCGCATCGCGCTCTTCGCCATCGACGAGGCGCATTGCGTCTCGCAATGGGGTCACGATTTCCGGCCGGAATACCGCACGCTCGGCCTGCTCGGCGAGCGTTATCCCGGCGTGCCGCGCATCGCGCTGACGGCGACGGCCGATCCGCATACGCGCGAGGACATCATCGAGCGCCTCGGGCTCGAGGATGCCGAGGTCTTCACCACCAGCTTCGACCGGCCGAATATCTCCTACGAGATCGCCGAGCGCGATCAGGCGCGCCAGCAGCTCCTGCGCTTCCTGTCGCGCCACGAGGGAGAGAGCGGCATCGTCTATTGCCTGTCGCGCGCCAAGGTGGAGGACACGGCCGCGTGGCTGAACACGCAGGGCATTCGCGCGCTGCCTTACCATGCCGGGTTCGACCGGACGGTGCGCGATGCCAACCAGGATGCTTTTCTCAAGGAAGAAAACCTCTGCCTCGTCGCCACCGTCGCCTTCGGCATGGGTATCGACAAGCCGGATGTGCGCTACGTCGCCCATCTCGACCTGCCGGGCTCGGTGGAGGCCTATTACCAGGAGACCGGGCGCGCGGGGCGCGACGGCCTGCCCTCCGAGGTCTGGATGGCCTATGGCATGGCCGACGTCGTGCAGCGGCGCAAGATGATAGACGAGGGCGGGGCGGCCGAGGATGTGAAGCGCATCGAGCGCGCCAAGCTGACGGCGCTGCTCGCCATCTGCGAGACGGCAAGCTGCCGGCGCAAGGCCATCCTCGCGCATTTCGGCGAGGCCCATCCCGGCCATTGCGGCAATTGCGACACCTGCCGCAACCCGGTCGAGACCTGGGACGGCACGGAGGCCGCGATCAAGGCGCTCGCGGCGGTCTATCGCACCGGCGAGCGGTTCGGCGCGGGGCATGTCATCGATGTGCTGATGGGCACGGTCAACGAGAAGACGGAGCGCTTCGGCCATACGGACATGCCGGTCTTCGGTGCCGGCAAGGATATCGCGCCGCGCATCTGGCAATCGATCTTCCGGCAATTGCTGGCCATGGGCCTCATCAGCGTCGACCATTCCGCCTATGGCGCGCTGAAGCTGGAGCCGGAGGCGCGCGCCGTCTTCCGCCATGAGCGGGAGGTGCTGTTCCGCAAGGACCGCCCGCAGACCGGGCGCAAGGCGAGGGCTGGCGGCTCGCCCGCCGCCCGTGAGCGCGACAACCTTTCGGGTTCCGACCGGGAGCTTTTCGAGCTGCTGCGGGCCGAGCGCCTTGCCATCGCCAAGGACCTCGACGTGCCGCCCTATGTCGTCTTCCCGGATACAACGCTGATCGCGCTCGCGCGGGAACGACCGGCCGATCTCGAGGAGCTTCTCGACATTCCCGGCATCGGCGTTTCCAAGCGCGACCGCTTCGGCGAGGCGTTCCTTGCGGTCATCGAGGACTTTGCGGGCTAGTTTTTTGGAAGCCCCGTCGGAACGTTCGGTCCTCCGTCGTCCTTGTTGACGGTCAGCAGGAGGACGTTCCGATGAAAGTCACGCAGCATCTCTGGTTCGAGAAGGACATGGAGGCGGCCATCGGCTTCTATGCCTCGCTCATTCCCGGCTCTTCCGTCCACTGGGTCACGCCTATCATGGCCGATACGCCGAGCGGGCCGGCCGGCAGCGTGAAGAGCGCGAGCTTCACGCTCGGCGACCAGCGCTACATGGCCATCGAGGCCGGGCCGCTCGATCCCTTCAACCACAGCTTCTCCATCGTGGTGGAGTGCGAGACGCAGGGCGACCTCGACCGGCTATGGAATGCGCTGCGGGAGGGCGGCTCGGTGGAGCAGTGCGGCTGGCTGAAGGACCGCTGGGGCCTTTCCTGGCAGATCGCGCCGACGCGGCTCGGCGAACTGATGAGCGATCCCGATCCGGACAAGGTGCGCCGCGTCACCGAGGCGATGCTGAAGATGGTCAAGCTCGACATCGCGCCGCTGGAGGCGGCTGCGGCGGGATAGGCGGGCGCTTGCCCCTCATCCCGCTGCCGCGACCTTCTCCCCGCAGGCGGGGAGAAGGGAGGGATGCCGAGGTTTCCCGGGTCCGCCGGCGTGAGAGGATCGGGAAGGCGTGGCTGCCTGATCCTTTCGGCATCGACCAGCGCACATCCATGCCTGCGGCAGGGCTGTCGCATATGGAATTCGGCATTGCTGCTTTTCCCTTCTCCCCAGCGGGGAGAAGGTGGCCCGAAGGGTCGGATGAGGGGGTATGTCGAATAAAGCTGGTGATTTTTCCTGCCTTCGGCGTTCCCCTCATCCGCCTGCCGGCACCTTCTCCCCGCTGGGGAGAAGGGAGATGGGGAAACGGCCTCCTTCAAAATCGATAGCCTCCCCGCAAGCAGTGAGAAGGGGCTGGCAATGACTGAGGAAACCGGCGCGGCAAATCCCCTTCGCCCCGTTTACGGGGAGAAGGTGGCCGGCAGGCCGGATGAGGGGCTTTTGCCTACATCCGCACCGTCATCCCACCATCCACCACCAGCACATGGCCGTTGACGAAGGAGGCGGCGTCGCTGGCGAGGAAGAGGGCGGCGCCGGCGATCTCGTCGGGACGCGCCCAGCGCTGGACGGGAATGCGCTGGCGCACGAAGGGCGTCAGCTCGTCGTCGGCGGCCATCGCGGCATTGGTTTCCGTCGCGAACCAGCCGGGGGCGATGGCGTTGCTGGTGATGCCGAAGGGGCCGTATTCCACCGCCATGCCACGCATCAGGCCGGTGAGGCCGTGC
Organism: Shinella sp. NM-101; assembly: GCF_021401195.1. Classification (NCBI taxonomy): domain Bacteria; kingdom Pseudomonadati; phylum Pseudomonadota; class Alphaproteobacteria; order Hyphomicrobiales; family Rhizobiaceae; genus Shinella; species Shinella sp. NM-101. The sequence goes on along the minus strand of NZ_JACBFT010000001.1, from coordinate 700,942 downwards.
TTGGCGGCGGGATAGATGCCGTCGTTCGGCAGCGCGACATGGCCGTTGATCGAGGTGACCGAGATAAGGCGGCCATGGCCGTGCCGTTTCATGATCGCGGCCGCGTCGCGCGAGAGGCTGGCGGCGGCGGCAAGGTCGGTGAGGAGGAGCGCGTCGATGGCCGCATCCTCCATTTCGGAGAGCGGCCGGCGGTCGCGCGCGCCGACATTGTTGACCAGCACGTCCAGCCGCCCGTGCCGGCGCTCGATGTCGGCGAGGGTTTCGCGCTGGGCGGCGCGGTCGGCGATGTCGAAGGCGGCGGAGGAGGCGCTGCCGCCGGCAGCAGCGATTGCTTTCACCGCCTCGTCGAGCGCCGCGGCCGTCCGGCCCGTCAGCACGACATGCGCGCCGGCCTCGGCGAGGCCGCTGGCGATTTCGAAGCCGAGGCCGCGCCCGGCGCCGGTGACGAGGGCCACGCGGCCTTTCTGGGAAAACCTGTCCAATATCGTCATCGTCGCTTCCTTTCGTGGCGCCACCGGACAGAGGCGGAGCGCTTCTGTCAACCCCGGCAGGCGCGATGGCGGGGTTTGTCCTTTGCCGAAAAGGCGCTATGTCCGCGGCGGAAAGGATTTCGCCATGGCCCAGAACATCTACGACCAGCCCGCCTTCTTCGAGGGCTATTCCAGCCTTCCCCGCTCGGTCCACGGGCTTGCGGGCGCGGCGGAATGGGAATCGGTGCGCGCGCTGCTGCCCGATCTTGCGGGCCGGCGCGTCGTCGATCTCGGCTGCGGCTTCGGCTGGTTCGCGCGCCATGCCGCCTCGGAGGGGGCGAAAAGCGTGCTCGCCCTCGATCTTTCGGAAAACATGCTGGCGCGCGCGAAGGCGGAAACGCAATCGCCGGCCGTGCGCTACGAGACCGCCGATCTCGACCGGCTCGAATTGCCGGAGGGCGCCTTCGACTTCGCCTATTCCTCGCTCGCCTTCCATTATATCGCGGGTTTCGACCGGCTGGTGCGCACGATCCATGCGGCGCTGGTGCCGGGGTCGTCCTTCGTCTTCACCATCGAGCACCCGCTCTACATGGCCCCCTCGGTGCCCGACTGGGCGGAGGTCGACGGCCGCACGGTTTGGCCGGTGGATTTCTATCTCGTCGAGGGTCCGCGCACGACGGACTGGCTCGCCAAGGGCGTCGTCAAGCATCACCGCACCCTCGGCACGACGCTGAATGCGCTCATCGCCGCGGGCTTCGTCATCCGCCATGTCGAGGAGTGGAAGCCGAGCGAGGCGCAGCTTGTCGCGCATCCCGAATGGCAGGTGGAGCTCAACCGCCCGATGTTCCTGCTGATTGCCTGCGAGCGGCCCTGAAAACGGGACGACGGCCCTTTACGCCGGCTGCGGCTGCGCTAGAACTATGCCGTGGAGCCATTCGCCGGCGCTACGATAACAAGACAAGCCGGCGCTTATCCGGGGGGAAGCCGAGCCCATGAAGCAACCGACCTTGCCGCTTGACGGAGCCTGCCGTTGCGGGCGGGTGAAGATCCGTATCAGCGCGTCGCCTCTCCTGACCATGGCCTGCCATTGCACCGGCTGCCAGCGCATGTCGGCCAGCGCCTATTCGCTGAGCGCGGCGATTCCCTCGGAGGGCTTTGCCGTCACGGCGGGCGAGCCGGTCGTCGCCGGCGCCAGCCGCGAGGCGGGGCATCATTTCTGTCCCGATTGCATGACCTGGATGTTCACGCGGCCGGCGGGGATGGATTTCTTCGTCAATGTGCGGCCGACCATGCTCGACGATACCGGCTGGTTCCAGCCCTTCATCGAAACCTATACCAGCGAGAAGCTCGCCTTCGCCGCGACCGGCGCCGTGCACAGCTACGAGAAATTCCCGCCGATGGAGGACTACGAGACGCTCGTCGCCGCCTATGCGGCGCGCGCGGCTTGAGCTGCCGCCCTTCGATTCGACCGTCCCTTCCAGCCGTGAGTGCGTGCCCATGACTTCCGCCTTCATCGCCCATCTGCAATCCGAAATCGCCGGTCTGAAGTCCGCCGGCCTCTACAAGTCCGAGCGCGTCATCGCCTCCAAGCAGGCGGGCGAGATCACCGTGACCTCGGGTGAGCGCGTGCTGAACTTCTGCGCCAACAACTATCTCGGCCTTGCCGACAACGAGGAACTCGCCGAGGCCGGCAAGAAGGCGCTCGACCGCTACGGCTACGGCATGGCCTCCGTGCGCTTCATCTGCGGCACGCAGGAGGAGCACAAGCAACTGGAGGCGCGCATCTCCGCCTTCCTCGGGCTGGAGGACACGATCCTCTATTCTTCCTGCTTCGATGCCAATGGCGGCCTGTTCGAGACGCTGCTTTCCGAGGAGGACGCCATCATCTCCGATGCGTTGAATCATGCCTCGATCATCGACGGCGTGCGGCTCTCCAAGGCGAAGCGCTTCCGCTATGCCAACAACGACATGGCTGCACTGGAAGAAGAACTGAAGAAGGCGGAAGGCAGCCGCTTCAAGATGATCGCGACGGACGGCGTCTTCTCGATGGACGGCATCATCGCCAATCTTGAGGGCGTCTGCGACCTTGCGGAAAAATACGGCGCGATGGTCATGGTGGACGACAGCCATGCCGTCGGTTTCGTCGGCAGGCATGGGCGTGGCTCGGCGGAGCATTGCGGCGTGGAAGGCCGGGTCGATATCATCACCGGCACGCTTGGCAAGGCGCTCGGCGGCGCTTCGGGCGGCTATACGTCGGGCAGGCGCGAGGTGATCGAATGGCTGCGCCAGCGCTCGCGGCCCTATCTCTTCTCCAATACGCTCGCCCCGGTCATCGCGGCCGCCTCGCTGAAGGTCTTCGACCTCATCGACAATGGCGATGCACTCAGGAAACGGCTCTATGCCAATGCCGATCTCTTCCGCGCGGAGATGACGAAGCTCGGCTTCACGCTTGCGGGCGAGGGGCATCCGATCATCCCCGTCATGCTGGGCGATGCGAGCCTTGCGCAGGAGATGGCGAGCCGCATGCTGGAAAAGGGCGTCTATGTCATCGGCTTCTCCTTCCCCGTCGTGCCGCGCGGGCAGGCGCGCATCCGCACCCAGATGTCGGCGGCGCACAGCGAGGCGGATGTTCGCAAGGCGATTGACGTCTTCGCCGAGGTCGGACGCGAACTGGGCGTCATTTGAAGAGTCTTCTGAATCCCTTGCGGAGATTTCGTCATGTCGAACATGATGCGTGCGCTGGTTAAAGCGAAACCTGAAATCGGCCTCTGGATGGAGACCGTGCCGGTGCCGGAGGTCGGCCCGAACGACGTGCTGATCCGGGTCAGGAAGTCGGCCATCTGCGGCACGGACGTGCATATCTGGAACTGGGACCACTGGGCGCAGAAGACCATTCCGGTGCCGATGGTCGTCGGCCACGAATTCGTCGGCGAGATCGCCGAGATCGGCTCTTCCGTCACCAAGTACCATGTCGGCGAAAGGGTGTCGGGCGAGGGGCATATCGTCTGCGGCAAGTGCCGCAACTGCCGCGCCGGGCGCGGGCATCTCTGCCATTATACCAAGGGTGTCGGCGTCAACCGGCCGGGCTCCTTCGGCGAGTTCGTGTGCATTCCCGAGCACAATGTCGTGCCGATCCCGGACGACGTGCCGGACGAGGTGGCGGCGATCTTCGACCCCTTCGGCAATGCCGTGCACACGGCGCTCTCCTTCGACCTCGTCGGCGAGGACGTGCTCGTCACCGGCGCGGGGCCGATCGGCATCATGGGGGCGATGGTGGCGAAGCGCTCCGGCGCGCGCAAGGTCGTCATCACCGACATCAACCCCGTCCGTCTCGACCTTGCCCGCAAGGTCGGCATCGACCATGTGGTCGACGCCTCGAAGGAGGACCTCGCCACCGTCATGACGGAGATCGGCATGACGGAAGGCTTCGACGTCGGCCTCGAAATGTCCGGCGCGCCGCCGGCCTTCCGCTCGATGATCGACACGATGAACAATGGCGGCAAGATCGCCATCCTCGGCATCGCGCCTGATGGATTCGGCATCGACTGGAACAAGGTGATCTTCAAGATGCTGACGCTGAAGGGCATCTACGGGCGCGAGATGTTCGAGACCTGGTACAAGATGATCGCCTTCGTGCAGGGCGGGCTCGACCTTTCGCCGATCATCACCCACCGCATCAAGATCGACGACTTCCGGGACGGCTTCGAGGCGATGCGCTCGGGCAATTCCGGAAAGGTCGTCATGGACTGGTATTGATGCATGCCGCGCAAAAGTGTGCAGCGGTTTTGCGGCAACGGCATGCGTCTGAACAAAAGGAGGACTGCGTATGAAGTACGAGGGAAGCTGTCATTGCGGCAATGTCGCCTTCGAGGTGGAGGGCGAGTTCACCTCCGCGCTCGACTGCAACTGTTCCCTGTGCCGGCGGCGCGGCGGGCTGCTGGCCTTCGTGCCGCGCGAGAACCTGCGGCTGACGGTGCCGGAGGAGAACGTCTCGACCTACACGTTCAACCGCCATGTCATAAAGCATCATTTCTGCGCCAGTTGCGGCATCGCGCCCTATGGCGAGGGGAGCGATCCGAAGGGCAACAGGATGGCGGCGGTGAACCTGCGCTGCATCCCCGCGGTCGATCTTGAAACATTGACGATCGACAAGGTGGACGGGCGCTCGTTCTGAGGCGGGTGATTCGGGTGAGAGGCGCCGGGCGCGTGCCCTTGTCTTTCCGGGATTTGCCCCTACATGAGGCTCAATCGCCCGGATCCGCCGACTTTCACGTCCGCGAACCCGAATCGGAACCTTTTCCGCCTTTTTTGCCGGAAAAGCTTGACGTAACCGAAAATTCTGGGAATCACCATGGTTGGCTGAGAAGGAATGGGTACGGCGGATCGGGAAGGCATGTCAATTATGTTGCTTCGGCAACATTCCCACGATCCCGCGGGCCGGGGCGTGGTTAATCGGGATTTAATTGTCAATCCGTTAGGTCAGGGACGCTGATTCGCGTTTGCGCATGCCGAAGGGCGATCGGCTGCGGAACCCCGACCGCTTGGAAACTGATGCTCAGGAAAGCGACGAAATAATATGGCGACAAAGGTAAAAGAGAACGAGGAAGTCGAAAACGAACGCGAAGGCGCATCCGACGGCCCTCTTCTCGATCTTTCCGATGATGCCGTCAAGAAGATGATCAAGGCCGCCAAGAAGCGCGGCTATGTCACGATGGATGAGCTGAACTCCGTCCTGCCGTCCGAGGAAGTCACCTCGGAGCAGATCGAAGATACGATGGCCATGCTTTCGGACATGGGCATCAACGTCATCGAGGACGAGGACGCCGAAGAGGCGGCCCAGGGCGAGGACGAAGGCGGCGACGACGAGAACGAGAGCGAAGGCGGGGAGCTTGCCTCTTCCGGCGGCACCGCGCTTGCGACCGCCAAGAAGAAGGAACCGACGGACCGCACGGACGACCCGGTGCGCATGTACCTGCGCGAGATGGGCTCCGTCGAGCTCCTGTCGCGCGAGGGCGAGATCGCCATCGCCAAGCGCATCGAAGCCGGCCGCGAGACGATGATCGCCGGCCTCTGTGAGAGCCCGCTGACGTTCCAGGCCATCATCATCTGGCGGGATGAACTCAACGAAGGCCAGACGCTGCTGCGCGAGATCATCGATCTCGAGACCACCTATTCCGGTCCCGAGGCTAAGGCTGCCCCGCAGTTCCAGAGCCCGGAAAAGATCGAGGCCGACCGCAAGGCGGCCGAGGAGAAGGAAAAGAACCGCAAGCCCCGTGCGGCCAACGACGACGACATCACCAATGTCGGCGGCGAGGGCCTGCCGCCGGAGGAGGAGGAAGAGGACGACGACGAGTCGAACCTCTCGCTCGCCGCCATGGAAGCGGAACTGCGCCCGCAGGTCATGGAGACGCTCGACACCATCGCCGAGACCTACAAGAAGCTGCGCAAGCTGCAGGACCAGCAGGTGGAAGCCCGCCTGCAGGCGACCGGCACCCTCTCGCCCGCCCAGGAGCGCCGCTACAAGGAGCTCAAGGACGAGCTGATCACGGCCGTCAAGTCGCTGTCGCTCAACCAGAACCGCGTCGACAGCCTCGTCGAGCAGCTCTACGACATCAACAAGCGCCTCGTGCAGAACGAGGGCCGCCTGTTGCGCCTTGCCGAGAGCTACGGCGTCAAGCGCGACTCGTTCCTCGAGCAGTACAACGGTGCGGAGCTCGATCCGAACTGGATGAAGTCGATCGCCAACCTTGCGGCCCGCGGCTGGAAGGAATTCGCCAAGAGCGAGAACACGACGATCCGCGACATCCGCCAGGAGATCCAGAATCTGGCCACCGAGACCGGCATCTCCATCTCGGAGTTCCGCCGCATCGTGCATATGGTGCAGAAGGGCGAGCGCGAGGCGCGCATCGCCAAGAAGGAGATGGTGGAAGCCAATCTCCGTCTCGTGATCTCGATTGCCAAGAAGTACACGAACCGCGGCCTACAGTTCCTCGACCTCATCCAGGAAGGCAATATCGGCCTGATGAAGGCGGTCGACAAGTTCGAGTATCGCCGCGGCTACAAGTTCTCCACCTACGCGACGTGGTGGATCCGGCAGGCGATCACCCGCTCGATCGCCGACCAGGCCCGCACGATCCGCATTCCGGTGCACATGATCGAGACGATCAACAAGATCGTCCGCACCTCGCGCCAGATGCTGCACGAGATCGGCCGCGAGCCGACGCCGGAGGAGCTGGCCGAAAAGCTCGCCATGCCGCTCGAGAAGGTCCGCAAGGTCCTGAAGATCGCCAAGGAGCCGATCTCGCTGGAAACGCCGGTCGGTGATGAAGAAGACAGCCACCTCGGCGATTTCATCGAGGACAAGAACGCGCTGCTGCCGATCGACGCCGCCATCCAGGCGAACCTGCGCGAGACGACGACCCGCGTTCTCGCCTCGCTGACGCCGCGCGAGGAGCGCGTCCTGCGCATGCGCTTCGGCATCGGCATGAACACGGACCACACGCTGGAGGAAGTCGGCCAGCAGTTCTCGGTCACCCGCGAACGTATCCGCCAGATCGAGGCGAAGGCGCTGCGCAAGCTCAAGCACCCGAGCCGCAGCCGCAAGCTGCGCTCGTTCCTCGACAGCTGAGGCGGCGAAGAGACGGAAAAAGCCCCGCGAAACCGAAAGGTCGCGGGGCTTTTTGTTTGTTGGAGCGCGCTTTCCCAATCCACTGTCGTCATCCTCGGCCTCGTGCCGAGGATCTGCCAGCATATCGGAAAATGAGACGTTGCGGATACTCTGGACAAGTCCGAGCATGACGGTGGAGGGGATGTGCCGGTAGCGGACAAGGCTTCGCGGTTGGAAAACTGCCGCAGCCCCCTACCACCCACCGCAGCTCTGCAATTGCCGCGCATAGTTGCCGGCCATGGTCGTCGCCCGCTTGGCGCCCGCCCTTGCCGTCGCGCTCCAGTTGCCGCGCTGGTAGCCGGTGTGGCCGTGGTAATAGGCGATGTAGAGCCGGTAGGTATCGTTGAGGGCGATGCCGTTCCGGCGGTTGCTCTCCGTGTGATACCAGCCGATGAAGCGGATCGCGTCGCGGAAATCGGTGCGGCTTGCCGACCAGCGGCCGGTCTCGCGCTTGTAGCGCGCCCAGGTGCCGTCGAGCGCCTGCGAGAAGCCGAGCGCCGTCGACTGGCGCTTCCAGGGAATGAAGCCGAAGAGCTTGGTGCGCGGCGGGCGGGCGTTGTGCCGGAAGCCGGACTCCGCATAGACCGTCGCCATCAGCACGGGGACGGGAACGCCGTATTCGCGCTCCACGCTATAGGCGGCTTTCCGCCAGTTATCGAAGTAGCCGTCGCGCTGCTCGAAGATGGCGCAGGCATTCTGCGTCTGTCGGGGGACGGACGCACATCCGGCGAGCAGCAGGAGGACGACGATCAATACGCAACGCATCGTGGATCCTCAAAATTTCCGGATGTTTATAAATGGTAAATCTTAACAATCCGTTTTGATTCAATTGCAGCGCATCCCTCGGAAGGATGCGTCCAAACCGCCCGGTAAAGGTGCAATTGCATTATTTTGTTGCGCTTTTTGCCCTGCCGGCCTAATCAATCCACAGCACGCCGGGCCTTCGCGCACGATTGTTCCGGAGCGTGAAAGTACCCCCGTCCTGCCATCGGACACGGCCTGCGCCGTCCGGGCGCAGGATGGCTTGCGACCGGGCCCCTGGCGGCCCCAGTTGAGGAGAGAACCATGAAGAAGCAGATTTTCGCCGGAGCCTTCCTTGCGGCCTCCGTCGCCTTTGCGCCGCTCGCCCATGCCGATATCGTCATCGGCCTCATCGCCCCGCTCACCGGCCCCGTTGCCGCCTATGGCGACCAGGTGAAGAACGGCGCGGAAGCGGCCGTCGACCAGATCAACAAGAACGGCGGCATCCTCGGCGAAAAGGTCGTGCTGAAGCTGACGGACGATGCTGGCGAGCCCAAGCAGGGCGTTTCGGCCGCCAACCAGATCGTCGGTGAAGGCATTCATTTCGTCGTCGGCCCGGTCACGTCAGGCGTTGCTATCCCGGCTTCCGACGTGCTGGCCGAGAACGGCATCCTGATGGTCACCCCGACCGCGACCGCGCCCGATCTCACCGCCCGCGGCCTCACCAACGTTCTGCGCACCTGCGGCCGTGACGACCAGCAGGCCGAAGTCGCCGCTACCTACGTGCTGGCGAACCTGAAGGACAAGAAGGTCGCCATCGTCCACGACAAGGGCGCCTACGGCAAGGGGCTTGCCGACGCGTTCAAGGCGGCGCTCAACAAGGGCGGCGTCAACGAGGTGCTCTACGATTCCGTCACGCCCGGCGACAAGGACTTCAGCGCGCTTGTCACGCGCCTCAAGTCCGAGGGCGTCGAGGTCATCTACTTCGGCGGCTACCATCCGGAAGGTGGCCTGCTCGCCCGCCAGTTGAAGGACATGTCGGTCAGCGCCACGATCATCGGCGGCGAAGGCCTCTCCAACAGCGAATACTGGGCGATCGGCAACGACGCTTCGGCCGGTACGCTCTTCACCAACGCGTCCGACGCGCTGAAGAGCCCCGACTCGCAGGCGGCCGTCGCCGTGCTCAAGGAGAAGGGCATTCCGCCGGAAGCCTTCACGCTCAACGCCTATGCCGCCGTCGAGGTTCTGAAGGCCGGCATCGAGAAGGTCGGCAGCGCGGACGATGCAGCCGCGGTCGCAACGGCCCTCAAGTCGGGCGAGGCCATCCCGACCGCCATCGGCAAGCTGACCTACGGCGAAACGGGCGACCTCACCTCGCAGAGCTTCTCGCTCTTCAAGTGGGAAGACGGCAAGATCGTCGCGGCCGAGTAAGGTCGTCGTCATTCGAATGCGGACGCCGGGGCTTTGCCCCGGCGTTTTCGTTTGAGGGGGAGGGCTGCCCCTTATCGCGCTGCCGCGACCTTCTCCTCGCAGGCGGGGAGAAGGGGAATGCCGGGCCGGTTCCTGCAAATCGGACCGATGGGGAAGAATGCAACGGTCCCACATGTCCCTTCTCCCGCTTGCGGAGAGAAGGTGCCGGCAGGCGGATGAGGGGCCGTCCCTTACCGCCCCGCTCGGAACTTCTCCTTCAGCCGCGCGACATCCGCTGCGCTCCAGTCCGTCACATCCGTCACCGCGATCCACGGATCGATATAGTGCTCGCCGGCATAGACGTGCCCGAGCCCCATGGGCGTCGTCGTCGCCATCGCCATGTCGAGCGTCAGTTGCAGGAAGGTGACGACGGGGTACCACTGGAAGTCCGGCGAGACGTCCGGCCCGCGCGGCACCGCCATCCAGGCGGGTTGGCGATAGAAGGAATAGGGATCGTAGAAGACGATCGGGTCGCTGGCATATTGCAGGTAGACGATGCGCATCGGCCCCCAATGGTCGCCTGCCTCGGGCAGGGCGTCGCGCTGGCTGGTGAAGCGCACATAGGAGCCGTCGCGGAAGCGCGGCAGCCAGGCGGGCGTGCCGGGATCGCGGTCCGCCGTCATCTTGCGCCAGATGCGGCTGGGGAAGGGCGGTCCGGCCCAGAGCGCGCCCTGGTAGGGATCGCCGATCACCTCGAAGAGTTCGGCCGACTGCTCGGAGGAGAGCGCGCCGAGGCTGAGGCCGTAGAGGTAGAGCTTCGGCCGGTGCTCCCTGGGCAGTTTCGTCCAGTGGCCGTAGACGGCGTGGAAGAGCGCGCGCGCGGCCTCCGCCCCGTAATCGGGCTCGGCCAGCAGCGAGAGCCAGCTTGCGAGATAGGAGTACTGGATGGCGACGCTCGCGATGTCGCCGTGGTGCAGGTACTCGACCGTGTCGATGCCTTCGGGATCGACCCAGCCGGTGCCGGTCGGCATGATCACCAGCAGCGTCGATCGCTCGAAGCCGCCGACGCGGATGAGCTCGTCGAGCGCGATCCTGGCGCGTTCCTCGGGTGTCTCGGCGGCGTTCAGTCCGGCATAGACGCGCAGCGGCTCCATGGCCGGCTTGCCGGTGAACGCGGCGATGTCAGCGGCGGCCGGCCCGCTCGCCACGAAGAAGCGGCCCATGCGGCCGAGGTCGTCCCAGCGCACCAGAGAGGCGCTGCTGCCCGATTTCAGCGGATCGACGGGCTCGGCCGTATCCGGCTCGATCACTTGGTCGAGCCGCTGGAAGGAGGAATCGGCCGTATGCAGGATGAAGCGCACGAGAACGCCGTCGGCCAGCGTCCAGAACAGCGTCGCGGCAAGCGCCGTGCCGATGACATAGGACAGCCGGCGCGGGGCCGCCCGCCGCGAGGTGCTGGCGAAGAGCCGGACGGACAGGGCGAAGAGCCGCCCGAGCCCGAGCAGGACGAGGAAGACGCCCAGCGCGATGAGCCCGACATAGAACGGATGCGCCGTCTCGATCGGCGGCAGATGCATCAGCGTGCGGATGGAGTTCTGCCATTCGGCCGTGCGCCACAGGAAGACGAGCACCACGACGCCGCAGGCCCCGCCCGCAAGCGCCTTGAGCGCCAGGCGCTTGCGGTCCTTCGGTTCCGGCAGCTCCAGCCAGAACCACAGGGCGGAGAGCAGCACGCCGAGGCCGTAGCCGCAGGCCATGGCGACGCCGGAAAGCAGGCCCTGCGTGACATAGGTTCGCGGCAGGAGGCTCGGCGTCAGCGAGGCGGCGAAGAGAAGCGTGCCGAGGATCAGCCCCGTGGCGGAGAAGGAGAGGACAACACGCCAGAACCAATCCCGCACGGCCGATCTCCATTCCGTTTCCTGCCTTGTGGGCGCAAACTTGCATGCCGGCCGGAGCGGCGCAACCCGGCATTGCCGCGCGCCCGGCAAACAAACCTGCCCCTTGTCGGATCGGCGCGGTGACACACGTCCTTGTCATGTCCGAACCAGGAAGGAGACGGTCATGACCTATGTCGACGGATTTCTGCTGGCTGTGCCGAAGGCCAATCTCGAGGCCTACAAGGCGATGGCGCGCACCGCGGGCGCGGTGTGGAAGGAACATGGCGCGATAGACTATGTGGAATGCGTGGGCGACGACGTGCCCTATGGCGAGCTTACCTCGTTTCCCCGCGCCGTGCAGGCGAGCGACGACGAGATCGTGATCTTTTCCTGGATCACCTACGAATCGCGCGCGCAGCGTGACGCGATCCTTGCCAAGGTCATGGCCGACGCGCGCCTGCAGGGCGACGACTGGAAGGACGTCTTCGATGGCAAGCGCATGATCTATGGCGGCTTCCAGGCCTTCCTCGAGTTGTGAGCGGCGGCCGGTTGCGCTATCACGCGGGCGATACCGGAAGAAAGGACTTGCCGTGAAGGACCTCTATTACGCCATCGTCGGCACCACGACCGATACCAATGCGGGCCTCGCACGCTTCATGGGCGTCATCCTCGCCTTCATCGTGATCGTCGGCACGGTGTTCTGGGCGATCGGCTGAGCCGCCGCCGATGGCGCAGACGATCCTCTCCATCCCGACCCGCGGGCAGGGGCTCTACGAGTTCACCCGCGAGGCCGAAGGTTTCGTGCGCGCTGCCGGAGTGGAGGCGGGCCTGCTCACGGTCTTCGTCCGCCACACCTCCTGCTCGCTGCTCATCCAGGAAAATGCCGATCCGGATGTCCGGCGCGACCTCGACCGCTTCTTCCGCCGTCTCGTGCCGCCGTCCGACGATCCGTCCATGGGCTGGATCGTGCACACCCTGGAAGGGCCGGACGACATGCCCGCCCATATCAAGGCGGCGCTGACGCAGGTCTCGATCGGCATTCCGGTCATGGGCGGGCGGCTGGCGCTCGGCGCCTGGCAGGGGCTCTACCTCTTCGAGCATCGCGACCGGCCGCACCGTCGCGAAATCGTGCTGCATCTCGGTCCTTGACGGAACCGGTTCGCACGAAGGAACGTTTCTGGGGCGGTCCAGCGAGAGGAGAGGTCCATGGCTGACACGGAAAGCATCAACCACGCCGTCATCGAGGCATTGAATGCCCGCGACTTCGCCGCGCTCGCCGCCCGGGTGGACGAGGACGTCGCCATCTCCGGCATCGGCGAGGGCAGCGATAACGGCCGCGAGGCGCTGCGCGAGCGGCTCGCCCGCCATTTCCAGGCTTCCGACGAGAGCTATGGCGACGCGCTGGTGATGAGCGATGCGCTCGGCAACAATGTCGCGATCCGCGTGACGGCCCGCGGCGCGTCGGCCGGCGGCGCCTCCTATTCGAAGGAGAAGGTGATTCTCCTCGAACTGGAGGATGGTGTCATCACGCGCTTTTCCGTGTTTTCCGGTTCATGAAGTTGAACGCAGGCTGAACGGCGGATTCGGGCTGCGTTCAGATGCGCGGCTTTATGGTTTCCTCAATCGCCGGACAGAACCGACCGGTCGGAACGAACAGGAGATCCTTCCATGACGACCACTGTGAAAAAGATGTTTCTCGCTGCGGCCCTCGGCCTCGGCGCCCTGACCGCCTCCGTTCCGGCTGCCTCCGCCGCGGGCCTCAGCATAACCGTAGAGCCTGTCGGCTACCGCAACGGCTTCCTGCAGGTGCAGGATTATGATGGCGGCTGGGAGCGCGAGGACTTCCGCGGTCGCCGTGACCGCGGTGATCGCTGGGATGACCGTCGTCCCGACCGCCGCCCGGGCGAATGGGGCCGTCGCGGCCGTTGCTCGCCGGAACTGGCGATCGCCAAGGCACGCGATTTCGGCCTGCGCCGCGCCCGCATCGTCGACATGTCGCCGCGCCGCGTCGTGGTCGAGGGCTTCCGCCACGGCGACTACCGCCGCATCGTCTTCGCGAACGACCGCGGCTGCCCGGCCATGTGGCGTTAAGGACGGAGCCTGCCAAGGCCGGCACGCCCCGATCGGTAATGCTGTCCGGCGGTCACCCCCGGCCGGTGGATGGCTACCCTCCCGGTTCCACCGGGAGGGTTTTCGCGTTTTGAGGGGCATTGGCGGCAACGCATTTTTCAAGGCAGAAAAAAGGGCCGGTTTCCCGGCCCTTTTCTTGTCATGTGCGTTGCGTGTCCGCTCACTTGTCGAGCGCGAAGGTCACGTTGACGACGACGGAATAGCTGTTCTCGCCGGTCGCCATCGGCACGGAGCCGGCGGCGGCGTAATCCTTGGCGACGGCGCGCATCATCGGCATGGGCTCGGCGCGGTAGCTGGTTTCCGAGATTTCCAGCACGCGGCCGAGGCCGACGCCGGCGGCGGCCGTCAGTTCCTTCGCCTTGGCGATAGCGTTCTCGACGGCCTTCTTGCGCGCGGCGCTGACGGCGGTGTCCGGCTTGTCGTTGGTGAAGCGGATGCCGCCACCCTGGTTGGCGCCGAGCGTCACGGCCTTGTCGAGGATCTCGCCGAGCTTGGAGAGGTCGCGCACGCGCAGCGTCACCGTATTGGTGACCTGGAAGCCGGTGAGCACCGGCGGCGGGTTCTCGCCCGTCGAGCTCTGCGGATACTGGTACTGCGGGTTGATGGCGAAGCCGGAGGTCTGCAGGTCGCGCTCCTCGATGCCGGCTTCCTTCAGCGCGGCGAGGACTTCGGCCATGGCCTTGTTGTTGGCGTCGAGCGCCTCGCGGGCGGTCTTTGCATCCTTGACGACGCCGAGATCGATCAGCGCCATGTCGGGAGCCATTTCGGACGTGCCCTCGCCGGTGACGATGATGGTCGATTCGCGCGGCTTCGCCGTATCCTCGGCCCGTGCGGCCATCGGAGCGGCGGCGGCGAGCGCGAGCGAGAGGGCAACGAGGCTGGCGCCGGTGCGGCGGCCGAAGCTTCCGTGAAACATGTTGAAATATCTCCTGATGGTTGTGTCCCTTGCCGCGTTCTTCGCGCGCTATTGTGTAGAGAATACGGCAACGCTTGTGAGAAAGACCGATTTCGTCTAGACGCTTACCCACCGTCGGCCGCCATTGACCGACGACCCCGGCCACCCGGCCGGTTCGGGCCTGTAGCTCAATGGTTAGAGCCGGCGGCTCATAACCGCTTGGTTGGGGGTTCGAGTCCCTCCGGGCCCACCATTCTTGCTTAAAATCAAGAGCATTGGAATAGACAGCAGGCAAATCAGCCTCTTGCTCGGATCAGTTCGAGGATAGCTGTCGTATGAACAATCCGAAGAGCTCGGCCTGGCTGGAGATCTTCAGTTTGTGGTGGATGTTCTTGCGGTGGATCTTCACGGTGCCCGGGGTGATCTTGAGGGCCGTGGCGATCGAGGCGTTGGAGTGGCCGCGCAGGACCAAGGACGTGACCTCGACCTCGCGCGGGGTGAGGACGCCGTTGGTCATTCTGTTCAGGGTGTCGTTGATGGGGTCGTGGCCGGGGATCGGATCGGCGGCGACGGGATCGCTGCCGGTAACGCCCCAGTGCCGCTCGCAGATGGTGCGCAGCAGCGGCTCGGCGCCGCGGATCAGCGAGAGATCCCGCCGGCCGAAGGCGGGCGAGGCGACGGGGCGGGTGAAACTTATGACGATGCCGGTCCAGTTCGGCGTCCGGCACACGATGCCGACCTCGTCGCGGATGCCGGTCAGGACATAGTGCCGCCGGTAATATTCGGAACTGTAGAAGTGGTCCGGGGCCATGTCCTTCAGCCGGCGTATGGCCGAGCCCCTGGTGTCCATGGCCGCGCCATAGAAGGGGTCGAGCAGGTAGGGGCCGGCAATGTAGGCTTCGACGATCGTCTGGGCCCGCGTCGCATCCATGTTGTGGTAGCAGCAGACCGGCTTTTCAGCGCCGCGATAGGCGAAGACCATCAGGATGTCGAAATCGATGATGGTCGCCAGCGCGGCATCCAGGCGCTTGCCAAAGGCGCTGGTGCCGATGGCCTCCACGGCCGCCGCCACCGCGCTGTTCCAAGCCCCGAATCCCTGGTCCAATGCCTGCCCTTTCCCCCGTGCTGCGGAAATCCGTGTGCGGAACGCGGCAGGCATCTTCTATCCCCGCGGGGATATTTCCATGCCACGGCACCCGGCCGTAGGCTAACCGCAATGCTGGGAACAAGTCATGTCGAAATCACAAAAATCAAGCGAAACCTTCGAGACGAAGCTTCAGGAGATCGGCGCCCGTTCGGTGCATATCGGCATGGTGGACCCGGAAGGTGAATTCCGCGACAAGCTGGTTTCCGCCGAAAAGGCGGTGAAGCTGGCCAGGGACGGCTATCCGTTCTGCGAGGTTCTCTATTTCTGGGACATTGCGGAAAGCACCTATCGCGACGGCTCGTTCATCGACCGGCCGGCCAAGCTCCATGCCGATACGATACGCAAGTATCCCTTCGCGGACGACATGGCGCTGTGCCTTGCCGATTTCGAAGGCGAATTCGGCCGCCGGTCCCCGCGCAACGTCTGCCTCGCGCAGATGGACAGGGCCGCCGACCTCGGCTTCGACGTCCATGCGGCGTTCGAATTCGAGTTCTTCGTGTTCGACGAGACGGCGGAAAGCATGCGGGCGAAGCAGTATCGCGATCTCACGCATTTCGCGCAGGGCAACCGGACCTATTCGCTCCAGACGTCGGCGCTTCACGGCGACCTGCTTGCCGGCCTCGAGCAGACGATGGACGCGATGGGCGTGAAGCTCGATGCCATCCATACCGAGCTCGGCCCCGGCTGCTTCGAGGCGCCGCTCTATCATGCCAGGGGCATCAAGGCGGCGGACGATGCATTCCTGTTCAAGAACTTTGCCCGCGCCTATTTCGCCCGCAACGGCAAGACGGTGAGCTTCATGTCGAAGCTTTCGCCGAAACTGTCGGGGCAGTCAGGCCACCTTCACCTGTCGCTGCGCGACCGCGACGGCAATCCGGTGTTTTCCGATCCTTCCGCGCCCGACGGCCTGAGCCGGGCGGCACGGCATTTCCTGGGGGGGCTCCTCAGGTTCATGCCGGAATTCCTGGCCATGTGTTCGTCCACCGTCAACGCCTACAAACGCCTCGTGCCGGGCGCCTGGGCGCCGACGGCGGCCAACTGGGGCGTACAGAACCGCACCGCCGCCGTGCGCGTCGTCAACGACCAGCCCGAGAGCACGCGCATCGAATTCCGCGTGCCGTCCGCCGATACCAACCCCTATCTGGCGCTGGCGATGATGCTGGGCGCCGGGCTTGCCGGTATGCGCGAGGGTATAGAACCGCCGGAGGGCAGCGCCGAGGATTTCTATGCGTCCCGGCCGGCGCCGGAAGCGGTCTTCCCGCGCGACCTCCATGAGGCGGCCGCCCGGCTGCGCGCGAGCAGCAAGGCGCGGGAACTCTTCGGCGACGATTTCGTCGACAGCTTCGCCGAAAGCCGGGAGGTCGAGCATGCGCAGTACCAGAGACAGGTGAGCGAATGGGAGATCAGGCGCTATCTCGGCGTGGTCTGATGCCACGCCCCAATGAATGACAAAAGAGAGGAAGAAAAAATGAAAAAGGGAACAGCAGACATCAGTTCAAGCATCGGCGCGATGAAGCGCCGGTCCGTACTCAAGGGCATGGGGGGCCTCGGCCTCGGCCTTGCCGCCGCCGGCAGCGGCTTCATGGCATCGCGGCGCGACGCCGCGGCGGCCGAAAGCCTCAACTACATGTGCTGGGAAGGCTATAACGCTCCCAGCATCCTTGAGCCCTTCCAGAAGGCGAAGGACGCGTCGATCTCGGTCGACCTGATCACCGACTCCGCCGGCGGCTTTGCCAAGCTCGCCGCGGGCGCCTCGCGCGATTTCGACCTCGTCTCATCCGACAGCCCCTGGATCCAGCGCATGGGGCCGGCCGGGTTCTGCCGCTATATCGACGAGGCGGATTTCGCCGACCAGTTCGCCGAATTCTATCCGCAGTTCCGCGCCCCCTTCGCGCCGCTCGCCTTCGAGGGCAAGGCGACCGGCCTTCCGACCCGCTGGGGCTGGGTCGGCCCGACCGTCAACACCAAGTTCGACAAGCTCGAGACCTGGTCGAGCTATGCGCCGGTCTTCGACAGCGCCTACAAGGACAAGATCTGCCTGCTCGACTGGGGCGACTGGCCGATCATGCCGCTTGCGCTCTATGCCGGCGTGAACCCCTATGAGGAGCTCGACGAGGCCGCGCTCGAAGAGGTCCGCAAGGTCCTGCGGGCCGCCTTCAAGAACACGCGCGCCATCGTCGCCGATCTGGCGGTCGCCCAGAAGGGGCTGATCGACGGCTCCTTCCGCGCGCTCATCGGCGGCGGCACCTATGCCACCTCGGCCCTTCGCATGAAGGGGCACGACTACATCCAGTCCATCGTTCCCGAGCCGAAGAACGGCCTGAAGCAGGGCATCATCTGGATGGAGGCGACCGGCCTGATCGACAACGGCAAGAACTCGCAGATCGCGGCCGACTTCCTGAAGTACATCGTCTCGCCGGAGGTGGCGAAACAGCTTGCGATCACCGAGGCGACCTGCAACCTGGTGCCGAACAGCAAGACCGAGGCCCTGTTCTCCGAAGAGGAGAAGAAGGCCCTGCAGGTGGACTACATGTGGACCGCCTGGGACAACAGCCAGTTCCACACCGTGGCGCCGAACATCGACGACATGCTGGCGATCTGGCAGGAAGAACTCGCCGCGCGCTGATTTCGCGTGAAAGCAAGACGACAGGCCGCCCGAAGGGGCAGGCCTGTCCATACCCATTCCAGACATCAAGGAAACCGAGCTTGGCCAGCCCCATCATCGACGCGTCCGGTATCGTCAAGGACTATGGAGCGGTGCGTGCGCTTCACGGCGTCTCGCTGCAGATCGGCACCGGCGAATTCGTCGCGCTCGTCGGCCCGTCCGGCTGCGGAAAGACGACGCTCCTGAAGATCCTTGCGGGCTTCGAGGAGCCGACGGGCGGTCGTCTTGAGATCCAGGGCAGGGACATGCGCGGCGTGCCGGCCGCAAGCCGCCCCACGCGCATGGTGTTCCAGAAGCTCGCGCTCTTCCCGCACAAGACGGTTGCCGAGAATATCGGCTTCTCCCTGAAGCTCCAGAAGGTCGGGAAGGCGGAGGCCGGTGGCCGCATTCGCGCGATGCTCGACCTGATGCATCTCAAGCCGGAGTACCTGGAACGCTATCCCGCGCAGCTTTCCGGCGGCGAGCAGCAGCGCGTGGCATTGGCCCGCGCCCTGGTGTCCCGGCCGGGCGTGCTCCTGCTCGACGAGCCGATGAGCGCGCTCGACGCCAAGCTCAAGAAATCCCTTCAGGCGGAGCTCAAGAAGCTGCATCGCGAGATCGGCACGAGCTTCGTCCTCGTCACCCACGACCTCGAAGAGGCGATGATGCTGGCGGACCGGATCTGCGTGATGCGCGGGGGACATGTCGTGCAGGTCGGAACGCCCGCCGACATCTACTATCGTCCCGCCAACATGTTCGTCGCGGGCTTCATCGGCGAGACCAATTTCCTCCCCGTGACCGCAACCGCCGCCGGTGGCGGGATGGAGGTCGCTTCGCCGCTGGTCGCCGCCGGGCAAACGATCATCGCGCCCGAGCACGTATCGCCGTCGCTGTCGGCGAAGGGCACCGCGCTTCTCGTGCGGCCGGAAACCATCCGCTTCGTGAAGGGGGACGCGGCCCCGGGCGAATGGCTGCTGGACGGGCAGGTGGAGGAATATTTCATCAAGGGGGCGTCCACGCAGTACCGCATCCGCGTCCGCGGGCTCGATGCCGCCGTCATCATGGACCTTCCCGGATCGATCGTGCTGCCGGCCGTCGTCGGCGAGGCGGTGCGGATCGGTTTCGATCCCGTCCAAGCCTTCCTGCTGTCGGAGTGAGCATGAGGATCGAGCGCAAATCCTGGAACGACCCGGTTCTCGTCGCCACCGTCGCGCCGCTCGCGCTGGTCATGGTCGCGTTCTTCGTCGTGCCGCTCCTGATGACCGTGGTGCTGACCTTCCAGACGACGCAATTCTACCGCCTCGTCTGGACCTGGGACCTGAAAGTGTGGACCGAGGTCTTCTCCAAGCCGCATTACTGGACGATCATGATACGCACGGTGACGATGGCGCTGATCTGCGTCGTGCTCACTGTGCTGATCGCCTTTCCCGCCGCCTATGCGCTGGCGACGCGGCTGAAGACCTTCAAGACGCAGATCCAGATCCTCATCATCTTCGCCTTCCTGACCGATGCCGTGCTCAAGACCTTCGGCTGGATCCTCATCCTCGACAAGAACGGCGTCGCCAACTGGCTGCTGATGCATGCGGGTTTCCCGCCGGAGATGCTGAACCTGCTGTTCACGCCTGCCGGGACGATGATCGGCATGGTCTACAATCTCGTCGCCTATCCGATGTTCACGATCTACCTCTCGCTGGTGCGCATCGATCGCGACCTCGTTCTGGCGGCCTACGATGCCGGGGCCTCGCGCATCCGGACCTTTTTCGAGGTGACGCTGCCGTTGTCGCTGCCGGGGCTCTATTCCGGCGCCGTGCTGGTCTTCGTGCTGAGCCTCGGCGCCTTCCTGGAGCCCAAGGTGCTCGGCGGCGGCACGTCTCCGCTCGCGTCCGAACTGATCCGCCAGAGCTTCGAGACACGCGTGAACTGGCCGCTCGGCGCGGCGCTCACCGTGGTGCTGATTGCCATCGGCGCGTTGATGCTCGCCGCCTGCGCAGCCTTCGCCCTTCGCCGCACGTCCACCACGGAAAGGCCCGCATGATGTCGCAACGCATGCGCAATGCACTCGTCGATACGATGCTGGTCGGCACGGTCGTCCTGCTCCTGGTGTTCTTCTATGCGCCGATCGCCACGCTGGTCGCCTTCTCCTTCACATCCAGCCGCGTGCTGACGCTGCCCATCGAAGGCTTCTCCCTGCAATGGTACGGCGAACTCTTCAACAAGCCGGACTTCCTGCCCGCCGTCGTGAACTCCGCAGCCGTCGCCATGGTCTCGACCGTCTTCGCAACGGTGCTCGGCACTGCCGGCGCGGTCGCCTGGATCCGGTATCGCTTCCGCCTGCAGGGTGCGTTCCGGGGGCTCACCTTCGCGCCGCTGCTGTTTCCGCAGTTGCTGCTCGGCGTGGTCATGCTGTTGTGGTTCTCTGTGCTGGGTAGCTGGCTCGGCTTCTCGACCGGGCTCGTCACCGTCATCATCGGCCATGTCGTCTACATCACGCCCTTCGCCCTCGTCGTCGTGGCGGTGCAGGTCTATGGCTTCGACGAGACGCTGGAGGATGCCGCGCGCGATGCCGGCGCGAGCGGTTGGGAGGTGTTTCGCGAAATCACCTTCCCGCTGCTGTGGCCCGGCATTTTCTCCGCCGCCATCTTCTCGTTCCTGCTCTCCTGGGGAAATTTCTACGTTTCCTATTCGCTCGCGGGCACGGCGCGCACGCTGCCGATCTTCGTCTATAGTGGCATCGCCGTCGGTTCCTCGCCGATCTATCCGGCGCTCGCCACCATCAATCTCGTGCCGGCCTTCCTGCTGGTCATCGTCGCCGAAGTCCTGCGCCGCCGCGCGCTGAGGCGGCAGGCTTCCGGCATTTCCACCTCCTGACAAGCAAGGTCCGCACCATGTCCATCGACACGCCCGCCGTCACCAGCAACTGGAGCTTCCCCACCGCCGTGCGCTTCGGCAACGGCCGCATCGCCGGCCTCGGCGACATGGTGCGGGAACTTGGCGCCAGCCGTCCGCTCGTCGTCACCGATGCCGGGCTGAAGGACCTCTATCCCGTGCAGCGCACGCTGGAAGCGCTGAAGAGCGCGGGCCTCGGCGTCGAACTCTTCTGGAACGTCAAGCCCAATCCCACCGGCGGCAATGTCGCCGAGGGCGTCGAGGCGTTTCGCGCCGGGAACCACGATCTGGTCGTGGCGATCGGCGGCGGCAGCGCGCTGGATGCGGCCAAGGCGATCGCCTTCATGGCCCGCCAGACCATCCCCATGTGGGATCTGGAGGATATCGGCGACAACTGGAAGCGCGCGAACACCGCCGGCCTCGTGCCGGTCATCGCCATCCCCACCACGGCGGGCACCGGCTCTGAACTCGGCCGCTCCTCGGTGATCACGCATGAAGCGGAAAAGCGCAAGGTCATCGTGTTCCATCCGCGCATGATGCCCGACATCGTGATCATGGACCCCGAGCTCACCACCGGCCTGCCGGCGCATATCACCGCCGCCACGGGCATGGACGCGCTGTCGCATGCGCTGGAGGCGCTGAGCGCGCCATCCTTCCACCCGATGGCGGAAGGCATCGCGCTCAATGCGCTGCGGCTGATCCACAAGTGGCTGCCGGTCGCCACGCACGACGGCGGCAATCTCGAAGCGCGCGGCCAGATGCTGATCGCCTCCGGCATGGGCTGCGTCGCCCTGCAGAAGGGGCTGGGCGCCATCCACGCGCTCGCCCATCCGCTCGGCGCCCTCCACGATGCCCATCATGGCCTCTTGAACGCCGTGCTCATGCCCTATGTGGTCGAATTCAACACGCCGGCCATCGCCGATAAACTCGGATTGCTGGCCCGCGTCATCGACCTTCCGCGCAAGGATCCGGAAGGCGTCCTGAACTGGATCCTGGACCTGCGCAAGGACCTGTCCATCCCGGAAAAGCTGTCGGGCATGGGGTTGGTGAATGTCGACATCGGGAAGGTGGCCGAGATGAGCCTTCTCGACCCCTGCGCGGGAGGAAACCCGGTGAAGCTGGACGAACCGGGTGTCCGGCGGATTCTTGCCGCGGCGATGGGGTGAAACCTGGTCCCGTGCCGCTCGAAAGGTTGCGGCATGAGGAATTCGCCGACCGTCTCGACGGGTACGGCTGTCAGGCCAGCGTCCAGTCTTTCGCCTGGCGCCGGCTGTTCCAGTAGGCGGCGAACCTGCCTCCGGCGGCGATGAGGTCGTTGCGGTCGCCGGATTCGACGATGCGGCCATGTTCGATGAAAAAAATGTGGTCTGCTCTGGCGATCGTCTCGATGCGATGCGCGACAATGAAAGCGGTGCGGTGGCCGAAGCGGGCAAGCGCGGTGGCGATGGCCACCTCGTTCAACGTGTCGAGGCCGCTTGTCGCCTCGTCGAGCAGCAGGATCGGCGCGTTCTTGAGGAGGGCGCGGGCGATGCTGACGCGCTGGCGCTCGCCGCCCGACAGGTTGTTGCCGCCTTCGCCGACCGGCGCGTCCCAACTGCCGAGGCGTTCCACGATCTCGTCGACACAGGCTGCGGCCGCGACCTCGCGCAGCGCCGCATTGCCGGCCCCCGGGCGGGCGAGGCGAATGTTCTCGGCAATGCCGCCTTCGAAGAGCTGCACGTTCTGGAAGACGATGGAAAGCTGGTCCATCAGGGTGGCGGGCTCGTAGGCGCGCACATCATGGCCTGCGAGGCGGATCTCGCCCGTGGAAACATCGTGCAGGCGGGCGATCAGCGAGAGGATCGTGCTCTTGCCGGAACCGGAGGGGCCGACAAGCGCGGTCGTCTTACCGGCGGGGGCGGTGAAGGTGACGCCGTCGAGGATATGCGTGCCGTTGGCGTGGAAATGCACATCGCGGAATTCGATCTCCGGTGTGCCGGGCGTGCTGTCCCGCGCCGGGACCGGCTGGGCCGGCACGTCGAGCACGGCAAGGGTGCGCCCGGCGGCGGCGTGGGTGGATTCCAGCGCGGGGAAAAGCTCCGACAGGGTGTTCAGCGGCTCCAGGAAGCGCAGCACCACGACGATCAGGGCCACCGTGCGGGCGGCATCGACGGTGCCGTCCAAATAGAGGAGTGCCAGGACGGCCACCATGGCGACGAGGGTGCCCTGCATGGCAAGCGAGAAAAGCAGCGTGCCGGGCAGGGTGAACCAGAGCACGCGCAATCCCCCGGCCTTCTGGGCGTCGATCGCCGCGCCGAGCGGCGTGCCCTCCATGCCGGTGCGGCCGGCGGCGCGCAGCACGAGCTGGGCGTGGGCGAATTCCTCCGTGCGGGCGGCGGCCTCGCCCGAGGCGGCGGCGAAATCGGCCTCGGCGCGGCGCATCAGCCGTCCGCCGAGCAACAGCGCGCCGAGCAGCAGGGGGGCGGCGGCAAGCGCCGCGAGGCCGAGCGGCCAGGCGACGAACAGAAGGCCGATACCGATGGTGAACGGCAGCGTCGCGGCGATGGAGGCCTGCGTCGCCAGATTGACCGAGCTTGCGAAGAGCTCGGGCATGGCGCCGGCGAGGGCGCGTTTCGCCTGCGCCTGCTGCTCGGCGCCGAACCAGCCGACGGGCACGGCGAGGAGATGATCGACAAGGCGGGCGTTCATCGAGGTCATCATGGCAAAGCCGAGATCGAAGGCGCGGATCACCAGGAAGCGCTCCAGCGCCCAGCCGGCCGCGACGCCGGCGGCAAGCAGGCCGAGCCAGGGCAGGGCGCCCTGCGGAACCGGCGAGAACAGCGCGCCGAGCAGCGGCACGAGCGCAAGCGCGGATGTCGCGCGCAATGCAGCCGCCACGATGACGAGGACGGCAAAGGGGGCGAGGCGCGGGCGCGCCTCCGGCGGCAGGAGGGCGGAGATGATCACGAGGCTTTCCTTTCCCCGGCGAGCCACAGGTCGCGGTAGAGGCCGGGCTCGGCGATCAGCGCCGCATGGTCGCCCTGCTGCACGATGCGGCCGCGATCCATGACGGCGATGCGGTCGGCATGCACCACGGTGTGCAGCCGGTGCGCCACGACGAGGACGGTGCGCCTGCCGATGAGCGCGCCGAGCGCCTGCTGCACGAGATGCTCGGATTCCGGGTCGGCGAAGGCGGTGGCCTCGTCGAGCACGAGGATCGGCGGATCGGCGATCAGTGCGCGGGCGATGGAGAGGCGCTGCGCCTCGCCGCCGGAAAGCCGCAGGTCCTCGCCGATGATGCTGTCGTAGCCTTTGGACGCTTGCACGATGCGCTCGTGGATATGGGCGGCGCGGGCGGCCGCTTCGATTTCGGCCTGGCTCGCCTCGGGACGTGCAAGCGCGATATTGTCGCGGAGCGTGCCCTTGATCAGGCGCACATCCTGGAAGACGAAGCCGACCGTGCGCTGGAGAACCTGCGGATGGACGTCGCGGATGTCGATTTCCGTCTCGCCGGCGATCAGCCGGATCGCGCCGCCCGTCACGTCGTGGAAGCGACCCGGCAGGCCGGCGAGGGTGGATTTGCCGGCGCCGCTCGGGCCGACCAGGGCGGTCAGCGTGCCGGGCGCCAGAACGAGGTCGATGTCCTGGAGCACCGGCTTGCGCGGCCGGTAGCCGAAGCTGACATTCTGGAAGCGCAGGCCGAGCGGACCCGGCGAGAGGGCGCGCAGCGCGCGGCTGCGATCGAGTTCCGGCTCCTCCAGCAGCGTGCCGATGCGGCTTGCCGCCTGCTTCGCCTCGCGCATCGGCACGAAGCCGTACATGACGGCGGTGATCTGCGTGCCGAAGGCGGTGCCGAGGAAGAGGAAGGGCAGGAGATCGGCGGGCGCCATGGCGCCGGAGAGGATGCGCCAGCAGCCGGCGGCCGTGATGAGCAGCAGGAAGGCCGGCGGCTGGATCGCAAGCTGCGAGGCGACCTTGCGGCCGGCCATCGGGCGCTGCCAGCCGTTGAGGAAGGCCGCCTGGCCGTTCAGCACCGTGCGCAACGCCCTGCCGTCGCCGCCGAAGACGCGCACGACGGGCAAGGCCTCGATGAAGGCGCTGGCCGCGGCATTGGCGCGCCTGGTCCAGTCGGCATATTCCACCAGCTTGTCGGCGACGCCGCGCATCATGTGGGCGAAAAGGGCGACGAAGGCGATGAGCGGCAGGAAGAGCAGGCCGGCGAGCGCCGCATCCACGGTGAAGAGATAGACGATGACGGCGAGCGGCGTGACGATGCCCGCAACGACATCGGGCACGGCATGGGTGACCATGTAATGCAATCGCCCGGCATCCTCCTGCACCGCCTGGTGCACGCTGGCGGCATTGCGGTCGGTGAACCAGCCTAGCGGCAGGCGGGCGAGCTTGGCGACGATCGAGCGGCGCAGCTCATGGCCGAAGCGGGCATCCACGGCATGCAGCCAGAACATCAGCACGGTCGAGAGCAGGGCGGCACCGCCGAAAAGGCCGAGCGCCCACAGGATCAGCGGCGTCATCGTTTCCGCGTTGGCCTCGCCCGCCAGCAGCCGGCGGCCGAGCTCCGCAAGCAGGACCAGCGGGGCGAGCTGCATCAGCGAGATGACGGCCTGCAGGGCACCGGCGGCGCGCAGCTTCCAGCGCAGCGAGGCGAGCAGTTCCTGTCCGCGCTGCGAGCGCCAGCGCGGCGCAGCCTTCCGAGGGGGCGCGGCGGGCGGTGGCGGAGCGGGTGCCGCCGCCTCTTCGCCCGCTTCCTTGCGCAGGCGCATCGCCTTGCCGCGGATCCAGTAGGCGGCGTGCTTGATGTCGGCGAGCGGGAAGCCGTGCACGCGGTTGAGGTTCGCGCGCAGGTCCTTGATCGCGGCGTTTTCCGCGGCGATCCAGGCATACCAGTTCGACCAGTCGCGGGCGGGCACGGCGGCGGCGAGCGCGCCGGTGCCTTCGCCGGTCCAGATCACCTCGGCGCCCGGATGGAAGGTGACGGGAATATCCCGGTCCTCCGGCAGATGGGCCTGCAGGACGACGACGACGGCGGCGTCCGGCGGCAGGACGCCGAGGATGCCGTTGATGGCGGGAATGGCCGCGGGATCGCCCATCAGCAGGTAGCCTTCCGGATTTTCCGGCGGCTCGAACTTGTGGAACATGTAGTAGGACGCGTTGATCGTGTCGCCGGGCCTTGCCGCCGCCGCCCAGGCGGAGGCCGGCCCCATCGGCTCGTGCAGCACGAAATCGAAGCTGACCTCGCCACGCGCCGGGTCCGGGTCGACCAGCGTATAGCCGCGCTGGTGCACCTTGGCCGGATCGTCGGGATCGGGCGCCCAGAGGCGGACATAGCTTGCCGTCGGCGTCTCG
Source organism: Shinella sp. NM-101 (assembly GCF_021401195.1). NCBI lineage: Bacteria > Pseudomonadati > Pseudomonadota > Alphaproteobacteria > Hyphomicrobiales > Rhizobiaceae > Shinella > Shinella sp. NM-101. Next base: position 674,732 of record NZ_JACBFT010000001.1, on the reverse strand, counting down.
CGCCCGTCGATCATGGTCGGGGCGGAAAAGCGGATGCGGCGGAAGCCGGGCGTGAGGTTCGTGGCCGAAACCACCGTCATGACGTGATCGGTGGCTCCGAGAGCCTTCATCATCGTCCGCTGGAAACGCGCACCCATCAGCAGCCCCGCAAGAGAACGGAAAGGCGCGGCCCCGCCGGCATGACCGGGATGCGCGGGAATGCTGCTGATATGCCTACCACTTGATCGTCGCCCCCAGGCCGATGACGCGGCCGCGGCCGATATAGGCGGCCGTCGTTCCCGGCGCGTAGGTGAAGGCGTAGGAGAGCGGGCGCTCGTCGAGCAGGTTGCGTCCGAAGGCGTAGACCTTCAGATTGTCCTTCTCCCAGCCGAGTTCCGCATTGACGATGTGGTAGGCGGCCATCTTCGCACTGTTCTGGATGTCCGAATAGCGGGTGCCGACATACTGGTAGTTGGCGCCGACGAAGAATTCGCCGGCAAAGCCGAGCGCATCGGCCTCCGTGCGGTAGGTGACGCCGAGATTGGCGGAGAAGCCGGGCACCTGCGGCACCTTGTTGCCCTCCAGCGCCCCCGCGAGCGCCGATTGCGGCGTGACGTCGACGAGGCGGGAATTGATGAGCGCGCCGCCCACCGTGAAATCCAGCCCGTCGGCGACCGTGGCGGTCACGTTCGCTTCAACGCCGTAGCTCTCGAAGGCCTGGTTCGTCATGAAAGGCAGCAGCGTGCCCGGATCGAAGCCCGTGAGCTGGCCGTCCTTCACGTCGTTGTAGAAGATCGCCCCGCTGACGCGAATGGCATCGGTCAGCTCGGCCTTGGTGCCGATCTCGTAGGTCCACGACGTCGCCGGCAGGAAGGGAGTCGAGGGCAGGCCGAAGCCGGCATAGGCCGTCGTCTTCTCGAAGCCGCCGGAGGAATAGCCGCGCGCCACGGAGGCATAGCTCATGGCGCGGTCGTTCCATTTGTAGGAGAGCGCCATGCGGCCGGTCAGGTAGGTGTCGCTGAAGGCGTTGTCCTGCGCGAAGGCCGGGATGGTGCCGGGGAAGCCGTTGGAGACATAGTTGGCGTCGAGCGTCTGCCTGTCATGGGCAAGGCGCAGGCCGCCCGAAAGGGTGAAACGCTCGTCGAGCGGCACCGCCGCGTCGGCGAAGGCCGCGATCGTCTCGCTGTCGATGGCGTTGTCGAAGGTGCCGTTCAGCGTCGGCGAATAGCTGCCGACATCTTGCACGCGATGGGTCGTGAAGTCCGATTTGAAATAGTTCGCGCCGACGACCCATTGCACGGCCGCGTCTTCATGCGAGTTGAGGCGGACTTCCTGGTTGAAGATGCGCTCGTGGTCGTCGAAGACCACCTTCTGCGCGTTGGGGTCGTTGAAGAAGGACGGCGGCAGGCCGGTTGCGTTGGAGAAGATGAAGGCGTCGGTGAAGTCGCCGGTATTGTGCAGCTTGATGTCCTGGTAGCTCGTCGTCGCGGTCAGGATGAAGGGCTCGAATTCCTTGGTGACCTTGATTGAACCGTGCGCGATCTGCTGGCGGTTGACCGGCGTGGTGTCGGCGCCGCTGATCGGGAAGTCGGGCGATTCCAGCAGGAGGAAGGCGGAGTTGTGTCGTGTGTCCCTGGAAAAGCCGCCGGTGATGTCGATGGTGAACGAATCGTCCGGCGTGATGCGCAGCGTGCCGCGCGCCGCGCCGAGCTTCGCGCTGCCCTCGTCCTTGCCGGTGATCGGGTTCGGAATGTCGCCATCGAATTTCTGGAAACGCAACGTCGTGCGGCCGGCAACGAGGTCGTCGATCAGCCAGCCGCCCGTGGTGCCCTCGATGAAGGCATGGCCATCGGAACCGATCTCCGTGCTGACGATGTTCTCCTTCGTCCCGTCGGCGGGCTTGCTCACCACATTGATCGCGCCGGCGAAGGCGTTGCGGCCGAAGGTCGTGCCCTGCGGGCCGCGCAGCACCTCGACCTGTTCGACATCGAGGAAGGGCGCGCCGATCGCCGAGAGCGTCGTCGGGACGCCGTCGACGGAAAGGCCGATCACGCTGTCGAGCGAGTTCATCGCCGAGCCGAGCGTGGAGAGGCCGCGCATGGTCATGTAGCTTTCGCCGAAGCGGCCGAAATCCAGGAAGTTGGTGCCCGGCGTCTGGCGGGCAACGTCGCCGACCGGGTCGAGCGAGGAGGGCTTCACGTTTTCCGGGCCGAGGATCGTTGTTGCGACGGGCAGGGAGACGTCGTCCTGCGGGCGCTTGGTGCCGGTTACGACGACGGCTTCGAGCGTCGTCGCTTCGTCGGCTTGCTGGGCCTGTGCCTGCCCGGCTGCCGCGATGGTGAAGCCTAGGGCCGCAAGCGCCGTGGTTGAAACCAGCCGTGCGCGCGAAATGGTGTTCATATGCCTTGTCCCCGAGTCCGTGATGGACGCCACAAATAGCGGGTCGGGCATTCTTGAGGATATAACTCGACTTTCGCGCAACGCAGGCAAACATTCGCAAAACGCAATAGTTGGCGGCGCGCTCAGCCTGGCTGCATTCCATCGGGCTGCCGGTGTTCCGACCGCGGCGGATGGCCGAAATGCCTGCGATAGGCGGCGCTGAAGGCGGAGGGGCGGGAGAAGCCGACGCGACGCCCGGCCTCGGCCACCGAAAGCCGGTGTTCTTGCAGCAGGATCTTCGCCACCATCAGTCGCTGCTCGCGCACATGGCCGAAGATCGTCCGGCCGAAGACGGCCTTGAAATTGGCCTGGAGGGTCGTGACGTTGATGCCGACGCGCCGTGCCAGTTCCAGCGTGGTCGGGGTGTTGACGAGGTCGCCGTCCAGAATCTCGCGGGCATGCATCACGCGGTCATATTCGCGCCGCCCGACAAGGGAGACGAGGCGCCGTTCGTCCTTCAGCGCCTGCGCCACCTCGATGACATAGGCGAGCGCGTTGCTTTCCAGGAACAGCCGGCCGAGATGGCCGCCATAGGGATGTTCGAGGCAGAGCCGGGCGATCTCGCCGATGCGCGGCGAATGGGTGATGGTCGCCGTGCGGAAGCCGCCGGTCATCAGGTCGCGCAGCGCACTGACGCCATCGTCGTCGACATCGTTCCCGAAACGGTCGAAGAAGGCCGGCTGCAGCACAAAGCCGGCGGTGCGGAAATTCCGCCCGCGCTGCAGCGGCGTCGTGTAGCGGATAGGGCGGTCGAACCCCATGAGATTGACCTGATGCGGGTGGCGGACGAAGCTTCCATAGCCATCAACTTCGGTGCGGACCGGATCGCCCGAAAGCATGATGCCGCAGACGAGAGCCGGTTCCATCTCGACGGCGAAACTCTGCTCGCGGATGTAGGTGACGTCGCCCGCGCTGAGCATCAGCCCCGGCTGGACCTCATGCGCCAGCAGGCGCCCCGTATAGATCGGCGTTTCCAGCACCTGCGGCGCCATGTCGATGGGCTCCATGCCCAGCGCGAATTCGGCGCCGAGCCGAACAAGATCGCCCGGCGTCATGCCGCCCGGCGGTATCAGGTTGTCTAGGGTCATGCCGAATACGCTCGCCTCGCGTTCGGACAGAGTCGTATATTAACTTGAGTAAAAAAGTCAAATTATTATCGTCCGCCGGAAACGGCGACAATTCAGGCGGGCGCCCGATGTCAGCCGCGGTGGGCCTTTTCGCGGAACTCGCCCGGCGGCAGGCCGAAACGCGCCTTGAAGGCGCGCGAGAACTGGGTCTGGTCGCTGAAGCCCCAGCTATAGGCGATCTCGGCGGCCGTCTGGACGTTGTCGGGATCCTCCAGCGCTTCCCGGCAGGCGGCGAGACGCTGGTCGCGGATCCAGGTGCGCACCGTCTCGTCGGTGTCCTTGAACAGTTCGTGGAGATAGCGGGTGGAGATGCCGCAGGCCCGGGCGATGCGATCCGGGTCGAGCCGGAAGTCCTGCAGGTTAGCGCGCACATAGGCCTCGATGCGGGCGAGATGGGCGCTGCGCACCGTCGAGTTGCCCGAGGTCAGCACGCGGTCGTCGGCCTTGATCGCCAGCACCAGCAGGTCGACGAGCTGCCGGCCGACGGTGACCCGCGCCTCCGCCGTCATGCCGTCGAAACGGCCGGGCAGGAGGTGCAGCATGTCGGTGAAGAGGCCGCCGGCGCCGTTGTTGGCCTCGAACTGGAGGGTGCAGAAGCGGTCCGGCGCGCGCATCCGCCCGCCCAGCGCGTCGGCCTCGACCTTCAGCACCCACATGTCCGCCGCTTCCGCGTGGCTGAACTGGTAGGGCTCGCTGCTGCGCTCGAGGAAGAAGCCGCCCGGCCGGCATTTGACCTCGCGGCCGCACTGGGAGAAGAACACCTCCGCCCGTGCCGGCACGGTCACGAGGAACTCCTCCTCCCGCGCGCCGCGGAAATGGTGCGGCAGGCGCAGATATTGCAGCGCATCGCAGGTGAGGCGGGAGATCGACACGTTGCCGAACTGCCAGGTGGTCAGGTCGCCGGAAAACCGGTCGGCCTCGCGGAAGCGAAGGTCGAGCGGAAAATAGGCCGAGGCGATGGCCTCGTGCCAGTGGCGGCTGCGGTCGGGCGGGCGCGTCGCGCTCGTGGTGATGCTCGTCTTCATGCGGCTTGTCCTCTTGGGATCGAAGGTACGCACAGGATTTCTGCCAGGCAATGAAAATGGCAGCTTGTGCGTCGGCGCGCAATTCGTTGTTCCCTCGCTGCAAAGACCGATGCGGAAAACTCTGCCTAGATTGCAGCCGGCTTCAACGGTGCGACAGATACCGGCTGCCAGGGAACAGACATTTCAGCTATCGACCGGTTTCCAGGCCGTCGGTTCTCGCCCTCAACCAGCGTGAACACGATGCTTCATACCCAGACTGCAAAAGTAGACCCGATCACGCTCTCGGTCGTGCGGGGCATGCTCGAGACGACTCAGCGCGAAATGACGCTTGCGCTCGAAAAGACGGCGCGCTCGTCGGTCTTCAACCTGGCGCACGACTATTCGACGGCGCTCTTCAACGCCCGGCCCGAGATGATCCTGCAGGGCCAGGACATCCCGATCCATCTCGGCTCGCTCATCCCCGCCATGAAGGCGGTCGCGGCCTTCTTCGGCGACGACATCCACGAAGGCGACCTCTTCCTTCACAACGACCCGGCCTTCGGCGGCAGCCATGCCATCGACACCTGCATGTACAAGCCGGTCTTCTACAAGGGCGAGCTGGTCTACTGGACCGTCTGCAAGGGCCATCTCACCGACATCGGCGGGCCGGTGCCGGCGGGCTACAACCCGAACGCCACGGAGATCTACGCCGAGTGCCTGCGCATCCCGCCGGTGAAGATCTGGGACCGCGGCACGCCGCGCCACGACGTGCTCAACATGATCCTCACCAACATGCGCGCGCGCCGCGACCAGGAAGGCGACTTCCGCGCGCTCATCGGCGCCTGCCAGGTGGGCGAGCGCAACCTCATCGCCATGCTCGACAAGTACGGCAAGGCCGAGGTGGATGCCTGCGTCGACACGTTGCTCGAAATGGCCGACCGGCACATGCGCGCGCTGATCGCCACGGTGCCTGACGGCACCTATGAAGGCGCCGCCATCCTGGAGGATGCCGGCCACGGCTTCGGCGACTTCGAGATCAAGGCGACGGTGACGATCACCGGCGATAGCTGCCACATCGCCATCGATAGCCCGCCGCAGATCCCCTATTTCATCAATTCCTACGAGGGCAATTCGCATTCCGGCGTCTATCTCGGCCTGATGATGTTCGCGGCCCTGCCGCCGCCCTACAACGAAGGGCTCTATCGCTGCGTCAGCCTCGACTTCGGGCCGAAGGGCACGCTGTGCAACGCGCAGGAGCCGGCCCCGCACATGAACTGCACGACGACGCCGATGGAGACGCTGACGGACGCCGTGCGCCTCGCCTTCGAGAAGGCGATGCCCTCCAAGGTTTCGGCTTCCTGGGGCCATGCCAACGGCCTCAACATCGCCGGCCGCGACGCCCGCACCAACGAGGAGTTCGTGACCATGGTGCTCGCCACCATCATCTCCGGCGGCGGGGCGACGCCCAAGCAGGACGGCTGGCACGCCGTCGGCCCGGAATGCTGCTTCGGGGCGCTCACCTCGGGCGATGTCGAGCTGCTCGAATATTCCTATCCCATCGTCATCCACCGCTATGCGCTGATGACCGACTCGGGCGGCGCCGGCAAGTTCCGCGGCGGCTCCGGCACGGCCTGGGAGGTCGAGCCGCTCAATGGCGACATGCTGTGCATCGGCTTCGGCGAGGGCCGGCGCATTCCGGCCATGGGCGCGGCGGGCGCGAAGTCTGCGATGGTCGACACCAAGGTCGGCCGGGTGGAGCTGCGCCGCGACGGCAAGGTCGAGGTCGAGCGCAAGAACATCATCCAGACCATCAAGCCGGGCCAGACGATCACCAACCTCAATCCGGGCGGCGGCGGCTACGGCAATCCGTTCGAACGGCCCGTCGAGAAGGTGATCTCGGACGTGCGCAACGGCCTCGTCTCCATCGAGGGCGCCCGTCTCGACTACGGCGTCGTGATCGCGAACCGGGAGACCCTCGACGTCGACACGGCCGCAACCGAACGGCTCAGAGCCACCGCGTAAGGAAGACCAGACATGACCATGCATTCCTACCGCCTCGGCATCGATGCCGGCGGCACCTTCACCGACTTCGTCATCGCCGACCGTGCGACCGGAGAAGTCAAGCTCTTCAAGGCGCTCTCCACGCCCTCCGATCCCACCAGGGCCATCGAGAACGGGCTCGGGCTGATCGCCGCCGATCTCGGCAAGCCGATCGAGGACATCATCGCCAACTGCGACCTCTGCATCAACGGCACCACCGTCGGCCTCAACGCGCTCATCACCCACCGCGGCGGCAGGACGGGGCTGATCTGCACGGCGGGCCACGAGGACTCCATCGAGATCCGCAACGGCCACAAGGAAGACGGCTTCCGCTACGATCCCGAATATCCGGCGGCGACCATGCTGGTGCCGCGCTATCTCAGGCGCGGCGTGCGCGAGCGCGTCCTGTCGGACGGTTCGGTGCGCACGCCGCTGCACGAGGAGGATGTGCGCGAGGCCTGCCGGCTCTTCCTGAAGGAGGGCGTCGAGACCGTCGCCATCTCCTTCGTCTGGTCGGTGCTCGATCCGAGCCACGAGCGGCGTGCGGCGGAGATCGTGCGCGAGATGATGCCGGAGGCGATCCTCACGGTCGGCGGCGAGCTCTACCCGCAGGTGCGCGAATATACCCGTACCTCCACCGCGGTGACGAACGCCTATCTCGCCCCCGTCATGCGCCGCTACGTGGCGGCGGTCGACGCCTATTTCCGCAAGCTCGGCGCGAAGCAGCCGGTGCGCTACTTCCAGTCGAACGGCGGCCTTGCCGTGGGCCAGGTCATGACCGACCGCTCGGTCTACGCCATCAATTCCGGTCCGGCGTCGGCGCCTCAGGCAGGCCTTTATGCCGGCGCGCCCTTCGACCACAGGAACGTCATCACCGTCGACATGGGCGGGACATCCTTCGACATCACGCTCACCCGCAACGGCCAGACCAACCTCAACAAGAACATCGACTTCCTGCGCTACCGCATCGGCGTGCCGATGATCCAGGTCGAGACGCTGGGCGCGGGCGGCGGCTCGATCGGCTGGATCGATCCGCTCGGCCTGCTGCAGGTCGGCCCGCAATCGGCCGGCTCCGAGCCGGGCCCGGCCTGCTACGGCCGCGGCGGCGTCGAGCCGACGACGTCGGATGCGAACCTCGTGCTCGGCTACCTCAACCCCGAGGGGCTTCTCGGCGGCAAGCTGCCGCTCGACATCGAAAAGGCGCGCGCGGCGGTGGCGCGGGTGGCAGGACCGCTCGGCATCTCCGTGGAGCAGGCGGCCTACGGCATGTTCGCCATCGTCAACAACTCGATGGTCAACGGCATCCGCCGCGTCTCGGTCGAGCGCGGCTACGATCCGCGCGATTTCGTGCTGGTCGGGGCAGGGGGCGCAACGGCGGCGCATATCACGGCGCTGGCGCGGGAGATGGGCATCGATACCATCATCCTGCCCAAGCTCGCCTCGGGCCTGTGCGCCTTCGGCCAGATCATCTCCGACGTGAAGTACAACTACATGGCGCCCGCGCCGGTGCGCCTCGACAATGCGGCGGCCTACGAGCGCATCGACAGCCTGTTCAAGGAGATCGAGGCCAAGGGCGTTTCGCATCTGGAGGCGGACGGCTTTGCCGCCGATGCCATCGACATCAAGCGCTCGATCGACATGCGCTATGTCGGCCAGGTGCATGAATGCACCGTGGACATCGGCACCTTCCCGATCGACGAAACGACGATCGAGAAGGTCAAGGACGCCTTCCACGCCCGCCACGAGGAGCTCTACACCTATGCCGAGCGCCACAGCGCGGTCGAGGTGGTGAACCTGGAATCGACCATCTACGGCCGCATCGAGAAGGTCCGCCCGCCGAAGCTTGCCGAAGGCGGCGATGCCCGCGAGGCGCTGAAGGGCCATCGCGATGCGATCTTCGACCAGTCGGGCAAGCCGGTCTCAACGCCGGTCTACGACGGCGCGAAGCTCGGCGCGGGCGCCCGCATCACGGGGCCGGCCATCATCGAGGAGGTGACGACGACCATCGTCATCGAGCCCGGCTGGACGAGCGTCCTGCATGAAAGCGGCAGCTATCTGCTGACACGGGAAGACTGACGGCCTGCCCCGCCTTCGGGCGGGGGCGGCCACCTGCAACAAGGAGGGGACTACAATGGCAGGCAACCTATCGGCCGCGGAGGCCGAGACTTCTGATTTCTCCAACGTGGCGGTGCCGCCGCAGGCGCGCATGCCCCGGGGGGCACTGACCATGGCGTGGTGGGCGGTGTGCAGCGCCGTCTTCTATATCGTCGTCGGCGCGGCGATGGCGCTCAATTTCGGCACGCGTAATGCCATTATCGGCATGGTGCTTTCGGTGGTCGTCTACGGCCTCGTCAATGCGGTGCTCAGCCGCTTCGCCATCCGCACCGGGCTTTCCGTCGCGCTGTTCTCGCGCGTGCTGTTCGGCAATGTCGGGGCGGGGCTGGCGACGCTCATCTTCTGCGCCACGGCGATCTACTACGCCGTCTTCGAGGGCTCGGTGATCGCCGTCGGCATCACCACGATCCTGCCGTCGATCTCCTATCCGCTCGCGGCGCTGATCGTCGTCCTCTACAGCGTGCCGCTGATCTTCGGCAGCATCCAGACCTGGCTCGACAAGTTCAACGGCGTGCTGCTGCCGTTCTACATCCTCGGCCTCGTCGTCGCGGTCTTTCTCGCCGTCGGCGAATACGGCTACAGCGACAAGTGGCTGAACCTCGGGCCGGAAGCCGGCGCGCCGGCCGGCGGCTGGTGGTCCTGCTTCGTCTACTACATGGGCATCTGGGTGCTGATGATGTTCACCTTCGACTATGCCCGCTTCGGCCGCACGGAGGATGCGGGCTATCACGCCTGGTTCAACTTCGGAATGCCTTTTTATGCCATGGCGTTCCTGGTGAGCGGGCTCTTCGGCATGTTCATGATCGGCACGGTGCCGGATCTCGGCGCGCTTTCGGAGGTCAGCGTGCTCCTGGCGCTGCTGAAGCTCATGGGCATCTGGGGGCTGCTGTTCGTCTGGGTCACGCAGACCCGCATCAACACGGCAAACTACTATCTCGCCGCCGTCAACATGGAAGCGCTGGTGCAGCTCTTCGGCAAGCTGCCCTTCGGGCGGATCGGCTGGGCGGTCGCGGTCGGCGCGATCGTCTACGTGCTGATGCTCGCGGATGTCTTTGCCTATCTGCTCTCGGCGCTTGCCTACCAGGGCATCTTCGTCGTCGCCTGGGTGGCCGTCGCCATGGCGCATATCCTGATCGACCGGTACAGCGCGCTGGTGGGCGGCATCATCGAATACCGCTCCAGCCATGTGCCCGCCTTCAACCCGCTCGGCATCGGCGCCTGGCTCGTCGCCGCGGCCATCGGCATCTGGCTTCATGTCTGGGGCGGCGGCTATGCGGAACTCTCCGCGCCGGCAACCGCCGTGATCGCCTTCTGCATCTATGCAGCGGGCCTGACGCAGGCGCGCCGCTCCTGGTTCCTGGCGGCCGGCTGATCAGCGTTCCGGCAGGTGGAAGGCCTGCTGGAAATAGGACCGGAAGGCGAGCATGGGCGGCGTAAGCTCCATGTTCCGCCGCCAGGCGAGGCCGACATCCATGGCGGGTACGGCGTCGCTGATATTAACGGTCTCGATGCGCCGGCCCTCCAGAGACCAGGGCCGGTGCACCATGTCGGAGAGGATCGCCACGCCCTGGCCGTTCGCCACGAGCGAGCGCACCGCCTCCACCGACGAGGTGCGCAGGATGACGCGCGGCTGGTAGGGCGTGGCGCTCCAGTACTTGAGGGCGGAATGGGCGGCCTCGTCCACCGTCAGCATGATGTAGGGCTCCTCGGCAACGTCCTTCAGCCCGACCGTTTCGGCCTGGAGAAGATGGTGCTGCGCCGGCAGCCAGAGCCGCCGCGTCGAACTCAGCACCTTTTCCGTCACCAGCGCCGGGTTGAGGATGTTGGAGGTGAGCAGCACCGACATGTCGTAGCGGTTGCTGAGAAGCCCTTCCTCGATGGATTCGCGGTTGAGTTCGAAGAGCTGTATTTCGAGCCTCGGGAAGAGCCGGCGCAGCCGCTCGATATGCAGCGGCAGGAAGTAGCCGATGACCGTGTAGGTGGCCGCGACCGTCAGCGTGCCTTCGATCTCGCTGCTGACGACATTGAGATGCGTCGCCTCATCGACCTTCTTCAGGATCTCGTAGGCATGGGACAGGAACTGCCGGCCGGCGGAGGTCAGGTCCATGCCGTGCGGCGTGCGCAGGAAGAGGCCGACGCCGACCGTCCGCTCCAGCTCCTTGATCGCCGTCGTGACGGCGGACTGCGAGATGGACAGGTCGATGGCCGCCTGCGAGATCTGGCCGAGCTCGGCGGTCGCGACAAAGTAGCGGATCTGTCTGAGGCTGATCGTCAAGGCTGTGGATTCCCTTCTGATTTTCCGTGCCCGTATATCGAAAAATCAGAATGGCTGATGCGAGCTTAGGCAGGAAACCCCTGCGTTCCGGGCATTTTCCGCCTACCCGATTGTTTTGCCGTATTTTTGCGGCGCAACAAAAAGAGGCAATCCGTTCTGATTTTCAGAATTGATACATGGAAAAATAGAATTTTTCAAAAGGTAACAAACAGCCTAGCGTTTCCGGGGCGAGAAAAAGCATTTGAGGGAAGAGACAGTGCGCGAGGTCGTCGACATCAACTGCGACATGGGCGAGGCTTTCGGCCGCTGGCGCGTCGGCGATACCGACGATGCTTCCCTCATGCCGCTGATCAGCTCGGCCAACATCGCCGCCGGTTTCCATGCCGGCGATCCGAACCTGATGGACCAGACCGTGCGGCTCGCCGCCGAGCACGGCGTCGGCATCGGCGCCCATCCCGGCTACAACGACCTTCAGGGCTTCGGCCGCCGCAAGATTGCCGGCACCGCCAAGGAACTGGTCAACGACGTCGTCTACCAGGTCGGCGCCATCAGGGAATTCGCCCATCGCCACGGCGTGCGCCTGCAGCACGTCAAGCCGCACGGCGCGCTCTACATGGAGATGGCGGTCAACCCGGAGCTGTCGCAGATCTTCGTGCAATACATGCGCACCGTCGAGCCGAACGCCTATATCTTCTGCATGGGCGGCTCGGCCACATGGCGCGCGGCGAGCGAGGCCGGCCAGCCGGTCGTGCGGGAATTCTACGCCGACCGCGACTATGACGACAGCGGTTCCATCGTCTTTACCCGCGATGCCGGCCGGCCCGACCCGGCGGCCATCGCCCGCAAGGTCCTGCGCGCCTGCAAGGAGGGCAGGGTCCGCACGGTCAAGGGCAACGACATCGCCATCGACTTCGAATCCATCTGCTTCCATTCCGACACGCTCGGCGCCTTCGACATCGCGCGCCAGATGCGCGAGGCGCTGGTGGGGGCGGGCATTCGCATCGCGCCGGTCGCCGACGTGGCCGCGCGCTGACCTTATAAAGTGGAGAGAGAGAAAACATGAGCAAGATCGAGATCAGATCGCCCCTGCCGGGCACCTTCTACCGGGCCTCCTCGCCGGACGTGCCGCCGTTCAAGGCGGATGGCGACGCGGTGGCGAGCGGCGATGCGATCGGGCTCATCGAGGTCATGAAGACCTTCCAGGAAGTGCCGGCGGGCGTCGACGGCCGCAACATCACCTTCCTCGTCGACAACGAGGAGCCGGTCATGGCGGGCCAGGTCATCGCCGAGGTGGAGGCATGACCATCCGCTCGCTCCTCGTTGCCAACCGCGGCGAGATCGCGGTGCGCATCATCAGGGCGGCGAAGGCGCTCGGCATCCGCACCGTGCAGGTCCACAGCGCGGCCGATGCCGACATGCTTGCGGTGAGGCTTGCCGACGAGGCCGTCGACATCGGCTCGCCGGCGCCGAGGAAATCCTATCTCAACATCGAGGCCGTGGTGAATGCCGCGAAGGCGGCCGGGGTCGATGCCGTCCATCCCGGCTACGGCTTCCTGTCGGAGAATGCCGATTTCGCCGATGCCGTGGAAGCGGCGGGCATGATCTTCATCGGCCCGAAGGGCGACGCCATCCGCCTGCTCGGCGACAAGGTCGCGGCGCGCGAGGTGGCCGCAAGGGCCGGCGTGCCGACCGTTCCGGGCAGCGCGGGACGCCTTGCGACGATCGAGGAGGCAAGGGCCGTGGCGGCGAAGACCGGCTTTCCGATCATGATCAAGGCGGCGGCAGGCGGCGGCGGTCGCGGTATCCGCATCGCCGCCGACCTCGCCGACCTGGAGCGCCATTTCCCGCAGGCCTCCGCCGAGGCGCTCGCGGCCTTCGGCGATGGCGGCCTCTATCTCGAAAAGGTCATCACCAAGGCCCGCCATGTCGAGGTGCAGATCCTCGGCGACGGCGAGAACTTCGTCCATTGCTTCGAGCGCGAATGCTCGCTGCAGCGCCGCCGCCAGAAGGTCTGGGAGGAGGCGCCGTCCTTCCTGCTGCCGGCCGAGGTGCGCACGCGGCTTTGCGACAGCGCCGTGGCGCTCGCCCGCGAGGTCGGCTATCGCGGGGCCGGGACGGTCGAGTATCTCTATGACGAGGCGACGCGGGAGTTCTACTTCATCGAGGTGAACACCCGCATCCAGGTCGAGCATCCCGTCACGGAGATGATCACGGGGATCGATCTCGTCGAGGAGATGATCCGCGTTGCCGGGGGCGCGCCGCTGTCGATCCGCCAGGCGGATATCGTCGCCGAAGGCCATGCCATCGAATGCCGCATCAATGCGGAGGATCCCTTCAAGGGGTTCATGCCGGCGCCGGGCACGATAAGCCGGCTCGTCGTGCCGCAAGGCGAGGGCATTCGCTTCGACACGATGCTCTACGAGGGCTACACGATCCCGCCGTTCTACGATTCGCTCGTCGGCAAGCTCATCGTGTGGGCCGGAACGCGCGAGGCCTGCCTGGCGCGGCTGAAGGGCGCGCTGGACGGCCTGACGATCGAGGGCATCGCGACGACCATTCCGCTCCATCTGGCGCTGGCCGAGGACGAGAACGTCAGGCGCGGCGCGTTCGACACCCGTTTCCTCGAACAATGGCTTGAAACCGAATTCGCCGCGAAAGCCGGCGCGACCGCGGAGGTTGCCTGATGACGACCAGATACACATTCGGAGGCGACGAGCACCTCTTCGTCGAATGCAGCGAGGAAATGTCGCTCGAAGCCTTCTTCACCAGCCTTTCCATGGCCAGGGGCGTGAGGGAGAGCGGCATAAGGGGCGTCACGGAGATCTGCCCGGCCAATGCCTCGTTCCAGATCAAGTTCGATCCTGACGTCATCCATCCCGACGACATCCTGAAGGAAGTCGAGGCGATCGAGGGGGCGGCCGCCAAGGCGGAGCCGGTCCTCAAGACCCGCATCGTCGAAATCCCGGTCTTCTACAACGATCCCTGGACGCACGAGACGCTGATGCGCTTCCGCGAGCGCCATCAGGACCCGTCCGGCACCGACCTCGATTATGCCGCCCGCATCAACGACTACGGCTCGGTCGAGGATTTCGTCGGCGCCCATTCCGGTTCGCCCTGGTTCGTCTCGATGGTCGGCTTCGTCGCGGGCCTGCCCTTCATGTACCAGATGGTCGAGCGCCAGCGGCAGATCCAGGTGCCGAAATACCTACGGCCGCGCACCGACACGCCGAAGCTGACGGTCGGCCATGGCGGCTGCTTCGGCTGCATCTATTCCGTGCGCGGTGCCGGCGGCTACCAGATGTTCGGCATCACGCCCATGCCGATCTTCGATCCCACGCAGACGACGAGCTATCTGCGCGACTTCATGGTGTTCTTCCGTCCCGGCGACATCGTGAAGTTCAAGCCCATCGACCGTGACGCCTACGACCAGGCGGTCGAGGACGTCGACAGGGGACGCTTCGCGCCGCCGATCCGCGAGGTGAGCTTCGACTTGCGCGAATTCCAGAAGGACATCGACGGCACCAACGCCAAGCTGGAGGGCACGCTCAATGGCCATTAAGGTTCTCCACCACGGTCTTGCGACCACCGTCCAGGATCTCGGCCGGCCCGGCTATTTCCATCTCGGCATCCCCGTCGGCGGCGCGATGGACCGCTTCGCCATGCGCGCGGCCAACCTGCTCGTCGGCAACGACGAGGGAGCCGCCGGCCTCGAAGCCGTCTTCATCGGCCCGAAGCTCGAATTCACCGCGGACGCGTTGGTGGCCGTCACCGGTGCCGACATGCCGGCCAAGGTGGACGGCGTCCCGCAACCCGGCTGGACCGCCTTCAAGGTCAAGGCAGGGCAGACGCTGACCTTCGACTTCCTGAAATCCGGCGCCCGCATCTCGATTGCCGTTTCCGGCGGCATCGACGTGCCCGAAGCGCTCGGCAGCCGCTCGACCTATCCGATCGGCGCGCTCGGCGGCTACAAGGGGCGTCCGCTCGCGGCGGGCGATGAACTGCCGGTCGGCGCGGGGAGCCTTGACGGCGAGGGCAGGACCGTTCCCGAGGCGATGCGCCGAAAGCCCGGCATGCCGGCTGAACTGCGCGTGCTGCCCGGCCTCTACTGGCATCGGGTGACGCCCCAATCGCAGGAGAACTTCTTCGCCGACGAATGGAAGGTCGCCAACGAGGCCGATCGGATGGGCTATCGCTTCAAGGGCGGCCGCAAGCTCGACTTCGTCGCACGCGAGCAGCCCTTCGGCGCCGGTTCCGATCCCTCGAACATCGTCGATAGCTGCTATCCCTACGGCTCGATCCAGGTGCCGGGCGGCACGGAACCGATCATCCTGCACCGGGATGCCGTGTCCGGCGGCGGATATTTCATGGTCGGCACGGTGATCTCCGCCGACATGGACCTGATCGGCCAGCTCCAGCCGCACACGCCCACCCGTTTCGTCAAGGTGACGATGGAAGAGGCGCTGGCGGCGCGCAGGGAGCGCAAGGCCGCGCTTGTCCGCCTCCGCGAAGCGCTCGGACGGGGGTAGGGCGATGCAAACGGCCGCCGCCGCATTCCGACCGAGACGAGGCCCGCCCCGCGGCGGGTCAGTCCAGCACGGGCGTGAGATAGGCGGCGGTGACGCCGGGGCCCGGTATGATCGCGACGATCTTCATCTGGGCGATGGTGCGGTTGAGGCAGGCTTCGAGATGGGTTTCCATCATGGAGACGGCGGCCTCCGTCGCCCCGCGCAGCAGGAGTTCGGCAATCAGCCGCAGTTCCGTGATGATCGCGGGGTCTCCCGGCAGGCCGAGGCGCCGCAGCAGCCGGTCGGTCGCCGTCACCGGCATCAGGTTGTTGTGCACGAGGTCCTTCAGCCGCTCGTTCGGGGCGGCCAGCACGCAGCACTCGATGAATTCGGCCTGTATCGGCTCGATTTCGTGCAGGGAGCCCGCGGCGCTCGTCTCCTCCGCCGCGCGCAGCCGCTGCAGGAGGGCCTCCAGCCGCGCCGGGCGCACCGCCCGTGCTCCCAGCCGGATCGCCGGCGGCTCCAGCATCTTGCGCAGCACGAAATGGTCCTTCACGGTCTGGGCGGTCAAGGGGCCGGCGATCCAGTGCGAGCTCTGGTTCTTGCGCACGAGCCCGCGCTCGCGCAGGCGCGTCAGGACGTCCCGTACCACGGTGCGGCTGACGTTGAAATGGTTGGCGAGCTCCATCTCGACCAGCCGGTAGCGGCCGAAGACCACGCAGCCGGCGACATCCGCCTCGACCTGGTTGTAGATCCGCTCCCAGGAGGACCGGCTTTGCAGCGCCTCGTCGGCATGGCGCGGCACGATCATGCCGAGCGCCTTGATGTCGGTGCGGTTCGGCTCGATGTCCATGCCCGGCCCGCCGACCAGGAAGCCGCGCCCGGCGAAGCGGTGCACCAGCCCTTCCGCCTCCAGCGTCTGCAGCGCGCGCTGCACGGGCGCGCGCGAGATCTGCAGGATCTCGGCGATGGGTCCTTCCAACAGCACGAGGCCGGGCGGCAGGGTGCCCGCTTCGATGTTGCTGCGCAGCACGTCCTCGGCGATTTCGTAGCGTTTCTGGGCGCCGATGGCTGCCTGCTCGTCCTTCATGGGTCCCGTCATGTTCCGCCTTCGTGGAGGGCTGCACTGTGACGCATTCTCTGTCGTAAGGAAAGAATGCCATAAATGACTATTGAATACAAAGTTTGAAATTGGCGATCGGCTTTTGCACCGGGGCGGCCTGCTTCTCTGTGGATGCGCCGTGTCGCGTTTTCGATGGAATTCGCCGAAATCACCGGCGGAAACCGTGATTTTGTGCGAGTTTCCCAGGGTGCTGTAATTGTTCGGCTGAATGTGTCTCGCTGTGTTCGGCGGCAAGCGATCGCGCGAAACGATTAAAATCGGCGCGGGCTGGAAAAATATAAAAAGTCTATTGAATACAAAAATCATTCATGGCATGGTTTTGAAATCAAGGCATCCGGAAGAGGTGCCGCATGTGGAACGAAACATAATGTCCAGGAACATCGCTGCGGCGCGCATCTGACGGTGCGTGAACGAGGCTTCTTGCTGCGTCCGGATGCATCGCGCCGGCGGGGTGCGGAGCCGTGCGCGGACGGGTTCCCGGCGCGGAACTGGTGGGAACAGAGGTGACATCCGTCCTCCAACTGAAGAATGTGCACAAGGCCTTCGCCGGCGTGCCGGCGCTTGCCGGCATCGATGCCGCCCTTGCGGACGATGCCTATATCTCGCTGCTCGGCCCGAGCGGCGCGGGCAAGACGACGCTGCTGCGCGTCATTGCCGGCTTCGAGCAGCCCGACGGCGGGGAAATCCTCTTTGCCGGCCGGCGCATCGACGGCGTGCCGCCGCACGAGCGCGGCATCGGCTTCGTCTTCCAGAATTTCGCGCTCTTTCCCCATCTCAGCGTCGCGCAGAACATCGCCTTCGGCCTGGAGAACCGGGCGGTGGGTCCCGTGACGGACCGGAAGGTCGTCGCTGGCAGGGTGCGCGACATCATCGGCCTCGTCGGCCTGTCGGGCCTGGAAGACCGTGCCGTCACGCAGATTTCCGGCGGCCAGAAGCAGCGCGTGGCGCTTGCCCGCACGCTCGTGACGGAGCCGAGCATGGTGCTGCTCGACGAACCGCTCGGCGCGCTCGATGCGAACCTGCGCACGCGCATGCGCGGCGAGCTGCGCACGATCCGCGAGCGCTGCGGCGTCACCTTCCTGCATGTGACCGGCAGCGAGAGCGAGGCGCTCGCCATGGGCGACACGGTTCTGGTCCTCGACCGCGGCCGCATCGCCCAGTCCGCCGATGCCGGCACGCTCTACAGCCGCCCGGCCTCCGCGGATGTCGCGCGCTTCCTCAACTGCTACAA
This sequence comes from Shinella sp. NM-101, assembly GCF_021401195.1. Classification (NCBI taxonomy): domain Bacteria; kingdom Pseudomonadati; phylum Pseudomonadota; class Alphaproteobacteria; order Hyphomicrobiales; family Rhizobiaceae; genus Shinella; species Shinella sp. NM-101. The sequence continues at coordinate 656,894 of NZ_JACBFT010000001.1, read as the reverse complement.
CATCTTTTCCGGCGAGATCGCGGGCGACAGCTTCCGCAGCCCCGTCGGAACGCTCGCGCTCGGCGGGCTGCGCCAGACTTCCGGCAAGCCGGCCTATGCCATCCGCTACGACCGCGTGTCGATCCGTCCCGGCGATGCGGCGGCGGCCGGCGACGAGGTGCGCATCGAAGGCAGCTTCGTCGCCAGCGAATATTCCGGCGCCGCGATCAATTCCTTCTTCACGCTCGACGACGGCCGCGTCTTCGAGGTGGAGACGCATCTGAGCCATGCCGCGCCGGAGGCCTACGAGGAGAGGGGGCGCTACGCCCTCGTCTGGAAGCGGGAGGATGCCCTTGTCTTCGTCTGAGACGCTAAATCCGCTGTGCTTCCACGCCATTGCGGACGCAACGCCGCGCCTGCCTTCCGCGCGACTTGCCTCTGCCCCATCGGAGAATGAGAGATGACGATGGCCGCAACCAGCCATGACACGCCCGACGAAACGGCACAGACCGAGATCCGCAGGCAGCCGGACCGCACCTACTGGCTGCTGGCCCCCGGCGTGCTGTGGATGCTGCTCTTCCTCGTCGCGCCGATCCTGATGATGGTCTACGTCTCCTTCTGGACGCAGACGACCTTCAAGATCGAGCCGACGCTGACGCTGAAGAGCTGGATCACCTTCTTCACCAGCGACACCTATCTCGGCGCCCTGTGGACGACGATCCGCATCTGGCTGATCGTGCTCGTCTCCACCCTTCTCGTCGGCTATCCGGCCGCGCTCTTCGTCGGGCTCTTCATCAGGAACAAGACGCTTTCGACGGCGCTGCTCGTGCTCTGTGTCATCCCGTTCTGGACCTCCTTCCTCATCCGCGTCCTGGCCTGGCGGCCGATGCTCGGCAAGGAGGGGGCGATCAACATGATCCTGATGAAGCTCGGCGTCGTCACCCAGCCGATCGAGGTGCTGCTGTTTTCCGAGCTGTCGGTCATCATCGGCATGACGCAGATCTACTGCGTCTTCATGGTCGGCCCCATCGCCTTCATGCTGGGGCGCATCGATCCCTCGGTCATCGAGGCGGCGCAGGATCTCGGCGCCGGCTTCTGGCGCATCTTCCGCACCATCATCCTGCCGCTGTCCATGCCGGGCGTGGTGGTCGGCGCCATCTTCGTCTCCGTCATGGTGCTCGGCGAGTTCGCGACATCGGCGGCGCTGTCCGGCCGCAAGGTGAACCTCCTCGGCAACATCATCGTCACCCAGGTCGGTTCGCTGAAATGGGCCTTCGCCGCCGTTGCCGGCGTGGTGCTGACCATCCTGATGGGCGCCGTCGTCGCCGCGCTTCTGAGGGTCGTCGATCTCAGGAAGGAGCTCTGATCATGAACGCGTCCGGCATCAAGTTCGGCCTCGGCCTCTATACGACGCTTTTCATCGTCTTCCTCTACGGCCCGCTCGTCGTGCTGGCGATCCTGTCCTTCCAGACCGGGCCGGAGGGCGGGCCGCAGTTCCCGATCATCCAGTGGTCGACCTACTGGTACAAGCATCTCTTCGGGCTGACGCCGCCGTCCCGCATCGCGCCGCTGCCGATCGAGCAGGCGCTGGTGCGCTCGCTGGGGCTCGCCGTCATGACGATGATCGTCTCGACCGTGCTCGGCGTCACCGCCGCCCAGGCCTTCCGCCGGAAGTTCCGCGGCTCGGGCGTCGTCTTCTACCTCATCGTGCTCGGCATGATGGTGCCCGGCGTGCTCGTCGGCCTCGGCATGGCGCTCGTCGCCAACACGCTCGGCATCGACCGGCACTGGTGGGGCACGGCCTTCGTGCTGCATGTCGTCTACACCTTCCCCTTCGCCTTCCTGGTCATGCTCGCGATCTTCAACCGCTTCGATCCGAGCGTCGAGGAGGCGGCCTGGTCGCTCGGCGTCACCCCGGCGCGCACCTTCCGCAAGATCACCTTCCCGCTGATCTTCCCCGGCGTGCTCTCGGCCATGCTCTTCGCCTTCACGCTGTCCTATGACGAGTTCTCGCGCACGCTCTTCGCCTCCGGCCGGGACCTGACGCTGCCGCTCGCCATCTACGGCACCTTCTCGGTGGAAGTGCATCCGAACGTCTTCGCCTTCGGCGTGCTGACGACGCTGTTCTCCTTCGCGCTGCTCGGCACCTATGCGGTGCTGATGGGGCTTTCGGTCCGCCGCGCCCGGCGCATGGCGATCCAGGAGGAGGCGTGATGGCCGGCCGCTCCGCCCTTGTCACCGGCGCAGGCTCCGGCATCGGCCGCGCCGTCGCCGTCAAGCTCGCCGCTGAAGGCTATGCGGTGACGGTCAACGACCTCTCGGCCGCGCGGGCCGAAGCTGTGGCGGATGAGATCCGTGCCGCCGGCGGCACGGCCGCGGCGGTTGCCGGCGACGTCTCCGCCGAGGCGGACGCCGCGGCCATCCATGCAGCCGCGGTCGGCGCGCACGGCACGGTCTCGCTCCTCGTCAACAATGCCGGCATCGCCCACCAGGCGCCGTTCGAGAACCTCGAGGTCGCCGATTTCGACCGTATGTTCGCCGTGCATGTGCGCGGCACCTTCCTGATGACCAGGGCCGTGCTGCCGGCGATGCTGGCCGAGGGCGCGGGCGTGGTCATCAACATCGCCTCGCAGCTCGGCCAGATCGGCGGCGTCGAGCTCGTCCACTATTCCGGCGCCAAGGCGGCGATCATCGGCATGACCAAGGCGCTTGCCCGCGAGGTCTCGGCGCGCGGCGTCCGCGTCAACGCCGTCGCGCCCGGCCCGATCAACACGCCGCTGGTGATGGAGCTTTCCGAGGACTGGCGCGCCGCCAAGCGCGCCGGCCTGCCCCTCGGCCGCTTCGGCGAGCCGGAGGAGGTGGCCGAGACGGTCGCCTTCCTCGCATCGCCCGCCGCCAGCCTCTTCGTCGGACAGACGCTCGGACCCAATTCCGGCGACGTCATGCTTTGAATCCGGAGACCGCCATGAGTGCAGAAAACAAGCGCATCGTCATCGTCACGGGAGCCGGCATCGGCATCGGCGCCGCCACGGCGCGGGCCTTCGGGGCGCTGGGCGATCACGTGGTCGTCACGGACATCCTGGAGAAGGAGGGGCGCGCGACGGCCGATGCGATCGTGGCAGCCGGCGGGTCGGCCGAGTTCCGCTTCTATAATGTCCGTTCCACCGAGGAGACCGACAGGCTCGTCGCCGATGTCGAGGCGCGTCATGGCCGGATCGATGTGATCGTCGCCAATGCCGGGATCGCGCACCGCACGCCGCTTGCCGACCTCACGGACGAGAAGTGGGATCTCACCTTCGACATCGACCTCAAGGGCATCTTCCGCCTCGTGCGGGCCGCCGCGCCCGGCATGCGCGCGCGCCGTTCGGGCGCCGTCATCGCGCTCTCCTCGATCATGGGCGTCGCCTACGGCTGGGACGAGCATGTGCATTACTCCGCTGCAAAGGCGGGCGTCGTCGGCCTCGTGCGCGGGCTGGCGGTCGAGATGGCGCGCGAGGGCGTGCGCGTCAACGGCATCGCCCCCGGCTACATCCGCACCGCGCAGCTTCTTTCAGAGGAGAACTCGCTGGGACCGGCGGGCGCGGAAAAGGCGGCGGAATTCATTCCGATGGGGCGGCTCGGGACGCCTGACGACATCGCCGATGTCGCCGCGTTCCTGGCCTCCGACAGCGCGAGATACATGACCGGCCAGGTGCTGGTCGTGGATGGCGGCCTGCTCGTGGGCCGGTACTGAACCGCCGCGCTGCGGCGAAGGGTTACGCCGCTACGGGGTGAAACAAGGGGTCGCGGGGCGGCTCCGGGGAACGATAGACAAACTGGAGAAGAGACATGTTCAAGTCGGAAATCAATCGCCGCTCGCTCCTCAAGCGCTCGGCCGGGGTGATGGCGCTGGCAATGGGGGGCGGCACGCCGTTCCTCTCCTCGCGCATGGCCTTCGCGCAGGCCGCTGACCTTGCCGGCCAGCAGCTTCGCACCATCGGCCTCTCGGTGACGGTGCAGGAGCGCATTCTCGAAGAGTTCAAGAAGGAATCGGGCGTCGGCAGCACCTCCGGCACCGCCGCGACCTTCCCCGACGCGCAGACCAAGATCCTGTCCGGTTCGAAGGACTACGACTGCTGGGAGATCATCGCCGAGCGCCTGCCGTCCATCGTCATGACCGACAATGTGGAGACCATCCCGGCCGCCTCGCTGAAGAACTGGGCGAACATCCGCGATACCTTCACGACGGCGAGCGACAAGTGGGACCGCTCCGCGCAGATCGTCGGCCAGATCTGGGCCGACGAGGCGCAGACCGTGCTCAACATGGTGCCGGCCGTCTACAACTACGACTCGATCGGCTACAATCCGGACGTCGTTTCCGAGGAGGAAGCCAATACCTGGGCCTGCATCTTCGATCCGAAGTGGAAGGGCAAGTCGGGCCTCAACACCGATCCGCTCATCGCCTTCGGCCAGGCCATCATGGCGATGAACTCGCTCGGCCTGTCCGACGTCAAGAACCCGGGCAACCCGACCGCCGCCGAGATCGACGAGGCCGCCGCCTTCCTCATCTCCAAGAAGAAGGACGGCCAGTTCCGCGCGCTGTGGGGCGATTTCGGCGAACTCGTCAACCTCATGGCCTCCGGCGAGATGGTCGTTTCCGACGCCTGGCAGCCGGCTGTCATGGCCGTCAAGGCGCAGGGCAAGCCCGCCAAGTACGCCATTCCGAAGGAAGGCTACCGCGGCTGGGCGATCGGCCCGTCGATGATCGCCGGCACCTCCAACCGCGATGCCGTCATCGCCTATGCCGACTACTGGCTCTCCGGCGAGCCGGGCATCACCGTTTCCGAGCAGGGCTACTATTCGCCGTCCACCAACATCAAGGACGTGATGGCGCCGGAGAAATATGCCTTCTGGTACGAGGGCAAGCCCTGGGTCGGCGCGGAAGAGCGCGGCATCAAGGAAGGGGACCTGCGCGACGGCGGCTCGCTCGAGGAGCGCTCCAAGAACGTCGCCTACTGGCACCAGTGGCCGGAAGAATACGACCACCTCATCCAGAAGTGGGACGAATTCCTCAACGCATGATCCCAAGACGTGCGGACCGGGGCGCGCGTGCCCCGGTCCCTGACCTGCATTCGGGAGACCCCCATGATTTTCGACCTGGAACTCAGCAATGTCGGCAAGATCTATGACAACGGCACGCCGGCGGTCATCGATTTCAACCTGTCGGTCAGGAAGGGCGAGTTCATCGCCTTCCTCGGCCCGTCCGGCTGCGGCAAGACCACGACGCTGCGCATGATCGCCGGCTTCGAGGGCATTTCCTCCGGCGACATGCTGATCCGCGGCGAGCGCATGAACGACGTGCCGCCGCAGCGCCGCCCGACCTCGATGATCTTCCAGAACTATGCGCTCTTCCCGCACATGACGGTTCGCCGCAATGTCGGTTACGGCCTGGAGGTGAAGGGCATCGCAAAAGCCGAGCGCGAGGCCAAGGTGGACCGCATCCTCGCCACGCTCGGCCTCGAGGACATCGCCGAGCGCCGGCCGGACAAGCTTTCCGGCGGCCAGCGCCAGCGCATCGCGCTTGCCCGCGGCCTTGCCGTCGAGCCTGATATCCTGCTGCTCGACGAGCCGCTCGGCGCGCTCGACGCCAATCTCAGGAAGGCGATCCAGAACGAGCTGAAGCTCCTGCAGAAGAGCCTCGGCGTCACCTTCATCTTCGTCACCCACGCCCAGTCGGAGGCCCTGGCGCTTTCCGACCGCATCGTCGTGATGAACCAGGGCCGCATCGAGCAGGTGAGCCCGCCGCACGAGCTCTATACCCGTCCCAACACGCCCTTCGTGGCGCAGTTCATCGGCCGCAACACCGTGCTTTCCGGCGAGGTCGCCGGCAACGAGGGCGAGGATGTCGTGGTGGCGACCGGCATCGGCACGCTGACGGGCCGGGCCAACGGCGCGCTTTCCGGCAGGGGCCGCGTCAACCTCGTCGTGCCGGCCGAGGCGATCGAGGTCCATGCGGCCGCGCAGCGCGAGCGGCTTGCCGGCGGCGGCGCGCGCAATCTCGTCGATGCGCAGATCGAGCGATCCGAGGTGGTGGGCCACATCGCCCATCTCACCGCGCGCCTTCGCGACGGGCGTGCCGTCTCGCTGGAAGCCCATGTCGACAAATACCGTCCGGGGGACTTTCCCGCCGGAAGCCATGTGTTCCTGAGCTGGAACCCCGCCGAGGCGACGGTCATTCCCGCTCATTGACGAACCAGAAAACATTCAGGGAAAACCAAAGGAGACTACCCAATGGCGAAGGAGATTTTTTGCAGCTTCGGCATCGACGTCGATGCCGTGGCCGGATGGCTCGGCTCGTATGGCGGCGAGGATTCGCCCGATGACATCTCGCGCGGCCTGTTTGCCGGCGAGGTCGGCAGCCCGCGCCTCCTGAAGCTCTTCGAGCGCTTCGGCATCAAGACGACCTGGTTCATCCCGGGCCACTCGATCGAGACCTTCCCGGACGAGATGCAGGCCGTCGCCGATGCCGGCCACGAGATCGGCATCCACGGCTACAGCCACGAGAACCCGATCGCCATGACGCGCGAGCAGGAGACGGAGGTGCTCGACAAGTGCATCGAGCTCGTCACCAAGCTCTCGGGCAAGCGGCCGACCGGCTATGTCGCGCCGTGGTGGGAATTCTCGAACGTCACCAACGAGCTGCTGCTCGAACGCGGCATCAAGTACGACCATTCGCTGATGCACAAGGACTTCACGCCCTATTATGTGCGCGTCGGCGATAGCTGGACCAAGATCGACTATTCGAAGAAGCCCGCCGACTGGATGATCCCGCTGAAGCGCGGCAAGGAGACCGACCTCATCGAGATCCCGGCCTCCTGGTATCTCGACGACCTGCCGCCGATGATGTTCATCAAGAAGTCGCCGAACAGCCACGGCTTCGTCAATCCGCACGACATCGAGCAGATGTGGCGCGACCAGTTCGACTGGGTCTATCGCGAGATGGATTATGCGGTCTTCCCGATCACCATCCATCCCGACGTCGCCGGCCGGCCGCAGGTGCTGATGATGCTCGAACGCCTCTATGCGCATATGATCAAGCATCCGGGCGTCAAGTTCGTCACCATGAACGAAATCGCCGACGACTTCGCCAAGCGCTTCCCGCGCAAGAAATGATACTGGAGGGGAGCGGGTTCGCCCGCTCCCCTGAAACCGGAAGGGAGGACGTCATGTGTTCGCTTTGCGGCGTGCTCGGCGGAAACGAGCACTGGACGGACGCCGCCGCGCGTCCCGGCGTCTTCACGCGCAATGTCGAGCGGCTCGACCGGCGGCGCGAGCGGGCGCGGCGCGTGACGGCCGCCAACCGCGTGCTTTCCGCCTTCGGCATGAGCCTTTCCGACTGGCAGGGCGCATCCTTCGTGCTTGCCACCCGCACCGGCAAGAGCGAGGTGATCGAGGACCTCGGCCATCTCTGGCCGGCGGCCGAGCGGCTTTCGGGACGCTGCTGCGATCCGCTCGACCCTGTTCTCATCGCGCGCATGGAGGAGGGCGGGGATGACTGACCTGCCCGCCTTCACGCCAGTCCATCTCCTCACCGGCTTTCTCGGCTCGGGCAAGACGACGCTGCTCAAGCGCCTGCTCGCCGATCCCGCGCTCGCCGACACCGCCGTGCTGATCAACGAATTCGGCGAGATCGGCCTCGACCACCACCTCGTCGAGCGCATCGACGACACGATGGTGCTGCTGCAATCGGGCTGCGTATGCTGCACCGTGCGCGGCGAACTGGCCGAGGCGCTGCGCGACCTCCATTCCAGGCGCGAGCGTGGCCTGATGCCGGCCTTCGCCCGCGTGGTGATCGAGAGTACCGGACTTGCTGATCCCTTTCCGGTCCTTTCGACGTTGAAATCGGATCCGGTGCTGCGCCACCATTTCCGCGCGGGCAGCGTCATAACGACCGTCGATGCGGTCAACGGCCTTTCCCAGCTCGATACCTATGTGGAATCCAACCGCCAGGCCGCAATCGCCGACCGCATCGTCATCACCAAGGCGGATCTCCTCGACGCCGTGCCGCAGGCGCTTGCCGCGCGGCTCGGCCAGCTCAACCCCGATGCCGTCTGCCATGTCGCGACGGCGGACGGGCCCGATGCGGACACCCTGCTCGGCGACGGCGCCGCCAGCCGTTCGGCGCAGTTGCAGTCGGCGAGCGGCTTTTACTGCGATGCGCCGGCAACGCTGGTGACGGCGGACGGCATGGCGCACCGCACCGCCATCTCCTCCTTCGTCGTCTGCGTGGGCGAGCCGATCGACTGGACCGGCTTCGGCGTGTGGCTCACCATGCTTCTCAACCGCCACGGCGACCGGGTGCTCCGGGTGAAGGGCATTCTCGACATTGCCGGCGAGGAGCGCCCCGTGGCGGTGCACGGCGTGCAGCATCTCGTCCATCCGCCGGTGCACCTTGCCGGGTGGCCGGATGGCGAACGCACCTCGCGCATCGTCTTTATTGTTGACGGTCTCGACGCGAAGCTGTTGAAACGGTCCTTCAACGCCTTCGCGCTTGCCGGGAGGGCGAAGGCGCGTCTGCAGCCGGAGGCGGCAGGATACGTCCGCAACGTCCAGAGCCTTTGATGAACAAGCATACTCCGACACCGGCTCCCGCAGCCCCGGCCCTCCACACGGCCGGCAAGCCGAAGTTGCGCGTGCTCGGGACCGCCATTTCCCTGCTGGAGGAACTGCGGGTGAAGGCGGAAGCCGATCTCGGCATCGAGGTCAGCTTCGACAACAACGACTTCATCGTCACGCAGCACAAGGCCGCGCAGGAGCCCGACAGCTACGACATCTACGACCAGTGCTTCCACAATCTCGATATCGTCTGGTACTGGCGCGCCATCCAGCCGATCGAGATTTCCCGCATCGCGCTGTGGGACGAGATCAACGACCTGACGAAGACCGGCCAGATCGGCCCCAGCGCCCGCATGGGGCAGGGGGACGTGCCGGCCCGCAAACTCTATGTCCAGCCGAGCTTCGCGCTCGGCGACACGCCGACCGCCCGCATTTCCATGCTGCCGACGACGCACAATTTCGACAGCTTCGCCTATCGCACCGACGCTGCCGACCGGCTCGCGCCGATGAACAGCTGGGCCGCGCTTCTCGACGAGCGCTGGAGCGGCCGCACCGCGCTCGTCGACGAGCCGGCGATCGGCATCTTCGATGCCGCGCTCGCGGCACAGGCCGCCGGCCTCATGAGCTTCGGCAATATCGGCAACATGACGGTCGCGGAAATCGACCAGCTCGTGGATATCCTGGAGGCGCGGCGCAAGGCGGGCTTCTTCCGGGGCTTCTGGCGAACCGCCGAGGACGCGGCCGCGCTGATGATCGACGGGCAGACCGACATCCAGAGCATGTGGTCGACGGGCATCGGCATCCTGAACAGCCGCGGCCTGCCGGTCGAGCAGGCCGCGCCCGCGGAGGGTTACCGCGCCTGGCATGGCGGCCTGTGCCTGTCGCGGCGGCTTTCCGGGCGCATGCTGGATGTCGCCTACGACTATCTCAACTGGTGGATTTCCGGCTGGCCGGGCGCCGTCGTCGCCCGCCAGGGCTATTACATCTCGACGCCGGAACGCTCGCGCCGCTACATGACGGCGGCCGAATGGGACTACTGGTACGAGGGCCTGCCGGCGCGCGAGGACCTGCCGGGCCCGGACGGCTCCATCCGCGTCAAGCGCGGCTCGGTGCGTAGCGGCGGCTCCTACTGGCAGCGCGCCAACGGCATCGCCGTCTGGAACACCACCATGGATGAACACAACTATCTCGTCCGCCGCTGGATGCAACTCGTCGGACGGGCGGAGAAGGACATTTGACGATGACGAAGCAGCCCCGTTCGATCGCCCGGCTTTCCGCGCTCCTGCAATCGGGCGCGCTCGATCCGGTCGCGCTTGCGGAGGAGACGCTGGCGGCCATCCAGTCCCACCCGGACACGGCGATCTTCACCACGTTGCTTACGGATCGCGCGAGGGCGGAAGCGGAGGCCTCGCGCCGCCGGCTTGCCGAAGGCCGCTCGCTCGGCGTGCTGGACGGCGTGCCGGTCGCCTGGAAGGACCTCTTCGACATCGAGGGCCTGCCGACGACCTCCGGCTCGCGCGTTCTCCGGGAGAGCGCGCCGGCCGGCCGGGACGCGGCCGTGGTGCGCGCGCTTTCGGGCGCCGGCATGGTCAGCGTCGGGCGCGTCAACATGAGCGAGTTCGCCTTTTCCGGCCTCGGCATCAACCCGCATTACGGAACGCCGCGCAATCCGGCTTCCCCCGCCGGCGAGCACCGCATTCCCGGCGGCTCCTCCTCCGGTTCGGGCGTTGCGGTGGCGGCCGGGCTCGTGCCCGTCTCCATCGGCACGGATACGGGCGGCTCGGTCCGCATCCCCGCCGCCTTCAACGGCATCGTCGGCTACAAGGCGACGCGCGGGCGCTATTCCATGGAGGGCGTTTTCCCGCTCGCCCGGAGCCTCGATTCACTCGGCCCGCTCTGCCGCACCGTTCAGGATGCGGTCTGGATCGATGCGGCGATGCGCGGGCTTCCTGCCGCCGAGCCCCTGGCGCATCCGGCCGTTGCCGATCTTTCCTTCGTCATCCCCGAAACCGTCGTCTTCGACGGCGCCGAGCCGGAGGTCGTCTCCGCCTTCGAGGCGGCCGTGGAACGGCTTGCCCGGGCGGGCGCCCGCATCCGCCGGGAGGCCTTCCCGGAATTCTCCGCGATCTTCGATCTGATGGCCCGGCACGGCGCGCTCGTCACCGCCGAGGCCTATGTCCTCCACCGGGAGCGCCTGACGGGACCTGCCGCCGCGCTCATGGATCCGCGCGTCGTCAAGCGGTCGCTGCTCGGCGAGAAGATCGCGCTTTCCGATTACCTCGCGACGCTCGACGAACGCGAAAGGCTGGTGGCCGCCTTCGAGGCGCGGCTCGGGCCGGGCAACATCCTCATCCATCCGACGCTGCCGCACGTCGCCCCGCCGATCCAGCCGCTGCTGGACGACGAGGACCTGTTCTTCCAGACCAACGGAAAGACCCTGCGCAACACGCTGATCGGCAATTTCCTCGACGGCTGCGGCGTCTCGCTGCCCTGTGGCACCGCCGCGGGCGGCATGCCGGCAGGCCTGCTGCTGTCCGGCCCGAAGGGCAGCGACCGCCACGTCCTTGCCGCGGCAGCCGCGGTGGAGAAACTGCTCGACCTGTGAACGCCGACGTCCGGGGATAGGCGCTCCGCCTAACGGGTCATGTCGGCCGGCATGGTTCCCGTCCTCTGTGCGCGTTGATTTCGCCGCATCGGCCAGCCCCGCCTGCCGTTTCACCACAGGGGACGCATTTCGACATGGCGCGTCGCTGTTTCGATTGCATTCTGTTGAACAATAATAATAATGTCACTCAACAAGGTTGGGTGACTGCGGATCCGGGTCGCGCCGATCCGAAGCAGAGGAGAATGTCATGAAGCCCAGTCCCATCACGGCGGCCCCTTCGGATGCGGCGGCGCGCAAGGCGGTGAAGCCGGTGGTCTGCTATCCCGTGGAGAGCCTGCCGCGGCCGGACCTTGCGGCCTATCGCGCGTTGCGCGACGATCTGGACCATGTCGAGACGGTCGTCGTGCCGCCGCGCGAGGCGGCGACGTGGTCGGTGCCGGCAGGGCACTTCTGCCGCATCCTTTGCAGCGAGGGACCGCAGGTCGGCGACCTCAACCTCTTCAACGCCAACGACCTGAAGGAGCGGCTCTATACCGGCAAGACGCGAGCGCTGAACGGCACCCATGTGGGGCTCGGCGACCAGCTCTTCTCGAATTTCCCCTATCTCAGGCCCATCGCCACCATCACGCACGACACGCTCGACTGGTACGGCTTCGACGAATTCGGCGGCGCGGTGCACGACGTGATCGGCACGCGGTGCGATCCCTATACGCACAACCTGCTCAGCCACGGCGGCCAGTATCACCATTGCTGCCATTCGAACCTCACCCGCGCCCTGGCACAGAAGACCGGCATGGCGCCGCGCGAGGCGGAAGGCTACGTGCACGATGTGCTGAACGTCTTCATGTGCACCGGCTTCTCACGCGATACCGGGCAATATTTCATGAAGGCGAGCCCGGTGCGGCCGGGTGACTATCTCGAATTCTTCGCCGAGATCGACCTCCTCGGCTGCATGTCGGCCTGCCCCGGCGGGGACTGTTCCTCGGAGCACTCCTCCGACACGGCGAAGTGCCATCCGATGGTCGTGGAGGTCTACAAGGCCAGGGGGCTTCCGAAGGGCTGGGCGCCGCCGCCGGTCAACGGCTACGACGGCACCCACGGGCTCTAGCCGCCCTCGGCGGCTTGCGGCGGACGGCGCGGATCATGCCGCTTCGCCCGCCGCGACAGGAAAGCGATCCGCCCCGTCGAATTCGCGGCCGGAAAGCCGCGCCCTCGGGTATGATCGTCATGTCCGGGGACCGTGCCGGCCCTGCCGGCCAGCGCTTGCGCGGTGGCGACCATCGCAATCCCGTCCCGTCCGAAACTCCCGCCGCAAGTAGTGTCCGCGAAGGCAGCCGCCCGCTTGGCGTTTCGGCGTCATCGTGCAAATCTTTCATGCGCGATGTCGGAGCCACCCGGCCACCGTCGTCTTTCATGCAAGGACGATCGACCTCGGGAGGAGATGACAATGATCCATACGCATTATCGCTGGGTGATCGTGGCGGCGGGCGGCATGCTCGGCTGCATCGCCATCGGCGCCATGTTCTCGCTGCCCGTCTTCCTGCTGCCGATCTCGCGGGACACCGGCTGGTCGGTGACGGGCGTCTCCACCGCCATGACCATCGGCTTCCTCGCCATGGCCTTCGCCAGCATGGCCTGGGGCGGCCTTTCCGACCGCTGGGGGCCGCGGCCCGTCGTGCTGACGGGCTCGGTGCTGCTGGCCGCAAGCCTTGCGGCAACGAGCGCCGCGCCCTCGCTCGTCGCCTTCCAGCTCACCTTCGGGCTGATCGTGGGCGTGGCGGCGGCCGCCGTCTTCGCGCCGATGATGGCCTGCGTCACGGGCTGGTTCGACACGCATCGCAGCCTTGCCGTCTCGCTCGTCTCGGCGGGCATGGGCATGGCACCGATGACCATGGCGCCGTTTGCGGCCTGGCTCGTCTCCGTGCATGACTGGCGCACCTCCATGCAGATCATCGCGCTCGTCGTCGCCGCCGTGATGATCCCGGTGTCGCTGCTCATCCGGCGCCCTCCGGCGCTGGAGGCGGGGGCGCAAGCGCTGTCCGCCGCCCGGGAGCCGCAGGAGGGCATGACGGCGCGCGAGGTGCTGCGCTCGCCGCAGTTCATCATCCTGTGCCTCACGAACTTCTGCTGCTGCGCCACCCATTCCGGGCCGATCTTCCACACGGTGAGCTATGCCATCACCTGCGGCATCCCGATGATCGCGGCCGTCACGATCTACAGCGTCGAGGGGCTGGCCGGCATGGGCGGGCGCGTCGTCTTCGGCATCCTCGGCGACCGGTTCGGCGCCAAGCACGTCCTCGTCGCGGGGCTGTTCGCCCAAGCCTTCGGCGCGCTCGCCTATGTCTTCACCGGCGGGCTTGCCTCGTTCTATGTCGTCGCGGGCATCTTCGGTTTCATCTATGCCGGCGTCATGCCGCTCTATGCGGTGATCGCGCGCGAAAATTTCCCGCTCCGCCTGATGGGCACGGTCATCGGCGGGACGGCCATGGCCGGCAGCCTCGGCATGGCGCTGGGGCCGGTCGCGGGCGGGCTGATCTACGATACCTTCGCCAGCTACACCTGGCTTTATGTCGGGTCCTGGGGGATCGGCCTCGGCGCGTTCCTGATCGCCATGACCTTCAGGCCGGCGCCGAAGGCACGGGCGGCGCCGGCAGCGGCCTGAGACGGCACGACGAAGCCCGCAGCCGAAGCTGCGGGCTCATTTTCACGAAGCGATTCGGGACATGGCTCGGGCGTGGGGACGAGGGCGTCCGTGCAAGCGCAAAGGCCGCGTTGCTATGCGGCCCCGGCCGGGTCGCCGATCGGCATCAGCGCGGGGTTGGTCGCCTGTTCGCGCTTGAGCTCCTCGTCCCGGTCCTCCGGCGTTTCGTCCTTCGTCTTGCCGGCATCGCGCACCTTTTCGCGCGAGGGATCGGCATTGGTCTCGCCGGCCGCGTCGGGATCGTGATCCGGGTCGTCCGTGGCGGGCAGGTAGCCGCGCGGGCGGGTGGCCTCGGGGCCTTCCCAGCGGGGCGACTGCTCGGTGGTACCGGGTGCGCCGGGCTGCGGTTTCTCGATCGTCATGGTCGGACTCCTTTCAGAAGTTCAGGAACTGCTCGGGGTCGCGGCGCGCGCGCATGAGAAGGTCGAGTTCCCGCTTGGAGGGGCCGAACTTTTCGAACAGGCGCCGGGCCTCTTCCTGGGACAGGTCGTAGGCCGCGCGGAAGGTCTCCACGGTGTAGCGTTCCCCCGACAGTCTGCGATGGTCGGGAAAGAGCTTGGATTGGTCGGGCATATGCGATCACGCCTAATCGTCATTGACGAGGGTTCAACCGACGAAGCCAGCGATTGTTCCGGGTGCGTTTGGACAGGTTCGGGCGGATCTTGCATCCGCCTGCGGTTGCCTGTGACGGGAGACGGTTAGTCCCGGTCCGGCGCGCCGAGCGGGAAGAAGGGCCGGTAGGGCCGGGCCTCGTCCACCGCGCGGGCGAAGGCGGGACGTTCGAGCAGCCGCTGGCGGTAGGCGCGCACGTTGCGGAAGGCCGGGTCGATGGCGTGCGTCCAGTCGGCGTAGAACAGGAACGGGCCGGCACCGCAATCGGCGAGCGTGAAGGCCTCGCCGGTGACCCAGGTCCTGCCCTCCATGTGCCGGTCGAGCCAGGCATAGGCGCGCTCCAGCATCCGGCGCGCTTCCTCGTCACCGTAGGGGTCGCGGTCCGTCTCCGGCCGCAGGGCGTTGAAGACGATCCTCTGCTGCGGCGTGGACACGTAGTTGTCGAAGAAACGGTCGAGCATGCGCACCTCGATCGCCGCCTTCGGATCGTCGGGGATCAGCTTCACGGGCCCCGGATAATAGAGCCCGAGATATTCGATGACGATGGTCGCTTCCACGATGGTGCGTTCGCCGTCGACGAGAATGGGAAAGCGCTTGATCGGCCATCGCGCCTCGAACTCGGCAAGGACATCCTGCTTGGTGTGGTCGAGCATGTGGTACTCGAAGTCCGTGCCGTTTTCATAAAGCGCGGTCAGCACCTTCTGGCAGTAGCTCGAAAAGGGGTGGGCATAGAGAACAGGCTTCATGACATCCTCCCGTTTGCCGTCCTTTGTCGCAAATCCGATTGCAAAATGCAATCGGATTTTCCGTCTGGCTCGGTCGCCGGGCCTCAATCCGTCGCGCCACCCTGTGCGCCGTTGCCCCACAGCAAGGCTCTGTGCAGGCCCTCGTCGTGCAGTTGTGCGAGCCGGGGCCGGGCGAGGGGAATGGCCAGCACCATGAAAACCAGCGCGCCGACGAAAAGCACGCCGGGATGAAGCAGTTTCGGTTTCACGTATCACCTCATCGTCGATCCGCGCCCCATGGGCCGCAAACCTGACGCGGTGCTGAACGGTGCCGTTCAGCCGGCTGTCAGCTTGCCGTTGCAGGAAGGGCGGGACGGCGGGTCGCGCGGCGGCCCTTGCCGGGAAAGACGTGAAAGGACGATCCATGCGCGAAACAACCCGCCGCGCCGGCCTGTGGCGGCCCGAACTCGGCAGCGTCACCGTCGGCATCCTGACGGCGCTTTATCTTCTGGTGCTCACCAACTGGAGCTTCTGGTCGAAGGGCTGGCGCTATCTGGAGGGCCGGCCGACCACGCTCGCCTTCATCGCCATCGGCCTTGCCTGCCTCTATATCGCGCTCTGCGTCGCGGTTTCGCTGAAATACGTGATGAAGCCGCTCTTCATCGTCCTGATCATGGCCAGTGCCGCCGGTGCGTGGTTCATGGACCGGTTCGGCGTCATCATCGACATCGAGATGATCCGCAATGCGGCGGAAACGAACAGTGCAGAAGCCGGCCATCTCGTCACACCCGGCTTCGTGCTGCATATGCTGGCCTATGGCGTGCTGCCCTCGCTGCTGCTGGTCTTCGTGAAGGTCCGCCACCGCAACTTCCTCGGCAAGCTGCGCGGCAACCTCGCCGTCATCGTGCCGGCGCTCGTCATCGCGCTCGTCGCGGGCCTTTCCCATGCCCGCGTCTATGCCGCGACCGTGCGGGCGCATCACGACTGGTTCGAGACGCTCAATCCCTTCGTCCCGCTCGTCACCGCCATCCAGTTCGCCGCCAGCCAGTCGGGCGACGTGAATGTCGCCGTCGCGCCGCTCGGGAAGGATGCGCATGTCACGGACGCGCCGCTCGGCGCGCGCAAGCCGCGCCTGATGATCGTCGTGGCCGGCGAAACGGCGCGTGCCGACGATTTCTCGCTCGGCGGCTATGCACGCGAGACGAACCCGGAACTGGCGAAGAAGGACATCCTCTATTTCCCCGACACGACGAGCTGCGGCACGGCGACCGCCGTTTCGCTTCCCTGCATGTTCTCCGTCTATACGCGTGCCGAGTACTCGCACCGCAAGGGGCTTTCGACGGAGAACCTGCTCGACGTGCTCTCCCATGCCGGCGTCGATGTCGAGTGGTGGGACAACAATACCGGCGACAAGGAGATCGCCCGGCGCGTGACGTCGCGCTCCCTCATCAAGGACGGCAATCCCGCCTATTGCGCGCATGGCGAATGCCGCGACCAGGTGCTGCTCGACGCGCTGGATGCGCGGATCGGCTCCATCGACAGGGACACGGTGCTGGTGCTGCACCAGATCGGCAGCCACGGCCCCGCCTATTACGAGCGCTATCCCGAGGAATTTCGCCGCTTCGTGCCCGACTGCCGCAGCGCCGAATTCTCCGATTGCACGAAGGAGGAGATCGTCAACGCCTATGACAACACGATCGCCTATACGGACCATATCCTGGCCAGCGTGATCGACCGGCTGGAAAAGCAGGAGAACCGGCTCGACGTCTCCATGCTCTACATGTCCGACCATGGCGAGTCGCTCGGCGAGCTCGGCCTCTACCTGCACGGCGCGCCCTACATGATCGCGCCGAGCCAGCAGACCCATGTGCCGTTCGTGCTCTGGCTTGGCAGGAGTGAGAAGGCCGCCTATTCCGCCGCCTGCCTTGCCGGCAAGGTGGGCGAGCCGCAGTCGCACGACAACCTCTTCCACACCGTGCTCGGCATGATGCGCGTGGAAACCGGGGTGCGCGATCCCGCGCTCGACATCGTGTCGGGCTGCCGGCTGGGGGCGACATCCTGAGCGCGGCGGCGATGGCAAGACGGGTCTTGCCGATGTATTGTCCGGATTCGGAAAGCGGCGGCGTGCCATTGCCGCCGCGATGCGGAGAGCCGGGCGCTTGAGAATTCTGCTGATCGAGGACGACGCGGTTCTGGGCGAGGCGGTGCGCGACTACGTGTCCGGTCTCGGCCATGCCGTGGACTGGATGCGCACGCTGGACGACGGGCGCACCGCGACGGGCACGGTCGGCTACGACCTCGTCCTGCTCGACCTGCGCCTGCCCGACGGCAGCGGGCTTAGCCTGCTGGAGGAGCTTCGCCGGTCGGGCGCCGTCACGCCCGTCATCATCCTGACGGCGCACGACCAGATTTCCGACCGGATCGAGGGGCTGAACAGCGGGGCGGACGACTATCTCGTCAAGCCGTTCAATCTCGGCGAGCTCGGCGCGCGCATGCTGGCCGTCGCGCGGCGCTATGCGGGCGCCGCGCTTCCGGCGGTGGAGGCCGGGCCGCTCGTCATCCGGCTCGCCGACCGCCGCGTGCTGCGCGACGGCGTGCCGGTGGATCTCTCAAGCCGGGAATGGGCGGTGCTGGCGCGGCTTGCGGCGCGGCCGGACGCCATCGTCTCGAAGGGCCAGATCGAGGAGGCGCTCTACGCCTTCGGCTCGGAGATCGAGAGCAACACCGTGGAGGTCTATGTCAGCCGGCTGCGCAAGAAGCTCGGCCGGACCTGCGTGGAGACGCTGCGCGGCATCGGCTACAGGCTGGGCCGATGAGACGGGTGCGCAGCCTTGCCGGCCAGCTCATGCTGTGGATCACGGTGACGATCACGCTGCTCTGGCTGGTGGCGGTCGGCTTCGGCGCCTTCGTCATGCATGACGAGTTCGGCGAGATCTTCGACAGCGCCCTTCAGGAGACCG
Source organism: Shinella sp. NM-101 (assembly GCF_021401195.1). NCBI lineage: Bacteria > Pseudomonadati > Pseudomonadota > Alphaproteobacteria > Hyphomicrobiales > Rhizobiaceae > Shinella > Shinella sp. NM-101. Next base: position 638,717 of record NZ_JACBFT010000001.1, on the reverse strand, counting down.
CCGAGCGGCTGGTGCCGCTGGTGGTCGACGACCTCAGGCATCGCGACGATCCGAACGACTCGCGCCGCATCGAGGCGACGCGCGGCCCCGTAGAGGAGGAATACCTGACCTACCAGGTGCGCGATGCGACCGGGCGCGTGCTGCTGCATTCGCATACCGCCGCCGCCCGGCCCTTCGGCGCGCCGCTGAAGGTCGGCTTCTGGCAGGGGGAGAAGGGCCGCATCTACACCGCGGCCACCATGGACGAAACGATCTTCGTGCAGGTACAGGATTCGGCGGCCGAGCGGCGGGAGGCGACGCGGGAAGGCTCGCTCGCCCTGCTGCTGCCGGTGCTGCTCATCGTTCCCCTGACCGTCACGGCCGTCTGGTTCGTCGTGCGGCGCGTGCTGGCCCCGGTCGAGACGCTGCGCGCGGCGATCGGCGAGAAGGACGGCGGCAATCTGGCGGCCATCGAGGCGGCGGGCCTGCCGCAGGAGCTGAAGCCGATCCTGCGCTCGGTCAACCTCCTGCTGGCGCGGCTGCGCGCGGTGCTGGCCGCCGAGCGGGAGTTCACCGCCAACAGCGCCCACGAACTGCGCACGCCGATCGCCGGCGCGCTGGCGCAGACGCAGCTTCTGCTTGCCGGCCTGACGGATGCCCCGGCGCGCGGCCGGGCCCGGCAGATCGAAGCCTCGCTGCAGAAGCTCGCCAGGCTGACGGAGAAGCTGTTGCAGCTCGCCCGTGCGGAAGCCGGCATCGGGGTGGCGCAAACCACCTTCGACGTGGCGGACGTCATCGGCGTCGTCGTCACCGATTTCCAGCGCGCCTCGGACGATGCGGGGCGCATCCGTTTCCAAAGCGAACTGGCCGGGCCGGCGCTACGTGAGGGGGCGGCGGATGCCTTCGCCATCGTGCTGCGCAACCTCATCGAGAATGCGCTCCTGCATGGCAGCGCGGATGCGCCGGTCGACATCTGCCTGACCGAAAGGGGCACGGTGCGCATCCGAAACGCCGCGACGCCCATGGGCGAGGCCGAGCTTGCCGCCGTGCGCGAGCGCTTCGCCCGCGGCAGGACACTGGCCGCCGGCTCTGGCCTCGGTCTCTCCATCGCCGACCGGCTGCTCGCGCAGATGCGGGCAAGTCTTGTCCTGACGTCACCCATCCCCGGGCGCGTTGACGGTTTCCAGGCCGAGATCGTCTTTTCCGTTCCGGCCTGACATCTCCGCGCGGCCCGACCCGGCCGTCGCGTACAGTCCCGTTTTCCAATGTTTCGCTTCTTTTCCGGGCGCGGAGGCCTTCCCGATTTTATTCGTTTCCATGTGAGAAAATTGTGGCTTTGTGCCGCTTTTTGTGGTTTTATGTGGATATAATAAAAAGGTTGGGGAACAGGGACAATGGGTCGCAAACCGGAAGAATACGCGCAGCTTTTGGCCAGCGCGCTCTGCAAACTGCATTCAGCCGAATCCCGTGCGGCATCGCCGCTGGTATCGGACGACAGCCTCCGCGTGATCACCGAGACCATCGCGGCCGCGATGGAGGACGCCCGAAAAATTCATATCCAGCAAGGCCTTGCGGCGATGAACGAACGCCGTGAGCGCATCCTTCTGCATTCCTGATCAACGCCTGTTGTTCGAATGAGTTCTGCGTTTCGTGAAGCAGGAGCCATGATCAAGAAGCCTGCCGCCCGGAGCCGGGGCATACCGGTTCCGGGTGGTATATCGTGTCCGCCGATGACATTTCCTCCTCGTCGCGATAGGTCCTGACGCAGGGCCTGTGGCATCGATTCTGGAGGAGTGTCGGACATGACGGATTGGGGCAGCACCGGCAAGGGCAGGATCGCCCTGGTAACGGGTGGCGGAACGGGCATCGGGCTTGCGGTCGCGTGCGGCCTCAGCGCCGAAGGCTACCGGGTCGTCATCACCGGGCGGCGGCTTGCCGTGCTGGAGACCGCGGCTTTGGAGATTTCCGCGAAGACAGGCAATCCCGTCCGCGGCATCGCCTGCGATGTCGGCGACCCGGCGCAGGTGGCGGCGGTGTTTACGGAAGTCGAGCGGGCGTTCGGCCGGCTTGACCTCCTGGTCAACAATGCCGGCACCAACGTCTCGCCGGCGCTTCTCGAGGACATTCCCTTCGAGGAATGGTCGAGCATCCTTGCCGCAAACCTCACGGGCGCGTTCCTCTGCACCCAGCACGCCTTCAGGATCATGAAGGCGCAGAGCCCGCGCGGCGGGCGCATCATCAACAACGGCTCGATCTCCGCGACGACGCCGCGGCCGAATTCCGCCCCCTATACCGCCACGAAGCACGCCATCACCGGGCTCACCAAGTCGACCGCCCTCGACGGGCGCAAGTACGACATCGCCTGCGGCCAGATCGACATCGGCAACGCGGCGACGGACATGACCGAAAGGATGAGTGCCGGCGTGCTCCAGCCGAACGGTGAAATCGCCAGCGAGCCCACCATGCCGGTTTGGCACGTCGCCGACGCCGTCGTCTACATGGCCAGCCTGCCCCTCGACGCCAATGTGCTGACCATGACGGTCATGGCGACGGCGATGCCGTTCGTCGGGCGAGGGTAGGGCGGGGATACTTCCGGCGCATCGGCAGGGCCTGGCTTGAAACGCCAAGCTGTCGCGAGATTCCGCTGGTTTCGGAATTTCCGATAGCGCCATTCTGATTAATGAATTTGCGAAAGCGGCAAAAGCGCGGCACCTTTCCATCCGGGAACAATACCGCTCGAAGCGGACCAAACCGGGAGACTGTCATGAAGCGACTTCTGCATTCCTGCACCGCGCTTACCCTTTCGCTCGCCTTCACCACCGCCGCCATCGCGCAGGAGCCGCTGAAGGAGCTCGGCCCCGGCGAGGGCGAGGTCTCCATCGTCGCCTGGGCCGGCTATATCGAGCGCGGCGAGACGGACAAGGCCTATGACTGGGTCACCGACTTCGAGAAGAAGACGAGCTGCAAGGTGACGGTGAAGACCGCCGCGACCTCGGACGAAATGGTCGCGCTGATGAACGAGGGCGGCTTCGACCTCGTCACCGCCTCGGGCGACGCCTCGCTCCGCCTCGTCGCGGGCAAGCGCGTCCAGCCGATCAACACCGACCTCATCCCGAGCTGGAAGACCATCGACGAGCGCCTGCAGAGCGCGCCCTGGCATACGGTGAACGGCGTTCACTACGGCACGCCCTATCTCTGGGGGCCAAACGTGCTGATGTACAATACCGAGGCCTTCAAGAGCGAGGCGCCGAAGAGCTGGAAGGTCGTCTTCGAGGAGATGACGCTGCCGGACGGCAAGTCGAACAAGGGTCGCGTGCAGGCCTATGACGGCCCGATCCACATCGCGGATGCCGCGCAGTACCTGATGGCGCACAAGCCCGAGCTCGGCATCAAGAACCCCTATGAGCTCAACGAAGACCAGTACAAGGCCGCGCTCGACCTCCTGCGCGTTCAGCGCACGCTCGTCGGCCGCTACTGGCACGACGCGATGATCCAGATCGACGACTTCAAGAACGAAGGCGTCGTCGCCTCCGGTTCCTGGCCCTTCCAGGTCAACCTGATGAAGGCGGAGAACCAGCCCATCGCCTCGACCTTCCCGGAAGAGGGCGTGACGGGCTGGTCGGACACGACCATGCTGCATGCCGAAAGCCAGCATCCGAACTGCGCCTATATGTGGATGGAGCACTCGCTGTCCGCCAAGGTGCAGGGCGACGCGGCCGCCTGGTTCGGCGCCGTTCCCTCGGTTCCGGCCGCCTGCAAGGGCAATGCGCTGCTGACCGACGAGGGCTGCGCGACGAACGGCTTCGACAACTTCGACAAGATCGCCTTCTGGCGCACGCCGACCACCAAGTGCGAAAGCCAGGGCGAATGCGTGCCCTATCACCGCTGGGTTTCCGACTATATCGGCGTGATCGGCGGGCGCTGAGGTTACGGCCTTCCAACCGGGCCGCACGATGCGACGGTGGCCGTATAGAGGCACGCCGATGCCGAACATCCCTTCTCCCCTCGGGGAGAAGGTGGCCCGAAGGGTCGGATGAGGGGCTTTCGCCTCCGGCTCCCCTCATCCCGCTGCCGCGACCTTCTCCCCGCCGGGGAGAGGGGGCAGGACGGCCCCTCACAACATCTATCGACAAGCCGTTCCGCGGAAGATCCGGGGCGTGCGCCGTTCTTCCGCCACGACGACGCCCCGCGATGGACGCCCCCGCCCATCGCCAGGAACCAACCATCGGGAGCTCCCATGACCGCCGTCCTGTTCCAGCAAGTATCCCGCCACTTCGGCGCCGTGCGCGCCGTCGACAGCGTGGACCTCGCCGTCGCCGAGGGCGAGTTCTTCGCCATGCTCGGGCCGTCCGGTTCCGGCAAGACGACCTGCCTTCGCCTGATGGCCGGTTTCGAGCAGCCGACATCAGGCCATATCGAGATCTTCGGCGAGACGGCCGAGGGCGTGCCGCCGTACCGGCGCAACGTCAACACGGTGTTCCAGGACTATGCCCTCTTCCCGCATCTCTCGATCCTCGAGAACGTCGCCTACGGCCTGATGGTCAAGGGTATCGGCAAGGCCGAGCGGCTGAAGGCGGCGGAAGAGGCGCTCGCCATGGTGAAGCTGCCCGGCTACGGCACGCGCCGGCCCGGCCAGCTCTCCGGCGGCCAGCGCCAGCGCGTGGCGCTGGCAAGGGCGCTCGTCAACCGCCCCCGCGTGCTCCTCCTCGACGAACCGCTCGGCGCGCTGGACCTCAAGCTGCGCGAGCAGATGCAGGAGGAGCTGAAATCGCTGCAGAAGTCGCTCGGCATCACCTTCATCTTCGTCACCCACGACCAGGGCGAGGCATTGTCGATGGCGGACCGCATCGCCGTGTTCAACGACGGCAGGATCCAGCAACTCGGCACGCCGGAGGAGGTCTACAAGCGGCCGCAGACGCGTTTCGTCGCGGATTTCGTCGGCTCCTCCAACGTGCTGCCGCCGGATTTCGTCGACGATCTCGGCTTCGGCCGGCGCTATGCGAGCCTGCGGCCCGAAGACATCGTGCTCGGCGACACCGGCGCCGGCCGCAAGCAGTTCGACGGCCGCGTGGTGGCGCGGAGCTTCCTCGGGGCGGCGAACCGGGTGACGGTCGAGGCGGCGGGCGCCCGCATCGCCGCCATGGTGCCGGCGTCCCTTGCCGTGCCGGCCGAGGGCGAGACCGTCACCTTGTCCTTCCTGCCGCAGGACCTGCACACGATGGACGGTGCGCAATGAGCGCGCTCGCCGACAGCACCATCCTCGCGCGCCGGCAGGGCGCTTCCGGGCGGCTTTCGGATTTCTTCTGGCGCAACCCGAAGATTCTGCTGCTGCTGATGCTGACCCCGCCGCTGCTGTGGCTCGGCATCATCTATCTCGGCTCGCTCCTCGCGCTGCTGCTGCAGAGCTTCTTCTCGATCGACGACTTTTCCGGGCTGATCAACTACGAGTTCACGCTCGCCACCTACCGGCAGCTCCTCATTCCCTCGAATTTCGACATCATCCTGCGCACCGTCCTCATGGCCGCGCTGGTGACGCTCGCCTCCGCCGCCATCGCCTTCCCGATCGCCTACTATGCGGCGCGCTATGCGAAGGGCAAATGGAAGGTCATTTTCTATCTCGGGGTCATGCTGCCGCTGTGGTCGAGCTACCTCGTCAAGATCTACGCCTGGAAGCTGATCCTCGCCAAGGAAGGCATCCTCACCTGGTTCTTCGCCAGGCTGCATCTCTCGTGGCTGCTCGATGCATGGCTGTCGCTGCCGGTCGTCGGCGGCTCGTCGCTCTCGATCAGCTATACCGGCACCTTCATCGTCTTCATCTATGTCTGGATGCCCTTCATGATCCTGCCGATCCAGGCCGCGCTGGAGCGCGTGCCGGGCAACCTGATCGAGGCCTCCGCCGACCTCGGCGGCAATCCCGGCCAGACCTTCCGCCATGTGCTGTTTCCCCTGGCGCTGCCCGGCATCATCGCCGGCTCGATCTTCACCTTCTCGCTGACGCTCGGCGACTACATCATCCCGCAGATCATCGGCTCGTCGCGGCTCTTCATCGGCCAGGCCGTCTATGCCCAGCAGGGCACGGCCGGCAACATCCCGCTCGCCGCCGCCTTCTCGGTCGTGCCGATCGTCATCATGGGTCTCTATCTCTGGATGGCCAAGCGACAGGGGGCCTTCGATGCGCTCTGACAAGAACACCTCCGCCCCGCTCGGCCTGAAGATCGCCGCCGGCGCCGGCCTTGCCTTCCTGCACCTGCCGATCCTCCTGATCTTCCTCTACGCCTTCACCACGGAGGAGAAGAGCTACCAGTTCCCGCCGCCGGGCTATACGCTCAAATGGTTCGCTGCCACCTGGAACCGGCCGGACGTGTGGGACGCGCTGGGGCTTTCCGTCCGCGTCGCGTCGATCTCGACGGCAGTCGCCCTGGTGCTCGGCACGCTCTGCGCCGCCGCCGTTTCCCGCACGCGCTTCTTCGGCCGCGAGACGATCTCGCTGCTGGTGATCCTGCCCATCGCGCTGCCCGGCATCATCACCGGCATCGCGCTGCGCTCGGCCTTCTCCTTCGTGGAGATTCCCTTCTCCTTCTGGACCATCGTGCTCGGCCACGCGACCTTCTGCGTCGTGGTCGTCTACAACAATGCCGTCGCCCGCTTCCGCCGCATCTCCGGCTCGCTGATCGAGGCTTCGATGGACCTCGGCGCGGACAGTTTCCAGACGTTCCGCTACGTGATCCTGCCGAATATCGGCACGGCGCTGCTCGCCGGCGGCATGCTCGCCTTCGCGCTGTCCTTCGACGAGGTGATCGTCACCACCTTCACCGCCGGCCAGCAATCCACGCTGCCGATCTGGATGCTTGAAGAATTGGTCCGCCCCCGCCAGCGGCCGGTGACGAATGTCGTCGCCATGGTGGTCGTGCTCGTCACCTTCCTGCCGATCCTCGGCGCCTACTACCTCACCCGCGACGGCGACCAGGTCGCCGGCAGCGGCAAATGAACCCAACGACAAGGGAGAACGTCATGGACACCCAGATGCTGATCGGCTCGCGCTTCGAGGCCGGCACCGAAGCGGAAGAGCATATCCTGAACCCGAAGACCGGCGCCAGGATCATCGACCTGCCGGAGGCCTCCCACGCGCAGATCGACGCCGCCGTCGCCGCCGCCGAAAAGGCCTTCGTCTCCTGGGCGACGACCACGCCCGGCGAGCGCTCCGGCTATCTCCTGCGCATCGCCGACGCCATCGAGAAGGACGCCGACGCCTTCGCCGCGCTCGAATCGCTCAACTGCGGCAAGCCGATCAACGCCGCCCGCAACGACGAACTGCCCGCCATCGTCGACTGCTGGCGCTTCTTCGCCGGGGCCATCCGCTCGCTGCACGCGCCGGTCGCCGCCGAATACCTGCCCGGCTTTACCTCGATGGTGCGCCGCGACCCGGTCGGCATCGTCGGCTCCATCGCGCCGTGGAACTATCCGTTGATGATGATGGCCTGGAAGCTTGCCCCGGCCATTGCCGGCGGCAACACCGTCGTCTTCAAGCCCTCCGAGCAGACGCCGCTGACGGCGCTGAAGATGGCGAAGCTGCTGGCCGAAATCCTGCCGGAAGGCGTCGTCAACATCGTGCTCGGCCGCGGCGAGACGGTCGGCAATGCGCTGATCAACCATCCGAAGATCAACATGGTTTCCATCACCGGCGACGTCGCCACCGGCAAGAAGGTGCTCGCCGCCGCCGCCAAGACGGTCAAGCGCACCCATCTGGAACTCGGCGGCAAGGCCCCGGTCGTCGTCTTCGACGATGCCGATCTCGAAGCGGTCGTCTCAGGCATCCGCACCTTCGGCTACTACAATGCCGGCCAGGACTGCACCGCCGCCTGCCGCATCTATGCGCAGGACGGCATCTACGACAAGCTCGTCGCGGACCTTTCGGCCGCCGTCTCGACCATCAAATACAACGATCCGGACGACACGCAGAACGAAATCGGCCCGCTGATCTCCAAGCGCCAGCGCGACCGCGTGGCGAGTTTCGTCGAGCGCGCCGCCGAGGTGAAGCATATCGAGATCACCGCGGGCGGGCGCCCCGGCAGCGACGACGGCTACTTCTTCCAGCCGACGGTGGTGGCCGGCGCGACGCAGGACGACGAGATCGTGCGCCGCGAGGTCTTTGGCCCGGTCGTCTCCGTCACGCGCTTTTCCGATGCCGATGAGGTCATCGGCTGGGCGAACGACAGCGACTACGGCCTTGCCTCCTCGGTCTGGACGAAGGACATCGGCAAGGCGATGAAGGCGGCCTCCCGCCTGCAATACGGCTGCACCTGGATCAACACCCACTTCATGCTGACCAACGAGATGCCGCATGGCGGCGTCAAGCAATCCGGCTATGGCAAGGACATGTCGATCTACGCGCTGGAGGACTACACCGCCGTCCGCCATGTGATGATCAATCACGGCTGAGCGCGGTCTGCATGGGACGGAACGAGCGCCGTCTGCCCCTTCTCCCCGCAGGTGGGAGAAGGGGGACGTGGCTAGATCTTCCCCCGGCAGGCGATCTGCCGACCGTTGCCGTCCTGCCCTCGTGACATGCCCTGCCGGACAACGGCTTGTGCCCCATGTGACGGAACATTTTTGCCCGCCGCGCGTCTTTCCTCCGATTTCACCGGAGGCACCGCCATGCTGAAATGGGCACTCATTTTCCTCGTCATCTCGCTGATCGCCGGCTTCCTCGGCTTTTCCGGCGTTTCGGCCGCGACGGCCACCATTTCCAAGGTGCTCTTCGTGCTCGCCCTTGTCATCTTCCTCATCTTCCTGGTGCTTGCGGTGATGGCCGGCAGCCTCGCTTTCTGAGCGGGCGTTCCCGGTGGGACGATCTGCCTCGCCTTGCGGCTTGTGCGGGAGGATGAAATCCTGATAAAAGCGTTCATATTATAGAACGCGATCGCACATTCTTCCCATGCACAGACCTTTCCCGCACAGCGCCGACGGGCGGCAGCCGCAAGCCGCCGGGAAAGGCGGCGTGATGGCGCGTTCCGGCATGGCTCCCGCGCCCGTCTTCCGGCCTGACCTGAAGGCGATTTTCACCGGCGCCTTCGCCGCCTGCGGCGAGAAGATGATGCTTTCGTCCGATCTCGGGGACGCCGTGCCGCTTGCCGATTTCCTGGCCGGTGACGGGCTCGACGAGACGCTCGACCGCTACGCCGAAAGCTTCGGTGGCGCCGACAGGCGGGCGGCGGCCTCCTTCTGGTCGCTCTACTATTTCTCGGCGCTGGCGATCCCCTATGTCATCGCCCGGCGCGCGGAGACGGCGCTTCCGATCGCCCTGGATACGATGACGATCGCGCTCGGGGAGGACGGCCTGCCCCGCGCCTTCGGCCTTTCCGGCACGGGCGACTGGAGCGAGGGAGCCGACCTCGTCGACTTCGTCACGCCGCTGGTGGAGCGCCACCTTTCCGGCGTGGTCGCGATCCTCGCCGAAAAGGCCGGCATCTCCCGGCGGCTTGCCTGGAACAACGCGGCCGTCTACATCGACTACGCCTTCAACGCCACCGCCGATTCCACCTCCGAGGATGGCGACCGCTGGCCGGCCCGTCCGCTTTTCGACAGCCCGCGGCTTGCCGACGGCAGCCGCAATCCTTTCCATGGATGCCTTCGCCACGAGAGGGAAGGGGAGGTTGTCCACTGCCGTCGCAAGGTCTGCTGCCTGCGCCACAAGCTGCCCGGCATCGCGGGCTGCGGCGAACTCTGCGCCCTGCCCGAACTGAGGAAGCAATGACGAAACGCCTTTTCACCGTCCTCGCCACCCTCATCCTGCTGGTGGCCGGCTCCGCCCGCGCGCAGGAACACTATCCGCTGACGGTGACGGACGCGTTCGGGCGCGAGGTCACCATCCCGGCCGAGCCGAAGGCCATCCTGCTCGGCACCGGCCTCGACCTCGTGGCGCTCTCCCTCATCCATCCCGACCCGGTGAGCCTGCTTGCCGGCTGGGCGGGCGACATGAAGAACGACACGGCGGGCCTCTATCCGCGCTTCAAGGAGAAATTTCCCGCCATCGCGGACGTGCCCGTCATCGGCGACGGCATCACGGTTTCCTTCGAGGCGCTCCTGTCGCTCAACGCGGACCTTGCCATCCTCGCCAACTGGCAGGCGGACACCGACACGGGCAGGCAGGCGATCGCCTTCCTCGAACAGGCCCGCGTTCCGGTCGTGGTGGTGGATTTCAACAGCGATGCGCTGAAAAACACTGCGGCCAACATGCGCTTCCTCGGCAAGATACTGAACCGGGAGGACCAGGCGAATGCCTTCGCCGATTTCTACGAGGGGCGCGTCAATCGCCTTCGCGAAAGCGCGGCCGCCCATCCCGAACCCGGTCCCAGCGTCTTCATGGACGGGCTGCCCAATCCCGAGAAGTGCTGTTTCGCCTTCGGCACGGGGGGCCTTGGCGAGTTCCTCGCCGTCACCGGCAGCCGCAACATCGCCGAGGCGCTGCCGAAACAGGGCGGCAGCGTCAGCGCGGAATTCATCGTGGCAGCCGACCCGGACGCCTATATCGCGACGGGCCTGCCGGACGGCGCCTATACGTCGCTTACCATCGGCCCCGGGGTCGATCCGCAGGCGGCGAAGGCCTCGCTGGCGCGCATCGTCGCGAACCCGCCGCTCGCCAGCCTGCGGGCGGTGCGCGAGGGGCGCGTCCATGGCCTGTGGAACTATTTCAACGCCGTGCCGCTCAACATCCTCGCCGCGGAAGCCTTCGCCCGCTGGCTGCGTCCCGACGTCTTTTCCGGCGTCGACCCTGCGGCGACGCTGAAGGAAATCAACGACCGCTTCGCCGCCGTGCCCTTCGACGGCGCCTACTGGATCGACCTCAAGGCAAATTGACCCGGCTTGCCCTTCCGGGCGCGCGCCACGCAGGCTATACAATGTCCAGGAGGACCTGAATGATCTGGGCATTTGCGGTCGCGGCAGCGGCTACTCTCTATCTCGCACTGCGTTTCCGGCGTTTCCAAAGCTGGGTCGAACCCGTCCTCACCATCACGGTTGCCATCGGCCTTGCCGCGGCGATCCTGATCTGGTTCGTCGAGGATCGCGCGCCGTCCGAAGGACCGGTAACGTCGAATACGGCAACGCCGGCGCTCACCGTCGACAGCGTCGACCTCTCGGACATGCAGGCAAGCGCCGGCCAGACGAAGACAAGCTATCGCGTCACCGGCCATGTCACCAACAAGGGCAGCGCACCCATGCAGTCCTTCCGTCTCGACGTCGTGCTCTCCGACTGCCCGAGCGGCGCCTGCCGGGAGGCCGGCCGCGACAGCGCGCTCGTCGTGCTGCGCGTGCTGCCGGGCGAAACCCAGCCCTTCAGCACCTTCGCGGTCTTTCCCGGCATAGACCTCAACCCCGTGACGACGCCGCAATTCGACTTCGGCGTGCGCGAGGTGCGGGCCGCCGGCCGCTAGAGGGACGCCAGCACTTCGCCGGTCCGCCACACCGCGGCGAATTCGTGCCGCAGCGTCGCGACATGGGCGCGGTGGATCTCCTCCGCCGGGACGGTCCCGCCCTTGCCGTCCGGCAGGTCGAAGCAATCGCAGGCATCCTCGACGAGAATCACCCGGTAGCCGAGGTTCGACCCGACGCGCACGCTGGTGGAAACGCACATGTCCGTCGATATGCCGAACAGCACGACCGTATCGGTTCCGAGACGGCGCAGGCGCAGATCGAGGTCGGTGCCGATGAAGGCGGCGTTGACGCTTTTCGTGACCAGCGGTTCGCCCGCCTTCGGCTCGAAGCCGGGGCGAAGCGCATTGCCCGGCGCCTCGGGGCGCAGCGTGGAGCCTGGCTCGACGCTGTCGTGGCGCACATGGATGATCGGACGCCCGGCGGCGCGCCAGGCGGTGACGAGCGCAAGGCCGTTCTCGTCCAGCCTGTCGTTCCAGCGCCGCGGCCAGGGTGTGGCGTCGAAGGCCCGCTGCATGTCGATGGGGATCAGGACGGCGTTTTCCGGTATGGTCGGCATCGGTCTCTCCTTGAAGCGATGACCGACGGATAGTTGCTTTTCCGTCCGGTTTCGCGCAGCAAGGTGACGGAACGCCGGACGATCGTCCGGAAACAAGGAGAAATCTCCGGATGGACGAACTGGACGAGAAGGATGGGCTGCTGCTTGCCGCGCTGCGCGCCGATGCCCGCCAGAGCCTCGTGGAACTGGCGCGCCGCGCCGGGCTTTCCCGCAGCGCGGTGCATGAGCGCATCCGGCGGCTGGAGGCGAGGGGCGTGATCGCCGGCTATACGGTGAAGCTCGGCATCGACAGGGCGCGGCCGGGCGTCGAGGCGCTGGTCGCCGTCGGTTTCCAGCAGGGGCGCAACTGCGATCACATCGTGCCGCACATAACCGGTATTCCCGAGGTCGTGACCTGCTGGTCGCTCGCCGGGCCGACCGACCTGATGCTGCTCGTCGAATGCGCGTCCAACGCCGCGCTCGACACGGTGCGCCGCCAGATCGCGACGACGCCGGGCATCGCGACCGTGCAGACGCACGTTTCGCTGCGCACCCATTTCGACCGTCGCGGCTAGAAATAGATCCTGAACTTCTCGCGCACCGCCCGGTCCGTCGCGAAATCGAAGAGGGGGCCGCCGGCTTCGGCGAGGATGCGGTTCTTGCGCTCGATCGCCTTCTGCACGAGGTCCGGGCGGCCGATTTCGGCCCATTCCTTCGGGCTCGTGCGGTCGGCGACTGCGGGGTAGATGTATTCCGTCTGCATCAGCGACAGGGTCTGCGGGTCGCCGAGATAATGGCCGGGGCCGTCGAGGCAGACGGAGCGCATGGTCTCCAGCGAGACCGAATCCTCCGTCACGTCGATGCCGCGCACGCAGCGCTGCACCTGGCCGAGCAGGTCGTCGCCGAGCACGAGGCTTTCGAGGCAGAAGCCGAGCAGCGAGGCGTGCATGCCGACCGCCTCGTAGACCATGTTGAGGCCGGAAAGGCCGGCCATGACGTTGGAGATCGCCTGTTCCCAGCCGGCCTGCATGTCGGGCAGCTTGGAATCGGCGATGCCGGCGGCGGCCCCGCCCGGCAGGCGGTAGAACTGGTGCATCTGGGCGCAGCCGGCCGTCAGCAGCGCCTGCTCGCCCGAGCCGCCGGACATGGCGCCGGTCCTGAGGTCGGAGACGAAGGGCCAGGTGCCGAAGATCGCGGGATGGCCGGGCGCCATGGCGTTGACGTAGACGACACCGGCAAGACACTCGGCGACCGCCTGCACGATGGCGGTGGCGAGCGGCGCGGGTGCCGTGGCGCCCGCCTGTCCGGCCGACAGCAGCAGGATCGGCATGCCGGCGCGGATGCAGGCCTCCATGGTGATGCAGCTTTCCTCCGCGAACTTCATCGGCGGTACGACGAAGCAGTTGGAATTCGACACGAAGGGGCGCTCGCGCCACTTGTCCTGGCCGCCCGCCATCATGTGGATGAGGTCGAAGCAGCCGGCGACGTGCGAGGGATCGGAAAAGCTGGTGCCGACATGCTTGGACGTGCCGGCGCAGCAGCCGTAGAGCGTGTTGATGTCCATCAGGAAATTGTCGGGCACGTCGCGGCAGACCATCGCCCGCTGGAAGAAGTGCACGTTGTCGAGGTGATGGACGAGCTGGGCGGCGTTGTAGAGGTCCCTGGCGGTCGATTCGCGGTATTCGCGCTTCTCGACGTCGACGATATGCACCGCCGCGCCGGCCGTGCCGTAATAGACGCGGGTGCCGGAGAGTTCGAGGTCGTATCTCGGATCGCGGCCGTGAAGCGTGATGTCGCGTGCGGCGAGCGCCAGCATGTCCTCCACCAGCGCACGGGGGAAGCGGATGCGGCCGTCCTCGCCGAGGATGGCGCCCGCGCCGGTCATGATCTCGACGCCGGATTTCGGGGCGTTGGCGAGGCCGATATTCTCCAGCGCATCCAGCGCCGCCTCGTGGATGCGGCGCACGCCCGCCTCCGTCAGCGGCTTGTACTGGCCGCCCGACAGGCCGGGGCGCACGGGGCGGACATTTTCCGCAAGCGGCGCGGCGCGCATGGCGACGCGCGCGGCGCGGCCGCCGGATCTGCGCGACAAGACCGCCTGTTCACTCATGATCGGTCTCCCCCGCACCGGCGGCAAGCATCCGGTTGATCTCGTCCCCCGACGCGGCGGCGGACAATTTCGCGAAGCTGCCGTCCCTGACGATGGCCTCCATCTGCTCGGCGATGGCCGCGTGGGTGACGCGGGCGATCGTCGAGCCGAGGGAGATGCGCCGTACGCCGATGGCGGCCAACTGCGGCACGGTGAGCTGGCGCAGCGGTCCGGCGGCAAGCGCGTTGACCGGCCTCGACACCGACTGCACGACGCGGCGCAATTCCGCCTCGCCGGGCGGCACCGGGACATAGAGGAGGTCCGCGCCGGCCGCCTCGAAGGCCTGGATGCGGCGGATGGCCTCGTCAAGATCGTAGACGCCGTTCATCACGCCGTCGGCGCGGGCGCACAGGATGAAGGGCCGGCCGAGCGAGCGGGCGGCGTCGGCGGCGGCGCGGATGCGCTCGACGGCGAGGTCGAAGTCATAGGCCGGGTTGCCGTCCACCATCTGCGTGTCTTCGATCGAGCAGCCGGAAAGGCCGGCCTCGGCGGCGAGGCGGATGGTCTCGGCCACATCATCCGGTGCATCGGCAAAGCCGTTCTCGAAATCGCCGGAGACGGGCAGGGGCGTGGCGCGCACGATGTCCTCGGCGTGTTTCAGCATCTCCTCGCGCGTCACGCGGCCCATGTCGGGCCGGCCGAGCGTGAAGGCGAAGCCGGCGGAGGTGGTGGCGAGCGCCACGGCGCCGGAGGCCGCCATCATGCGGGCGGAGCCCATATCCCAGGGATTGGGGATGACGAAGCAGCCAGACTGGTGAAGGTCGTGGAAGCGCTGGTGGCGTTCGGCGAGGTTGCTCATGCCCGTACCCTTTCGGCCTTCGGATCATACATGGGCACGAGCGAGGCTTCCGCCTTCACGCGCACGCCGGCGATCTCGATCTCGTAGCGGGAGGCCAGCACATCCGCCTCGCTCTCGCCTTGGCAGGGCACGTAGCCCATGCCGATGGCGCCGCCGAGGTGGTGGCCGTAATTGCCCGAGGTGATGGTCGAGACGATCCTGCCGTCGCGCACCAGCGCCTCGTTGTGGAAGAGCAGGGGCTCGGGATCGGTGAGGCGGAACTGCACCATGCGGCGCTTCAACCCTTCCTCCTGCCTGCGCAGAACCGCATCTCGGCCGATGAACTCGCCCTTCTTCGTGCGCACGGCAAAGCCGAGGCCGGCTTCCAGCACATGATCCTCGTCGGTGATGTCGTGGCCGAAATGGCGGAAGGCCTTTTCGATGCGGCAACTGTCGAGCGTGTGCAGGCCGCAGAGTTTCAGCCCCACATCGGCCCCGGCTTCCTCCAGCGCCTCGAAGACATGGGCGGTCTGGTCTGTGGAGACGTAAAGCTCCCAGCCGAGCTCGCCGACATAGGTGACGCGGTGCGCGCGGGCGAGGCCCATGCCGATCTCGATCTCGCGGGCCGTCGCGAAAGGGTGGTGAGCGTTGGAGAAGTCGTTGGGGCTGACCTTCTGCATGAGGTCGCGCGCCTTCGGTCCCATGACACAGAGCACGCTTTCAGCCGCCGTGACATCGGTGATGACGACGAACTCGTCCGCAAGGTGCCTGCGAAGCCAGGCAAGGTCGCGCTGAAGCGTCGCGCCGGGCACGACGAGGAAGAAGGCGGTCTGCGAAAGGCGCGTCACCGTCAGGTCGCTCTCGATGCCGCCGCGGGCGTTGAGCATCTGGGTGTAGACGATCCTGCCGGGGGCGACGTCCATCTGGTTGGCGCAGAGCCTTTGCAGGAAGGCGAGCGCATCGCGGCCTTCCACACGGATCTTGCCGAAGGACGTCATGTCGAAGAGACCGACGCCGTTGCGGACGGCAAGATGCTCTTCCTTCTGGTTCTCGAACCAGTTCTGCCGCTTCCACGAATAGCGGTATTCCCGCTCCTGGCCTTCTTTGGCGAACCAGTTGGCGCGCTCCCAGCCGGCGACCTCGCCGAAGACCGCGCCGCGCGCCTTCAGGTGCTCGTGCAGCGGCGAGCGGCGCACGCCGCGCGCGGTCGCCATCTGGCGATAGGGGAAGTGGTCGGCATAGAGCAGGCCGAGCGTCTCGGAGACGCGGTCCTTGAGATAGGCGCGGTTCTTCTGGAACGGCTGGGCGCGGCGGATATCCACTTCCCAGAGGTCGAAGGGTGGCTCGCCGTCGTTCATCCACTGGGCGAGCGCCATGCCCGCGCCGCCGGAGGAGACGATGCCGATGGAATTGTAGCCGGCGGCGACCCAGTAGCCCTTCAGCTCCGGCGCTTCGCCGAGATAGTAGCGGTCGTCCGGCGTGAAGCTTTCCGGGCCGTTGAAGAAGGTGTGGATGCCGGCGGTTTCCAGCATCGGCATGCGGTTGATGGCGTTTTCGAGGATCGGCTGGAAATGGTCGAAATCCTCCGGCAGCTGGTCGAAGCAGAAGTCCTCGCTGATGCCGTCCATGCCCCAGGGCTTGGCCTTCAATTCGAAGGCGCCGATCAGCATCTTGCCGGCGTCCTCCTTGTAGTAGGTGCATTCGTCCGGCACGCGCAGCACCGGCAGGCGCGCAAGATTCGGGATCGGCTCGGTGACGATGTAGAAATGCTCGCAGGCATGCAGCGGCAGCGTGACGCCCGACATGTCGGCGAGCGTGCGCCCCCACATGCCGGCGGCGTTGACGACGTTCTCCGTCTCGATGGTGAAGGTCTCGCCGTTCTGCTCGCAGGCAACGCCCGTCACGCGCCCGTCCTTCGTCAGCACCGAGGTCACCTTGACGCCCTCGATGACCGTCGCCCCGTTCTGCCGCGCGCCTTTCGCCAAGGCCATGGCGATATTGGCCGGGTCGCACTGGCCGTCGAGCGGCAGGTGCACCGCCGCCTTCACATCCGCCGTGTTGAGATGCGGATAGAGCCCCTTCACCTCGTCGACGGTGATCTCACGCACGTCGATATCGAAGGCGCGGGCGAGCGAGGCCTGGCGGTAGATTTCCTCCTTACGCTCCTCGGTCAGCGCCACGGTCATCGAGCCGCACTGGCGCATGCCGGTGCCGATGCCGGTCTCGGCTTCCAGCTTGACATAGAGGTCGGCGGAATATTTCGCGAGGCGCGTCATGTTCTGCGAGGCGCGGAGCTGGCCGATGAGGCCGGCGGCGTGCCATGTCGTGCCTGATGTGAGCTGCTTGCGCTCCAGCAGCACCACGTCCGTCCAGCCGAGCTTGGCGAGGTGATAGGCGACCGAGCAGCCGGA
This sequence comes from Shinella sp. NM-101, assembly GCF_021401195.1. Classification (NCBI taxonomy): domain Bacteria; kingdom Pseudomonadati; phylum Pseudomonadota; class Alphaproteobacteria; order Hyphomicrobiales; family Rhizobiaceae; genus Shinella; species Shinella sp. NM-101. The sequence continues at coordinate 621,432 of NZ_JACBFT010000001.1, read as the reverse complement.
GACGCCGCCGCCGATGATAACGGCTCTCGCCTTCGAAGGGATGGGCTTCGTCATGCGCGCAGTCTTTCATTGTTGGGATCGAAGAGCGGACCGTCCGGCTGGACGATCGCCTTGAAGCGGTCGCCGTAGATTTCCACCTCGACTTCCGTGCCCGGCACGGCGAGGTCGGCGCTGAGCATGCCGAGCGCGATGGATTTTCCGACACGATAACCCCAGTTGCCGGACGTCGTCTCGCCGACGACCTTGCCGCCGTGCCAGAGCGTCGACATGTAGGGCGCGTCGCATTCGCCGGCCTCCACCGTCAGCAGCACGAAACGCTTGGTGACGCCCTGCTGCCTCTCGCGCTCCAGCGCCGGCTTGCCCTTGAAGTCGGGCTTGGTCCAGTCGACGAAGCGGTCGAGGCCGCCCTGCAGGATCGTGTAGTCGGTCGAAAGGTCGCCCTTCCACGCGCGATACCCCTTCTCGATGCGCAGGCTGTCCAGCGCCTCCATGCCGAAGGGCTTGAGGCCATGCTTCTGCCCCGCCGCCCAGACGGCGTCGAAGATGGCGGCGGTGTCCTCGATCTTCGTGTGGATTTCCCAGCCGAGTTCGCCGGCGAAGGAGACGCGCACGAGCTGGCACCAGTGGCCGGCGATTTGCGCGGGCTGATGCGTCAGCCAGCCCTTGGCAAGGTCGGCGTCGGATACTTCGGCGAGGATGGCGCGGGAGTTCGGGCCAGAGAGGATCTGGCAGGAGAAATTGTCCGTCACGTCGTCGATGGTGAAGGCGGCATCCTTGGGACGGTGCTTCGTCAGCCATTCGAAATCGTGCCACTGCGCGGTCGCGGCGGTGATGAGGAAGAAAAAGTCCTCGTCCAGCATCATGACGGACATTTCCGTGACGATGCGGCCCTTGTCGTCGGCGAAATAGGCGAGGCCAATGCGGCCCGGCTTCGGCAACTTGCCGGTGATGAGCGAGGAAAGCCACACCGTCGCACCTTGTCCCTTCACGCGGAAGCGCGAGAAGCCGGGAAGGTCGAGGATGCCCGCGGTCTCGGTGACGGCGCGGCACTCCGCCTCGATGCGCGGACGCCACGGCCCTTCGCGGTTCCAGGTCTGCGTCGCCTCTTCCGAAAGGTCGTCGCCGGATTTCGCATACCACATGGCGCGCTCCCAGCCGTTATAGGGCTTGAACTGGCCCCCAAGCGCCTTGATGCGGTCGTGGATCGGCGACAGCTTCCTGTTCCGCCCGGCCGGCCATGCATGCTTGGGGAAGTGCATCGCATATTCGTGGCCGTAGATTTCCATGCCCTTTGCGATGCAATAGTCCTTGTCGGCGGCGAAGCTCGTATAGCGGCGCGGGTCGCAGGACCACATGTTCCATTCCGTCTCGCCTTCCGTCACCCATTCCGCCAGCACCTTGCCGGCCCCGCCCGCCTGGCAGATGCCGAAGGTGAAGACGCAGGCCTCGAAGGCATTCGGAACGCCTGGCATCGGGCCGATCAGCGGGTTACCATCAGGCGCATAGGGGATGGGGCCGTTGATCATGCGCGACAAGCCCGCCGTGCCGAGGATCGGCACACGCTCGACGGCGTCGTTCAGATACCATTCGAGGCGGTCGAGATCGTCCGGGAAGAGCTGGAAGGAGAAGTCGTCCGGCATCGGATCATCAGGCGTCACCCAATGCGCCTTGCAGTTCCGCTCGTAGGGGCCGAGATTCATGCCCGTCTTCTCCTGACGGAGATAATAGGAGCTGTCGACGTCACGCAGCAGCGGCAGCTTGTGGCCGGCCTCCTTCGACCATGCGGCAAGCTCGGGGATTTCCTCGAAGAGGATGTACTGATGGCTCATCACCATCATCGGCACGTCGCGCCCGAACCAGTTCCCCACCTCGCGGGCATAATACCCGGCCGCATTGACCACCTTCTCGCAGCGGATCTCGCCCTGCGGCGTGGAGATCACCCATTCCTCGCCCTCGAGCCGCGCGCCGGTGGCGGGGCAGAAGCGGAAGATCTTCGCGCCCATGTCGCGCGCGCCTTTCGCCAGCGCCTGCGTCAGCTGCGCGGGGTCGATGTCGCCGTCATAGGGATCGTAGAGCGCGCCGGTGAGGTCGTGGGTTTCGAGGAATGGATATTTGCCGCGCATCTCGTCGGGCGAGAGTATGTCGAGGTCCATGCCCTGGTAGCGGCCCATGCCGACGACGCGCTTGAATTCCTGCAGCCGTTCCTTCGAATGGCCGAGGCGGATGGAGCCGGTGACGTGGTAGTTCATGGGATAATCGACCAGCGCCCCCAGCTCGCGGTAGAGCGAGGCGGAATAGCGCTGCATGTTCATGATCGACCAGGAGGAGGAGAAGGTCGGCACGTTGCCGGCGGCATGCCATGTCGAGCCGGCGGTCAGCTCGTTCTTTTCGAGCAGCACGCAATCGGTCCATCCGGCCTTGGCCAGATGATAGAGCGCGGATGCGCCGACGGCGCCTCCGCCGATGATGACGACACGGGCATGGCTTGGCAATGCGGACATTCTCGCTCCCCTTCTTCGCCCCGGATTTTTGGCCACCAAAGCACCGGGCGGCAAGGGGAGGAATTCGCTTTATTAATCGATAGCCTCGATTAGACTGCCATCAAAACATTGAGAAAATACGGCGCATTCATGCAAATTGTCCTGATTGAGACATTCCTCGACCTGATGGAAACGCGCAATTTCAACCGCACGGCGGAGCGGTTGAACATCACGCAATCGACGGTCACGCACCGCATCAACGCCCTGGAGGCGATGTTCGCGCGAAAGCTCTTCGCGCGCAACAAGGGCGGCACCCAGCCGACCGCTGCGGGCCTGCGCTTCCTCGATCACGCCAAGGCCCTCCAGCACCAGTGGCACGAGGCGGCGCGGGCGGTGGAGACGGCGGGCGCCTACGAGCGCTCCATGCGCATCGGCCTCCAGCACGACCTTGCCGCCCACTATGCCGGCGACTGGCTGGCGGCGGTGCGGAAGGAACTGCCGGCGACCTCGATCTACCTGGAAGTGGACTATTCCAGCCAGATGAACCGCGACCTCGGCGCGGGCGACCTCGACCTCGCCATCCTCTTCACGCCGCACTACCTGCCGGACCTCTACCACGAGCGGATCGGCGAGGTGCGCTACGAGATGGTGAGCAGCACGGTGAGCCGGATCGAGGACGTGAAGCCGGAGGATTATATCCAGGCCGTCTATTCGCCCGCCTTCGACCGGCTGCACCGGCAGGCCCATCCCGCGCTTTCGACGGCGCCGATCGCCAGCGGCGAGACGACGGCGATCCTGGCGCTGATGCAGAAGCTCGGCGGTTCGGCCTTCGTGATGGAGGCGGATGCCAGGCGCCTGCTGCGCAGCGGCGCGGCGAGCCGCGTGGCGGGCGCCGAGCCGATCGCCCAGGCCGTCTATGCCGCCGTCAACGTGCGCACCCGCCACGCCCACCAGCACCGGCGCATCATCGCGATCCTCCAGGCCCTGCTTGCGGGTTGAGCATTGAAACCGCGCCGGGCGATGCCTATTAACGGGGAACCCGAATCCATCAAGGAGCTCCCATGGCCGCCCGCGACCGCTATTCGCGCAAACTCGAATGCGCCATGTGCGGCAATTCCGGTTATGCCGAAGTCTCCGAGGACGACATGCCCAACCGGGCGCATCCGGATTTCGCGGTGGATTCGCTGCCGCGCGGCTTCCTGACCGAACGCCCCTCGAAATATCCGGAAAAGCACATGATCCGCTGCCGCTGCGGGCACATCTTCAAGTTCCAGCAGAAGACGGTCTATGCCGAGGGCGGCGAGCCGCGGCGGTAAGTCCGCCCGAATGCTGCGGCGTTGCGGCAGGCCGCATCCCTACCGCCCGCGACCGCTCCTCAGCGCCTCGGCCAGCCCGACGAAATCGCGCGCCGCCTGCGGCAGGCTGGAGCCCTTTCGCCAGACCATGCCGATCTGCACCACCGGCAGCGCGCCGGAGACGTCGCGGCTTTCGATGCGGTCGCCTTCCAGCGACCAGGGGCGGTAGACGAGGTCGGGCAGGAGCGCGATGCCCGCGCCTGTCGCCACCAGGCTGCGCACCGCCTCCACCGAGCGGGTGCGGAAGGCGACGTGGGGCCGCGCGCCGAGCGCGCTCAGCAGCTTGCCGGTATTCTCCTCGATTTCGTCGACCGTCAGCATGATCAGCGGCTCCTTGGCGATGTCGCTGACGGAAATGATGTCGGCCGAGACGAGCGGGTGGCCGATGGGCAGCCAGAGCCGGTAGGGCGAGGTCTCGATGATCTCCGCCTGCAGCGCCATGCGGTCGCGCAGGTTCGAGATGACCATGACGGCGACGTCGAGTTCCCCGCCGACCAGCAGGTGTTCCAGATAGGAGCCGTTGTCCTCGATGGCGCTCACCTCGATGCCGGGAAAGGCGCGGCGATAGCGCGAGAGCAGGTCGGAGAGCACGTAGCCCGCCACGAGCGAGGTGACGCCGAGATTGAGCTGGCCCTTTTCCGGCGCCCGGTTGTCCGAAAAGGAACTGCGGGCGTCGGAAACGTTGGCGAGGATCTTCGTCGCGTGGCGCAGGAACTGGTGGCCGTTGTGCGTCGTCGTCAGTCCGCGCGGATGGCGCTCGAACAGCTCGACGCCGAGATCCGATTCGAGCTCCTTGATCGCCTCCGTTATCGAGGACTGCGAAATGGAAAGGTGCTGGGCGGCGCGCGTGACGGAGCCCTGTTCCGCGACGGCGACGAAATACTGCAATTGCCGGAAGGTGAAAGCCATGGCGGCACTTAATAGGACGGGCGGCGGGGAGGCAAGGCGGGCGGCTGCGGATGCGCGTCGCCCGCAGTTCCCCGCCCGCCGTTTCCGCGATAAGCTTCGCAGCAATACGAAAGCCTGAGGAGGGGACATGCCGCCGTTCGAGATGATGCTTGCCTTTTTCGTGACGACGGCGGTCTTCGCCTACATGCCCGGCCCGGCGATGCTCTATGCGGCGGCGCAGACGATCGCGCGCGGCCGCCGCTCCGGCCTGATGGCGAGCCTCGGGATACACCTTGGCGGCTATGCGCATGTGGTTGCCGCCGCCGCGGGCCTCACGGCGCTTTTCCATGCCGTCCCGGCGCTCTATCTCGCCGTCAAGCTGCTCGGCGCGCTCTACCTCGTCTGGCTGGGGATCCGCATGTTCCGGGCCAAGGCACAAGCGCCGGCCGGTCCCGGGGCCGAGCTTCCGGTCGAGCCTGCGCGCAGGAATGGCTGGCGCGCCTTTGCCGAGAGCGTTTCCGTCGAGGTCCTGAACCCCAAGACGGCCATCTTCTTCCTCGCCTTCCTGCCGCAGTTCGTCGATCCGGCGGCGGCCCTGCCGGTCTCAGTGCAGCTTCTCGTGCTCGGCGCTGTCGTCAATCTCATGTTCACCTCCGCCGACATCGTCTGCGTGTTGCTGGCAGGCGCCGTCGCCGGGCGCCTGAAAGGCTCGGCCCGGGTGCAGAAGACCATGCAGCGCATCGGCGGCACGATCCTTGTCGGCCTCGGCCTGAATCTCGCCTTCCAGAAGACCTGAGCGCCCGGAAACCCTGCCATGACCGAACGACCCATGCCGACAGAGGCGGGCATTCTCGCCTTCCACAAGCGCTGCGAGGATTTCTACCCCGCCGATGCCGTCGATGCCGACATCGGGCAGCAGCGCGCCTGGTACGACGCGCTCTGCGCCGCCTTCGACGCGCCGCCGCCGGAAGGCATGGTCAAGCAGGACAGGCTCGTGGCGGGCCGCATTCCGGTGCGCCGCTACTGCCCGGCGCGGGTGAGAAGCCAGACGCGGCTCTTCTACATACACGGCGGCGGCTTCGTGGTCGGCTCGCTGGACAGCCACGACGCCATCTGCGCCGAGATTTCCGAGGCGGCGGGGGCGGAGCTCGTTTCGGTCGACTACCGTCTCTCGCCGGAACATGTCTGGCCCGCCGCCTTCGACGATTGCTGGGCGGTGCTGGTCGAGCTTCTGCTGGAGAACCGCCCCGTCGTCGTGATCGGCGACAGCGCGGGCGGCAACCTTGCCGCGGGCATCGTGCTCAAGGCGCGCGACGAAGGGCTGAAGGGCATTGCCGGGCAGGCGCTCGTCTATCCCGGCCTCGGCGGCGATCTCGTGTCCGGCTCCTACGCGGCGATGGCCGAGGCGCCCGGCCTTTCGACGGCCGACGTCGCCTATTACCGCGAGGTCTACAAGGCGCCGGAGGATGCCGCGCATGCCTTTCCGCTGCGGGCGGAAAATCTTGCCGGCCTGCCGCCCGCCTTCATCACCGGCGCCTATTTCGACCCGCTGCGCGACGATGCGCGGGCCTATGCCGCGCGGCTCATCCTTTCCGGCGTGCCGGTGGAATACCGCGAGGAGCGGCAGATGATCCACGCCTGGCTGCGTGCCCGCTTCATGAGCGAGGGCGCGCGGGCCGGCTTTGCCGCGCTCTGCGATGCCGTGCGCCGGATGGCCGGTCCATGAGCGGGCTGACCGATCTCGACGAACTGCTGAGGACGATGGAGCCCGCGCTTGCAGCGGGAACCTTCGTCTACGCCTGCGTGCCGGCCGCCGATCTTGCGGCGCATCTTTCGCGCGAACCGGTCGGCCTTTTCCGGGAGGAGGAGGGCGTGACGCTGATCCTGCCGGCCGCGGCCGCGGAAGGGCTTGCGGCGAGCCCGCCGATGCGCATGATCACGCTTACCGTGCACTCCTCGCTGGAGGCGGTGGGGCTGACGGCCGCCTTCGCCACGGCGCTGACGAAGGCGGGCATCAGCGCCAACGTGGTCGCCGGCTATCACCACGACCATATATTCGTGCCGGAGCGGGATGCCGACCGGGCGCTTGAGGCGCTGCGCGCCCTGTCGCGCACGACGATTGAGAATAAGCGCGATGACGGCCCGGCGGTTCTCTGAGGCCTTGCCGGCCTCCCCGAGCCGAACCTCCGGGATGTGATTTTCATGCAGGCGGTCGCGCCTGAGGCATGTGCCTCATCCTGGCCCGGTTTCCGCATGGAAGGAAGCCGTTTTTCCATCCCCTTCTCCTGATGGGGGAGACGGGAGGGGCGGCAAGGTCTGCATTCGATATGGGATAGCGCCCTGTCGCAAGTGGGCAGGCGGGGCGTTCCCATGAACGCGTATTGCTTGAGGAAATGCATATCCCTTCGCCCTGCCTGCGGGGCGAAGGTGGCCGACGGGCCGGGCCGCGAAAAAGAACGGGCGGCCCTGGCCGCCCGCCTTCGTCAGTTGCCGGCGCTTTCCATGCGCCGCGTCGTCAGCACCCGCTCCAGCCAGCCGATCTCCATCTCGGGAACGGATTTGAGGAGAAGGTCCGTATAGTCGTCGAAAGGCGGCGAGAGCACCTTCGACTTGGGCCCGAAGCGCACAAGGCGTCCCCGGTGCATCACGGCCACGCTGTCGGCGATGGCTCGCACGATGGCGATGTCGTGGGTGATGAACATGTAGGAGACATGCGTTTCCTCCTGCAGCTTCAGGAGGAGCTTCAGGATGCCCTCGGCCACCAGCGGGTCGAGCGCGGATGTCGGCTCGTCGCAGAGGATGAGCTCGGGCTTGGCCGCCAGCGCCCTTGCGATGGCGACGCGCTGCTTCTGGCCGCCCGAGAGCTCGGCCGGGTAGCGGTCGGCGAAGCGGCCGCCCATCTCGATCTGCTCCAGCAGTTCCTTCACCCGCTCCGTCTTCTCCCGGCCGCGCAGGCCATAGTAGAAGGTGAGGGGGCGGCCGATAATGTCGCGCACCGTCTGGCGCGGGTTCATCGCGGTGTCGGCCATCTGGTAGATCATCTGGATGCGGCGCAGTTCGTCGTTCGACCGGCCCTTCAACGCCTTCGGCAGGGTCTTGCCGTCGAAGCTGATCGTGCCCTCCTGCGGCGGCAGGAGGCCGGTGATGACGCGGGCGAGGGTGGACTTGCCCGAGCCGGATTCGCCCACCACCGCCAGCGTCTGGCCCTTCGGCAGGTGCAGCGAGACGTCCTGCAGCACCTTGAAGCAGTTGGAATAGCCGGCGGTGACGTTCTCCACCTTCAGCAGCGTGTCCGACTGGTCGGGCGCCTCGTCCCGGCCGATGCCGCGCACGTTGACGAGGGCACGGGTATAGTCCTGCGTCGGCGCCTCGATGATCTGCTGCACCGAGCCGTATTCCACCATCTTGCCGTGGCGGAGCACGAGGATGTCGTCGGTGATCTGCGCCACGACGGCAAGGTCGTGGGTGATGTAGATCGCGGCCGTGTGGGTCTCCTCGATGGCGTGCTTGATGGCGGCGAGCACGTCGATCTGCGTCGTCACGTCGAGCGCCGTCGTCGGCTCGTCGAAGACGATGAGCTCGGGATTGGGGCAGAGCGCCATGGCGGTCATGGCGCGCTGGAGCTGGCCGCCGGAGACCTGGTGCGGATAGCGCTGGCCGAAGGTTTCCGGGTTCGGCAGGCCGAGCACCTTGAAGAGGTAGAGCGCGCGCTTTTCCGCATCCGCCCGGCTCATGATGCCGTGTTTCAGCGAGGCCTCGATCACCTGTTCGCCGAGCCGGTGGGCGGGGTTGAAGGCCGCGGCCGCCGATTGGGCGACGTAGCAGACCTTCGCGCCGCGCACCTTGCGGATGCCCGACGGCGAGAGCTTCAGGAGGTCCTCGCCGTTCAGCTTCACCTCGCCGCCGGTGATGCGCACCCCGCCGCGCCCGTAGGCGAGCGCGGTGAGGCCGATGGTGGACTTGCCGGCGCCGGATTCGCCGATGAGGCCGAGCACCTTGCCCTTCTCGACGTCGAAGTTCACGCCTTCGACGAGGGTGACGGTGCGTGGCGGTTCGCCCGGCGGATAGCTGGTCGCCTCGATCCTGAGATTGCGGACGGAAAGAAGATCAGGCATCGCCGCGTCCCCCCTTGAGGCTCGAGGTGCGTTTCATCAGCCAGTCGACGACGAGGTTGACGCAGATGGCCAGCCCCGCGATGGCGCCGCCCGGAATGAGGGCGGCCGAGATGCCGAAGATGATGCCGTCCTTGTTGTCCTTCACCATGCCGCCCCAGTCGGCGGCCGGTGGCTGGATGCCGAGGCCGAGGAAGGAGAGGGTGGAGAGGAACAGGATCGAGAAGGCGAAGCGCAGGCCGAATTCGGCAAGCAGCGGCGAGAGCGTGTTGGGCAGGATCTCGCGGAAGATGATCCAGCCCGTGCCTTCGCCGCGCAGCCTTGCCGCCTCCACGAATTCCATGACCGCGACGTCGAGCGCGACGGCGCGGCCGATGCGGTAGACGCGCGTGGAATCGAGGATCGCCATGACGAGGATGAGGATCCAGAGCTGCTGCGGCAGCACGGCCAGTACGACGAGGGCGAAGATCAGCGTGGGGATCGCCATCATCAGGTCGTTGAAGCGCGAGAAGGCCTGGTCGACGAACCCGCCCGTCACCGCCGCCGTGAAGGAGAGCAGCATGCCGAGCGAGAAGGAGAGCACGGTTGCCGCCAGCGCCACGAAGATCGTGGTGCGGGCGCCGAAGATCAGCCGCGAGAAGAGGTCGCGGCCGAGATTGTCGGTGCCGAGCAGGTAGTCGCCGCCCATCGGCTGCCAGACGGAGCCGACGATCTGGCTTTCGCCATAGGGGGCGATGAAGGGGGCGAAGAGGGCGCAGAAGAGGGCGAGGACGATGCCGATTATGCCGATCCATGCGCTGATTGGGATGGTGGAAAGTCTCATCGCGGATGCCTCAATCTGGGGTTCGCGACGATCGCGAGGATGTCGGCGAACATGTTGAGGAAGATGTAGAAGGCGGCAAAGATCAGGCCGCAGGCCTGCACGACCGGCATGTCGCGCACCGTCACGGCGTCGACCATGTACTGGCCCATGCCGGGATAGACGAAGACCACCTCCACGACGACGACGCCCACCACGAGATAGGCGAGGTTGAGCGCGATGACGTTGATGACCGGGGCCACGGCGTTCGGCGCCGCATGCTTGGCGATGATCCGGATGCCGCTGAGACCCTTGAGTTCCGCCGTCTCGACATAGGCCGAGGACATGACGTTGAGGATCGCCGCCCGCGTCATGCGCATCATATGGGCGAGCACGACGAGGACGAGGGTGGCGGTCGGCAGCGCGATGGCGGACAGGCGCTGGCCGAGCGTCATGCTGTCGTAGACCGTCGCGGGGAAGGTCGCAACGCCCATCTGCACAGCGAAGAACAGGATCAGCAGGTAGCCCACGAAGAACTCGGGAAGCGAGATCGCCGCAAGCGAGATGACGTTGATGATCTTGTCCGGCAGTCGGTTTCGGTATTGCACCGCGAGCATGCCGAGGCCGACGGCCAGCGGAACCGATATGATCGCCGCGAAGAAGGCGAGGAACAGCGAATTGCCGAGGCGCTTGCCGATCTGCTCGCTGACCGATTGCTTCGAGGCCCAGGACTTGCCGAAATCACCCTGGACGGCGCCGCCGAGCCACTTGAAGTAGCGGGTTGTGGCGGGCTGGTCGAGGCCGAGGTCCTTGCGGATGTTCTCGACGGCCTGGGGCGTTGCGGACTGGCCGAGATAGGTCGTCGCGAAGTCGCCGGGCAGGGCTTCCACGCCGCCGAAGATCATCAGCGACACGGCGAAGAGCAAGGCCACGCTGAGAGCAAGGCGTTGCAGGATGAGCGCCACGAGGGGACTGCTCTTGCTGAATTTCGCCCAGAACGAAGGCGCGCCTTCGACGACTGGGGTTCCGCTGGACGCAACCGACCCGGCAACGCCGGCAGACTGCGGGGTATCCCCCGCAGCCGCCGTTGCTGTCAGCTCCGGACCGTGCGCCGGTCCGCCGCCGGTCATCAGGCGTCGAGCCACACGCGGGTTGCGACATAGCCGTTCGACATGTCGTTGCCGATGTCGTGGACGTAGCCCTTCACGTTCTTGCCGCAGGCGTTCACGAAGTCGTTGAACATCGGCAGGATCAGGCCGCCCTCGTCACGCACCATCATGGCCATGGTGCGGTACATGTCCTTGCGCTTGGCCTCGTCGAGCTCGGAGCGGGCTTCCAGCAGCAGCTTGTCGAAATCCTCGCGCTGGAAGCGGGTGTCGTTCCAGTCCGCCGTCGAGAGATAGGCGGTGGAATACATCTGGTCCTGCGTCGGGCGGCCGCCCCAGTAGGAGGTGGAGAACGGCTGGACGTTCCAGACGTTCGACCAGTAGCCGTCGCCGGGCTCGCGCTTGACCTCGATCTCGATGCCGGCCTTCTTGGCGCTCTCCTGGTAGAGGACGGCGGCGTCGACGGCACCCGGGAAGGCGACGTCGGAGGTGCGCAGCAGCACCGAGCCGCTGTGGCCCGACTTCTTGTAGTGGAAGGCGGCTTTGTCCGGGTCGTAGGCGCGCTGCTCGATGCCTTCCGGGAAGAGGGCATAGGTCTCGTTGATCGGGAAGTCGTTGCCGATCTTGCCGTAGCCGCCGAGCACCTTCTCCAGCATCGTCTCGCGGTCCATGGCGTATTTCAGCGCCATGCGCAGGTCGTTGTTGTCGAACGGCGCCGTGTTGCAATGCATGATGAAGACGTAATGGCCGCGGCCGGAGGTGGAGAGGATCTCGACCGTCGGCGCGCGCTTGAGGAGATCGACGGTCTTCGGGTCGACGCGGTTGATGTAGTGCACCTGGCCGGAGGAGAGGGCGGCAACGCGCGCCGTGGCGTCGTTCATCGCGATCATCTCGATCGTGTCGACGAAGCCGCGGTCCTGGCGCCAGTCGTCCTTGTTGCGCTCGAAGGTGGCGCGCACGCCGGCCTCGAAGCTCGTCACCTTGTAGGGGCCGGTGCCGATCATGGCGTTCGGATCGTCGAGGCCGCCATTCGGCTGGATGACAAGGTGGTAGTCGGTGAGGAGCAGCGGCAGGTCGGCGTTGCCTTCCGTCAGCACGAGCACCAGCTTGTCGCCGTCGGCCTTGATCTCCTTGATAGACTTCATCACGCCGAGCGCGCCCGACTCCGACTTCTCGTCGGTGTGGCGCTGCAGGGTCTTTATCACGTCGTCGACGGTCAGTTCCTTGCCGTCGTGGAATTTCACGCCCTTGCGGATGGTGAAGGTCCAGGTGGAGGCGTCGGCGGACGGCTCCCAGGATTCGGCGAGCGCCGGCACGGGCTGGCCGGTCAGCGGCTCGGATTCGACCAGCATGTCGCCCCAGTTGCGGCCGACGACGAACATGAACTGCGAGAGGGCCTTGGCCGGGTCCTTGGAGTCCGTGGCGGCGGCGCCTTCCAGGCCGAGCTTGAGGTTGCCGCCGCGCTTGGGCTCCTGGGCCCTGGCGGCGGTGTCGAACAGCGTGCCGGCGGCGGCGAGCGTGATGCCGAAGGCGGCGGCGCGGCCCATGAACTCGCGGCGGTTCATCTTGCCGAGCGTGACCTGGCCGGTGAGGTATCTGGTGTAATCAGTCATTCCCCTGTTCCCTTTTGCTGGCCCTGTGGTGGGCATTTGTCGTTATGATTGGCAGAATTTCTGTTTTTTGCCTCCAAGGCAACCGTGCGGGCGGCTTTTATGCCGGCGCCGGCGCTTTCACGTCTTTCTTACCCCTCCTTTTTCCACCGCCCCGCGGCCTGTTTTCCACAAGCCGCCTCCAAGCGGGCGGCCTTGAGATTCCAATCCTGTCGAGCAACGCGCCTGATGCGGGGCCTCGTCCTCAACGTCCCTTCCAGACGGGGTCGCGCTTTTCCGCGAAGGCGCGCGCGCCTTCGAGCTGGTCCTCGCTGGAATAGAGAATGTCGACCGTGCGGAACTGCCGCCTGGTGATCCTGTTCATCGTCGTCTGGAAGGCCTCGCCCTCGGCGGCGCGCACGACCTCCTTGATGGCGGCGTAGACGAGCGGCGGGCCGCTTTCGAGCAGGCGCGCCAGGTCCCAGGCCCGGTCCATGAGCCTGTCCGCCGGCAGGATCTCGTTGACGAAACCCCAGCGGTGCGCCTCCTCGACATCCAGCCAGCGACCGGTCAGCAGCATGTCCATGGCGATGTGGTAGGGAATGCGCTTCGGCAGCTTGATCGAGGCGGCATCCGCCACGGTGCCGGAGCGGATTTCCGGCAGGGCGAAGGTCGCGTGCTCGGCGGCGAGAATCAGGTCGGTGGAGAGCGCGATCTCCAGCCCGCCGCCGCAGCAGATGCCGTTGACCGCGGCGATGATCGGCTTGTTGAGGTCGCGCAGTTCCTGCATGCCGCCGAAGCCGCCGACGCCGTAGTCGCCGTCCACGGCGTCGCCGGCGGCGGCCGCCTTGAGGTCCCATCCCGGACAGAAGAATTTTTCTCCTGCCCCGGTGATGATGGCGACGCGCAGGGTCTCGTCGTCGCGGAAATCGGCAAAGATCCTGCCCATGACGCGGCTGGTCGCAAGATCGATGGCGTTCGCCTTGGGACGATCGATCGTGACTTCGAGGATGCCGCCTTCGCGGCGCTGTCTTATCGGTCCGGTCATGGGTTTTTCCTCAGACGGATCAGGGCGTCGGCCGCGACGACACCGTCGCCGGCGGGCAGCACCATTATAGGATTAATGTCAAGTTCTTCGATTATTGAAGCGTTTGAAACGACATAGGATGCCGCTGATGCGACGGCGGCGACAAGGGCGTCCATATCGCCCCTCGCTCCGCAGCGATAACCGGCGAGGAGCCTGGCGACCTTGAGGCCGGAGATCGCCGCGCGGATCGCGTTCTCGTCGGCCGGCAGGGTCAGGATCGCCGAATCCTCCAGCAGTTCCACGAGGATGCCGCCCGCGCCGACGGTGAGCACCGGGCCGGCGACGGGATCGCGCATCGCGCCGACGATGAGCTCGGCGACCGGCCTGCCCACCATCTTCTCCACGAGGAAACCCGAGGCGACGCCGGCCATGGCCCTTGCTGCATCGAGGACGGCCTCGCGGCTGGCGAGGTTGAGCTTGACCGCGCCGGCTTCCGTCTTGTGCGCAACGCCAAGGCCTTTGAGCACGACGGGAAAGCCGAGCGTTTCGGCAGCCTCGGCGGCGGCTTCCGCCGTTGCGGCGGTCAGGCCCTTCGGCACCGGCAGGCCGTGGGCGGCGAGGGCCTGCTTGGCCTCGTGCTCGGTGAGCGTGATCGCCTCGCCTTCGCCGGCCGGGGCCTTGAGCAGCGGGGCGGAGAGGGGCTGCGACCAGGCTTCGCCGATGCCGGCGGCAGCCTCCGCTGCGGCAAGGGCCTCCTCGATGCCGTAGAAGGGGACGACGCCGTTGCGCATCAGCATCTCGGCGGTCTCCTCCGGCAGGTTCTCGCCCATGCTGGCGACGATGCCGGCATTTTCTCCGGTCGCGCGCGCGGCGTCGATGAGGGCCTCGCAGGTGGTGATCCAGTCGGCCGCGTCGCAGCGGTCGAGGCGGGGGAAGTCGAGGACGACGAGGTTCAGCGCGTAGCCGCCCCGCATCATCGTGGTGAAGGCGGCGGTCTGCTTCTCGCGGTTGCCCCAGACGAAGGTGTGGTAGTCGAGCGGGTTGGAGATCGTCACCATCTGGCCGAGCGTTTCGCGCAGCGGCTGGCGCTGCTCCGGCTTCAGGTCGCGGTAGACGACCTTCCGCTTCACCCCAGCATCCGCCATCAGCGAGGCCTCGCCGCCCGAGCAGGACATGGAGGAGATGTCGTGGCTCGGCAGCGGGCCGGCGATGTGCAGCAGCTTCAGCGTTTCCAGCAGTTCCGGCAGGGTCTCGACACGGCCGATGCCGAGGCGGGAAAGCAGCGCCGAGGAGACGGCGTCGTTGCCGGCGAGCGAGGCGGTGTGCGAGACGGCGGCAAGCTGCGCCTGTTCCGACTTGCCGACCTTCAGCGTGACGACGGGCTTCTTCAGCTCGCGGGCGCGAAGGCCGAGGCGCTCCAGCGAGGCGAGGCTGTCGAAGCCCTCGATATGCAGGCCGACGGCGGTGACGCGCGGGTCTTCGAGCACGGCTGAGGCGAGGTCGGCAAGGCCGGTCTGCGCCTGGTTGCCGGCCGTCAGGATATAGGCGAGCGGCAGGCCGCGCTGCTGCATGGAGACGTTGCAGGCGATGTTGGAGGATTGCGTGAGGACGGCGACGCCCTTCTCGATGCGCAGCATGCCGTGCTGGTCGGGCCAGAGCAGGGCGCCGTCCAGCATGTTGATGAAGCCGTAGCAGTTGGGGCCGAGGATCGGCATATCGCCGGCGGCGTCCACCAGCGCCTTCTGCAGGTCGTCGCCGTCGGCAAGCTCGCTGACGGCCTCGCGGAAGCCCGAGGCGTAGCAGACCGCGCCGCCCGCGCCGCGCGCCGAAAGATCGCGGATGATGCCGATGGTGAGTTCGCGGTTGACGCCGACGAAGGAGGCGTCCGGCGCGCCGGGTAGGTCTGCGACCGAGCGGTAGCATTTGCGGCCGAGGATTTCCTCCTCGCGGGGGTGTACCGGCCAGATCTCGCCGGAAAAGCCCATCTTGTCGCACTGGTGGATGACACGCCGGGCTTCCTTGCCGCCGAAGACGGCGATGGATTTGGGGCGGATGAGGCGGTCGAGGGAACGGGTCATGCTGGGGCTCCGTCATGGGGCAAGACCCCTACCCAACCTCTCCCCACAAGGGGGAGGGACTTAACGGGCCGCGCCGCTTCCCGCCCTCGCGCCGATCCTGCCAGCAGCGGCGTTTTCAATAATATGCAGCGGGAGCGGCATCGTAAGTCCCTCCTCCTTGTGGGGAGAGGTTGGGAAGGGGTCTTCATCGCCATGCCCATCCTCAAGCCCCCAGCGGCCGCAGCAGGTCGCGGCTGATGATGTGCCGCTGGATTTCCGACGTGCCGTCCCAGATGCGCTCGACGCGGGCGTCGCGCCAGAAGCGGGCGAGCGGCAGGTCGTCCATCAGGCCCATGCCGCCATAGATCTGGATCGCCTCGTCGGTGACGCGGGCGAGCATCTCCGTCGCGTAGACCTTGGCCGAGGCGATCTCGCGGTTCGACGGCAGGCCCTGGTCGAGGCGCCAGGCGGCCGACAGCGTCAGCAGGTCGGCGGCGTCGATCTCGGTGATCATGTCGGCGAGCTTGAAGGAAACGCCCTGGTTCGCGCCGATCGGCTTGCCGAACTGTTTTCGCTCGGCCGCGTAGTTCAGGGCGTAGTCGAAGGCGCGGCGGGCCCGGCCGACGGAGGTGGCGGCGACGGTGAGGCGCGTCGCGTAGAGCCAGTCGTTGGCGATGTCGAAGCCCTTGTGCACCTCGCCGAGGATCTGGGCGGAGGGCAGGCGGCATTCGTCGAAGGTGAGGATGCAGTTCTTGTAGCCGCGGTGCGAGACGGAGTTGTAGCCCTCGCGGATCTCGAAGCCGGGTGTGCCGCGGTCGACGAGGAAGCAGGTGATGAGCTTCTTCCTGCCGCGCGGCGTGTCCTCCTCGCCGGTGGCGATGAAGACGATGACGAAATCGGCGATGTTGGCGTGGCTGATGAAATGCTTGGTGCCGTTGACGACCCAGTCGTCGCCGTCTTTCCGGGCAAAGCACTTCATGCCGCGCACGTCCGAGCCGGCGTCCGGCTCGGTCATGGCCAGCGCATCGAATTTCTCGCCGCTGACGGCGGGCAGGAGGTAGCGTTCGCGCTGCTCGTCGTTGCAGGCCATCAGGATGCCGGAGGGGCGGCCGAAGAAGACCGTCAGCGCCATCGAGCCGCGGCCGAGTTCACGCTCGACCAGTGTGAAGGATGTGTGGTCGAGGCCAGCGCCGCCGACCTCTTCGGGCATGTTGCAGCCGAAGAAGCCGATCTCCTTGCACTTGCGGGCGATTTCCAGGCCGAGTTCCGGCGGCACATGGCCGGTGCGCTCGACCTCGTTCTCGTGCGGGTAGATTTCCGTTTCGACGAAGGCGCGGACCGTGTCCACGATCATCTGCTGTTCGTCGGTGAGTGCGAAATTCATGGTATTCCCCTCGTTTGTTTTGCCCCTCATCCGGCTGCCGCCACCTTCTCCCCGCAGGCGGGGAGAAGGGATTTGCCGCGCCGTTTTCCTCCATTCCCGAGCCTGCTTTGGGCAGGTCCCCTCTGCCCGCTTGCGGGGAGAGGGTTAGGGTGAGGGGCCCCGTTCTTACTGCGCTTTCTTTTGCCCGACGCTGCGGCCCGCACCCTCCGGCACGGCCAGCTTCGCATGGGCTTCGGCAATCGGCGCGATCTTCGCCAGCACCTCGGCGGGCGCGTCGGCGCTCTTGCCGGCCTCCGAGTCCACGTGCACCATCATCTGCTCCGCCGTCGCGATGACGTCGCCGGTTGCCGCGTCGTGGATGCGGGTGAAGAAGTGCAGTCGCTTCCTGTCCGAGGAAAGCAGCTGGAGCGTCGTGTAGAGCGCCTGGCCGAGCCTGGCCTCGCCGAGATGGCGGATGTGGGTTTCCACCGTGTAGTAGCTGTGGCCGGCCTCGACATAGGCGAAGTCGACGCCGATGAGGCGCAGCAGCGCGTCGGACGTATCGCCGAAGAGCTGGAGATAGCGGTGCTCCGTCATGTGGCCGTTGTAGTCGACCCAGGCGGCGTTGACCCGGGTGTCGACGAGGCGGAGCGGTTCGGCGGCGGACACCTCGACCTTCGCCTTGCCGGCCCTGGCCCACAGGTGCTGCTCGAATTCGGCGAGCAGCTTGCCGGAACCCCAGCCGCGACCCTCGTCGCCCGCCTTCAATGCGTGCATGATGCCGACGAGGTTCTGGTCGCGGATGCGCTCCAGCTCGCGGATGCCGCGCGCGCCGGACTGGGCGTCCGACTGGTTCGCGATCTTCTCCACCAGTTCGTCGTTGAGGTCTACGACGTCGGTGAGCTTCGTCCAGGGCCAGGAGAGGCAGGGGCCGAACTGGGCGAGGAAGTGGCGCATGCCCGCCTCGCCGCCGGCGATGCGGTAGGTCTCGAACATGCCCATCTGCGCCCAGCGCATGCCGAAGGAGTAGCGGATCACGTCGTCCAGCGTTTCCGTGTCGCAGATGTCGTCCTTGATGAGCCATAGACCCTCGCGCCAGACGGCTTCGAGCAGCCGGTCGCCGACGAAGGCCTCGATCTCCTTGTTGATGATCACGCCCTTCATGCCGATGGGGGCGAGCTTGGCTCTGGCATCCTCCAGCACGGCGCGCGACGTCTTCTGGCCGCCGACGAGTTCGGCGAGCGGCAGCAGGTAGACGGGGTTGTAGGGATGCGCCACGAACAGGCGCTCGGGATGCTTCATGTCCCGCTGGAGATCGGTCGGCATCAGGCCCGAGGTGGAGGAGCCGATCAGGGCGTCGGGCTTTGCGGCGGCGTCGATCTGGGTCAGGACGCCACGCTTCAGCTCCAGCCGCTCTGGCACGCTTTCCTGAATCCAGTCAGCGTCTTCGACGGCTTCGTGAATGCTCTTGCAGAAGGTGACCTTGCCCTTCGGCGGCAGGGGCGCCATGGTGAGCATGCCGTAGGCGCGCTCGGCATTGGCCATGACCTCGCCGATGATGCGCTCGGCTTCCGGATGCGGGTCGAAGACCTTGACGTCGATGCCGGCCAGCGCAAAGCGGGCGACCCACGCGCCGCCGATGACGCCGCCGCCGACGCAAGCTGCCTTGTTGATGGTGGTCGTGCTCATGCGTTCCCTCAATTCGTTATGTGTGCGGGCGTCGCTGCCCCTCATCCGCCTGCCGGCACCTCTCCCCGAGGGGAGAAGGGAGTTGTGGCGAAGCCCCGGCCTGTTTCCCTTCTCCCCGCCGGGGAGAAGGTGCCCGAAGGGCGGATGAGGGGGCTTGCGCTTCCTGTCCGGTCAGCTACGCGGCGCGCGCTTCGTCAGCTTCAGCTTCTCGCGCACTTCCGCCGGCCCGATGACGCGGGCGCCCATGCTTTCGATGATGGTGACGGCCTTGTCGACGAGCTGCGCATTGGTGGCGAGCTGGCCCTTGGCGACATAGAGGTTGTCTTCGAGGCCGACGCGGACATTGCCGCCGGCAAGCACGGCCGCGGCCGGATAGGCCATGGCGTTGCGGCCGATGGAGAAGGCGGAGAAGGTCCAGCTGGAGGGCACGTTGTTGACCATCGCCATATAGGTGTTGAGGTCATCGGGCGCGCCCCACGGAATGCCCATGCAGAGCTGGATGAGCACCGGATCCTCGATGACGCCTTCCTCGACGAGCTGCTTGGCGAACCAGAGATGGCCGGTGTCGAAGGCTTCGATCTCCGGGCGCACGCCGAGGTCCGTCATCATCCGGCCCATGGCGCGCAGCATGGATGGCGTGTTGGTCATCACGTAGTCGCCGAGCGAGAAGTTCATCGTGCCGCAGTCGAGCGTGCAGATTTCCGGCAGGCATTCGGCGACGTGGGAAACGCGCTCGGTGGCCCCGACCATGTCGGTGCCGGCGGGGTTCAGCGGCAGCGGCTGTTCGACATTGCTGAAAGTCATGTCGCCGCCCATGCCGGCCGTGAGGTTGAGGACGACGTCGACCTCTGCGTCGCGGATGCGCTCGGTCACCTCGCGGTAGAGATCGTTGCGGCGGCTCGGCGCGCCGGTTTCCGGATCGCGGACATGGCAGTGCACGACGGCGGCGCCGGCTTTCGCGGCCTCGATCGCGGATTCGGCGATCTCCTTGGGTGAGCGTGGAACGTGGGGGGATTTGCCGGCGGTGTCGCCGGAGCCGGTGACGGCGCAGGTGATGAAGACGTCACGGTTCATGGCAAGAGGCATTGTCGTTCTCCCGGTATTCTCATTGAGGCCATTACGGGCCAAGAGAAGGCGCAGTGCTTTCACTTTTCGGATCCATCCTTGACAATTCAAGAGCCAGGCGGCCAAGCTCCCGCCATGCTCGATCCCTCATCCGACACGCTCGACATCGACATCCTGGTGCTGCCCGAGACGAACCTCATCCTCGTTGCCTCGGTGATCGAGCCGCTGCGTGCCGCCAACCGCATCTCGGGGCAGGAGCTTTACCGCTGGCGCATCTTCTCGCCGGACGGGGAGCCGGTGGAGACGCGCAGCCGCATCCCCGTGCCCGTGGACGGAGTGTTCCGGCCGGAGCGGGAGACGGCGCCGCTCTTCGTGCTTTCCAGCTATCAGTGGCAGATGAGTGCGACATCCCTGTTGCGCCGCCAGCTCTCGCAGACGGCCCGCCATCGCAGCATGATGGCGGGCATCGAATCGGGAAGCTGGCTGCTCGCCGAGGCGAGCCTGCTCGACGGCCATTCCGTCACCACCCACTGGGAGGACATGGAGGACTTCGCCTCGCGCTATCCGCAGATCGCGGTGATGCGCGAGCGCTACGTCATCGACGGCAAGCGCATCACGACGGGCGGCTCGCTGCCGACGCTGGACCTGATGCTGGAGATCATCCGCCGGCGGCAGGGCTATTCGCTGGCGCTCGAGGTCTCGCGCCAGTTCATCTACGAGCACGAGCGCACCGGCGGGCTGCTGCAGGTGCCGGCGCTCGGCAACATGCGCGTGGCGGACCAGCGCGTCAGCCAGGCGGTGCGGCTGATGGAGGAGACGGTGGACGCGCCGCTGACGCTGGCGCGGCTGGCCAGGCGCGTCGGCGTCAGCGCGCGGCATCTGCAGGATCTCTTCCAGGAAGCGATGGGCGTCGCGCCGCACCGGCATTACCTTGCGCTGCGCCTCAACGCGGCCCGGCGCAGGGTGATCGAGACCAGGGCGGAATTCGCCGACATCGCCGCGCTCACCGGCTTCAACTCCTCCTCCGCCTTCTCGCGCAGCTACCGTGCGCACTATCACGAAAGCCCGACGGAGACGCGGCGACGGCTCAGGGCCGGGGCGAAAGGCTAGGGCGCGGACAGGAGCGCGATCATGGCGTCCGCCGCCTGCCGGGAAAGGGCGTCGCGCGGCCAGACGAGGCTGAGCGACTGCTGGTAGGCTTCATCCAGCGGCAGGAGGGTCGGGGGCGGGGCGATATTGGCGACGGAGTGCTCCGGCAGGATGGAGAGATGGCCGTGGTCCAATACGAGGTTGATAATGACGGGGATCGAATCCACCTCGACCAGCGTCAGGCGGGCGCGTTCCGCCGGTGACAGCGTCGCTTCCAGGAAACGGTCCGTCATCTGCCTGAGGCCGCTGCGCGGGCTCGGCACGGCGATGGGGCGCTGCCGCAGGAGGGCGGCGACGTCGTGCGACCTGCCCAAGGTGCGGGGGCCGGCGAGGGCGAGCCGCGAGCGGCCGATCAGCCGGCCGTCGAATTCGGCGGGGTAGCGGTCGGTGTCGAGCAGGACGAGGTCGAAGCGGCGGTTCTTCAGGCCCGAGACGAGCTCGTCCGCGGTGGTGGAGGCAAGGAAGAGCGGCTGGCGCGGGCGGGCGGCGCGCCAGCCGACGGCGAGGCGCGCGAGCATGGCCGCGATCTCGCTCTCATGGCCGAAAGGGATGACGGTGCCGAGCCGCCAGGTGGCGGCGCTGCGGCGGAAGCGCTCGGCGGAGGCGGCGGAAAGCGCGTCCCAGGCCGTGGCGATGCGCTCGGCGAGCGCCAGAGCCGCGAGGCCGGCCGCGGTGCAGCTTATGCCCTTCGCCGAACGGTCGAGCAGCGCGCGGCCGACGGCCGCCTCCAGATGGCTGAGCTGGCGGGTGAGCTGCGGCTGGCCGAGGCCGAGGCTTCTGGCGGCGGCATTGATGCTGCCGGCCCTTGCCGTTGCGGCGAAGCGGGCAAGGGCGGACAGCGAGACGGCGGGGACCGCCCCTCCGCCGCCGAGGGCGGCGAGGCCTGCGGCTGCGCGGGCGATCTCGGTAAAGTGCGGCAGGCGGGCTTCGGCCTCCAGGGTCGGCACGAGGGCCTGTCCCTCGCGGCGTGCAAGGGGCACGGAAAGGGCGGCTTCCACCCGGCGCAGCGCGGCGCTGGCGCTGGAGGCGGGACGCCCCGCACGGGCGGCTGCCCTGCGGATGCCGCGTTCTTCGAGAATGCCCTGCACAAGGCAAAGGGTGGATAGATCCACGGGCGGGTCCTCCGGCTTCCGTCATCCGTTCGGCTTGTAGCATGAAGCGTACGGATTTTGGGATATACGTTCGGGCCGTGTTCCGCATAACATCCGCCCCTGGTTTCCATGCAAAGCGAACGGGACGCCGTTTGCGCATTTTTCCTCGAATTGCTTCACACAGGCTTTTTGAAACATGCTCGCTTCCGCCGATACGCTCTATCTCACCGGACAACCGCTGGACTTCGCCGTGCTGGAGGCGATCGGCAGCGGCGCCTGGCGGCCGGTCGCCTGCGAGACGGGGATGGGCCGTGTCCGCATGACGCGCCGCGTGATCACCGACCGCCTGGCCACGGGCCTGCCGATCTACGGCGCCAATACCGGCGTCGGATCGATGAAGGACAAGCTGTGGACGGCGGACGATCTCGTCGAGTTCAACAACAATCTCGTGAAGGCGCACCATTTCGGCACCGGCGAGCCCTTCGCCCTGCCGATCGTGCGCAAGGCGATCGCCATTCGCGTCAACACCGCGCTCGGCGGCTATTCCGGCTGCAGCCCGGAGCTCATCGACGCCTTTCTCGGGCTGCTCAAGCGGGACGTCGTGCCCGTCGTGCGGCGGCACGGCTCGATGGGGTGTGCGGACATCGGCCTGATGGGGCAGGTCGCAGCCGTGCTGACGGGCGAGGGCGAGGCGTGGTACGGCGGCGAGCGCCTGCCGGCGGCCGAAGCGCTGAAGCGCGCGGGCCTCGCCCCCTACCGCATGCAGCCGCGCGATGCGCTGGCGGCGCTCAGCGTCAATGCCATCTCGCACGCGGCCGCGGCCAATGTGGTGCGCGAGGCGGCCAAGGCGATCCGCAACCTCATGGTGACGGGCGTTCTATCCTCGCTGGCGCTCGGCGCGTCTGCCGATCCCTGGCGCGTGGCGGCGCGGCTTTCGGCCCATGGCGAGGCGCTGGCGGGGTGCTGGTTCGAGGCGCAGGTGGCCTCGGGCCACTGGCCGACGCCCTCGGCGATCCACGATCCGCTGAGCCTTCGCATGACCGCGCAGGTCTTCGGCGCCAGCCTCGATACGCTGATGAATGCGGCCGAGCGCATCGTCGAGGCGACGGCGCAATCGGACGACAATCCGGTCGTGCTCGACAATCACGTCATGGCCTCCGGCGGCTCGCTGCCGCTGTCGACCACGCTCTATGTCGAGGCGGCGCAGACGGGCTTTGCCCATCTCGCCCGCAACGTGCTGAACCGCTGCGTGCTGCTGTCCAACGGCGTCAGGCGCAACCTGCCGGTCAATCTCGTCGCGCCCGGCGAGACGGCGACGGGCTTCGGGCCGCTGCTGAAGCTCGCCGTGGAGCTCTACATGCGCATCCAGTCGCTGGCCGTGCCGATCTCGGCGCAGTCCATCGTCGTTGCCGGCGGACTGGAGGAGGAGGCGACCTTCCTGCCGCTCATCGTCGAACGCATGGAAAGCCAGGTGCGCGACCTCCACCAGCTCGCGGCGCTCGAGGCCATGCTCTCCGCCCAGGCGGTGGACCTTGCCGGCGACAATGTCGAGGGCGTGGCGGCCATCGCCTACCAGCGCACGCGGGCGATCACCCCCTTCTATCGCAAGGACAGGCCGCTCTCCGCCGAGATCGAGGCGCTCGACCGCGACCTTGCCAGCCCCGAGGCGCTCGCCGCCTTCGTCGAGGCCGCGCCCATGGCGGATTTCGACGCCTTCTTTGCCCTCAAGCCCTGACGGAGACCCCGATGGCCGATTTCGATCTCGTTGTGAAAGGCACCGTGGTTCTCGCGGACCGCATCGTAGACGGCGGGCATGTGGCGGTGCGCGACGGCAAGGTGGTGCATGTCGGCCAGGGCACTATGCCCGCGGCGAAGGAGCGGCACGATCTTTCCGGCGCGCTGATCCTGCCCGGTGCCATCGATGCGCAGGTGCATTCGCTCTCGCAGAAGAACCAGGAGGATTTCATCTGGTCGACGCGCTCGGCGGCGGCCGGCGGCGTCACGACCATCGTCGACATGCCCTATGACGAGGGCAACCTTGTCTGCTCGGCCGAGGCCGTGAAGCGCAAGGTGGACCATGCGGGGCCGCAGGCGCGGGTGGATTTCGCGCTCTATGGCACCGTCGATCCCGAGGAGGGGCCGGCGCGGATCGGCGAGATGGTGGAGGCGGGCGTCGCGGCCTTCAAGTTCTCCACCTTCGGCACGGATCCGAAGCGCTTTCCGCGCATTCCGGCCGCGCTGCTGGAGGACTGCTTCCGCGCCATCGCGCCGACCGGGCTGACGGCCGGCGTGCACAACGAGGACGACGAGGCGGTGCGCGCGGCGATCGCCAAGGTGAAGGCGGCCGGCATCACCGATTATCGCGCCCATGGCCTGTCGCGCCCGCCGCTGACGGAGCTGTTCGCCTCCAACCAGATCTACGAGACGGGGGCGGCGACCGGCTGCCCGGCGCATGTGGTGCATTGCTCGCTCGGCCGCGGCTACGAGATCGCGGCGGCCTACCGGGCGCAGGGGCACCGCGCGACCGTCGAGTGCTGCATCCATTACCTGACGCTCGACGAGGAGAACGACGTCGCCCGGCTCGGCGGCAAGGCGAAGATCAACCCGCCCATCCGCCCGCGCGCCGAGGTGGAAAAGCTCTGGCGGCATGTCGCTGCCGGCAATGTCACGCTGGTGTCCACCGACCATGTGAGCTGGTCGGAGGATCGCAAGACCGATCCGGACATGCTGGCCAACGCCTCCGGCGTGCCGGGGCTGGAGGTCATGGTGCCGCTCTTTATCAAGGGCGCGCTGGAGCGCGGCATCCCGCTGACGCGTGCGGCCGGGCTGATGGCGCTGAACCCGGCGCGGCATTTCCGGCTGGACCACGCCAAGGGCGCGCTCGAAGCCGGCAAGGATGCCGACATCACCGTGCTGACGCCCGAGCCTTACACCTATGATGCGGCGGCGAGCGGTCACAACGTCGTCGGCTGGTCGCCCTATAACGGCATCCGCCTGCCGTGGCGGGTGTCGGCCACCTGGCTGCGCGGCAGGCTCGCCTTCGACGGCACGACGGTGCTCGCCGAACCCGGCACCGGCGCCTTCGTGCGGCCGCTGCCGACGCTCGCCGTTGCGGGCGTCGTCTGATGGCCCGCGCGTCCAACCTGCCGGTCGATCCCGCCCGCATCGCGGATGTGATCGACGGGCTTGCCCTGATCACCGAACCAGGCCGGCCCTATACGCGGCGGGCTTTCTCCGCCCTTTTCCCGGCGGGGCGGGCGTTTCTCGAAGAGAAGTTCAAGGCCGCAGGTCTTGAGACGCGCATCGATGCGGCGGGCAATCTCGTTGCGCGGCGGGCAGGCAAAAAGCCCGGTCTCGGCACGATCATGCTCGGCTCGCATTCCGACACGGTGCCGGATGGCGGGCGCTATGACGGCATCGCCGGCGTCGCGGTGGCGCTGGAGGTGGCGCGGGCGCTGGCCGATCGGGGCATTGCGCTCGACCACGATCTGGAGGTCGTGGATTTCCTGGCCGAGGAGGTCTCGATCTTCGGCGTCTCCTGCATCGGCAGCCGTGGCATGGCGGGCGTGCTGCCGGAGGACTGGCTGTCGCGGCAGAGCGACGGGCTGACGCTGGAAGCGGGCATTCGCAATGCCGGCGGCGATCCGGCGCGCATTGCCGCAGAAGCACGAAGAGACATCGCGGCTTTCCTCGAACTGCATATCGAGCAGGGGCCGGTGCTGGAGACCGAAAGGCTCGACATCGGCGTGGTGACGGCGATTGCCGGGATCACACGCATCGAGATCGTCGTCGAGGGCCGGGCGGACCATGCAGGCACGACGCCGATGGGCCGCCGTGCCGATGCGCTCGCCGCCGCCGCGCGTCTGGTGACGGGCGTGGAAGCGCTGGCGACGTCGCTGGCGGCCGGGCCGGGGCATTTCACGGCCACGGTTGGGGAATTCGCCATCGAGCCGAATGCGGCCAATGTCGTGCCGTCGCGGGTGCGGCTGCTGATCGACGCGCGGGCGGAGGAGCGTGGGACGATGGAGGTCTTCGCGGCTTCCGTCGAGCAGCTCGCAGCGAACGTCGCGCGCGAGACCGGAACCGTCATCGCGCCGCCGCGCCGTATCTCGGACAACATGCCGACGCCGGGCGATCCGCTGGTGCTCGACGTTCTGGATGCGGCCTGCGCCGCGGCGGGGGCGAGCCACCGGCGCATGGCGTCCGGCGCGGGGCACGACACGGCCTTCATGGCGAAGGTGACGCGGGCGGCGATGATCTTCGTGCCGTGCCTTGGCGGGCGCAGCCATGCGCCGGAGGAATTCGCGGAAACGGACGACATCGCGCTCGGTGCGGCGGTGCTTCTTAACGCGGTGATTCAACTCGACGAGAAACTTCAGGACGTGATTCAGGAGAGCGTGTGATGGGCCGGATTTTAAAGGAAAAAGACGTCGAGGCGGCGGTCAAGGGCGGCTCCGTCTATGCCGCCGGCGGTGGCGGCTGGGCCGATCACGGGCGCATGCTGGGCCATGCGGCGGTCTCGATCGGCAAGCCGGAACTGGTGTCCATCGACGAGCTCTCCGACGACGACTGGGTGGCGACGGCGGCGGCCATCGGCGCGCCGGCCTCGACGACGCCCTGGGAAATGCGCGGCGTCGACTATGTGAAGGCGGTAGAGCTCCTGCAGGAGGCGCTGGGCGAGACGGTCGCGGCGCTGATGGTGGGGCAGAACGGCAGGTCCTCGACGCTGAACGGCTGGCTGCCTTCGGCCATCCTCGGCACGAAGGTGCTGGATGCCGTCGGCGACATGCGCGCGCATCCGACCGGCGACATGGGCTCCATCGGCATGGCCGGTTCGCCCGACGAGATGATCCAGACGGCCGTCGGCGGGAACCGCGAGGAGAACCGCTATATCGAGCTTGTCGTGCGGGGCGCGACGGCGAAGGTCTCGCCCATCCTGCGCACGGCGTCCGACATGTCCGGCGGCTTCATTGCATCCTGCCGCAACCCGCTGCGCGCCTCCTACGTGCGCAAGAACGCGGCACTCGGCGGCATCTCGCTGGCGCTTGATCTCGGCGAGGCGATCATCGCGGCGGAAGCCAAGGGCGGTTCGGCGGTCATCGACGCCATCGTGAAGACGACGGGCGGCGCGATCCTTTCCGAGGGCACGATCACCGACAAGTCCGTGGTCTATACGAAGGAAGCCTTCGACATCGGCACCGTGACGCTCGGCACGGGCGACAGCGCCTCGGTGCTGCATGTGATGAACGAGTACATGGCGGTCGAGTCTGCCGAGGGCAAGCGCCTTGCCACCTTCCCCGATGTGATCACCACGCTCTCGCCCGAGGGCGAGCCGCTCAGCGTCGGCCAGCTCGAAGTCGGCATGAAGGTCTTCGTGCTGCATGTGCCGAAGACGATCATTCCGCTCGCCTCCAGCGTCCTCGACCCGACCGTCTACCCCTCGGTGGAGAAGGCGATGGGGATCGAGCTCGCCCGCTATGCCCTGGCCAAATGACCGGGGGCGGATGATGGCGCGGGACAGGGAACTGGAGGACATCGTCCGCGCCGATCTCGGCTTTCGCGCCGGGCTCTCGGAAAAGCCGATGTTCGGCGGGCTCGCCTGGCTGCTCGACGGCCACCTTCTGTGCGGTGCAAGCAGGCAGGGCCTGCTGGTTCGCCTCGGCAAGGGCAATGATGCCTTTGCGCTCGCCATCGATGGCGTCGGCCCCGCGAGGATGGGGCAGCGGGCCATGGAGGGCTGGGTTCGCGCCTCGCCCGAAGCCTGCTCGGACGAGGTCCTGCGTCGCCGCCTGATTGGCGAGGCGATCGCCTTCGTCGATACGCTGCCGCCGAAGTAACACGACATATTCGCAAGAGGGACAAGCCATGCCCAAACCCAATCCGCGCCATCCGAATTACCCTATCCCGAGCGGCAACGTGCTGCGCGCAAGGGGCTGGCGGCAGGAGGCGCTGCTGCGGCTTCTGGAAAACGTGCTGGCGGTCGGCGAGGATCCGGACAACCTGATCGTCTATGCCGCGCTCGGCAAGGCGGCGCGCAACTGGGCGGCGCACAAGGCCATCGTCAAGGCGCTGAGCGAGATGGAGGAGGACCAGACGCTGGTCATCCAGTCCGGCAAGCCGGTGGGCCTGCTCAGGACCCATGCGAAGGCGCCGCTCGTCATCATGGCGAACTGCAACATCGTCGGGCAGTGGGCGAAGGCGGAGGTGTTCTACGATCTGCAGCGCAAGGGGCTGATCTGCTGGGGCGGCCTGACGGCGGGCGCCTGGCAGTATATCGGCAGCCAGGGCGTCATCCAGGGCACCTATGAAATCTTCATGCGCATCGCGGAAAAGCGCTTCGGCGGCAGCCTTGCCGGGCGCTTCATCCTGACCGCCGGCCTCGGCGGCATGGGCGGCGCGCAGCCGCTCGCCGGCCGCATGGCGGGCGCGGCGATCCTGTGCGTCGACATCGACCCGGAGCGGGCCGCCAAGCGCAAGGCGGTCGGCTATCTGGAGCATGTCGCGCCGGATCTCGACACCGCGCTCGCGATGATCGACACGGCCGTCAAGGAGAAGCGGGCGACGTCCATCGGCCTCGTCGGCAACGCGGCGGAAATCTATCCCGAGATCGCCCGGCGCGGCATCGTGCCCGACATCGTCACCGACCAGACCTCGGCGCACGATCTCGTCTACGGCTATGTGCCGAAGGGCATGACCCTGGAGCAGGTGAAGGACCTGCGCGAGGACGGGCAGGGCCAGCTCATGGCGGCGAGCCGCGCCTCCATCGTCGAGCATGTCTCGGCGATGCTGGAGTTCCAGAAACGAGGCGCCGAGGTCTTCGACAACGGCAACCTCATCCGCACGCAGGCGCGGGAGGGGGGCGTTGCCGATGCCTTTGACATCCCGATCTTCACGGAAGCCTATCTGCGGCCGCTCTTTGCGCGGGCCATCGGGCCGTTCCGCTGGATGGCGCTGTCAGGCGAGGAGAGCGACATCGCCCGCATCGACGACCTTGTGCTGGAGATGTTCCCCGACAACAGCATCGTCACCAACTGGATCCGCCTTGCGCGCGAAAACATTCCCTTCGAGGGGCTGCCGGCGCGCATCGCCTGGCTCGGCCATGGCGAGCGCACGGAGCTGGCGCTCGCCGTCAACCGGCTGGTGGCGGCGGGTGAACTGAAAGGGCCGGTCGCCTTTTCGCGCGACCATCTCGACGCCGGCGCCATGGCGCATCCCAATATCATGACGGAGCGCATGAAGGACGGTTCGGACGCCATTGCCGACTGGCCGCTGCTCGACGCGATGCTGCTCTGCTCCTCGATGGCCGATCTCGTCGTCGTCCATTCCGGCGGCGGCGGCTATGCGGGTTACATGACGAGCTGCGGCGTCACGCTCGTCGCCGACGGCACGGCCGACGGCGCGGAGCGGCTGGAACACGCGCTCACCAACGACACCTCGCTCGGCGTCATCCGCTATGCGGATGCGGGTTATGAGGAGTCCTTCGACGAGATCGGGAAGAAGGGCATCGGGCATATAAAGGCGTGAAGGGCGGCATTCGTTAATGGCAATTGTCAGGAACGGTGCGAGGTTTCCGATCTAAGTGATTGAAATGTCACTGTCGGCCGTAAACGTTGCATTTAACATTTCGCGGTAATCTTCCGTTAGCAATTCCGTCCGCGTGGACGGGGCTTCGGTTTGTTTTGCGTGCGAGTGCCTATGCGTCTTTCGGTCCTGACAGCGATCCTCCTCGGCTGCGCCTCCCTGGCCGGCTGTGCGTCGAGTGTGACCCCGGAAACGGTGTTGGCCGTCAAGCCGTCGCGCGAGACGACGAGTTCCGTCGCCAAGGGCGGCGGGCCGGTGCCGGAAGTCGCGGTCGGCCAGAGCAAGGTGAAGGCGGACGGCGCGCAGGAAATGCTCGCCTGGGCGGGTCCGGTGCCGGACAATCACGTCTTCGAGACGGTGACGAAGCAGGGCGCCGTTCCGGTCGAACGCCCGTCCGGCTCGGCGGCGACGGCCGAGATGCCGACGCTGCGCCTCGGCAAGCGGTCGCGCGTCTACAGCCAGCAGTTCCGCGACGCGCATCCTATCAATTTCGGCAAGCGCGCGCCGAAGCACTACCAGGTGCATGGCGTGGACGTTTCGCGCTGGCAGGGCGACATCGACTGGATGAAGCTGCGCACGCAGGGCGCCAACTTCGCCTTCATCAAGGCGACCGACGGCGGCGACCACCTCGACCCGATGTTCCAGAAGAACTGGCGCCTGGCCAAGGAGGCCGGCATCCGCCGCGGCGCCTACCACTTCTTCTACTGGTGCCGCGTCGCCAGTTCGCAGGCCGAATGGTTCATCCGCAACGTGCCGAAGGACCCCGACGCGCTTCCGCCGGTCATCGACGCCGAATACAATGGCGACTCCGCCTGCAAGAAGCGCCTGTCGCGCGCGAAATATGTCGAGAAGATCCGCGTCTTCGCCGAGATGCTGGAGCGGCACTACGGCAAGCGCCCGATCATCTACACGGCGCCCGATTTCTATGCGGACAATCTCTCCGGCGAACTGACGGAATATCCGTTTTGGCTGCGTTCGGTCGCCGCGCATCCCTCGCAGCGCTACCCGAACCGCCGCTGGATGTTCTGGCAGTATTCCGGCTCGGGCCTGTCGCATGGCGTGACGGGCAAGATCGACCTCAACGTCTTCGCCGGCAGCGAGAACGACTGGCACAACTGGCTCGCCGGGCAGTCGTCATAGGCGGGCATCGGCGCGGCCGTGTCGCCGGCGCAACGGCGTGCGGCGAAGATGGTGCAGTGCCGAAGATGTGATCCCTCCGCGCCTTGCCAGCGGGCCGGCCCGTTGGATAGCCATCCTGCATGAATATTCGGCTTGCAGGAGTTAACGTCGAGAATGTCTGAGATCGGTCTTATGTCGCGAAGAGCCTTCTTCGTGGGCGCTGCCGCGACGCTTGCGGGATGCGCAACCTCGGAGACGTCGGTCAGGAATGCCCCGATCCCCCGGAAGGTCAGCTATCCGATCGTGCCGGCGACGGACGAGGAACTGGCGGCGCGCTATGCCGCCGTCGAGGATGGCGGCCATCTCATCCCGGCGATCCCTTACAAGGAAATCGACCCGAGATATTACCGCCAGCGCGTGAAGGACCCGACCGGCGAGCCGGCCGGCACGGTGGTCGTCGATACGGCGGCGCGCTTCCTCTATGTCGTCGAGCTCGGCGGCACGGCGATGCGCTACGGCGTCGGCATCGGCCGCGACGGCTTTGCCTGGGAAGGCGAGGGCGTCATCCAGTGGCGCCAGCCGTGGCCGCGCTGGAAGGTGCCGGACGACATGATCAGGCGCCAGCCGAGCCTTGCGCGCTATTCCGTCGCGAACGGCGGCATGGACCCGGGCATCAAGAATCCGCTCGGCGCCCGCGCGCTCTATATCTTCCAGAACGGGCAGGACACGCTCTACCGCCTGCACGGCTCGCCGGAATGGAAGTCCATCGGCAAGGCCGTCTCCTCGGGCTGCGTGCGCCTCATCAACCAGGATGTGCTCGATCTCTACAAGCGCGTGCCCTATCACGCGCGCATCGTCGTCTATCAGGGCGGGATGGGGTCCGTCTGAGCAATTCCAGCAAAAGTGTGAAGCGGCTTTGCGTCCGGAATTGCGCTAAGCAGGCCTAGACCACGGTCTCCCCGCCGTCCACCACGAGAATCTGGCCGGTCATGTAGCTTGACCGGTCGGAGACGAGGAAGAGGATCGGTTCGGCGATCTCCTCGACATTCGCCCAGCGGCCCATGGGCACCTTTTCCCTTATATAGTCCTCGATGGCCCCGCGCCCGCCCATCTGGTCGATGAAGGGGGCGTTGAAGGGCGTGTCCACCCAGCCGGGGCAGAGCGCGTTGACGCGGATGCCGTGGCGGGCATAGTCGCCGGCCATCTGCTTCGTCATGGCGATGACGGCGTGCTTGGTCGTCGTATAGGCGATCATCTCGCGGTCGTAGAGGACGCCGGACGAGGAGGAGGTGTTGAGGATGACTCCTTTTCCCTGCGCTTTCATGGCCGGCATGACGAGGCGGGCGGCCATGAGATGGGCGCGCACGTTGAGGTTCCAGGAAAGATTCAGCCCGTCGAGCGGGACGCTTTCGAGATCGCCGGCGACCTGCGCGCCCGCATGGTTGTGCAGGATGTCGATGCGGCCGTGGCGCGAGAGCACGCCGGCAATCGCCATCTTCAGCTCCACGTCGTCGGTGACGTCGAGGATGACGGCCTCGGCCGTGCCGCCCTCGCTGCGGATGAAATCGACCGTCTCGCCGGCCCGCGTCTCGTCGCGGTCGGCGACGCAGACGGTCGCGCCCTCGCGCGCCATGATGCGCGCGCCGGCCCGGCCGATGCCGGAGCCCGCCCCGGTGACGATGGCGACGCGGTTCTTCAGGATCATCTGTTATTCTCCGGCAGGCGATTTCGTTTTCTTCTCCCGCATGAGCAGGCGGGCGACGAGGATGAGGAAGAGCGAGGCGACCAGCACCATCGTTGCGATGGCGTTGACCTCCGGCGTCACGCCGCGGCGGATCGAGGCGAAGACGTAGATCGGCAGCGTCGTCTTGGAGCCCGCGACGAAGAAGGCCACGATGAAATCGTCGAAGGAGAAGGTGAAGGCGAGCAGGAAGCCGGCCAGCACCGAGGGCAGGATCTGCGGCAGGACGATATCGCGGAAGGTGGTGAGGGGCGTGGCATAGAGATCGGCCGAGGCCTCGACGATGTCGCGGCCGAGCGTGGCGATGCGCGCCTTCACGATCATCGTCACGAGCGCCATGGTGAAGAGCCCGTGCGCGGCGATGATCGAGCCGTAGCCGAGGCCGAGCTGCGGCGGCTTGTCGCCCGGCCAGAGCGAGGCGATGGCCGGATTGACGACGCCGAAGACCGCGACGAGCGCGACCAGCGTCGCGATGCCGATGACGACGCCCGGCACGACGATGGCGGCGGCGAGCAGGCCGTCGAAGAGGGCGCGGGTGCGCGCGCCGAGGCGTTCCAGGCCGAGGGCGGCCATGGTGCCGAAGACGGCGGCGAGCGTGGCGCTGGTAAACGCGATGATCAGGCTGTTCTGCAACGCGGTGACGAGGAACGGATTGGCGAGCGCCTTGCCGTACCATTGCGTCGAGAAGCCGGTGAACTCGCTGGCATTGCGCCCCGCATTGAAGGAGAACAGCACGACCAGCGCGATGGGCGCGTAGAGGAAGAGATAGACGGAGGTTATCAGCGCGCGCATCAGACGAGGTCCACCTGTCTCGTGCCGGAGATTTTCCAGGCGATGCGCATGGCGACCATCAGCACCACGACCACGATGGCGACCAGCGTGACGGCGATGGCCGAGCCGAAGGGCCAGTTGCGCGATTGCAGGAAGAGGTCGACCAGCGCATTGCCGATGAAGAACACCTTGCCGCCGCCGAGAAGCTGCGGAATGAGATATTCGCCGAGCAGCAGGATCGTGACGAGCGCGACGCCCGTCATGACGCCCGGCAGCGAGAGCGGCAGGGTGACGGAGAAGAAGGTCGAGACGGGCTTCGCACCGAGATCGGCCGAAGCCTCCAGCAGCCGGCGGTCGAGCTTTTCGAGGCTGACATAGATCGGCATGATCATCAGCGGCAGGTAGCCGTAGACGATGCCGAGCAGCACCGCGCCGGGTGTGTTGAGCAGGCGCACGTTCTCGATGCCGATCATGTCGAAGAGGTTCGGGATGCCGCGCGAGCCGAGGATGTACATCCAGGCATAGGTACGCACCAGAAGGCTCGTCCAGAACGGCACGACGACCAGCGAGACCAGCAGCAGCCGGTGGCGCGGGCTCGCCTTGACGGCGAGGTAATAGGCGGTCGGATAGGCGACGAGCAGGCAGAGGAACGCGCCGACCGGCGCCAGCATCAGCGTGTTCCAGTAGGCGGCGGAACGGGCCGGCAGGTTGGCATATTGCGCAAAGGTGAAGGCCGCCTGATAGCCGCCCGCAGGTCCCCGTTCGCCAACGGAGAAGACCACCATGGCGATGAAGGGCAGCACCAGGAAGACGAACAGCCAGAGGGAGGCCGGCGCCAGCAGCGCCGTCGTCACCAGCCGTCTTTTCGCCGTCGTCGTCAGGGGCATTGCGTTGGTCCTGTTGCGAATTCTGCGAGGGTCGCCCACCGTTCGAAGTCGAACGCTGAGAGTGCTGCTGGTTAAGTCCCTCCCCCTTTGTGGGGAGGGATTTAGGGAGGGGTCTTGCCGTAACGCCCCGGCTTCGCGGGGCCACCCCCTCTGCCTGCCGGCATCTCCCCCACAAGGGGGGAGAAGGAGGAGGCTTGCTCACCATTCCATAATGAATGCTAACGGAGCGGCACGGTAAGCCCCTCCCCCTTGTGGGGAGGGGCCTTTCCGTTACGCCGACTTGAACCGCGCCATCAGTTCCGCCCGCGCCGGGTCGGTGAGCGTCACGGCGGCGCCGAATTCCAGCGGGGTCAGCGCGGCCTCGTCCGGATAGACGATCTTGTTGCCGGTGATCTCGGCCGGCAGCAGGGCGATGACGCGGCTGTCGGTGGTGGGCGCGCCGTTGGCGATGTGCTCCTTCACCGCATGCTGCGGGTCCATCAGGTAGTTGAGCAGCGCATAGCCGGCCGGCTTGTTGGCGGCCGCCGTCGGCACGGCGTAGAAGTCCGACCAGATCTCGCCGCCGTCGGAGCCGAGCGTGAAGTGGATTTCCGGGATGTCGCGGTTGAGCTGCGCGCCGTCGTTGGTCCAGCACATGGTCATCCAGGCGTCGGTGGCGCGCATGGAGGGCTGGTAGTCGCTGTTGATGGCGTAGAGGTGCGGCTTGACCTTGATCAGCAGCTCCTCGGCCTTGGCAAGCTCCTCGGGCTTGACCGAGTTGAAGGAGAAGCCGAGCGAGACGAGGGCGTTGCCGATGGTGGTGAGCTGGTAGTCGTGCACCATGGCGCGGCCGTCCGCCTCGGTCATGGCGATCTCGAAGAATTCCTTCCAGCTCGTGACCCTGGACTTCACCTTGTCGGAATTGACGGCGATGCCCGTCGTGCCCCAGTTCTTCGGCAGCGCATAGACCTTGCCGTCGACGGTGCCCTCGTTGGTGAAGCGCGTGTTCTGGGGCTTCTGGTCGAAGTTCGGCACCCTGGAGAGGTCGAGCGGGTCGATCAGGCCGAGGCCGGCATAGGTGGAGATCGTGTAGTTGGTGGGAACGAACAGGTCCCAGCCGGTGCCGCCGGCCTGGAGCTTGGCCAGCATCTCCTCGTTCGAGCCGAAGACGTTGACCTCGACGGCGACGCCCGTCTCGGCGGTGAAGGCCTCGAAGGTCGCGGGGTCGTGATAGTTCGGCCAGGTGGCGATGGACATGGCCGAGCCGAGGTCTTCCTGCTGCGCATAGGCGGCCGAATTGAAGAGGCCGGGCTGGCGGGCGAGCACGGCGGCGGCAAGGCCAAGGCCTGTGACGCCGAGGAAGTGGCGGCGCGTGACGGAGCCGCGCTTCAGGCGCATGAATTCTTCCGTCAGCTCATGGGCGCTGATCGGGGCATTCTCTCTGAACCATTTCGACATCACACTGTTCCCTTGTGTTTGGGGCCTGTTTCCCCTCAGGCCGGAAAGATATGCGCTGTACCGGGATCGAAGCTGATTGCGACCCGTTCGCCCGGCGCGACGAGGTCGTTTTCCGATTGATTGTGGCGTTCGGCGGTGACGAGGAGGTCGCCCAGCCCGTCGATGGCGATGGAATATTCGGCGGCCGAGCCGAGGAAGATGCGGTGGGTGACGGTGCCCTCCAGCGTCGTCGCGCCCGCCGCGCCGCGCGCAAGGCGGATCGCCTCCGGGCGGAGCGCCACGGTGACGGCGCCCGGCTGAAGATCGCCACGCGGGGCGGGCAGAGCCGTGCCGTTGCCGAGGCGGATGGTGCCGCCGGCCTCCAGCGTGCCGTCGAAACGGTTGGTCTTGCCGACGAAATCGGCGACGAAGAGATCGGCCGGGCGGTCGTAGACCTCCTGGGGCGTTGCGAACTGGCGGATGCGGCCGGCGCTCATGACGCAGACGAGGTCGCTCATCGACAGCGCTTCCTCCTGGTCGTGGGTGACTAGAACGAAGGTGATGCCGAGGTCGCGCTGGAGCGTCTGCAGCTCGATCTGCATGGCGGTGCGCAGCTTCTTGTCGAGCGCCGCCAGCGGCTCGTCGAGGAGAAGCACGGAGGGCTTGTTGACGAGGGCGCGGGCGAGCGCCACGCGCTGCTGCTGGCCGCCGGACATCTCATGGATGCGGCGCCGGGCGAAGCCGGAGAGGCGCACCATCTCCAGCGCCTCGCCGACGCGGCGGGATATCTCCTCGGCCGGCAGTCTCGGGCGAAGCTGCTTCAGGCCGTAGGCGACGTTCTTCTCCACGTCGAAATGCGGGAAGAGCGCATATTGCTGGAAGACCATGTTGACGGGGCGGCGATAGGCCGGCACGCCGTTGGCGATAGTGCCTGATATCAGCACCTCGCCCTCGCTCGGCTGCTCGAAGCCGCCGATCATGCGAAGGCAGGTCGTCTTGCCGCAGCCGGACGGGCCGAGCAGCGCGACGAAAGCACCCTTCGGCACGGAAAGGTTTATGTCGGAGACCGCGGTCACCGCGCCATAGCGCTTGGTCACCGACCGGAACTCGATGTCGTTCGTGGAGGCGGATGTCACGTCTGTTCCCTGCGGTTGTTGCGTCGAAGCGATCTTCATGCCGCTTTAGCCACCGTCGGGGAGGATGCTAGTCAGCCGCCGGTGGGCGGTATATACCCCGAGAGAGGTATTTTATCCGTAAACCGGCTATGGAAGGAGTATATCCCGGCGTGGCGAAAAACGTGCGCCGCAAGGGGATCGGGGGAGCATCAGCGCCATGCGGGTCGATTTCACGGCACTCTTCCGCACGCTCGCCGACTGGACGGACGCGGCGGAACGCTCCGACGGGCAGGCGGGCGAAGCGCTGCTGGCGATGACGCGCGCGCTCGTGCGCTTCGACGACATGGTCATCTTCGCCTATCGCGACAAGGCCCGGCCGATCGACCTCTTCAGCACCTTCGATGCGGACGATTACCACGTCTTCGTCACGCTTTATCAGGTGGGGCCGTACCTGCTCGATCCGTTCTACCACACGGCGCGGGCCGGGCGGGCCGGAGTCTTCCGCATGCGGGAGCTCGCGCCGGACCGCTTCTTCTCCAGCGAATACTACCGCACCTACTACTCGCAGACGCGGCTTGCCGAGGAACTGGGCTTCTTCGTGCCGGCGGGCGACGGCGTGACGGTGGTCGTCTCGCTGATGCGGCGGGAGAAGACGGGAGGCTTCCCGGCCGCCGAGTTCGCGCTGCTGGCGGATGCCGAACCCTTCGTCGCCGCCTTCGTGCGCCAGGCCTGGAGCGGCCTTGCGGAACGCTTCGCGCTTGCGGGGCAGGGGCGCGGGCGGCGCAGCGAGCCGGTGAGCGCGGCGGACAAGGTCTGGCGCAAGCTCAACCTCACCGACCGCGAGGCGTCGATCATCGAGCTCGTGCTGCAGGGGCATTCGTCGGAATCGATCGGGCTCAAGCTGAATATTTCGACGGGGACGGTGAAGGTCCATCGGCGGAACGTCTATCGCAAGCTGGGGATCTCGTCGCAGATCCAGTTGCTGTCGATCTATCTGAAGAGCTTGCAGGCGTAGACGGAGGAGCGGGAAAGCTCGGCTGCAATGCCGGGCCCGGACGGCTAATAAAGTAGCCAAACCTCTCTTCCGTCATGCTCGGGCTTGTCCCGAGCATCTGCAAACGTTGCTATTTTTCAAGGCGTTGGCAGATCCTCGGCACAAGGCCGAGGATGACGGAAGCGAGTGGAGCGAGGTTTCTCAATACGCTGGACCCGGCCGCAATGCCGGCTTCCAGAGTCTTTTCAACGGTTTATCGATTCGCCTTCACGAGCCGATTCCGGTTCTTGAGAAACCGATTCAGGAAACCGCCGCCAGTGCCACCTGCGCCCGCGCGTCGAGGATCTGGCGGGCGGCGTGGGCGGCTTCCCTGCCCTTGATGATGAAGTGGTCGCGGAAGAAGGCGATGTGGGCTTCCGATTCCTGGAAGTTGTGCGGTGTCAGCACGGCCGAGAGCACTGGCACGTCGGTGTCGAGGCCGACGCGCACGATGGCGTCGACCACGCTGCCGGCGACGAAATCGTGGCGGTAGATGCCGCCGTCGACGACGAGGGCGACGCCGAGGATGGCCGCGTAGCGGCCGGTCCTCGCGAGGAGCTGGGCGTGCAGCGGGATTTCGAGGGCGCCCGGCACGTCGATCACGTCGACGTCTTCGGCACGGCCGCCGAGGGCCTGCCATTCGGCGATGAAGGATGTGACCGCCTGGTCGACGATGCCGGCGTGCCAGCGGGCACGGATGACGGCGATGCGGGCGGAGGGGGTGGCATTGGCATTCATATGTCTTGGCCTTTCAAGGGTTGAGCCATTTTTCAACGGGTCCCTTGGGCGAACACGCACGAGGCCGGCCCATCGCGGAACGGGCCTCCTGCTTGCTCTCTTCCATCCGGACTGTGACCGTCGGCTCCGGCATCGCACCGGATCTGCTGACCCTTCCTCGCGGAAGGCGCTCGCGGGCTGCCGGATCGCTCCGGATACCGCCGGTGGGGAATTTCGCCCCGCCCTGAGAACGATGGGAGACTAAACGGCAAACGCCCGCAGATCAAATCCGCGGGCGACGCAAAAACCATGATTCACGACAGATTTTTCCACGCCTTCGCCAAGGCGTGGAATGAGCGTTCAGTCGTGGATGACCAGGAGGTCGCCGGCGGTGAAGCGCAGCGTCACCGTTTCGCCGACGGCCGGCGGCACGAGGCCGGGGCTGTTGAACATGTCGAAGGAGATGACGCTGCCGCCGACATTCATGCGGGTGCGGATGACCGAGCCGAGGAAGTTGGAGGAGACGACCTCGCCCGTCAGCGCCGTATCGCCTTTGGCGTCGGGAGCGATGGAGCCGGCTTCGGGGCGCAGCGCCAGCGAGACCATGTCGCCGGCCTTCGCATTGCCGACGGATTCGCGCAGGGTGACGCCCTGGTCGCCGATGGTGACGCGCTTCGCGGCCGCGTCCACCACCTTCGCCTCGATGAGGTTGAGCGTGCCGACGAAGCCGGCGACGAAGCGGGTGGTGGGGCGGTTGTAGATTTCGGCCGGGGTGCCGATCTGGTCGGCCTTGCCGGCATTCATGACGACGATGCGGTCGGAGATCGACAGAGCCTCTTCCTGGTCATGCGTGACGAAGACCGTGGTGATGCCGAGCTGCTGCTGGATCATACGGATTTCCTCGCGCAGCGACACGCGGATCTTGGCGTCGAGGGCCGAGAGCGGTTCGTCGAGGAGGAGGACCTGGGGCTTGGGGGCAAGCGCGCGGGCGAGCGCCACGCGCTGCTGCTGGCCGCCGGACATCTGGTAGGGGTAGCGGTCGGCGAGATGGTCGAGCTTGATGAGGCCGAGCATCTCCTTGACGCGGGCGTCGATCTCGGCCTTCGGCCGGCCGGCGACCTTGAGGCCGAAGGCGACGTTTTCCGCGACGTTCATGTTCGGGAAGAGCGCATAGGCCTGGAAGACCATGCCGATGTTGCGCTGGTTCGGGCGAAGGTTCGCCTGGCTCTTGCCGTCGATGGTGATGGTGCCGCCCGAAGGCGTCTCGAAGCCGGCGATCATGCGCAGGATGGTGGTCTTGCCGCAGCCGGACGGGCCGAGGAAGGAGACGAACTCGCCCTTCTCGATGGCCATGTTGAAATCCTTGACGACCTGCACCGGGCCGAAGGACTTCTGGATGCTGGAGAGTGTGAGGAAACTCATGGAAAATCCTTAGACGGGGCTTTGCGCGCCCTTCTGGAAGCGGGAGACGAGCTGGATCAGGCCGAGGCAGCCCCAGGTGATGGCGAAGGCGATCACGGCGAGCGCGGCCGGCTCATAGGCCCGGTTGGCGCCGAGAAGCTGCATGTAGGGGCCGAAGGCCGGGCGGTTGAGGAGGGCGGCCATGGTGAACTCGCCGATGACGATGGCGAAGGTCAGGAAGGCACCCGACAGGACCGCGACGAGCACGTTCGGCAGGATGATGCGGGTAAGGATCGTCGTCCAGCCGGCGCCCAGACTCTGGGCGGCCTCCGTCAGCGTGGTGATGTCGATGGAGCGAAGGCCCGTGTCCACGGCGCGGTACATGTAGGGCAGCGACAGCGTGGCGTAGCCGAACATCAGGAGGATGTTGGTGCCGGTGATCGAGCCCGTCAGCGGCAGCCAGCTCGAGGTGTTGTAGAGCCGGATATAGCCGAAGACGATGACGATGGCGGGAATGACCAGCGGCAGCAGCGTGACGAACTCGACATAGGGCCGAAGGCCCGGCAGCTTGAGGCGAACCCAGTAGGCGGTCGGCACCACCAGCAGCACCCCGAAGGCGATGGTGAACAGCGCCATCACGACGGAATAGGTGAAGGTCTCCTGGAAGCGCGGGTCGCCGAGCACGACCGCATAGGCATCGAAGGAATAGACGCCGCGGCGCATCTTCAGCGAGAAGTTCGTCATGCCGAGGAGCGGCAGGATGAAATAGAGCAGCCCGACGATGAGGGCGCCCCAGGCCCAGAACTTCTTCATTTCAGCCACCTTTCGCTGCGCGCGCGCAGCCAGATGTAGATCGTGTTGGCGATGCCGGTGACGACGATCATGCCGAAGGCCAGCGCATAGCCGAGATGGGGATTGCCGAGCACGTCGCCGCGGATCTGGGCGAAGAGCAGGATCGGCACGATGGAGAGCGAGGAGCCCGTCAGCGCGATGGCGGTCGCGACGGCGCCGAAGGCGTTGGCGAAGAGGAGCGCAAGCGTGCCGAGGAAGGAGGGCAGCAGGATCGGGAAGGCGACCATGCGCCAGTACTGGCCGTTCGTCGCGCCGAGGATCTGGGCGGCTTCCCGCCATTCGCGCTTCAGGCCGTCGAGCGCGGGCGTGATGATGAGGATCATCAGCGGGATCTGGAAGAACAGGTAGGTGATCGTCAGGCCCCAGAAGGACAGGATGTTGAAGCCGAGCGCGCGCAGGTCGATGCCGACCTGGGTCTTCAGGAACATCGAGACGAGGCCGACCGGGCCGAGGGTCGCCAGGAAGGCGAAGGCGAGCGGGACGCCCGCGAAGTTGGAGGCGACGCCGGAGAAGGTCAGCAGCGGGCCGCGGATCCATTTCGGCAGGCCGCCGAGCACCACGGCAGCGGCGACCGAAAAGCCGATCAGGCAGCCGAGGAGGGCGGAGGCGATGGAGATCTTGATGGAGATCCAGTAGGCCGACAGGATCGACGTCGTGAACAGCCCGCGGATATTGTCCAGCGTGAAGCTGCCGTCCGGCGTCTGGAAGGCGCCGATCACGATGCGCATCGTCGGCATGATCAGGAACAGCAGGACGAAGATGGCGAACGGCGCCGCGCCGAGCCAATGCAGCGGGAGGCGGAAGGGCTCCCGCGTCGGCTGGCTGGCGGCTGAACTGTCTGATGACATCAGGAAAACCTCGGATGGGGTTGCCGTCATTGGCAGACCGCGATCGTCGTCCCGGCCGGAAGCCGGGGCGACGAGGGATGTGGCTTACTGCACGTTCGCGCCGACGACGCTGTCCCATGCGCCGGTGACGGCGGCCTTGTTGGCGTCCACTTCCTCGAGCGTCGGGAAGTAGGCCTTCTCATAGGAAGCCGCCGGCGGCAGGGCGTCGATCAGGTCCTGCGGAACCTTGCCGGCCTTGACCATGGCGTTGAAGCGCGCCGGATGGCAATAGCCCTTCAGCCAGCCGAGCTGGCCTTCGTCGGAATAGAGATGCTCCATCCACAGCTTGGCGGCGTTCGGGTGCGGCGCATAGGCCGAAATGCCCTGGACGTAGACGCCGGCCAGAACGCCCGATTCCGGAACGATGACTTCCGTCGGCGGGTTGCCGTTGAGCGTCTTGGCCCAGCTCAGCGCATTGTAGTCCCAGGCGACGACGATCGGGGTCGAGCCCTGGGCGAGCGTGCCGGACTTGCCGATGACCGGAACGAAGTTGCCGGCCTTGTTCA
Source organism: Shinella sp. NM-101 (assembly GCF_021401195.1). Lineage (NCBI taxonomy): Bacteria > Pseudomonadati > Pseudomonadota > Alphaproteobacteria > Hyphomicrobiales > Rhizobiaceae > Shinella > Shinella sp. NM-101. The sequence continues at coordinate 579,636 of NZ_JACBFT010000001.1, read as the reverse complement.
TCTCGGCGAAATAGGCAAGGCCAGCTTCGCCGGCTTCCTTGCCGGCCTTCGCGCCCTTGCCGAGGCCGGCGGCGAGAACGCCAAGGATGGCCTGGTTGGAAGCGCGCGGGTCGCCGGCAAGCGCCACCTGGCCGGAATATTCAGGCTTCAGGAGATCGGCCCAGTCCTTCGGCGAATTGGCGACGAGGTCCTTGTTCACGAGGAAGGCCATCACGCCGTAATAGTCGCCGTACCAGTAGCCTTCGGCGTCCTTGATGGTGTCCGGGATCTCGTCCCAGGTGGAAACCTTGTAGGGCTGCAGCAGGCCTTCTTCCTTGGCGGAGGGGCCGAAGGCGAGGCCGACGTCGATCACGTCGGGCGACTGCGGGCCCTTGTTGTCCTTGTTGGCCTTGATGGCCTCGATCTCGTCGGCGGAGCCGGCGTCGGGGTTCAGTTCGTTGACCTGGATCTCCGGATATTTCGCCTTGAAGGCGGCGATGACGTCGCCGTAGCCGCACCAGTCGTGCGGAAGGGCGACCGTCGTGAGCATGCCTTCCTTCTTGGCGGCTTCGATGAGCTCGGCGCTCGGCTCGGCGAAGGCGAGCGAGGTGGACGCGACCACCAGGGCGGTGGAGAGCGAAAGCAGGCGTCTCGTATGTGACATCACGGGGTTCTCCTTTTGTGTGTCAGGCAACTGCGGCGAGGTGATACTTACGGCGTATGAAGCTTATGTGACAGTTTTGTTTCGGTTTTTTCGTATGTCGGTCAGGTCTTGCCGGGAAATTCCGGCCGGGGCTTGCGAAAAAGCCGGCTGGCCTCGAAAAGACCCTCCAGCGTCTTCATTCGGTCGCTGGTTTCCTCCCAGCCCGAACTCTGGACGGCTTCGATCAGCGCCTCGACGATGAACAGCGTCACGACGGACGAGTCCCAGGCCGACGGCGCCTCGATATGGACCCGGAACACCTTCGCCGCGACCTTGGCGACGGGCGAGGCCCACTGGTCGGTGAACAGCACGATCTGCACGCCGCGCTCGCGGGCCACGCGCCCGAGCGTTTCCATTTCCTGCTCGTAGCGGCGGATGTCGAAGATGACGAGCACGTCGCCGGCCTTCATGTTCAGCACGTAATGCGGCCAGGAACTCGGATTGGAGGCGATCTGGGTGACGTTCGGGCGGATGACCTGGAGATGGGTGAAGAGATAGTCGGCGAGCGCCTTCGTGATGCGGCCGCCGATGATGTAGATGCTGCGCTGGCGGTCGGCGAGAAGGGCGCTGGCGCCGTCGAATTCGGCGGTCTCCACATGCGCGAGCGTCTGGCGCAGGTTGGTCATGATCGCGTCGGCGAAGCGGTTGAGGATATGGGTGCCCGGCGCTTTCGCCGCCCAGCGGTCATGCTTGGTGATCGGGCTGGTCAGCGTGGCTTCCAGCTCGTGATGCAGGCGCGCCTGGAAGTCCGGAAAGCCGCGGAAACCGAGCTTCTGCACCATGCGCGCGACCGTCGGCGTCGACACGCCGGCGTTTTCCGCGACCGTCGTGATCGAGCCGAGGCCGGAGACGGGATAATTGTCGAGCAGCGATGTGGCCAGCTGCCTTTCGGCACGCGTCAGCGCATCGAAGTGGGCATTGATCACATCCGACACCGTCATGGATGCTGTGTTGGGCGTCAAGTTATTCCCCTGCGCTCCGGTCTTCTGCCGGAGTTTCGAAAATTAAACATCGCTGTCACAATTCGAGTCAAATGATTTTTTGAAGAGATTTTTTCAAAGTTCGGTTGACAGCGGCAAAACTGTGAAGAATTCTCTTCAGTAACGATAAAAGCCGGTCGAGGGGATCAGGCTCATGGGAATTCTGAGTGTGGAGGAGGGCGACCCGGTCGCCCTGGAAAATGCTGTTGCCCGCGGCAAGGTCATCCTGGTCTGCGAGCACGCATCATGCCTCCTGCCGAAATCCGTCGGTTCGCTCGGCCTGACCGACGAGGCGCTTGCCAGCCACATCGCCTGGGATCCCGGTGCGCTCGCCGTCTCGCGCCTCATGGCCGAAAGCCTCGATGCGACGCTCTTCTACCAGCGCTTTTCCCGCCTCGTCTACGATTGCAACCGCCCGCCGGACTCGCCCGCCGCCATGCCGGAGAAGAGCGAGGTGTTCGACGTTCCCGGCAATGCCGGGCTCGACCGGGCGGCGCGCGAGGCCCGCACCGTGGCGCTCTACCTGCCGTTCCGCGACAAGCTCGCCCGGCTCGTCAGGGAACGCATCGCGGACGGCCGGGCGCCGGTCATCGTGACCGTCCACAGTTTCACGCCGGTCTATTTCGGCCGGCAACGCGCCGTCGAGATCGGCATCCTGCACGATGCCGATCCGCGCCTTGCCGATGCCATGCTGGCGGCGGCGGCCGCGGACGGGCGCTTCGACACGCGCCGCAACGAGCCCTACGGGCCGGAAGACGGCGTGACGCATACATTGAAGGAGCACGGCCTTTCCAACGGCCTTGCCAATGTGATGATCGAGGTCCGCAACGACCTCATCCGAGACGAAGCCGGCCAGAGGGTCGTGGCCGGCTATCTGACGGGATTGCTCCGCGCGGGGCTTTCCGCAACAGAACAATAACGACCCGGGGAACGGAATGTCCGTGGAGACGGAAATGAACACGAACTGGAGAGGCCAGGCGAATGCTTGCGTTTTTATATCGGAGGTCCGGCCCGGCTGAGAACGCCGCCGCTGCCAGGGGAGGCAGGGCCGATGCCTGATTTCATCAAGACCTATGTGCGCGTCGTCGACACGTTCAACCGGCGTGTCGGCATTTTTGCGATGTACCTGATTTTCGCGATGTTCGCGATCCTGCTTTATTCGTCGCTTTCGAAGGCCTTCCACCTGCCGGCGAACTGGACGCTGGAATCGGCGCAGTTCACCATGGCGGCCTATTACATGCTGGGCGGCGCCTTCGCCATGCAGACCGGCGACCACGTCCGCATGGACCTCTTCTACGGCACCTGGTCGGCAAGGAAGCGGGCGGCCTTCGACACGGTCACGGCCGTGGCGCTGATCGTGTTCCTCGGCTTCATGCTTTATGGCGGCATCGCCAGCACGACCTATGCCATCCAGTTCAAGGAAAAGAGCTTTACCGCCTGGGCGCCCTACATGGCGCCGATCAAGATCGTCATGACCTTCGGTATCGTGATGATGCTGGCGCAGGCCACCTCCTCGCTCTTCAAGGATATCGCCGAGTTGCGGGGAAGGCCCATCGAATGAGCTATGAATTCATCGCAATCACGATGTTCGCCGGCATGATGGTGCTGCTGCTCACCGGGCAGCGCGTCTTTGCCGTCATCGGCTTCGTCGGCGTCGTCGCGGCCTTCATGCTGTGGGGCACGGGCGGCTCGGAAATGGGCTTCGCCTCCGCCATGAAGCTCGTCAAATGGTATCCGATGCTGACGGTGCCGATGTTCGTCTTCATGGGCTACATGCTTTCGGAATCGGGCATCGCCGAGGACATGTACAAGGCGATCCATGTCTGGATGGGGCCGATCAACGGCGGCCTTGCGCTCGGCACGGTCGGCCTCATGGTGATCATCTCCGCCATGAACGGCCTTTCGGTCGCCGGCATGGCGATCGGCGCCACCATCGCGCTGCCGGAGCTTCTGCGCCGCGGCTACGACAAGGTGATGATGACGGGCGTGGTGCAGGGCGGCTCGACGCTCGGCATCCTGCTGCCGCCGAGCGTCGTGCTCGTGCTCTACGGCATGATCGCCCGCGTGCCGGTCGGCCAGCTCTGGCTCGCCGGCGTGCTGCCGGGCCTCCTGATGGCCGCGCTCATGGCGATCTACGTCTATGTCCGCTGCCGCATCAACCCGTCGCTCGGCCCTGCCTTGCCGGTCTCGGAGCGCAACGTGCCGTTCGGCGAGAAGATGCGGCTGCTTTCGGCCGGCATCGTGCCGCTCGGCATCTTCGTGCTGATGATGTGGCTGTTCCTCAGCGGCATCGCCAGCCTCGTCGAAAGCTCGGCGGTCGGCGCGATCTGCTCGGCGCTCGTCGCCTGGTGGCGCGGCCGGCTGAGCTGGCCGCTGTGGAACGACGTGCTGCAGAAGACGCTCGGCATCACCTGCATGTTCATGTGGATCCTGATCGCCTCGCTGTGCTTCGGCGCCGTCTTCGACGGTCTGGGGGCGGTCAAGTCGATCGAGCGCTTCTTCCTGGGCGACCTCGGGCTGGAGCCCTGGCAGGTGCTGGTGCTGATGCAGCTCTCGTTCCTGATCATGGGGATGTTCCTCGACGACACGGCGATGCTCGTCATCGTGGCGCCGCTCTACATTCCGCTGGTGCAGAAGCTGGGCTTCGACCTCGTCTGGTACGGCGTGCTCTACACGATCACCTGCCAGATCGCCTACATCACCCCGCCCTTCGGCTACAACCTCTTCATGATGCGCGCCATGGCGCCGCCGGAAATCGGCATGCGGGACATCTACAAGTCGATCTGGCCGTTCGTCGGCATCATGCTGGCCAGCCTGATCATCATCGGCGTGTTCCCCGAGATCGCGACGTGGCTGCCGAACAACTACTACAGCAAGTGACGGACAGGCCGGCGGCGGGCGCCGCCGGCTTCAGGAAGCAATGGGCCGGCAGAAGAAAAGACGATTGACCGACCGGGATGAACGGCCGTTCCCGGCAAAAGCGAGACTTCATAACCAGAGGGATAGAGATATGACGAACAGACGGCAGTTTCTCACCAGGGCAGGGGCGGTCACGATTGGCGCGGCCGGTGCCGCAACGCTTTCCGCACCCGCCATCGTGAAGGCCCAGACGGCCATCAAGTGGCGTTTCCAGACCTATGCGGGCGCCGCGCTCGGCGAGCATGTCACCAAGCCCATCGTCGACGCGATCAACGCCGCCGCCAAGGGCGAGCTGGAGATCGAGCTCTACTTCGCCGACCAGATCGTGCCGACGGGCGAACTGTTCCGCGCGCTCCAGGCCGGCACCATCGACGCCGTGCATTCGGACGACGATTCCATGGCCTCGCCCGCCGACGTCGCCACCTTCGGCGGCTATTTCCCGCTCGCCACCAAGCAGATCCTCGACGTACCCGTTCTCTTCAAGCAGTACGGCCTCGCCGATATCTGGAAGTCGTCCTACGAGAAGGTCGGCGGTGTCGTCTGGCTCTCCTCGTCGGGCCAGGACCCGTGCCACTTCAACACCAAGAAGGCCATCACCTCGGTGAAGGACCTGGAGGGGCTGCGCCTCTACACCTTCCCGACGGCCGGCCGCTTCCTCACCCAGTTCGGCGTCGTGCCCGTCACGATCCCCTACGAGGACGCGCAGGTTGCCGTGCAGACCGGCGAGCTCGACGGCATGGCCTGGTCGGGCATCACCGAGGACTACACGGTCGGCTGGGCCGACGTGACGGACCACTTCCTGACCAACAACATCTCGGGCGCCTGGATCGGCTCCTTCTTCGTCAACGAGAAGAAGTGGGCGGAATTGCCTGACCACCTGAAGAAGCTGGTCATGACGGCCATCGAATCCGGCAACAACTACCGCGACCAGTGGTACTGGGGCGGCGAGGCGAAGCTGCGCGCCGAAGGCACGAAGCTCAAGCTCACCAGCATCCCGGCGGAGGAATGGAAGGTCGTCGAGGACGCCGCCAAGGTGTTCTGGAAGGAGATCGCCGAACAGGGCGAGACGGCCGCCAAGGTCGTCAAGATCTTCGAGGACTACAATGCCATCATCAACAAGGCCGGCCCGCCCTATGTGAACGGCTGATGCCACGAGACCGCCGGACCGGGCCCCGCCGCCCGGTCCGGCACGACGCCATAACCCCGCAGGACCGCCCCGATGACCGTGACCTATACATTTGACGACCTGAAGAAGGATGTGGCCGAGGGCCGCATCGACACCGTCCTGGCATGCCTCGTGGACATGCAGGGGCGCCTGATGGGCAAGCGTTTCCACGCGCAGTATTTCGTCGAGGGCGCCTATGAGGAGACGCATAGCTGCAACTACCTGCTGGCGACGGACATGGAGATGGAGACGGTGCCGGGCTACAAGTCGACGAGCTGGGCGGCCGGCTACGGCGACTACACGATGAAGCCGGACCTTGCGACGCTGCGCAAGCTGCCGTGGCTCGAAGGCACCGCGCTGGTGCTCTGCGATGTGCTCGACCATCACACGCACGAGGAAGTGCCGCATTCGCCGCGCGCGATCCTGAAGAAACAGGTCAAGCGCCTGGAGGCGATGGGCCTCAAGCCCTTCATGGCGAGCGAGCTGGAATTCTACCTGTTCGACCAGACCTACGACCACGCCCGCGAGAGCGGCTACCGCGACCTCCAGCCTGTCAGCGGCTACAACGAGGATTACCACATCTTCCAGACCACCAAGGAGGAGGATGTCATGCGGGCGCTGCGCAACGGCCTGCAGGGCGCGGGCATTCCGGTCGAGAACTCCAAGGGCGAGGCCTCCCCCGGCCAGGAGGAGATCAACGTGCGCTATGCCGAGGCGCTGACCATGGCGGACCGGCACTCGATCATCAAGAACGCCACCAAGGAGATCGCCTGGCAGCGCGGCAAGGCTGTGACGTTCCTGGCCAAGTGGAACTACAATGCCGCCGGCTCCTCCTCGCACATCCACCAGTCGCTCTGGAGCCTCGACGGCAGGGAAGCGAAGTTCTTCGACAAGGACGCGAAATACGGCATGTCGGAGATGATGCGCATGTATGTGGCGGGCCTGCTCGCCCATGCCAGCGAGATCACCTATTTCCTCGCGCCCTACATCAATTCCTACAAGCGCTTCGTCGCCGGCACCTTCGCGCCGACCAAGGCGATCTGGAGCAAGGACAACCGCACGGCCGGCTATCGCCTCTGCGGGGAGGGGACCAAGGGCATCCGCATCGAATGCCGCGTCGGCGGCTCGGACCTCAACCCCTATCTCGCCATGGCGGCGCTGCTCGCCGCCGGCATCGCCGGCATCGAGGGCAGGTTCGAGCTTGAGGCGCCCTTCGAGGGCGACGCCTATGGCGGCAAGGATATCCGCGAGATCCCGCGCACGCTGCGCGGCGCCGCCGAGGCGCTGAAGACCTCCGACATGCTGCGCGAGGCCTTCGGCGACGACGTGGTCGACCACTATGTCCGCGCCGCCGAGTGGGAGCAGGAGGAGTACGATCGCCGCATCACCGACTGGGAGGTGGCGCGAGGCTTCGAGAGGGCGTAGAAGCGTTTCGGAATTGTCCCTCACCCCAACCCTCTCGCCGCAAGCGGGGAGAGGGGCCGGCCCTGCGAAAGGGTTTGGTCGGGGAAGGCCGTGCGGCATATCCCTTCTCCTCGCCTGCGGGGAGAAGGTGCCGGCAGGCGGATGAGGGGCGACCGGAGCGCCAGAGACTGAAATTCCGATAGAACCAACAGGAACTCGATCATGACTGTGATCAAATGCATATCCCCCGTGGACGGCTCGGTCTATGCCGAGCGCGAGGCGATGCCGCTTGCGGCCGCGCAGGCCGCCGTGGCCCGTGCGAAGAAGGCGCAGAAAGCCTGGGCGAAGCGCCCGCTGGAGGACCGTATCCAGCTCGTCCTGAAGGGCGTCGCCCGCCTCAACGAGATGGTGGACGAGGTGGTGCCGGAAATCGCCTGGCAGATGGGCCGCCCGGTCCGCTACGGCGGCGAGTTCAAGGGTTTCAACGAGCGCTCCAACTATGTCGCGGAGATCGCCGGCTCGTCGCTCGCGCCGATCGTCATCGAGAATTCCGAGCGCTTCGAGCGCCGCATCGAACGCGAGCCGCACGGCGTCGTCTTCGTCATCGCGCCGTGGAACTATCCCTACATGACGGCGATCAACACCATCGCGCCCGCGCTGATGGCCGGCAACACGGTCATCATCAAGCACGCGGCGCAGACGCTGCTCGTCGGAGAGCGGATGGTGCGCGCCTTCAACGAGGCGGGCGTGCCGGAGGACGTCTTCCAGAACGTCTTCCTCGACCATGACACGACCTCGGCGCTGATCGCCGCCAATTCGTTCGATTTCATCAACTTCACCGGTTCGGTGGAGGGCGGCCGGTCCATCGAGCGCGCGGCCGCCGGCACCTTCACGCCGGTCGGCCTCGAGCTCGGCGGCAAGGATCCGGGCTATGTCATGGAGGACGCGGACCTCGACGCCGCCGTCGACACGCTGATGGACGGCGCGACCTACAATTCGGGCCAGTGCTGCTGCGGCATCGAGCGCATCTATGTCAACGAGAAGCTCTACGACGCCTTCGTCGAGAAGTCCGTCGCCTGGGTCTCCAACTACAAGCTCGGCAACCCGCTCGACCCGGAAACGACGCTTGGGCCGATGGCGCACAAGCGTTTCGCCGCGACCGTGCGCGCGCAGATCGCCGATGCCGTCTCGAAGGGCGCGAAGGCGCTGGTCGATCCGAAGCTCTTCCCGGCCGATGACGGCGGGGCCTATGTCGCCCCGCAGATTCTCGTCGATGTCGACCATTCGATGGAATTCATGACGGAAGAGACCTTCGGCCCGGCCGTCGGCATCATGAAGGTGAAGAGCGACGCGGAAGCGCTCGCGCTGATGAACGACTGCAAGTACGGCCTCACCGTCTCGCTCTGGACGAAGGACAGCGCGCGCGCGGCCGATATCGCGCGGGATCTGGAAACCGGCACCGTCTTCATGAACCGCGCCGACTATCTCGACCCGGCGCTTTGCTGGACGGGCGTGAAGGAAACGGGCCGGGGCGGCTCGCTCTCCGTCATCGGCTTCCACAACCTTACCCGTCCGAAATCCTACCACTTCAGGAAAGCTTGAACAGCATGACCATCACCGCCAACTGGAGCTATCCGACCGCGATCAAGTTCGGCGCGGGCCGGATCAAGGAACTGGCCGACCACTGCAAGGCGGTCGGCATGAAGAAGCCGCTGCTCGTCACCGACCGCGGCCTCTCGACCATGGCGATTACGCAGAACGCGCTCGACATCCTGGAGGCCGCCGGCCTCGGCCGGGCGATGTTCGCCGAGGTCGATCCGAACCCGACCGACAGGAACCTCGAAGCCGGCGTGAAGGCCTTCAAGGCCGGCGGCCATGACGGCGTCGTCGCCTTCGGCGGCGGCTCCGGCCTCGACCTCGGCAAGGCCGTCGCCTTCATGGCCGGCCAGACGCGCCCGGTCTGGGACTTCGAGGATGTCGGCGACTGGTGGACCCGCGCCAATTCGGACGGCATCGCGCCCATCGTCGCCGTGCCGACGACGGCCGGCACCGGCTCGGAAGTCGGCCGCGCCTCGGTCATCACCAATTCGCAGACGCATACCAAGAAGGTGATCTTCCATCCGAAGTTCCTGCCTTCGGTGACGATCTGCGACCCGGAGCTGACGGTCGGCATGCCGAAGGTCATCACCGCCGGCACCGGCATGGACGCCTTCGCCCATTGCCTCGAAGCCTATTCCTCGCCCTTCTACCACCCGATGAGCCAGGGCATCGCGCTCGAAGGCATGCGCCTCGTCAAGGAATACCTGCCGCGCGCCTACAGGGACGGCACGGATATCGAGGCGCGCGCCAACATGATGTCGGCTGCCGCGATGGGCGCCGTCGCCTTCCAGAAGGGCCTCGGCGCGATCCACTCGCTGTCGCACCCGGTCGGCGCGATCTACAACACGCACCACGGCATGACGAACGCCGTGGTGATGCCGCCGGTGCTGACGTTCAACCGCCCGGCCATCGAGGCGAGGATCGCCAGCGCTGCCGCCTATCTCGGCATTGCCGGCGGCTTCGACGGCTTCTTCGACTACGTGCTGCGGCTGCGCGAGGAACTCGGCGTGCCGGACAAGCTCGCCGCGCTCGGCGTCGGCACCGACCGCATCGACGAGATGGCCGCCATGGCCATCGTCGATCCGACGGCCGGCGGCAATCCGGTGGAACTGACGCTCGACGCGGCCAGGCGCCTCTTCGTCGAGTGCATCTGATTTCTCATCGTTAACAAATGACAAGGCCCGGAAAACAAGGGTTTTCCGGGCCTTTTCCTTGCAAAACGCAAATCTGCAATGCCGGCCCCGTTAATCTTCGCGGTGGGGATGTTTCCTCTTCGTTAACCATGTTTTGAAAGGTTCCGTTCAGCGGGCGCCATACTCACCGGCGCCTGACGAGAGCGATGAGGACGCTCGCAGCCCTCAAGAGGAAAGACATGCCAGTCATCACGTTCGCCAATGCCAAGGGTGGCGCGGGCAAGACCACCGCGGCCCTCATTCTCGCCACCGAGCTTGCGCGCCAGGGGCATCGCGTCACCATTCTCGATGCCGACCCGCAGCGCTGGATCAGCCATTGGCACGAGATCTCCGGCCGGCAGCGCAATATCGCCGTCATTTCCGAAGTCTCCATGGGGTCGCTCCAGAGCCATATCCGCGAGAACCGCGCTCAGACCGATTATTTCGTCATCGACCTTGCCGGCGCGCGCGATGCGCTCGTTGCGACGGCCATCGGGCTTTCCGACCATGTGATGATCCCGGTGCAGGGCTGTGCGATGGATGCCCGCGGCGCGGCGCAGATCCTCGAACTCCTCAGGCAGCTCGATGAGAAGGCCGGCATCCGCATCAACCATTCGGTCGTGCTGACGCGCATGAACGCCATGGTCACGACGCGCGCCATGGCGGCCATCAAGGCGCTGCTGGCCGCCCGCGGCGTCACCGTCCTCGACACGCCGATCGGCGAGCGCACGGCCTTCCGCGACATCTTCGATTGCGGCGGAACGCTCTCCTCGATGGATCCGGGCAGGATCAGCAATCTCGACAAGGCACGCGAGAATGCGCGGCTCTTTGCCGAGGAGGTGTTGCGCCTCGTGCCGGCGCGCAGGCATCCGGCCGGCGAGGGCGGTTTCTTCCGCACCGTCCGCCGCGCGGCGTAAAGCCTTTCGAATTGACGAAAGCCAGGAACGGCTGCGACCGTTTTTTCATGACGGAACGCAAGGGCGGTAAGGAACAATTTACCACGCCGAACCTAGTGATAAACCGTCAGAAAGTTATCCCCTGAAGGCCATGCCTTCAACTGGATCCATGAAGGGTCGCGGGGTCGGCGTGCCGTGCGGGCCGCCTGCCCGAGGGAGCGTCTGTATTTTTTCCCTTTCTCGATTTGCCAGGATACCCCTCTATGAAGACAGCTCCGCCCGTCGGCCAGAACCATGACATTGTGCGCCGCCTCGACTATCTCGGGCTCGATGCCGCCGCGCTGAAGCGGCTGCGCGGCCTGAAGCCCTTCATCGAGAAGGAGCTCGGCCCGGCGCTCGACAAGTTCTATGCCATCGTGCGCCAGAGCCCGGAGGTGAACCATCTCTTCTCGAACGATGCCCATATGCAGCGCGCCAAGAATGCGCAGCTCGGCCACTGGGCGAACATCGCCGCCGGCGACTTCACCGGCGATTACGCCACCAAGGTGCAGACGATCGGCCACGTCCACGCCCGCATCGGGCTGGAACCGCGCTGGTATATCGGCGGCTACGCGCTGATCGTCGAGCATCTCCTGACGGAAGCGGTGAAGGCGCTCTGGCCGAAGCAGGGGTTGTTCTTTCGCCCGGAAACCGGCGCGGAAGAATTCGCTGCGCGCTTCTCCAGCCTGCTCAAGGCCATCTTCCTCGACATGGACCTGTCGATCTCCGTCTACATGGATACGTCCGACGTCGCCAAGCAGCAGGCGGTGCAGGCGCAGGTCCTCGCCGAGGAACGCCAACTCGTCAGCGACAGTTTCGGCGCGGCGCTGAAGCGCGTTTCCGACGGCGACCTGACGGCGCGGATCACCGGCCCGCTGCCGGAAGCCTACGAGGTGCTGCGGCAGGACTTCAACCATGCCATTTCGACGCTGGCTGGGGCCATCGGCAATATCGGCGCCGGCGCAGGCTCCATCCACCTCAGCGCGCGCGAGATCGCGTCGGCTTCCGACGACCTTGCCAAGCGCACCGAGCGGCAGGCGGCGAACCTGGAGGAAACGGCGGCCGCCGTCGAGGAGGTGACGACCACGGTCCGCCAGACCGCGCAGAGCGCCAACGAGGCCAATGCCCTCGTCATGGCCGCGCGCGACAATGCCCAGCGCAGCGGCGAGGTGGTGGAGGAGGCGATCACCGCCATGGGCGAGATCCAGGCGTCCTCCGCGGCGATCGCCAGCATCATCGAGGTGATCGACGAGATCGCCTTCCAGACGAACCTGCTGGCGCTCAATGCCGGCATCGAGGCCGCGCGGGCCGGGGAGGCGGGCCGCGGCTTTGCGGTCGTCGCCTCGGAAGTGCGCGCGCTCGCCCAGCGCTGCGCGGATGCCGCCAAGGACATCCAGAACCTCATCGCCAAGTCGCACGGCCAGGTCGAGGATGGCGTGCGCTCGGTGGGCGAGGTCGCCCAGTCGCTGCGCCAGATCGTCTCGCAGGTCGTGGAGGTGAGCTCCGTCTTCAACACGATCCGCGCCAGCACGGCCGAGCAGGCGACCGGCCTCCAGGCGGTCAACCAGGCGGTCAACGCAATGGACCAGATCACCCAGCAGAATGCGGCGATGGTCGAGCAGGCCAATGCCGCCAGCCAGGCGCTGACGGCGGAGGCCGCTTCCATCGCCGCCCAGCTCAGCGCCTTCCGCACCGGTGGCACCGCCCAGCCGGCCGAAAATTCCGGCTACAGCCGCGCCGCCTGAGCGGCTTGGCGGGCGCAAAAGGCCGGACAGCGCAGGCTTCCGGCCTTCTTCTATTTCTGCATGCGGGCCTTCAGAAGGTCCATCAGCTTGCCGTTGCGCGGCAGCCTGTCCGCCTTGCCCTGTTCCGTCATCCAGTAGAACTGGCCGGGCTTCACCCCGGCCGGAAGCTCGTAGTCCATGCCTTCCCACTCGTCTTCGCGGAAGGAATAGAAGGCCCAGTGGCCGCCCCTGTCCTCCACCGCATCCATCACGTCGGTGAGGTAGGCGCCACAATCGGCCCACAGGCGCATGCAGCCGAATTCGGCGGCGACCACGCGCGTCGGCGGCAGGCCCTCCGCCTTCGCCCAGTCGAAGGCCGCGCCGATATGGTCGGCGACGGTCGTGCGGTCCCATTCCGTCTTGCCGCCGGCATAGTCGGTCGTCACGCCGGGATAGCGCAGCGGCGTTTCCCGCTTCATGTTCGGCGCGCTGGTCGCGTCATAGGGTTCGTACATGTGGAACGCGTAGAGCACCCTGTCGTCGGCAAGGCGCTTCGGCCATGATGCGAGCGCGCGCGGATTGGCATAATAGCCGCCATCGACCATGACCGGGGTGACGGGATCGACGGCTCGAATCGCATCGATGATCCGCGTGTAGAGTTGCGGCAGGTCACGCGGGCCGCCGGCATTGGCCTCCTGCCATGCGAGGAGATCGGTCATCGCGCCGTTCTCGGCAAGGCCGGTCGTCTTTTCCGGCGCGGGCTCGTTGAGGAGATTGTAGGCGGCGACGGACGGGTGATCCTTCAGCGCGCCGGCAAGGTCGCGCCAGAACGCCGCGGCCTGTTCGGCGAAGGCGGGATCGGACCAGAGCCGGTCGTCGAATATCCCGCCGTTCTGCTGTTTCCACCGGGCGCCGGGCAGGCTCAGCGGCGCCACGACCACCTTCAGGCCGGCGGCATGGGCTGCATCGAGCGTGCTGCGCAGCCTTGCGAGATCTCCGGGCGGCAGGCCCTCGTAGCGGTCGGCGTTGCCGATGAGGAAATCCCGGCCTTCGCCCTTCCACTTGCTGAAGGTCAGGCGAACCCATGTCGCCCCGGTCGCGGCCAGCGCCTCGAAGTAGGCCTTGTCGGGTTCCGCCGCGTTGAAGCTGTTGCCGCCCTTCTGCGGGGCATCCCAGAAGGTCATGAGGTCCGCGGCAAGGCCAGCCGATGGCAGCGTGCCCGCGAGCGCGAGGCAGAGGAGGGCGGGGCGAAGCTTTTCGAACATGGGATACCGTGCTGCTGATGGCGATGAAGGTTCAGCTCCTTCATCGGCAAAAGAGGCAATTTGCGGTTCGCACCATGGCTAAACAGGGTTCCCAAGGCAAAACCGGCCCGAAAGGGCCGGTTCTGGCCGGTTCCTGCGCGGAAAGCGTCAGTCGACGAATTCGACGGTCACGCCCGGGCTCGTCATCTTGGCGAGCTCGGTGGCGTCCCAGTTGGTCAGGCGGATGCAGCCGTGGCTCTGGGTCTTGCCGATCTTGGAGGGCTCCGGCGTGCCGTGGATGCCGTAGGTCGGCTTGGAAAGGGCGATCCAGACCGTGCCGACCGGGCCGTTCGGGCCGGGTTGCAGGGTGAGGATCCGGTCGTTCTCGCCCTGCTTGAAGTTGACCTTCGGATTGTAGGTGTAGCCCGGATTGAGCGCGACGCGCTCGACCGTGACCGTACCCGACGGCGAAGGCGTGTCGGAGGAGCCGATGCTGGCGGGATAGGCGGCGATCAGCGTGCCGGCCGCGTCGTAGGCGAGGACCTGCTTGCGGCCCTTGTCGGCGAGGATCCTGGCGACCTTGCCCGTCTTCGCCCGGCCGGTATCGACGACCTTGACGATCGTGCCGGGAATGGTGAAGTCGACACCGGGATTGATCTCCTTCAGGTAGGCCTCGTCCATGTGGAACTTCTCGGCCAGCATCTCGGTGGTCGAGGTGAAGGACATGTGCGGCAGCGCGGCCTTCTGGGCGTAGTCTTCCGGGATCGCGGCGACGTACGGGCCGGCCGCGTCGGCGGCGGTGATCTCGTAGGTGGTGAAGGCCATGCCGCCGGAAAGGCGCAGGCGCTCCAGGATGTCCTCGGCATTGTTCGGGTCGAGCGTCTCGCCCGTCGCGTTCTGCCATGCCTCGATGGCCTTGGTGACGTTGGAGCCCTTCCTGCCGTCGATCACGCCCGGCGAGAAGCCTTCGCGGTCGAGGAACACCTGCAGCGCCGTGACCTCGGCGGAGGACATCTTGCCGAGCGCCTTCGCCTGCTCGAATTTCGGGCCGGGCACGAACTCGGCGTTCGGGTCGATGGTCTCGGGAAGCGAGGCGGTGTCGGTGGAGCCGTCGGAGAAATCGGGCAGGGGCTGCGACGAGCCGAAATCGGCATCCGGCAGGGCCTGCCGCTCGACATTGCCCGGCAACCCCTCGCGCATTTCCGGCACGGAGCTCGTCGTCAGGCCGCTGTCGTAGTCCGAATCCGGGGCCGGCGGAAAATAGTCCGGGCTCGTCTCGGAGTAGCCTCGCACCGGGCGATAGCGGTCGCGCCGCGGGCTCTCGGTGTCTCCGCGACCGTAATAGCGCTCGGCCGGTATGGCCGTGGCGACGATGTCGCCCCAGGAATCGACCAGCACCCGGCGGCCGCGGCTGTCGCGCGCCCAGCGCACGCTGCCGTCGTTGGGAATGTAGTCGAGAATGTCGCCTTCCGGCGAGACGAGGACCGTATCGCGGGAGATCTGGTGCTGCTGGGCGTGGGCAGGCAGGGCGGCGAATCCGAGGACGGATGCTGCTGCGAGGAGCGAAATGCTTGTTTTGAATATCGAATTCACGGCTGTTGACCTGCCAGGTTGCATATGTCGCGCGGACGGAACACTTCAATTCGGACCTTAATATGGAAAAACTGAATCGATGGTGAACGTAAGGTCAACGCTCATGGCAAAAACTTGTGATCGGGCGTGCAGGTTCCGTGAAAAGATGCGGCATCCGGTGGCGCGGCCCCGGGTTTGATCCTAGCATTGCGTCCTTCGATCCCTTCCGCCGGAGCCCCGGATGACCCTTGCCCTCAGCGCAGACACGCCCGACCATTCCTTCCGTCTCGACCTGACGCCGCAATCCGCGCTCGATGTCGCGGGCGCCGTCTTCCACGGCGTCGACATCGCACCGGGATCGGCCATTCCGTCCGACGGCGATCCGCGCATCGACAGGGCGCTGCCGGGATTTCTCTTCACCTGCGGGCCCGATCACATCCGCCACCCGGTGCCGGTGGAGGGGGCGGCGGACGGGCGGCGCTATCCGCTGCACGGCTCGCTCTCCTCCCATCCGGCGTGCAACATCCTGATCGAGGAGGACGAGGGCGAGGTGGTCTGCGAGGCGCGCGTTTCCGTTTCGCTGGCGCATGGCGGCTCGGCCGATCTTGCGCGGCGCTGGCGGGCCGACCGGCGGACGGGGCATATCACGCTCGACGATCTGGTCACCAATATCGGCGAGGAGCCCTGGCCGCCCTTCGCCATGTATCACATCAATTTCGGCACCGGCCTTTTCGACGAGGCCACGCGGCTGACCGGCGCCATGCTGCCCGGCGGCAGCCTGCCCTGGCGCTTCGGCGAGGGTGACATGACGATCTTCTGCGTGCCGGCGGCCAAAACGGCCGCGCACGGCTGGGCGGAGATCGCCGTCGGGCCGATCACCGCCCTCGGCGGGCGCAGCGTGCATATCCGCTTCCGCACGGATACGCTGCCCTATCTCCAGGTCTGGCGGAACCAGTCGCCGGGCTGCGCCGTGCTCGGCATCGAGCCGGTCTCCCACCGGCTCGCCCCGCGCGAGGAGCTGATCGCTTGCGGCGAGGCGCCCGATTTCCCGCCGGGCGGAAGCGTCGGCTACGGGCTTTCCTTCGAGGTGCGGCAGCACGATTGACGCCCCCGCGGCGCGGGCTTAAACGGTAGCCACCTGTTTCGGAAAGGACATGTCCATGGATATCCGCGAGATCAACGACGAGTATTCCGTCTCCGGCCAGATCACCGTCGAGGACCTCGACGCGATCGCCGCCATGGGCTTCAAGTCCATCGTATGCCATCGCCCGGACCACGAGGAGGCCGGCCAGCCGGAATTCTCCACCATTGCCGCCCGCGCGAAGGAACTGGGCATCGAGACGGCCCATGTGCCGGTCGGCCCGATGGGCGTGACGGCGGAGGCGGTGACCGGCATGGTCGACGCGCTCGACGAACTGCCGCGCCCGATGCTCGGCTACTGCCGCTCCGGCATGCGCTCGATGAAGACCTACGAGCAGACGCGGCACATTCGCGGGTAAGAGGCGCAGAGGTTTCGCCAGCGTCGTTCGTTGGGAGCCTCGCTTCACCCACCGTCGTCATCCTCGGCCTTGTGCCGAGGATCTGCCCACACATCGAATGATCGAAACATTGCAGATGCTCGGGACAGGCCCGAGGTGTGGTGAAGGGCTTTCCAGCCCCAAGCCTTACTTCCCCTCACGAATATCCGACAGCGTGCGCATCGGCGTGATCGCCTCGGGATCAAGCTTCACCTCGATGATCGCCGGCTTGCCGCTGGCGCGGGCGCGCAGGAAGGCGGCGGCGAAATCCTCCGTCTTCTCCACCGTCTCGCCATGGCCGCCATAGGCGACGGCAAGCGCCGCGAAATCCGGGTTGGTGAGGCCGGTGGCGCTGACGCGGCCGGGATATTCCCGCTCCTGGTGCATGCGGATCGTGCCGTAGATGCCGTTGTTGACGACGACGGTGATGATCGGCAGCTTGTAGCGCACGGCGGTCGCGAATTCCTGGCCGTGCATCATGAAGCAGCCGTCGCCGGCAAAGCAGATGACCTCGCGCTCCGGAAAGAGCTGCTTGGCCGCGACCGCGGCCGGCAGGCCGTAGCCCATCGAGCCGGAGGTCGGGGCGGCCTGCGTGCCGAAGCGGCGGAAGCGATGGAAGCGGTGCACCCAGGTGGCGTAGTTGCCGGCGCCGTTGGTGAAGATCGTGTCGTCGGCGGTGTTCTCCTCCAGCCAGGACATGATCGGCCCCATCTGCACGTCGCCCGGGCCGGCCGTCGGCGGCGTCGACCATTTCAGGTAGCTCTCATGCATGGCGGCGGTGCGGGCGGCCCAGCGCGGTGCTGTCTTCGGCGCAAGGCCGTCGAGGGCGGCGACGAAATCCTCCGGCGCGGCGCAGATGGCGAGGTCCGGGCGGTAGACGCGGCCGAGCTCGGAGGGATCGGGATAGACGTGCACCAGCTTCTGCTGCGGGTAGGGGCTCTGCAGCAGGCTGTAGGTCGCGGACGGCATTTCGGAATAGCGGCCGCCGAGCAGCAGCACGAGGTCGGCCTCGCGGATTTCCTTGCCCAGCGCCGGGTTGATGCCGATGCCGGAATCGCCGGTATAGTTCGGATGCTGGTGGTCGAACAGCATCTGGCGGCGGAACGAGCAGGAGACCGGCAGCGACCAGCGCTCGGCAAAGGCCGTGAAGGCTGCGACGCTCCCGTCCGACCAGCGCGTGCCGCCGAGGATGACGAGAGGGCGTTCGGCCTGTTCGAGGAGGCCGACGAGTTCTTCCACCTGCCTGCGGCCGGGATGGGCCTCCACCGGCGTATAGGCTTTCGCCTCGACCGCCTCGACCGCGTCCGTCAGCATGTCCTCCGGCAGGGCCAGCACGACCGGGCCGGGGCGGCCGGAGGTGGCGACGGCAAAGGCGCGGGTGACGAATTCGGGAATGCGGCGGGCGTCGTCGATCTCGGCCACCCATTTGGCGACCTCGGTGAAGGCGCGGCGGTATTCCACTTCCTGGAACGCCTCGCGCTCGCGCGCGTCGCGCTGCACCTGGCCGATGAAGAGGATCATCGGGATCGAATCCTGCCGTGCGATGTGCAGGCCCGCCGAGGCGTTCGTGGCGCCGGGGCCGCGCGTGACCATGCAGATGCCGGGCTGGCCGGTAAGCCGGCCCCAGCAATCGGCCATCATCGCCGCGCCGCCTTCCTGGCGGCAGACGAGCACGTCGATGTCGGTGTCGTGCAGCGCGTCGAGCACCGCGAGATAGCTTTCGCCCGGCACGCAGGCGATGCGCCTGACGCCGTTGGCTACGAGGGCGTCGACGATGAGCTGGCCGCCGGTCTTCATGCGCTTTTCTTTCCTGCTTCGAGGGATTGCAGCTCCGCCATCACGGCGTCGGTGTGTTCGCCGAGCCGCGGGCTCGGGCGGTCGTAGACGAGGGGGGTGCCGGAGAAGACGATGGGCGTGCGCACGCCGGGAATGAGGTTGCCGTCGGCATCCGGCAGGTCGACGCGCAGGCCCCTGGCCTTGACCTGCGGATCGTCGAAGGTCTCGGCGATGGAGTTGATCGGCCCGGCCGGGACGCCCTCGCGCTCGCAGGCCGCCAGCAGCTCCGCCTTGGGAATTGCCGCCGTTGCGCCGGTTACGCGGCGGCGCACCTCCTCGCGGTTGGCGACGCGGGCGCGGTTGGTGGCGAAGTGCTCGTCGTCCGCGACGCCGTCGAGTTTCAGGATGCCGCAGAGCTTGCGGAACTGGCCGTCATTGCCGACGGCGAGGATGATGTGTCCATCGGACGTCGGCACGACCTCGTAGGGCGAGATGTTGGGATGCGCGTTGCCGAGCCGCACCGGCGCCTTGCCGGAGGCGAGGAAGTTCATGTTCTGGTTCGCCATGACGGCAGACTGCACGTCGAGCAGCGCCATGTCGACATGCTGGCCCCTCCCGGTCTTCATGACGTGGATAAGCGCGGCCTGGATGGCGGCGACGGCATAGATGCCCGTGAAGATGTCGGCGATGGCGACGCCCGCCTTCATCGGCTCGCCGTCCGGTGCGCCCGTCACGGACATGAAGCCGGACATGCCCTGCACGATATAGTCGTAGCCGGCGCGGGCGGCATAGGGGCCGTCCTGGCCGAAGCCTGTGATGGAGCAATAGACGAGCTTGGGGTGCGTTGCCGCAAGGCTCTCGTAGTCGAGACCGTATTTGGTGAGGCCGCCGACCTTGAAGTTCTCGATCACCACGTCGGCCGTCGCGATGAGGCGGTGGACGGTCTTGCGCCCTTCCTCCGTCTTGAGATCGACGGCGATGGAGCGCTTTCCCCGGTTGGTGGAGTGATAGTAGGCGGCCGAGAGGTTCTCGCCGTCCTTGCCCGTGACGAAGGGCGGGCCCCAGGCACGCGTATCGTCGCCGCCGTCGGGATTTTCGATCTTGATGACGTCGGCGCCGAGGTCCGCCAGCATCTGGCCGGCCCAGGGACCGGCGAGAACCCGCGCCAGCTCGATGACCCTTATGCCGGCAAGCGGCAGGTTCGACTTTTCCATCGTGCACTCCCTTCCCGGCACGCATGCAAGGGTGCCCGCCGGGCTTTTTCCCATTTTGCCTTGGATAACAAAAAGCCGGAAGGCAGGATAGCGGCGGGCGCGGGTGACATCATGACGGGTTCGACTGACTTGATGCCTGCCATGCGCGCCGGCTTTTCCTTTCGTCAGATCGGCGTGGAGACGGTGGGGATCGTCGCCGTCTTGTTGAGCCGGCGCTCGCGCCAGATGACGTAGAGGCCGGAACCGATGATGATGGCGATGCCGAGCCATTTCACCGCGTCCGGCAGATGGCCGAAGACCCACCAGCCGAGGATCGTCGCCGAGACGATCTCCAGATATTGCAGCGGCGCGAGCGTGGAGGCGGGCGCGGCGCGATAGGCATAGACGCCGAGCACGCCGGCAATGGTGGCGGCAACGGCGGCGCCCGCGATATAGAACGTATGCTTCATGTCGGGCAGGACCGGCGTGAGCATGGCGATGCCCGCCTTGCCGCCGACGACGAGCAGCAGGCCGGCAAAGAGGGCGCCCCATAACCCGGCATAGAACTGCATCGACCACGGGTCCTCCTTCTGCGCGACGAGCCGGGTCAGAAGGAAAAAGAGCGCGAGCGAGAAGGCGGCGACGACAGGCAGGAGGGCGATGAGGCCAACCTCCTGCAGGCTCGGCTGGATGACGAGCAGCGAGCCGAGGAAACCGACGGCGCAGGCCGTATAGCGCCGCCAGCCGATCGTCTCCTTGAGGAAGATGGAGCCGAGGATGGTGAGGATGATCGGCTCGACGAAGAAGATGGCGATGGCGTCCGCCACCTCCATCACCGCCAGCGGCGTGACGAAGCTGATCATGGTGATGGCCATCAGCAGGCCGCGGGCGGCGTGCAGGCCCATCTTGCTCCAACTCACGTCGAACAGCGAGCCGCGCATCAGGCAGATGGGACCCAGCACCGTCATCTGGAAGAGCAGGCGCACGAAGGTGATCTCCGTCGCCGGCACGGCGGTGACGGCGAGCTTGGCGAAGATGTCGATGATCGGCGAGACGAGCACCGAGAGCACCATGAGGAGGAGCCCGAGGCTCACCTCGTTGCGCAGCGGCGTTGCGGCGGTCGTGGTCATGCTTTTTCCGGCAGCCGGCGCCTTTCCTCGACAACCCGGCGACACCAGCCGGCAAAGGCGTCGATGGCGGGATCGCGCAGCGCCGGGCTTTCGTTCAGCGTCTCGTGACGCATGCCGCGATAGACGATCGCGGTGACGTCCTCAAGCCGCGATTTCTTGAGCCGTCCGGCAAAGGCGCGCGTTGCCCGGCCGTAATCGGTCGCGGGATCCTCGTCGCCGCCGGCAAGGTGAATGGGAAGCGTCTTCGGCAGGCGCGCCAGTCCCTCGGACGAGGCCCCGGAGAAGGTGATGGCGAAGATGTCGATCCAGAGCGAGACGTTGGCGTCGAAGCCGCAGAGCGGGTCGGCGACATAGGCGTCGACCTCGCCCGCCTCGTGCGACAGCCAGTCGAATGCCGTCCGCCGGCCGGGGATGGACCTGCCCCAGGCGCCGAAGGTGAGCCTCGGCAGGAGGGCGCTCGGCACGTCCGATCCCTTCAGCATGCGCTCGGCCGCCAGGACCACCTGCGCCAGCCGCCCGGCAGGCCCCGGTTCGAGGTTCGAATTCCAGACGGCGAGCGCATCGATGTCGGCGGGGTGCGCCTCGGCGAAGGCGAGCGCCAGGAGGCCGCCCATCGAATGGCCGAAGAGCACGACCGGCAGGCCGGGATGCCGGTCGACCGCATGCGTACGCACGGCGTGCATGTCCGTGAGGACGGGGGCGATGCCGTTCCGCGGCGCGAACTGGCCGCGCGGCGCATCCGGGGCGGTGGTGAAGCCGTGGCCGCGATGGTCGTTGGCATAGACATGGAAGCCTTCCGACGCCATGCGGGCGGCGAAGGGCGCGTAGCGCGCGCTGTGCTCGGCAAGGCCGTGACTGAGAAGGAGGATGCCGCGCGCTTCGCCGCGCGCCGGCGCGTGCCGGACCGCCAGCGCCGCCCCGCTCGGGCTTTTCAGCGTCTGCGCTTGTGAAAACACGGCTCTCCTCCCGTTTGCAAGAGGTCAACGCGATTTGCCATGCAAAGACAATGGGATGCGGCGTGTATTTTTGCATTTGCACCCGTATTTCGCGATTTTCATGATTCATGGTTGCGTTTTATGGATTTTTGGTTGTATATGATCTTGTTTTGTTCTCTTTCGGGAGCCCGTCATGAAGACGAAAACCGCCTCGCTTTCCCAGGTCGCATCTGCCTTTCTCATTGCGTGTGTCTCCTTTTTCCTGGCGTGCGGCCTCGCCGCCGCCCAGTCGGCGCCCGAGGGTGGCGGGGGAAAAGAGGTGCTCTCCGTCGGCTGGCAATCCGGCTATTGCGCCGCGCGACCGAAGAGCCGGGGCTGCACGGATTTCTCCGCCACGTCCGCGGCCGCGCAGCGGTTCTCGCTCAACAGCCGTTTCCTGATACGCCGGAGCTATTGCGGCATAGAGGACGGCGTCAGGCAGCAGGCCCGCAAGGGCAAGTGGACGGACCTGCCCGAGATCACGCTCGCTTCGGGCACGCGGGAGCGCCTGCTTGCGGCCATGCCCGCCGCCCGCGTCGGAATGGACCGACAGCAGTGGCTGAGAAGCGGCAGTTGCGTCACCACCTCGGCGGAAGCCTATTACAGCCGCTCGCTGGATCTGCTCGACCAGTTCAACGCGTCGCCGGTGCCGTCGCTCTTCGCCGGCAAGGCCGGCGGGGCGATAACGCTCGCCGAAGTCCGCGCCGCCTTCGACAAGGCCTTCGGCCCCGGTGCCGGCGAGCGCGTGCGGCTTACCTGCCGCAAGGCGGGGGACAGGACCGTCGTCATCGGCCTCACCATCGGCCTTGCCGCCGGCGAGGGCCCGCTTTCGCAACTCATCGGCGGCGCGTCCCCGACGAAATCGCGGTGCACCGAGGGGTTCACGGGGGCAGGGCAGGCGGGATAGCGGTTACGGGGCGGGCTTTCCGCCGGTGTCGGGTCCCGCGGCTTTCGCAGATTGCCGCGGGCGGAGAATTCGCCTACATAGCGGGCAAATTTGTCCGATCCGGAGCGCGTTTTCATGGCACGTCAGTTCATCTATCACATGTCTGGGCTCAACAAGGCCTATGGCAACAAGAAGATCCTCGAGAACATCCACCTGTCCTTCTACCCGGATGCCAAGATCGGCATCCTCGGCCCGAACGGCGCGGGCAAGTCGACCGTGCTGCGCATCATGGCCGGGCTCGACAAGGAGTTCACGGGCGAGGCGTGGCTGGCCGAAGGCGCGACGCTCGGCTACCTGCCGCAGGAGCCGCAGCTCGATGCCTCGAAGACCGTGCTGGAGAACGTCATGGAGGGCGTCGCCCCCAAGAAGGCGATCCTCGACCGCTACAACGAACTGATGATGAACTATTCCGACGAGACGGCGGACGAGGGCGCGAAGCTCCAGGACATCATCGACAGCCAGAACCTCTGGGACCTCGACAGCCAGGTCGAGATGGCGATGGACGCGCTGCGCTGCCCGCCGGGCGATTCGGGCGTGGAAAGCCTGTCGGGCGGTGAAAAGCGCCGCGTGGCGCTCTGCAAGCTGCTGCTTGCCCAGCCGGACCTGCTGCTGCTCGACGAACCGACCAACCATCTCGACGCCGAGACGATCGCCTGGCTCGAAAAGCACCTGCGCGAATATCCGGGCTCCGTGCTGATGATCACCCACGACCGCTACTTCCTCGACAACGTCACGGGCTGGATCCTCGAGCTCGACCGCGGCCGCGGCATTCCCTACGAGGGCAACTATTCCGCCTACCTCCAGGCCAAGGCCAAGCGCATGGCGCAGGAGGAGCGCGAGGAGGGCAGCCGCCAGAAGGCGCTGTCGCGCGAGCAGGAATGGATCGCCTCCTCGCCGAAGGCCCGCCAGGCCAAGTCCAAGGCGCGTATCAGGGCCTATGACGAACTGGTCAAGGCCGCCGCGGACCGCCGCCCCGGCGACGCGCAGATCGTCATCCCGGTCGGCGAGCGCCTCGGCAACACGGTCATCGAGGCGGAAAACCTCACCAAGGCCTATGGCGACCGCGTGCTCATCGAGAACCTCACCTTCAAGCTGCCACCCGGCGGCATCGTCGGCGTCATCGGCCCGAACGGCGCCGGCAA
Source organism: Shinella sp. NM-101 (assembly GCF_021401195.1). Lineage (NCBI taxonomy): Bacteria > Pseudomonadati > Pseudomonadota > Alphaproteobacteria > Hyphomicrobiales > Rhizobiaceae > Shinella > Shinella sp. NM-101. The sequence goes on along the minus strand of NZ_JACBFT010000001.1, from coordinate 555,562 downwards.
GACGACGTTGTTCCGCATGATCACCGGCCAGGAAAAGCCGGATTCCGGCTCGATCACCGTCGGCGAGACGGTCGATCTCGGCTATGTCGACCAGAGCCGCGACGCGCTCGACGGCAACAAGACCGTCTGGGAGGAGATCTCCGGCGGCAGCGACGTGCTCAAGCTCGGCAAGCACGAGGTCAACAGCCGCGCCTATTGCGGCGCCTTCAACTTCAAGGGCGGCGACCAGCAGCAGAAGGTCGGCACGCTCTCGGGCGGCCAGCGCAACCGCGTGCACCTCGCCAAGATGCTGAAGGGCGGCTACAACGTCCTCCTGCTCGACGAACCGACCAACGACCTCGACACGGAAACGCTGGCCGCACTCGAGGACGCGCTGGAAAACTTCGCCGGCTGCGCCGTCATCATCTCGCACGACCGCATGTTCCTCGACCGCCTCGCCACCCACATCCTCTCCTTCGAGGGCGACAGCCATGTGGAATGGTTCGAGGGCAACTTCGAGGACTACGAGCAGGACAAGATCCGCCGCCTCGGCGCCGATTCGGTCAACCCGAAGCGCGTGACCTACAAGCGCCTGACCCGCTGAGCGGGGCGGTATCGCGGAACAAGGCGTGCGGGCCCCCTTGGCGGGCGATGCCCCTCATCCGCCTGCCGGCACCGTCTCCCCACAGGCGGGGAGACGGGACAAGCCGGGCCGGTTTCCCCACAGCGCCGTTGCTGGTGGAGAGCGCGGCCTTGCCTCCTCTTGGAACCTGGAATTTGCTCCCCGGGCCGGCCGGTCGGGGGAGATTGGCGACCAAGCCCGACAATTCCGAGAGCTTGAAGCTCGTGGGAGAGCGTGGGACAGGATTGCCAGGATGTCCCAGGCCCGTGCGGTCGCTTGGGCCAGGCTCCGGCCGGGGACCAGGCCCGCTATGCGCAAGAATGGGCCAGCGAAGTTCTCGACAAACGCCTCGTTCCAAAGCCCCTTGCCGTCGTGCAATTCAAGATAGTCGCCCTCCCCGCAGGCAGGGAGAAGGCCGCGGCAGGGGGATGAGGGCCCCCGCCCTGCAATGTCTTTCAACGCTCGTAGGAAAACCCCGGTTCGCCGGGGTTTTTCTTTGGGCCTGTTGATGGGAAGATCGGCGACACGGATTGGCTCTTGCGCAATGCGGGTTAATCACATAAACATATCTTTATGTCTTGATTGGAAACGTCATGGGCGACACGCAGAAACTCGGACTGGACGACATCGTGGAGATCCTGAAGGCGGCGGGCGAGCCGACGCGCCTTCGCCTTCTTGCGCTGCTGTCGCACGGCGACCTGACGGTGACGGACCTTACCGACATTCTCGGCCAGTCGCAGCCGCGCATCTCGCGCCACCTGAAGCTTCTTGCCGAGGCCGCGCTCGTCGATCGCTACCAGGAAGGCGCCTGGGCGTTCTTCCGGCTGAGCCAGGCAGGGGAGGCCGTCTCGCTTGCCCGCCGGCTTCTCGACGCCACCGATCCCGCGGACGCGGTCTTCGCCCGCGACGACGAGCGGCTGCGGGCACTGAAAAAGGTCCGCTCCGACAAGGCGCAGGCCTATTTCAGCCGCAACGCGGCCGAATGGGACGCGGTACGGCGCCTGCATGTCAGCGAGGCGGAAGTCGAGGCGATGCTTGCCGAGATGATCGGCACGGAGCCGGTCGACGCCTTCCTCGACCTCGGCACCGGCACGGGGCGCATCCTGCAACTCTTCGAAGGGCTGTACCGGCGCGGCGTCGGCGTCGACGCCAGCCGCGACATGCTGGCGGTCGCCCGCGCCAATCTCGACCGGGCCGGCATCACCAAGGCCTCGATCCGCCACGGCGACATCTTCAACCTGCCGCTGGAGCGCGACGAATTCGGCGTCGTGACGATCCACCAGGTGCTGCACTTCCTCGACGAGCCGGATGCGGCGGTGGTGGAAGCCGCGCGCATGCTGGCGCCGGGCGGGCGGCTCGCCATCATCGACCTTGCCCCGCACGCGCTGGAGCACCTGCGCGACGAGCACGCCCATATCCGCCTCGGCTTCTCGCACCAGACCATGTCCGAATGGCTGGAGAAGGCGGGCCTTGCCGTCGAAGCGGTCGTCGATCTCAAACCCGCGCATTCGGCCGCCGATGCGCTCACCGTGACCATATGGCTTGCCCGCGACCAGCGCGAACAGGCGGCCGACCCTATCGCGATCCGCAGGAGGAGTTGACATGAAGCCGGCGACCGCCATCCCAGCCCGCAAGGATATCCGTCTGTCCTTCGAATTCTTCCCGCCCAAGACGGCGGAGGCCGAAGGCCAGCTCTGGGAAACGGCCGCCGAGCTCTCGGCCTATGCGCCGCGCTTCATGTCGGTCACCTATGGCGCCGGCGGTTCCACCAAGGCGCCGACGCTGGCGACCGTGCGCCAGCTCCTGAAGATGGGCCTGCCGGCCGCCTCGCACCTGACCTGCGTTGGGGCGACGAGGGAGGAGGTGCATGCCGTCGTCGCGGAATTCCAGGCGGTCGGCGTGAAGCACTTCGTCGCGCTTCGGGGCGATCCGCCGGGCGGCGTCGGCGCGCCCTACCAGCCGCATCCGGGCGGCTATGCCAATGCGGCCGAACTGGTCGCGGGCCTGCGCGGGATCGCCGATTTCGAGATTTCCGTTTCCGCCTATCCGGAAAAGCATCCGCAAAGTCCCGACGTCGCCGCCGACATCGACATGCTCAAGCGCAAGGTGGATGCGGGCGCGACGCGCGCGCTCACCCAGTTCTTCTTCGAGAACGACGATTTCGAGCGTTACCTCGAGCGCGTGCGCAAGGCCGGCATAGCGATCCCGGTCCTGCCGGGCATCCTGCCGGTGCACAACCTGGCGCAGGTCCGCAAGTTCGCCGGCCTTTGCGGCGCCACCGTGCCCGGCTGGCTGGCGGACCGTCTCGGCCCGATCGACGACCGGCCGCAGGAGCGGGCCGCCGTGGCGGTGGAACTGGCGATCCGCCAGGTGGAGGACCTCATCGCCCGCGGCATCGGCGAGTTCCACTTCTATACGATGAACAGGGCGAGCCTTGTTTCGCAGGTGTGCGACGGCGTCGGCTTTGCGAAGATCGACCGGAGCCGGGCGGCCGGCGCCGCGGCCTGACGCGAACCATCAGCCGGAAACGAAAATGCATGGCACCGTCTCCGGAGCCATGCATATTCTTGAATGGGTTTCGGCAGGGCTTGTCGTTTTTGTCCCTGACCCTTCTGCTCGCTTATCGCCTCAGATGAATAGCATCGTCGCGATGAAGAGGAACGCTGCACTGATCATCAAAACATTCAAGGAATGTGTGAGTCCCATCGGCTTACCTCCTTGCGTTTACGGTCCGATATTACGACCGAAAAAAGCGGGTTGGAAAGGTGTTTTGTTGCTGCACTGCAACATCCGGGCTGCGCCGGACGGTTATTCACAACGCTAACCTGCTGAATTACCTCCCTTATTATGCGCGCCACAAAAAATTCACAATCCCTACCGAATGACGAATGCCGACAGAGTGCATTTACCAATGTGGCGCAAATCGGGTCGGCAATCGGCACCAGTCCCATGAAAAGGCCGCAAAGGGCGCTTTGTTCCCGCCTCCCTCAGGAGGGCCGCAGGCGGGCGAGGGCGCGTCCGTCCAGCACGACGAGGCCGAGAAGCACGAGCACCATGCCGAGGATGCCGAGCGGCGTCAGCCGTTCCCCGAGGAAGAGCATGCCGGAGAGAATCGCGCTCGGCGGCACGAGCAGCGTCACCAGCGAGGTGTTGGTCGCCCCGGCTGCCGCCATGATCCGGAAGAACAGGATGTAGCCGTAGGCGGTGGACAGGAGCGCCAGCGCCAGCACGGCGAGGATCGCCGACAGCGGGGGCAGGGCAAGCTGCCAGGGCGAATCGAGCATGAGCGACACGGGCAGCATCAACAGCGTCGAGGCGCTGAGCTGGCCGGCGGCGATGACGGGCGGCGCGACACCGCGGAACCGCTTGCCGTAGGTCGCCGCAAGGCCGTAGGAGGCCGCGGCGAGCACGGGCAGGACGAGCGCCCAGAGCGGCGGGCCGCCGTCGCCGGCAAAGGGCGCGAGCGCGCGCGGGCCGATCAGCACGGCGGTGCCGAGGAAGCCGATCAGGCAGCCGGCGATCTTTTCCGGCGAGAGCTTCTCGTCCGCCGTCATGCGGTTGGCGATGAGCACGGTGAAGATCGGCGTGGTGGCGTTGAGGATGGAGGCGAGGCCCGCGCCGATCTGCGTCTGGCCGAGGAAGATCAGCATGTGCGGCACGGCATTGTTGACGAGGCCGAGCAGCAGGAACTCGCGCCAGCGGGCGCGGAGCGTCGCGTAGATGTCGAAACGGCCCGCGATGTAGACATGCAGGGCGAGCGCCGCGATGCCGACGCGCAGCAGCACCAGCGTTGCCGGCGGCACATGGGCGACCGCGATTCGGGCGAAGAAGAACGAGCCGCCCCAGATCATGCCGAGAAGCGCCAGCAGGCCCCAGGTCCGGGCGTTCATGCGGGTTGCCATGGCCGATTGCTGCATCGTTTCCCCCGGAGACATCCGGCAGGCGGATGCGGAAAGACAAGAAGAGCGGCGCCGTCCGGCTTCGACCGGGCATGCGCCGCTCAGGTCATGAACGTCCTATCGCAGCGGGTGGCGGCTTGCCACCCGATTCCTGTCAGAGGGCGGAGAGGAGGGCCTGGGTCGCCCAGCCGTCGGCCGGCAGGCCGAGGCGGAGCTGCTCCTTCTGGATCGCCGCGCGGGTGCCGGAGCCGAGGATGCCGTCGATCTTGCCGACGTCATGGCCGAGGCCCTGCAGCTTGGTCTGGAGCTGCTTCATGCCGTCTTCGGAAAGGCCTTCCTCCGGGTTGCCGTGCTCATAGGGCGGGGCGCCGGCAAGACGGGTCGCGAAATAGGCGGCCGACGTCGTGTAGATGAAGGACTGGTTCCAAGAAAGATAGATGTTGAAATTCGGATAGGTGATGAAGGCGGGGCCCTTGCGGCCCTGCGGCAGCACCAGCGAGGCCTCCAGGTTGCCGAAGGAGGTGTCGCCGTCGCGCGGCGTGACGCCGAGCGCGAACCAGTCGCCGGCCTTCATGCCCGGCTGCAGGCCGGTCTTCTCGAAGGGCAGGACCTCGGGCACGGAGACTTCCTGGATCCACGGCTGGCCCTTCACGAAGCCGAGATGCTGGATGAACTTGGCCGCCGTGAGGATTGCGTCCGGCGCGCTCTTCTTGACGTCGATATGGCCGTTATTGTCGCCGTCGACGCCGAATTCGATGATGTCCTTCGGCAGCATCTGCACCTGGCCGATCTCGCCAGCCCAGGCGCCCGTCGTGCCGTTCGGATCGAGGTCGCCGTGGCCGACCATCTCGATGGCGGCGAGAAGCTGCGGACGGAAGATCTCGGGGCGGCGGCAGTCGTGGGAGAGCGTCACGAGCGCGTTGCGGGTGTTGAAATCGCCCTGCACGGCGCCGAAATCGGTCTCCATGGCCCAGAAAGCCGCGATGATCGGGCCGGGGACGCCGAATTCCTGCTCGGCGCGGGCGAAGACGTCGGCGAGGTCCTTCAGCTTCTTGCGGCCGATGTCGAGGCGGGACTGGCTGACCGTGCGCTTGGAGAATTCGAGGAAGGTCTGGCGGAAGACGCCCTGTGCCCGGTCGCGCGACAGCACCTTCTGGTCGATGGCGGCGCCGGCAAGCGCCCTGTCGGCGACCTCGGCGGAAACGCCGCGCCCCTGCGCCTCGGCCTTCACGCCTTCCAGGAAGGCCGCGAGATCGCCGCCGCAGGCGGGGGCCGTCTGGGCGTGCGCGCTGCCGGCCAGAAGAATGGCTGCAAGGCCTGCCGAAAGTGTCGTCTTCAGGTTCTGCCGCATCACAATGCTCCTTGATCCGTTGCTGGGCCCGGCTGTCTCAGATGAATGTGACGGAAGCAAGAAGAAAAAGGCAAGCGCGGCGTGCTGCCGCTCTTTCTCGCGCCTGTGTTGCAGCCGTCAGCGGGAGACCGAGGCCATCCACTTGTTCCAGTTCCTGGCCGAGCCGGCGAAGACGTTGATGTCCGTGTTCGTCGAGATGCCGGGGACGACGCCCGTCGAGGTATATTGCCAGAAGGCCCATTTGCGTGCCGGGTAGATATTCTCCGGGTGGTTGGCGACCGAGCGCAGCCAGAAGTGATAGCCTTCGAAATGCCCGACGAGGTTGTCGCGGTGGAAGTCGACCGTGGTGTAGATGATCGGCCGCTTGCCGTAGTGGGCTTCGAGGCGGTCCATGAAACGCTGCAGGGCGGTGCGCACCTCGCCTGCCGGCGGGCGGATCTTGCAGGTGGGCGAGGCGGGGTTCCATTCGGCGTCCAGCACCGGCGGAAGCTGCACGGCTTCCTTCGGCACGTTGGCGATGAACCAGTCGGCCTGCGCATCCGCCGTCGAGCAGAAATAATAGAAATGGTAGGGCGCATGGGCGACGCCGGCCGCCTTTGCGCCGCGCCAGTAGTCGGAAAAGCGGCTGTCGATGCGGTCCGTTCCCTCGGTCGCCTTCAGGAAGGCGAAGGCGACGCCGCCTTTCCTCACCGCCGGCCAGTCGATGTCGCCGTTCCACTTGGACACGTCGATGCCGTGCACCTCGTGGCGATGGGGATTGCGCGCGCCGAAATCCTGCGGGTCCTTGTCCTCGAAGCGCGGGGGCACGGACGCGGTGGACACGAGGTCGTAATCGGTGGTGGAGCAGGACGTGGCGAGGAGGGCGAGGGGCAGGAGGGCCAGAATGAACCGACGCATGGAAGTCCCGTTGTTGCGCGTTTACCAATCCTGCCTCGAATGGACCGGGCCGTAAAGGGGAGCGCGCGAGACGGGTCCTCGACCTATCGCGCATTTTCGTAAAATTACGGTTAGCGGGACGTTAAGCCGGGGCGATGTGCGCGCCCCGGCCTGAACGTCAGAACTTCATGCTCACGCCGAGCATGATGGAATGCGAATCGATGTCGCCATCCGAGCCGGCAACGCCGAAGATGTCGGACTTGTTGTAGTCCGAATAGCGATATTCGATACGTCCCGCCACGTTGTCGGTGAAGGCGTGCTCGACACCTGCGCCGATGGTCCAGCCGTGGAAGGTTTCCTTTTCCCTCGCGCCGGTGGTGACATCCGTCAGCTTGGCGTTGGTGAAGGCATAGCCGCCGGTGCCGTAGATCAGCGTCCGGTCGATGGCGTAGCCGAGGCGGGCGCGAACGGAGCCGCCCCAGGTCGTCTCATATTCGAAGGGAAGCCCCCCGCTCGTGAAGCGCTCGTCGTTGAAGTCGCGCTTGACGTCGGCTTCGACACCGTAGACCCAGCCATTGTTGAAGAAATTATAGCCGGCATAGGCACCGACGGCCCAGCCGTCCATGCTGTGGCTGCCCGGCAACCCGCCGGTATAGTCGCCGTCCGTCCAGGCATAGCCCGTATTCAAGCCGACATAGAAGCCGCCCCAGTCGTAGACGCCCGCCACCTCGGTGATCGGTGTTTCCACCGGCGGTTCGGCGACGGTCATATCGGCTGCGAAAGCCGGCAGCGTACCCGCAGTTACCAGGATGCCGGCGGCACCGATGATCATGGATTTCATGTGATGGTCCTTCCCACTCGTTAGACGCGCGAGCCCCACGCACGAATGACAACAACCCTCCCAACGCGCGAACGGCGCCGAGGTTCCCAAAAAATTCCCCCTCGAATCTGGGGGGCAAACGCGAACGCCCCCTTAACACTCTGTCATTCTTTGTCGGCTAGAACATCGGGCAGGCCATATGGCCGGGCTGCACCCTGTTGTCATGATAACAACGGTTTAGGGTTACATGATGTTGAAAACCTTCTTGCCGAGGATCGAGCAGCGCTACGCGCTGGCGGGATCGGTCTTCGGAGCTTTCCTTCCCGGCATCTGCCTTGCCGCCGACCAGATCATGCGCGACCCGGCGCAGGAAAGCCTTTTCGGCTTCTCCATGCCCACGGCGACCGCGCTTGCCCTCATGCCCGTCTTCTTCGGCGTCGGCTTCTACCAGATCGGCCGGTCGAAGGCGCAGCTGATCGCCGAGCTCTGCCAGCGCCGGCAGACCGAGCAGCGCCTGACGCATGACGCCTATCACGACCGCCTGACGGGGCTTGCCAACCGGTTCTGCCTGGAACGGGACATCCAGGCGCTGGTGGATGCGGGCGGGCAGGACAACCGCCCGGCCTTGCTGCTCCTCGACCTCGACCGCTTCAAGTTCGTCAACGACAGCCTCGGCCACGATGTGGGCGACCAGCTTCTGGCGGCCATTGCCCGGCGGCTCGCGGGCGTGCTCTGCGCAACGGCGAAGGTCTACCGGCTCGGCGGCGACGAATTCGTCGTGACGATCGCGGGGCGGCCCTCGCAGGGCAAGATCGAGGACGTCTGCCGCACGCTCTGCGAGGCTTTCGAGACGCCGTTCGACCTGAAGCGCCACCGCGTGGCGAGCGGGTGCAGCATCGGCGTCACCTTCATGGAGGTCGGCGACGCTTCCATGTCCGAACTCCTGAAGCGGGCCGACGTCGCGCTCTACGAGGCCAAGGAGGCCCACGGCAGCGGCTTCCGCTTCTTCGACGCGGCGCTTGCCGCCGACGTCCAGGCGCGGGCGGCCATCGAGCACGATCTCGCCAAGGCGATCGCGAGCGACGAACTCTTCCTCGAATACCAGCCGATCGTCGGCGTCGAGAGCCGGTCGGTGCGCGCCTTCGAGGCGCTGCTGCGCTGGCGGCACCCGGAAAGGGGCTGATCATGCCCGATGTCTTCATCCCGGCCGCTGAGAAGACCGGGCTGATCCTGGCGCTCGGCAACTGGGTGGTGCGCGAAGCGTGCCGGGAAGCGGCGAAGTGGCCGGCGCCGACCGGCATCGCCGTCAACGTCGTCGGCGACCAGTTCAAGGACCGGGCTTTCGTCGACTATGTGAAGGCCTGTCTTGCCGAAACCGGGCTTGCCCCCGGCCGTCTCACCGTCGAGGTGACGGAATCCGTCTTCTCGGTCGACGAGACGGTGATTCGCGAGAGCCTCAACGAATTGCGCCGCCACGGCGTGCGCGTCGCGCTCGACGATTTCGGCATCGGCTTCTCCTCGATCAACAACCTGCGCGCCTTTCCGATCGACCAGATGAAGATCGACCGCTCCTTCGCGCGGGCGATGATGGAGAGCAAGCGCGACGCCGATCTCGTCGACATCATCCTGAAGCTCGGCCAGACCTTCCAGGTCACGACGACGGTGGAGGGCATCGAGACGGAAGGCCAGCTCGACTTCATCCGCCAGCGCGGCGCGTCGGAGGCGCAGGGCTACCTGATCTCGGCGCCGGTGGCGGCGGGCGAGGTGACGCGCTTCTTCCGGCCGCCGGAGGACCGGCTTTCTGCCTGACGCTCCGAAAAGCCTTTTCATGGCGAGGGAATCCTGCTTGTCTCCGCTCTCGAAGGAGAGGCTGCGATGAGACGACTGCAGAGGCTGGCCGCCTGGACGCTTTCTGCCCTTGCCCTTGCCGTCGTGGTGGCGGCGAGCTGGCTCATCGTATCGCCGCCGGCGCTCCTGAGCGTCGGGTCCGGCTACGCCGCGAAGATCGTCTGCTCCAATGTCTTCATCGCCGGGCGCGATCCCGCCCGGGTGCTGGCCGAGGACGTGCAGGCGCCTGGCCATCCGCTGCTGAAATTCATGCGGCAGGACGTCGATTTCGAGGGAAAGACGGTGACGACCCGCCTGCTCGGGCTGTTCGCGCCGGGCTATGCGGTCTGGCACGAGGGCTTCGGCTGCGCCGGCGTGCCGGACGGCGACTTCCGCGCCGCGCAGCAGGCGGTGTCGGACGTTCCCCTGCCGGTCATTCCGCCCGGCGATCCCGCCGTCGCCTGGCCCGACGGGGAGGCGGTGACGCCGGATGCGCGCCTTGTCGCGCTGCTCGCCGATCCGGCCCTGGCGGGACCGGGCATGCGGGCCGTTGTCGTGGTGCATGACGGCCGCATCGTCGCCGAGGCCTATGGCGACGGCTTCTCGCAGGCCACGCCCTTGCTTGGCTGGTCGATGACCAAGACGGTCAACGCCGCCCTCGTCGGCCGGCTGATGCAGGCCGGTGCGCTTTCGCCCGAAACGAGCGACCTCTTTCCCGAATGGCGGGGCGATGCGCGCTCGGCGATCACGCTCGGGCAGCTCCTCGCCATGGAGAGCGGCCTTGCCTTCAACGAGGACTACGGCGCCGTGACCGATGTCACGCGCATGCTCTTCCTCGAACCCGACATGACGCGCTTTGCCGTCTCCCTGCCGCTCGAAGCCAATCCGGGCGAGGCGTTCAACTATTCCAGCGGCACGGCGGTTCTGCTGTCCCGCCTGTGGATGGGCGCGCTCGGCGGGCGGGTGCAGGCGCTGTCCTTCCCGTCCAGGGGGCTCTTCGCCCCGCTCGGCATGGCGAGTGCCGTCATGGAGCCTGACGAGACCGGCATCTTCGTCGGGTCGTCCTACATGTATGCGACGGCGCGCGACTGGGCGCGGTTCTCGCTGCTGCTCCTGAATAACGGCGTGTGGAAGGCGAACCGGCTGCTGCCGGACGGTCTCGTCACGGCGATGGCCACCCCGACGGCGGCCTCCGGCGGCGTCTACAGCCGCGTGCAGACCTGGACGCACGGCCCCGGCGAAAAGCGCGACACGGATTACGGCCTGCCGGAGGATACGTTCTGGATGCTCGGGCATGACGGCCAGTCGGTGGCGGTCGTGCCCTCGCGCGGGCTTGCCGTGGTGCGGATGGGGCTGACGCCGTCGAAACTCGGCTACCGGCCCCAGCCGCTGGTCAGGCAGATCCTCGACGCGCTGGAGGCGTCGAAGCTTGAGGCCGGTCAGGCACCGACCTGAGCGATCCAGTCGTTGAGATTGTAGGTGTTGGAGATGCGCGCGACCTTGCCGTCGCGGATCTCGAAGAAGGCGCCGGCGGGCAGCACGTATGTCTGGCCGTTGGCTTCCGGCAGGCCCTCGTCCGTGACGAGGTACTGGCCGTTGACGACGAATTCGGCCGCCCCGCGCGTGCCGTCGTCGTTCGACATGATGACGATGTCCGTCAGCGTCTCGCGGTAGCAGCGGTTCATGTGGGCCATGAAGTCGCGGAAGGCGTCCTTGCCGGCCTGGCGGCCGCCCTGGTTGATGTCGTGGACGACGTCGTCATGCAAGAGATCGAAGAAGGCCTCCATGTCCTGCCTGTTGAAAGCGTCGTAATAGGCGCGGATCGTCTCTTTTGCTGGCATGTCATCCCTCATGTCGTTATCTTCCGGGCAGGGCCCGGCCCGCCTTATAGCATTGTTCAAGCCTTTGGGAACATTTGAGGATCATGCAGATCGAGATCGTCCACGGCAAAGCCGTCGCGCCCCATGTCGCCGATCTGGCGCGCCTTCGCATCGCCGTGTTCCACGCCTTCCCGTATCTCTACGCGGGAAGCGAGGCTTACGAGGCCGCCTATCTCCAGACCTATGCGCAGTCGCCCGAGAGCCTTTTCGTGCTGGCGCTCGACGGGGAGCGGATCGTCGGCGCCTCGACGGGCGTGCCGATGACGGATGCGTCGGAGGAATTCAGGGCGCCCTTCGCCGCCGCCGGCATCGATCCGGCCACGGTCTTCTATTTCGGGGAATCCGTGCTGCTGCCGGGCTACCGGGGCAGGGGGCTCGGCGTGCGCTTCTTTGAGGAGCGGGAGGCCTATTCGCGCCGCCTCGGCCGGTTCGACTGGTGCGCCTTCTGTGCGGTGGAGCGCCCGAAGGACCATCCGCTGCGCCCGGCCGATTACGCGCCGCTCGACGACTTCTGGGGCAGGCGCGGCTATACCCGTCGCGCCGATCTTTCCACGATGCTGTCGTGGCAGGATATCGGCGAGGCGCAGGAGACTGAAAAGCCGATGTCGTTCTGGCTGAAGGCGGCGCGGTAAGGCCCTCTCAACCCGCTGTCGCGACCTTCTCCCCCGCAAGCGGGGCGAACGGCCGTGCCGGTCCGGTTTCCTGAAATATCGACGCAGGTGGGATGCAAGGCATAGCCACATGCCGCTTCTCCCCGCCTGCGGGGAGAAGATCGCGGCAGCGGGATGAGGGCCGCTGCCGTCTCGGCTTATCGCAGGCCCGTCTCGTCGAGCAGGCCCTTGCGCTTGGCGTGATAGTAGTAGCCGGCCGCGTAGAGGCGCACGGCGCCGTCGTTCTTGTCGTCGGCGACGAGCCAGGCGCCGCGCAGGTACTTGCCGGCATATTTGATGTTCGTCTCGGCGTCGAACAGGCCTTCGGCCGGGCCTTCGAAGCCCATGCTCCGCGCCGTCGCATACTTGATCTGCATCAGGCCGTAGTGGCCGCGGTTGAAGGCCTTCGGATTATAGCGGCTTTCGCGCTTGACGACGCGGTGGAGCAGCGATTCCGGAATCCCGTAGAGCGAGGCATATTTGCTGATGAGGCCATCGATGGGCGTGCCGGATTTCTGGAACGGCTGCTCGGCCTGCGGCACGACGAGGCGGGTCTCGGTGGTCAGGACGGCGTTGCTCAGCAGGGCGGGCTTTGCGACCGGCACGATCTTGCGGGTGGCCACGAGCTGTTCGAGGCCTTCCGGCTCGCCGGTGTCGAAGCCCGGCTCCATGACCGAGACGCCGATGACCGTGTCGAAGCGCTGCGGCATTTCGCCGGCCGGGGCGGCCCCGCCGCCGGTATTGGAGACCAGCGCGGCTGTGGCGGCCGCGGCGCCCGTCACGGGCCTTGCCTCGGCGAGCGCGGAGACCGGAACGGCCGCCTCGGCGGCGTTTGCCGCGACGGCGACCGGTGCCGGCAGGGCTTGCGGCGTGCTCTCGGTGCCGGGCTTTGCCATCGGCAGGGCGGCATAGGCGACTTCGGTCGTGGTTTCGTCGCCGGCGGCAATATCCGTCGTGGCCGGCGTTGCCGACGCGGGCGTCACGGTCCTTGCCGTCGCCGCGTCCTCGGCCACGCTGGCGCAGCCGGCAAGCGTTGCAAGAAGGCCTGCGCAGGCAAGCGTGGCAATGCGTGCCGGACGGGAAACGGGGGTATCAGCCATGGTCGTCGCTCTCGGTTTGCCGGGGTGTGCGGGCGCCGGGACGCCCCACAGCGCCGGCGCCCGTGAGGACGCGCGAAGGCGCTGCCACTTCTCGTATCCGCCATGCGGCGCTCCCAGGGGGGCGCGCTCGCAGGACGGCTTTTGCAAATCAATCGGCCGTGGCCGTGTCCCGCTCATAGCCGATCAGGCGCCGAGCGGCAACCCGCAGGCCTGACGATGCGTCAGGCTGCCGCCCTGCGCAGGCCCGCCGTGAGCAGTCCGGCGCCTATCAGAAGCGTTCCGCCGGCGCGGTTGACGACCTTCTGGACCGAGGGTTTGCGGATCGTCTTGCGGGCGGCGGAGGCGAGCAGCGCATAGGAAAAGGCGTTCAGCGTCGCGAGGACGAGGAAGGTCGCCTCGAAGATCACCATCTGCGGCAGGACCGGCTGCGAGAGGACGAGGAACTGCGGCAGGAAGGCGACGAAGAAGACGATGCTCTTGGGGTTCAGCGCCGTGACGACATAGGCGTGGGCGAAGATGCGCGCGGGCCTCTCCTCCGCCGGGGCCTCGCCCTCCGCACTTGCCGCGACGGGTGCGCGCCAGAGCTTGATGCCGAGCCAGACGAGATAGGCCGCGCCCACCCATTTCAGGACGGTGAAGATCGCCGCCGACGCGGCGAGCAGGGCGCCGAGGCCGAGCATGGAGGCGGTCATGGCGGTGAAGTCGCCGAGTGCGACGCCCGCGACCGTCGCGCCTGCGGTCCGCCGGCCGTGGCCGAGCGCATAGGAGATCACGAGGAGGATCGTCGGCCCCGGAATGGCGAGCATGACGGCGGATGCGGCGGCAAAGGCCAGCCAGTGGTCGAAGGACATGAAAACTCCCCGGAGCGGTGGTCGATCCGGGGAGCAAGCCATTGCAAATTTTCGGCGTCAAGCCCTGTGCGATCAGGCCGACGCGCGCCACTTCTGGCCGATCGCGTCCATCACCTCGCCGAACCACTTCGCGGAGGTGTCGAAGTGCTTGCCGCCCTTGATGCGCGGGAACTCGATGGTGCGCAGCTTGCCGCCCTGGCCCTCGTCGTGCCCGGTGACGCCCGAGACCTTGTTGAGCGCGCTCTCGACGGCAAGGTCGGTCATGCTCTGGATGAGGCGCAGGTCGTCGCGGTTGGCCGGGGCGGAGCGGGCGTAGTAGCCGGACTTCTGCACCATGGCGCGCTCGGCGCCGAGCAGGGCGGCGAACTGCTTGGAGAACCAGTTGCCGACATTGATCGTGTCGATCTTCACGTGGCCGAAGGCGTCGCGCTTGACGGTTTCGCCGGATGCTTCCCGCTCGGCGACGATGGCGTCGAGGCAGGCGCCTTCCGAGACGAAGAGCGTGACGAAGCCGGTGCGGTCCATGACCGCCTTCAGGCGCTCGGCCTCGGCCTGGAGGTTGAACTCCATCTCGGGCAGGTAGAGGCCGTCGATGTTCTTCAGTTGCGTGTTCATCATGAAGCCCTCGACATATTCGTTGCCGCTGGTCTTCTGGATATAGGCGCGGGCCGTGGCGGCGGTGAGCCAGCCGCAGTGGCGGCCCATCACCTCGTGCACGACGAGGGTGCGGGGCGCTGCGCTCTGCTCGTTGCTGACATGGTCGAAGAAGCCGGCGCCGACCTCGGCCGCCGTCCAGGCGCCGAGCGACTGGCGGATCGGCACGACGTCGTTGTCGACCGTCTTCGGCAGGCCGACGACGGTCAGGTCGTAGCCGTTGGCGCCGAGATAGGCGGCAAGGTCGGCCGCCGTCGTGTTGGTGTCGTCGCCGCCGATCGTGTGCAGGATCGTGATGCCGTCCTTGGCGAGGCGCTCGGCCGCGACCCGCAGCGGGTTGTCGCCTTCCTTGACGAGACCGCGCTTCACGCAGTCGGCGGCGTTCGTGAGCTTCACGCGGCTGTTGCCGATGGGCGAGCCGCCGTAGCGGTGGAGGAGGGGCGCCTTCTCGCGCATCTCCTTCGTGATGTCGATCCGGTCGGCGAGCAGGAGGCCCTGGTAGCCGGAGCGGTAGGCGACGAGCTCGATGTCCGGTGCGATGTCGCTGTAGCGCTCGATCAGGCCTCCGACGGCGGACGACAGGCAGGGCGCGAGCCCGCCGGCTGTCAGCATTGCGACTTTCTGCTTGGCCATGTTTCCTCCTCGGCTTCAGCACGTCTGGAAAGTGCGCGTCCGGTCCCGAAACTCCGGCAAAACCGCTTCGCACTTTTGCTGGTGTTGCTCCTAGCGCAGAATCCCCTCAAGGGAAACGGCGCGGCGAACTTATCCGCGCTGTGTGACGGATTGTCCCTCGTGCCGGACAGGCTGGAATCCGCTCGGCGAAAATTGGATGCATCCACTTAATGAGGGGCATCAAAATTTTGTCATCCTCGTGCCTCCTGCCTTGCTTTCCCTGCAATTGTCTGCTCAAGATCACCTTATGTTCCAGAATTCGCCGACTTGCTTCATCAGTGCCGTATGGGATCGCCTCGTCGGCATGGTTTCCGATGCCGCCAGCAATGCGCTGTCCAGCGTGGTCGAGGCCGTGCGGACGCTCTTCGAGGGCGACCCGGAAACGCGCCGGCAGGTGGCCTTCTCCGTCGCGATGATCGCGCTTTCCGCCAAGATGGCGAAGGCGGACGGCATCGTGACGACCGCGGAGGTCGATGCCTTCAAGGACATCTTCAGGTATCCGGACAACCAGGCGGCCAATGTCGCCCGGCTCTACAACCTCGCGCGGCAGGATGTCGCGGGCTACGAGGCCTATGCGGAGAAGATGAAGGCGCTGTGCGTCTCCTGCGAGAAGAACTGCCCGATCCTCGAGGACATCGTCGACGGCCTGTTCCACATCGCCAAGGCGGACGGGCTGATCCACGAAAACGAGATGGCCTTCCTGCTGCGCGTCGCGGAAATCTTCGGCATGGCCGAGGAGCGCTTCGAGCAGATCACGGCGCGCCATGTCCATATCAGCGGCCGCGACCCCTACAAGGTGCTCGGCGTCAAGCCCAGCGACGATTTTTCCGAGATCCGCAAGCGCTACCGGGTGCTTGCCTCCGAGAACCATCCTGATAGGCTGGTGGCGCGTGGCGTGCCGGCCGAGTTCCATCAGATCGCGAACGACCGCATGGCCGCGCTCAACGCTGCCTATGAGGCGATCGAGAAGGAACGCTGCGCTGCATGAGCGCATTCACATGTGACTATTCCGGCGCCTCGGCCGCGCCGTCGCCGAATTTCGGCGCACGGTCGGGCGGGCGCCCTCCCGACATCATCGTCCTGCACTATACCGGCATGGAAACGGCCGAAGGCGCGCTGACATGGCTTCGCGCGCCGGAAAGCGAGGTTTCCTGTCATTACTTCGTGCACGAGGACGGCCGCGTCGAGCAACTCGTGCGCGAGGCGGACCGTGCCTGGCACGCCGGCAAGAGCTTCTGGAAGGGCGAGAGCGACATCAACTCGGCCTCCATCGGCATCGAGATCGCCAATGCCGGGCACCCCGGCGGGCTGCCGGATTTTCCGGACGCGCAGATCCGGGCGGTCGTCGAACTTTGTCTCGATTGTGGCAGAAGGTGGGGAATTGCCCCCGAGCGGGTGCTCGCGCACAGCGACGTGGCGCCGATTCGCAAGGTCGATCCGGGTGAAAAGTTCCCGTGGGGGGCCCTTCATGCCGCGGGCGTGGGGCACTGGGTCGAGCCGACGCCGATCGCCGGCGGACGCTTCTTCCAGAGGGGGGATGCGGGCCAGCCGGTCGAGGCTTTGCAGTCCATGCTGTCGCTCTACGGCTATGGTACTGAAATCGACGGGATTTACACGGAAAAGACGGAGGGAGCGGTGGCCGCCTTCCAGCGTCATTTCCGGCCGGAGCGGGTCGACGGCATCGCTGACTTTTCGACCATCGACACCCTGCACCGGCTGCTGTCGGCTTTGCCGCGGCTGGCGGCCTGAAAGCCCGTTCTCATATTCGAATATTACAGGCTGTAACAGAAGTTTACCGCTTCGCCACATCCTGACCCGATTGGGGATGTTCTTTCCGGCTGCGTTCACTGCAGCGCAGCAAGCGGTCAGGGCCTGATCGCTATCAACAAGGATCGAGACGTTTGCGCAAGGCGCGCGGCCTCCGTAGCCGCCGCCAAGGCACTGCCTTTGCGCCTTTTGGAGACTGGAAATAGATGAGAAGACTTCTTGCTGCCATCAGCGCGGCCTGCTTTTGCGCGTCCGTTTTTTCCGCCGGCATGGCGCATGCCGCATCCGGCGACTACCGCGGCCCCGCGGCAAAGCCGGCCACGACGGCGAAGGCCGAGAGCAAGGGGAAGGCGGCGAAAGCGTCGGGCAAGCGCGACAAGCGCACGACCGTCATCGACAGGGAGGGGGTCGTCGTCGGCCAGTTGAGGACCTTCAGGAGCACGACCGGCTACCCGAAGGCGGAAAACCCGCTGAAGACCGGTGTCCAGGCGGCCAGCTATTCCAGCCTCATCCAGACCTATGCGAAGACCTACGGCGTGCCGGTCGATCTCGCCCATGCCGTCGTCCGCGTCGAGAGCAACTTCAATCCGCGGGCCCGCGGCAGCGCCGGCGAGATCGGCCTCATGCAGATCAAGCCGGCGACGGCGCGCATGATGGGCTATCGCGGCGGCGCCAAGGGGCTCTACGATCCGGAGACGAACATCAAGTTCGGCATGAAGTACCTCGCCATGGCGCATGACCTCGGCGGCGGCACGACCTGCGGCACCATCCTCAAGTACAATGCCGGCCACGGCGCCAAGCGCATGAACCCGGTTTCCAAGCGTTACTGCGGCAAGGTGCAGAGCTACATCGACTGACGCCCGCGGCGACTTTTCACGGCTGGAATCGCGCCGTCGCCATGCTATGCCATTGCCGAAGATGAGGGTGAGGCATGGTTCGGCATTTCGATTTCGTCGTGGTGGGCAGGGGCATGATGGGGGCGGCCGCGGCGCGGCACCTTTCGCGAACGGGCGCCTCGGTGGCGCTCGTCGGCCGGGGCGAGCCGGCGGACTGGGCGGCGCATGACGGCGTCTTCGCCAGCCACTACGACAGCGGCCGCATCACCCGCACGATCGACCAGGATCGCGACTGGGCGCTGCTCGCCAACCGCTCCATCGCCCGATACCGCGAGATCGAGAAAGAGAGCGGCATCGCCTTCTACGGCGAGACGGGTTGCCTGATCAGCGGCCATGCGGATGGGGAGTTCGTCTCTTCCGTTGCGGCCGTCGCCGCGCGCCACGGCCTCGACGCGCCGCTGCTGGACCGGGCCGAATTGCGTGCGCATTTTCCATGGTTCTCGCTGCCGGAGCGTTCGGCGGGCGTCTTCGAAGCGAAGGGCGCCGGCTACATCGACCCGCGCAAGCTGGTCGCGGCGCAGGTCGCCTGCATGGAGAAGGCGGGCGGCGTTTGCATTTCCGACGATGCGATTTCCGTGACCGAAGAGGGCGGTCGTGCGTCGGTGACGCTGCGGTCGGGCGAAGCCCTCACGGGCGGGCGCGTGCTGGTCGCGACCGGCGGCTTTTCGCGGGCGCCGGGGCTGCTACCCCGGGTGCCGGCGCTGATCGTCAAGGCGCGGACCGTCGTGCTGGCGCAGCTTTCGCCGGAGCAGGCGAAGGCCTTTGCCGGAATGCCGTCCTGGATCGATGAAAGTGCCGATCCATCCGAACACTTCTATTTCCTGCCGCCCATCGTCTATCCGGACGGGCATGCCTATCTCAAGATCGGCGGTGATCCGACGGATATAGAAATCGCCGAGGAGCCGGCGATCGTCGACTGGTTCCGCGGGCAGGGCGATGCGAACGCCATTACCCATCTCAAGCGGCTTTTGGCCCGCTCCATTCCGCAGCTCGACCCGGTGCGCCTTTTGTCCGCGCCCTGCGTGACGACCTACACCGCGCACGGCTATCCCTATGCAGGCTTCGTCGGCGGCGAGCGCGTCGCGCTCCTGACCGGCGGCAACGGGACGGCGGCCAAGAGTTCCGACGAGATCGGCCGCATCGGCGCGGACCTTCTAATTCGCGGCCGGCTGGACGAGCCGGACTATGTCACGGATTTTGCCGTTCATTTCCGCTGAGCCTCTGGTGTTTCCATCCGGTATCGGCTAGTCAGCCCTTGCCAGTTGGCCGGGCAGCCGCGCCTTGCAAGGGTCGAAAGGCCGCAGGGTGAGGAAAGTCCGGGCTCCACGGAAACACGGTGCCGGATAACGTCCGGCGGGGGCGACCCCAGGGAAAGTGCCACAGAAAGCAAACCGCCTTCCTTGGAAGGTAAGGGTGAAAGGGTGGGGTAAGAGCCCACCGCGGTCCTGGCGACAGGGCCGGCACGGTAAACCCCACCGGGAGCAAAACCGAATAGGGATGACGCGGGCCGCGCAAGCGGTCCAGCCCGTT
This sequence comes from Shinella sp. NM-101, assembly GCF_021401195.1. Classification (NCBI taxonomy): domain Bacteria; kingdom Pseudomonadati; phylum Pseudomonadota; class Alphaproteobacteria; order Hyphomicrobiales; family Rhizobiaceae; genus Shinella; species Shinella sp. NM-101. The sequence continues at coordinate 536,188 of NZ_JACBFT010000001.1, read as the reverse complement.
TCCGGGCCGGTCATCCGGGTGGGTTGCACGAGGCCTGGCGCAAGTCCGGTCCCAGATGAATGGCTGCCACGTTCCGGCGAAAGCCGGAGCCATACAGAACCCGGCTTACAGGCCAACTGGCAAAATCCCTCCTTCCGGGACGATTTTTTCCCGCTTCGCCCAAGGTATTGAATTCCCTGGGGTTCGTGCATGCCTTGTCATGCGCGCGAATACACGCCGGCGCTGTTTCAGCGCCAGCAAATACAAGGCCTTGCGGCGGCATTCCTAACCTTTTGTTAAACTTAACGCCTTATAAACGTTTGACGGTCTGAGTAGGGGGAATGAGGTCTCTTCCCATTGACGCCCATATGGTCCCATGGTATCCCAAAATCACACTGCACGAGGACGCATGAGCGTCCGTTCATCGCAAAGCTTTGAGGCAAACCGGCTGGGGACGGTGCGGCGCGCATGCGCTGCATCATGGCCGGTTCGTGCGCGTTGTGTTGTGTTGGTAACGCCGGGGTGGATGCACCGTGCTCCGGCTTTGGAAGCGGCTGTATCGCGTCATGAACCGGTTCCTGTCGAATGCGACGAACAGGGTGGATGCCAAGGGGAGGGTTTCCGTTCCTTCGGCGTTCCGCACCGTCCTGTCGCAGCGCGACATCCGGGAACTTTACTGCTTCCAGGATTTCATGTTTCCGGCGATCAGCGTCGGCGGGCTGGATCTGCTCGATCGTTTCGAGCGCCAGATCGCCAGCGAGGATGCCTTTTCGCCGATGGCCAACCGGATGTCGCTCCTCATTCACGGGGGCGGCGTCTTCATGAAGCTCGATTCGGAGGGGCGCCTGCCGGTCACGGATTTCATCCGGGACTATACGGGCATCACCGCGGAGGTGACCTTTGTCGGTCGGGCGGATCATTTTCAGCTTTGGGCGCCGCAGACATTTCAAGCCACGCAGGCGGCGGCCCGGGAAGAGTTCAGGACGCGAGGTCTGGGCTCGGGGTAAGACGGAGAATCGGAATGGCGGCGGATCTTGGCGGAGGTTCTTCTGATGCCGATGGCGGATCGGTCCGTCACATTCCGGTTCTTCTCTCCGAGGTCATCGAGGCGCTCCAGCCCAAGCCCGGCCAGGTCATCCTCGACGGCACTTTTGGGGCAGGCGGGTACACCTCCGCGATCCTTGCCGAGGGGGCCAACGTCATCGGCCTCGACCGCGATCCGACGGCCATTGCCGCCGGGCAGGGGCTGGCAGAGGCCTCCGGCGGCCGGCTCACGCTCATCCATTCGCGTTTTTCCGATCTTGCGCGTCATGCGCCCGCGGGCGGGCTCGACGGCGTCGTGCTCGATATCGGCGTTTCCTCCATGCAGATCGACGAGGCAGAGCGCGGCTTCTCCTTCCAGAAGAACGGGCCGCTCGACATGCGCATGTCCGCGTCCGGCGTTTCGGCGGCCGATGTGGTGAACCGCGCGAAAGTCTCCGACCTCATCCGCATCTTCGGCTTCCTCGGCGAGGAGAAGCAGGCCGGCCGCATCGCCCGCGCCATCGAGAAGGCGCGCGAGAAGGAGCCCTTCACCACGACGCGCCAGCTCGCCAACCTCATCGAGCTGACGACGCCGCGCAAGGCCAAGGACAAGATCCATCCGGCGACGCGCGTCTTCCAGGCGCTGCGCGTCTTCGTCAACGACGAGCTCGGCGAGCTTGCCCGCGCGCTGATCGCCGCCGAGCGCGCCCTCAAGCCGGGCGGCCGGCTGGTGGTCGTCAGCTTCCATTCGCTGGAAGACCGCATCGTCAAGAAATTCTTCCAGGATCGCTCCGGCAAGGCGGCGGGCTCGCGCCACCTGCCGGAGGTTCACGACAGGGCCGCAACCTTCGCACCAGTCGGGCGCCCTATGGTGGCGGCCAGCGACGAGGAGAGCGCGGTCAATCCGCGCGCCCGATCCGCGAAGCTGCGCGCAGGCGAGCGCACGAGCGCGCCCGCCGGGACGGATGACCTGTCCATTTTCAACCTGCCCAACCTTGCCGGCCTCGAGAAGATGGGAAGCTGAGTGATGTTCCGAACCCTTGACGTCGTGATGATCGCGATCATGACCGCCGCAGCCACCGTCACCTACTCGATCAAGCACCAGGCCGAGAACAAGCTTGAGGACGTGCGCAAGCTCGATGCCGAGATCAAGCTGGAAGAGGACACGATCGACCTGCTCAAGGCCGACTGGGCGCTGCTGACCCAGCCGAACCGCCTCAACCGCCTGGTCCAGACCTTCGACAGCGACCTCAAGCTCGTGCCGACGGAATCGACCCAGCTCGCCCGGCCGAACGAGCTGCCCATGCCGACCGCCGAACTGCCCGCGCTGCCGGACGAGGAACTGGCGAAGACCAAGAAACCCGCCTCGCGCACGGATGCAATCCAAACCGGATCGGTGGCACGCTGATGTCGTTTCTCTCCCGCATCATGGTCGTCAAGAGCAAGGCGCATTTCAACGCCGGCGGCAACAACAACCGGACGGGCGGCGCCGGCGGCCACGCCTTCGAGGGCACGCGCAAGCGTTCCGGCTCGCAGGCCCGCAGCCGCGTCGCCGTCATCATCTGCTGCTTCGGCATGGCCTATGCCGTCATCGGCGGGCGCCTCGTGCAGTACGGCATGGCCTCGCCCGAGGCCGTCTCCAGCATCGGTCCGGCCGACCACCTGATGGCCTCGCGCCCCGACATCGTCGACCGCAACGGCGAGATCCTCGCCACCGACATCCGCACCGTCTCGCTCTATGCCGAACCGCACAAGATCGTCGACGCGGACGAGGCGGTCGAAATGCTCGCCACCGTGCTGCCGGAACTCGACCGGCGCGGTACCTACCGCAAGCTGACCTCCAAGTCCCGCTTCCAGTGGCTGAAGCGCCAGCTCACGCCCAAGCAGCAGAGCCGCATCCTGGCGCTCGGCATTCCCGGCGTCGGCTTCCGGCCGGAAAAGCGCCGCTTCTATCCGGGCGGCGCCACCGCCTCGCACATCGTCGGCCACGTCAACATCGACAACCGCGGCATTGCCGGGATGGAGCGCTATATCGACAACCAGGGCCTCGCCGACCTTGCCGCCATCGGCATGACGAGCGACGTCAAGATGGAGCCGGTGCGCCTGTCCATCGACCTGCGCGTGCAGGCGATCGTGCGCGAGGTCGTCAAGGAGGGCATGGAGAAGTACAAGGCGATCGCCGCCGGCGCCGTCGTGCTCGACGTCCATACCGGCGAGATTCTCGCCATGGCCTCCTATCCGGACTACGATCCGAACAATCCGGCCGAGGGCGCCAAGGAAGGCTGGATGAACCGCATGTCGAACGGCACGTTCGAGATGGGCTCGACCTTCAAGAGCTTCACGACCGCCATGGCGCTCGATTCCGGCAAGGTGAAGATCACCGACAGCTTCGACGCCCGCGCGCCCATCCGCATCGGCGGCTTCACCATCAAGGACTTCCACGGCAAGCACCGCGTGCTGTCCGTGCCGGAAATCTTCCAGTATTCCTCCAATATCGGCACGGCCAAGATGGCCGACGTCGTCGGCATCGAGGCGCACAAGGAGTTCCTGACCCGCATGGGTCTCCTCACTCGCATGGAGACCGAACTGCCGGAGGTGAAGACCCCGAGCCAGCCGCGCGAATGGAAGAAGATCAACTCGATCACCATCTCCTTCGGCCACGGCGTGTCCACGACGCCGCTGCAGACGGCCGTCGCCGGCGCGGCGCTCATCAACGGCGGCAAGCTCCTCAACCCGACGTTCCTGCCGCGCACGGAGGAAGAGGCCGACGAGATCGCCAAGGTCGTCATCAAGCCGTCGACGGTCGACAGCATGCGCTACCTCTTCAAGCTGAACGCCAACGACGGCTCCGGCCGCCGCTCGCTCGTTCCCGGCTTCAATGTCGGCGGCAAGACGGGCACGGCCAACAAGGTCGTGGGCGGACGCTATTCGAACACGCAGAACTTCAACGCCTTCCTCTCGGGCTTCCCGATCGACGATCCGAAATACGTGGTCCTCACCTTCATCGACGCGCCGCAGACGGGCGAGGGCGGCGGGCGCACCGCCGGCCTCAACGCCGCGCCGATGGTGGGCGAGATCATCCGCCGGTCCGCTGCGCTTCTCGGTGTAAAGCCGAAATTTGGTGAGGACGGGTCTGCCTTGCTTGTGTCTTATTGAATGGAGAAGACGGGACGCCGATTCGCGGGCGAAACGGCTGCCGACAGAGAGCAACAGAGCGGACAATGAAGATCAGTGACCTTGCCGGACCTCAAACCAGCGACCTCAGCGCCGCAGCCGCCACGGAAATAGGCGGCATCACCAGCGACAGCCGGAAGGTCAGGCCGGGCGATCTCTTCGTTGCGCTTTCGGGCAGCAAGGCCGACGGCAGCGCCTTCATCGCCGATGCGGTCGCGCGCGGCGCTGCCGCCGTGGTGGTCGCCGAGGGCACGTCCGCGCAGGCGGCCGTTCCGGTCATTCCCGTTGAAAATCCACGCCGTTTCCTGGCGCTCGCAGCCGCCCGCTTCCATGGCCGCCAGCCCGAGACCATGGTCGCCGTCACGGGCACGGCGGGCAAGACCTCCGTCGCCTCCTTCACGCGCCAGATCTGGGCGCATGCCGGCTACGCGGCTGCGATGATCGGCACGACCGGCGTCGTCGCGCCCGGCCGCAACGACTATGGCTCGCTGACGACGCCCGATCCGGTGTCGCTGCATGCGCTGCTCGCCGAGCTTGCCGATGCCGGCGTCACCCATGCCGCCATGGAGGCCTCCAGCCACGGCCTCGACCAGTCGCGCCTTGACGGCGTGAAGCTTTCCGCCGGCGCCTTCACCAATCTCGGCCGCGACCACATGGACTACCACCCGACGGTCGAGCACTACATGGCTTCCAAGATGCGGCTTTTCGATACGCTGCTGCCGAAGGGCGCGCCGGCCGTCATCTATGCCGACGACGAATGGTCGGGCGTGGCGATCGAGGCGGCGCGCAAGGCCGGCCTCAACGTGCGCACGGTCGGCCGCAAGGGCGATTACCTAACCTTGAAGCGGGTCGAGCATTTCCGCCACAAGCAGACCGCCGAGATCCATGCCGGCGGCGACATCCATGAAGTGCACATTCCGCTGGCAGGCGATTTCCAGGTCGCCAATGCGCTGGTCGCTGCGGGCCTTGCCATGTCGACCGGCGTTTCCGCCTCCCTCGCCATGGCGGCGCTCGAAAAGCTGATCGGCGCGTCCGGCCGCCTCGAACTCGTCGGCCATGCCCGGAACGGCGCGCTCGCCTATGTCGACTATGCGCACAAGCCGGATGCGCTGGAAAACGTGCTGACCTCCGTGCGTCCCTTCACGACCGGCCGCGTCATCGTGGTCTTCGGCTGCGGCGGCGACCGCGACAAGGGCAAGCGGCCGATCATGGGCGAGATCGCCACGCGCCTTGCCGACGTGGTCATCGTCACCGACGACAATCCGCGCTCGGAGGTTCCCGAGGTCATCCGCTCCGAGATCATGGCGGCTGCCAGGGGGGCGACCGAGATCGGCGACCGCGCGGCGGCGATCCGCAGCGCCGTCGGCATGCTGCAATCGGGCGATACGCTGATCGTCGCCGGCAAGGGGCATGAGGAGGGGCAGACCGTCGGCTCCGTGACGCTGCCCTTCTCCGACCACGCCGAGCTCAGCAAGGCCCTGGAGGAACTCGACCGGTGAAATGGCTCTGGACCATTGCTGACCTGATCGCGGCCGTGCATGGCCGGCCCATCGGCAACATGCCGCAGGGCGTGACCGGCATTTCCATCGACAGCCGCGCGATCGCGCCGGGCGAGGCCTTCTTCGCCATCAAGGGCGACCGCGTCGACGGCCATGATTTCGCGAGCTTCGCCGTCGCCAACGGGGCGGGGCTGCTCGTCGTCAGCGAGGGCAAGCTGCCGGCGCTCGGCCGTCTCGTCACGCCGATGATCGTGGTGCCCGACGTGTTGCAGGCGCTCGCCGACCTCGGCTGCGCGGCGCGCGACCGCACGGCAGCGCGCATCATCGCCGTCACCGGCTCGGTCGGCAAGACGACGAGCAAGGAGATGCTGCGCCAGGCGCTGTCGCCATCCGGCAGCGTGCATGCTTCCGTCGCCTCGTTCAATAATCACTGGGGTGTGCCGCTGACGCTGGCGCGCATGCCCGAGACCACCGACTACGGCATCTTCGAGATCGGCATGAACCATGCGGGCGAGATCCGCCCGCTGGTCGCCATGGTGCGCCCGCATATCGCGATGGTCACGACCATCGCGCCGGCCCATCTCGGCAATTTCCGGGACCTGGAAGAGATCGCCGCCGCCAAGGCGGAGATTTTCGAGGGCGTCGTGCCGGGCGGCCATGCCATCCTCAACCGCGACAACGAGCAATATGCCTTCCTTGAGAAAGCCGCGCGAAACGCCGGCGTCTCGCATATCCACAGCTTCGGTGCCGACCCCAAGGCGGAGTTCCGCCTGCTCGATTTCTCCAGCGGCCCCGATGGCAGCCTGCTTCGCGCCGCCGTCGGCGGCCAGACGCTCGAAGTGCCGATGGGTGCGCCCGGCCGGCACATTGCCGAAAACGCCGTCGCGGTGCTCGGCGCCGTGCATCTTGCCGGCGGCGACATCGAGAAGGCCATGGCCGGGCTTGCCGCCATGCAGGCCGAAAAGGGCCGCGGCCGGCGCTACAGGCTCGCCAAGGACGGCGGCTGGTTCACGCTGATCGACGACAGCTACAACGCCAATCCCGCCTCGATGCGCGCGGCAATCGCGCTGCTGCGCGATGCGGAGCCGCATGGAAGCGGGCGGCGCATCGCCGTGCTCGGCGACATGCTGGAGATGGGCAAGCATTCGCCCGCCGTTCACGCCGGCCTTGCCGAACCCCTGCTGGAAGCGGCCATCGGCACCGTCTGGCTCGCCGGCCCGGACATGGCGGCGCTGCGCGACGCGCTGCCCGAGGGCATCGAGACCGACTACCGCGAAACCGCCGATGAACTGACCGTTCATGCGCTGGCAAGCGTGCGGCCTGGCGACGTGCTGGTCGTCAAGTCGTCGAAGGGCACGGGCTTCAGCCGCATCGTGGCGGCCCTGCTTGACAAATACGAGGCGTTCCCGGAGAGGGAATATTAGAGTTACGTGAGGTTCGTCGGGCAGAAGCCCGCCGGACCTCGTCTTTTATGCGATCTGCTTTCATCGCCGGCCGGTCACGCCGGGATGCTTCTCAGAACCTTTGGGGAAAGGGTGACAATGCTGCTTTGGCTCGTCGAGCTGGCGAACACCATCCAGGTGTTCAACCTGTTCCGCTACATTACCTTCCGGACCGGCGCCGCGCTGTTCACCTCGGCCACCATCGTCTTCCTGTTCGGGCCGATGATCATCTCCTCTCTGCGCATCCGCCAGGGCAAGGGCCAGCCGATCCGCGCCGACGGGCCGCAAACGCATTTCAAGAAGGCCGGCACCCCCACGATGGGCGGCCTGATGATCCTTGCCGGCATCGTCGGCAGCGCGCTGCTGTGGGCGGACCTTTCCAACGTCTATGTGGTCGCCACGCTGCTCGTCACGCTCGGCTTCGGCGCCATCGGCTTCTATGACGACTACCTGAAGGTCACCAAGCAGACGGAGAAGGGCTTTTCCGGCAAGGCCCGCCTCGGCCTCGAATTCCTCATCGCGGGCGCGGCGACCTATTTCATGATGCGCGCCTCGCTCGCCACCGGCCCGGCCGGCTCGACCTTCGGCTCCTCCATCGCCTTTCCCTTCTTCAAGGACCTGCTGGTCAACCTCGGCATCTTCTTCGTGCTGTTCGGCGGCTTCGTCATCGTGGCGGCCGGCAATGCCGTGAACCTGACGGACGGCCTCGACGGCCTTGCGACCGTTCCGGTGATGATCTCGGCGGCGGCCTTCGGCCTCATCGCCTACCTCGCCGGCAACGCGGTCTTCTCGAACTACCTGCAGATCCACTTCGTCCCCGGCACGGGCGAGCTTGCCGTGGTGCTCGGCGCCGTCATCGGCGCCGGCCTCGGCTTCCTGTGGTTCAACGCGCCGCCGGCCGCCATCTTCATGGGCGACACCGGCTCGCTGGCGCTGGGCGGGCTCATCGGCACGGTCGCCGTCGCCACCAAGCACGAGATCGTCATGGCCATCATCGGCGGCCTCTTCGTCATGGAGACGCTGTCGGTCATCATCCAGGTCGCCTCGTTCAAGCTGACGGGCAAGCGCGTCTTCCTGATGGCGCCGATCCACCATCACTTCGAGAAGAAGGGCTGGACGGAAAGCCAGGTCGTCGTCCGCTTCTGGATCATCGCCGTCGTGCTCGCGATGGTCGGCCTCTCCACGCTCAAGCTGCGGTAAGGCCATGATCCCCGTCACCACCTTCAAGGGAAAGTCGGTCGCGCTCTTCGGGCTCGGCGGCTCGGGCCTTGCGACGGCGCTGGCGCTGGCCGCCGGCGGCGGCGACGTGACCGCATGGGACGACAATCCGGCAAGCGTCGAGAACGCTGCCGCCGCCGGCATCCGCACCGCGGACCTGCGCACGCTCGACTGGAAGGCCATCGCCGCGCTGGTGCTGTCGCCCGGCGTGCCGCTCACCCATCCCAAGCCGCACTGGAGCGCCGACCTCGCGCGCGCCGCAGGCGCCGAGATCGTCGGCGACGTCGAGCTCTTCGTGCGCGAGCGCCGGGCCCATGCGCCCGATTGCCCCTTCATCGCCATCACCGGCACCAACGGCAAGTCGACCACCACCGCGCTGATCGCCCATATCCTTCGGGCGAGCCGCCGCGACACGCAGCTCGGCGGCAATATCGGCACGGCCGTGCTGACGCTCGATCCGCCGAAGGCCGGCCGCTTCTACGTGGTCGAGTGCTCGTCCTACCAGATCGACCTCGCGCCGACGCTGAACCCCTCCGCCGGCATCCTGCTGAACCTGACGCCCGACCATCTCGACCGCCACGGCACGATGCAGCACTATGCCGAGGTCAAGGAACGGCTCGTCGCCGGCAGCCGCACCGCCATCGTCGGCACCGACGATACGTTCTGCGAGATGATCGCCGACCGTATCGAGCGCGCCGGTACGAAGGTCGTGCGCATCTCCAGGCGCAACGTGCTCGCCGACGGCATCTACGCCGAAGGCCCGCGGCTGATCCGGGCCGAGGGTGGCGCGACGCGCGCGATCGCCGATCTTTCGGCCATCCAGACGCTGCGCGGCAGCCATAACGCGCAGAATGCGGCGGCGGCCATTGCGGCCTGCCTTGCGGTCGGCGTCAGCGAAGCGGAAATCCGCGCCGGCCTTGCCTCGTTCCCCGGGCTGAAACACCGCATGCAGCCGGTCGGCCGCAAGGGCGACGCGCTCTTCGTCAACGATTCCAAGGCGACGAATGCCGAAGCGGCGGCGCCGGCACTGTCGAGCTTCGAGCGCATCTACTGGATCGCCGGCGGCGTGCCGAAGGAGGGAGGTATCTCCACCCTCGGCGGCTTCTTCCCGAAGATCGCCAAGGCCTACCTCATCGGCGAGGCGGCGCCGGCCTTTGCCGCCACGCTCGGCGAGGCGGTGCCCTTCGAGATCGCGGGCACGCTGGAACGGGCGGTGGCCGATGCTGCGGCGGATGCCGAAAAGGATGGAAACGGCCCCGTCGCGGTCCTCCTATCCCCGGCTTGCGCAAGCTTCGACCAGTATAAGAACTTCGAAGTCAGGGGCGACGCCTTCGTGAAACACGTCGCGGCGCTGCCTGGCGTGTCCATGCTGGTCGAGGTTTAGCGATGGTATCGGGGGCTTCAACCGCCACGTCCCGCAACCGCTTAGCGAAGGAACGGAAAAATGGTTAGTCGAGCCGAACGTGGTGCACTGGCGGACTGGTTCTGGACGATAGACCGGTTCTTCCTGGCGGCCTTCATCCTCCTGATGGGCCTCGGTTTCATGCTGTCCTTCGCGGCAAGCCCCGCGGTGGCCGAGCGCATCGGCCTCGACAGCTTCCACTTCGTGCGGCGTCACGCCTTCTTCCTCGTGCCGGCCATCGCCATCATGCTCGGCATCTCGTTCATGTCGCCCCGGCAGGTGCGCCGGGCGGCGATGATCCTGCTGATCGTCTCGCTTGCGGCCATGGTGCTGGCGCTGTTCTTCGGCGTCGAGGTCAAGGGCTCGCGGCGCTGGATCTCCATCGGCAGCCTTTCCATCCAGCCGTCTGAATTCATGAAGCCGGCCTTCGTGGTGATCTGCGCCTGGCTCTTCGCCGAACATGCCCGCCAGCCGGAAATCCCCGGCAACCTCTTCGCCATCATCCTCTTCGGCATCGTCGCGGCGCTGCTCGTCGCCCAGCCGGACCTTGGCCAGACGATCCTGACCGCCGCCGTCTGGGGCGGGATGTTCTTCATGGCCGGCATGCCGTGGCTGTGGATCATCGTGCTCGGCGGCGCAGCGGTCGGCGGACTGCTGACGGCCTATACGTTCCTGCCGCACGTTGCGGGCCGTATCGACAAGTTCATGACCGGCGAGGGCGACACGTTCCAGATGGACACGGCGCGGGAAGCCATCATCCGCGGCGACTGGTTCGGCCAGGGGCCGGGCGAGGGCATCGTCAAGCGCATCATCCCGGACAGCCATACCGACTTCATCTTCTCGGTCGCCGCCGAGGAGTTCGGCATCGTCTTTTGCATGGTCATCGTGCTGATCTTCGCCTTCGTGGTGCTGCGCGGCCTCAATCATGCCTTCAAGGAGCGCAACGATTTCACGCGCTTTGCCGTTGCCGGCCTCGTGCTGCAGATCGGCATCCAGTCGATGATCAATATCGGCGTGAATCTCGAATTGCTGCCGGCCAAGGGCATGACGCTGCCGCTGATCTCCTATGGCGGCTCGTCGATGATCGCGATCTGCGTGACGGCCGGCTTCATCCTGGCGCTCACCCGTCACCGGCCGGAAAAGCGCGCCTCCGAGCGCAGCCTCTTCCGTGGCGGCATCGTGGCGGCCGCCGAGTAAGGGTTTTACATGGACAAGGGCATCGTTCTCCTCGCCGCCGGGGGCACCGGCGGCCATCTCTTTCCGGCAGAGGCGCTGGCGCACGAGCTGAAGGCCGGCGGCTGGTCGGTCCACCTCGTCACCGACAGCAGGGCCGAGCGCTTCGCCGGCAGGTTCCCGGCGGACGAGATCCATGTCGTGCCCTCCGCCACCATCGGCTCGAAGAACCCGGTCAGCGTCGTCCGCTCGCTTCTGACGCTGTGGAAGGGCATCCGCGCCGCGCGCAGGCTGATGGCGCGGCTGCGGCCGAAGGTCGTCGTCGGCTTCGGCGGCTATCCCACCCTGCCGCCGCTGCTTGCCGCCACGGGCATGGGCATTCCCTCGATGATCCACGAGCAGAACGCCGTGATGGGCCGCGCCAACAAGGCGCTCGCCGCGCGCGTCAAGGCTATCGCCGGCGGCTTCCTGCCGGAGACCGGCGGTTCCTATGCCGACAAGACCGTGACGACGGGCAACCCGGTGCGTCCCGCCGTCCTGGACGCTGCCGCAGACCCCTACGAAGCCTCGGCGCACGGCGAATTCCGCCTCGTCGTCTTCGGCGGCAGCCAGGGGGCGCAGTTCTTTTCCAAGGCCATCCCCTCGGCGATCGCCGCGCTCGAGCCGCAAGACCGGGCGCGGCTGAGGATCACCCAGCAGGCGCGGCCGGAAGACCGCGACGAGGTGGTGCGAAGCTATGCCGATCTCGGCATTCCCGCCGATGTGTCGCCCTTCTTCACCGACATGGCCGCGCGCATCGGCCATGCCCATCTCGTCATCAGCCGCTCGGGCGCCTCGACGGTCTCGGAACTTTCCGTCATCGGCCGTCCGTCCATCCTCGTGCCGTATCCCCATGCGCTCGATCACGACCAGGCGGCCAATGCCGCGGCGCTTGCCGCGGCTGGCGGGGCGAAGGTGATCGTCCAGTCCGAACTTTCCACCGAGCGCCTTGCCGGCATCGTTTCCAGGGCCATGCGCGATCCCTCGGGCATGGCCGCCATGGCCGCGAATGCCAGAAAGGCGGGCAAACCGGACGCCGCGCGCTTGCTAGCCTCGATGGTTGAGGCTATTGCGGGCGGCAGGACGATCGCGCAATTCAAGGGAGAACGGCCATGAAGATGCCGCAGAGCATAGGGCTCGTTCATTTCATCGGCATCGGTGGCATCGGCATGAGCGGCATCGCCGAGGTGCTGCACAATCTCGGCCACCGCGTGCAGGGCTCCGACCAGGCGGACAGCGCCAACGTGCAGCGCCTGCGCGACAAGGGCATCGACGTCTTCGTCGGCCACAAGGCGGAAAACCTCGGCGAGGCGGAAGTCGTCGTCGTCTCCACCGCCATCAGGAAGAACAATCCGGAACTGATCGCGGCGCGCGAGAAGCTGCTGCCGGTCGTGCGCCGGGCGGAAATGCTCGCCGAGCTGATGCGTTTCCGCAATGCCATCGCCATCGGCGGCACGCACGGCAAGACGACGACGACCTCGATGGTCGCCGCCCTGCTCGATGCCGGCGGGCTGGACCCGACGGTCATCAACGGCGGCATCATCAATGCCTATGGCACCAACGCCCGCATGGGCGAGGGCGAGTGGATGGTGGTGGAGGCCGACGAATCGGACGGCACCTTCCTCAAGCTGCCGGCGGATGTCGCCATCGTCACCAATATCGACCCGGAACATCTCGACCATTACGGCAATTTCGATGCCGTGCGCGCGGCCTTCCGCCAGTTCGTCGAGAACGTGCCGTTCTACGGCTTCGGCGTCATGTGCCTCGACCATCCCGAAGTGCAGTCGATGGTCAGCCGCATCGAGGACCGCAAGGTCATCACCTATGGCGAGAACCCGCAGGCGGACGTGCGCTTTTCCAATATCCGCATGGACGGCGCGACCTCCGTCTTCGACGTGGAGATCCGCCGCCGCCGCACCGGCCAGGTGATCTCGCTGAAGGACCTGCGCCTGCCGATGCCGGGCCGCCACAACGTTTCCAACGCCACGGCGGCCATCGCCGTCGCCCAGCGCCTCGGCATTGCGCCCGAGGCGATCGCCAGGGGGCTGGCGGGCTTCGGGGGCGTCAAGCGCCGCTTCACCTTCACCGGAAGCTGGAACGGCGTGAACGTCTATGACGACTACGGCCACCACCCGGTGGAGATCAAGGCCGTGCTGCGCGCCGCGCGCGAAGCGTGCTCCGGCCGCATCATCGCCGTGCACCAGCCGCACCGCTACAGCCGCGTGGCGAGCCTCTTCGAGGAGTTCGCCGGCTGCTTCAACGACGCCGACACGGTCATGATCGCGCCGGTCTACGCGGCTGGCGAGGACCCGATCGAGGGCGTCTCGTCGGAAGAGATGGTTTCCCGCATCAAGTCCGCCGGACACCGCGATGCGCGGTTCCTCGCCTCGCCGGAGGCGCTGGCGTCCATCGTGGCCGGCATTGCAAAGCCGGGCGACTTTGTGGTTCTCTTGGGGGCTGGAAACATCACGTACTGGGCGCAGACGCTGCCCAAGGAACTGACAGGCATTTCGGGTGAGGTGGCATGAGGACGGTTGACGGTGCGAAACTACTGGCGTCGCTGGGCGAAGGGATCAAGGAGGTCCGCGGCCGACTGACGCCGGATGCGCCGATGGACCGCGTGACCTGGTTCCGCGCCGGCGGCCTTGCCGAACTGATGTTCCATCCGCACGACGTCGAGGACCTCGTCACCTTCCTCAAGCTGCTGCCGGAAGAGGTGCCGCTGACGGTGACGGGCGTCGGCTCGAACCTCCTGGTGCGCGACGGCGGCATTCCGGGCGTCGTGATCCGCCTTTCGGCCAAGGGCTTCGGCGATGTCGAGCTTGCCGGCGAGAACCGCATCAAGGCGGGCGGCATCTGCCCGGACAAGAACATCGCCGCCATGGCGCTCGACCACGGCATTGCCGGCTTCGAGTTCTACTACGGCATTCCCGGCTCCATCGGTGGCGCGCTGCGCATGAATGCCGGCGCCAATGGCGGGGAGACGAAGGACCTCGTCGTCGAGGTCCATGCCGTCGACCGCAAGGGCGACAGGCATGTGCTCTCCAATGCCGACATGGGCTATACCTATCGTCATTCCGCCGCGCCCGGCGGCCTCATCTTCACCCATGCCGTCTTCGAAGGACGGGCGGGCGACAAGGACGAGATTCGCGCGAAGATGGACGCCGTGCGCCAGCACCGCGAGACGGTGCAGCCGATCCGCGAGAAGACCGGCGGCTCGACGTTCAAGAATCCCGAAGGGCATTCCGCCTGGAAGCTGATCGACGAGGCGGGCTGCCGCGGCCTGATGATCGGCGGCGCGCAGATGTCGCCCATGCATTGCAACTTCATGATCAATACGGGGCAGGCGACTGGCTACGAGCTGGAATATCTCGGCGAGACCGTGCGCAGCCGCGTGCTGGAGCATTCCGGTATCGTGCTGCAATGGGAGATCAAGCGTGTCGGCAATTTCATGCCGGGCTACGAGGTCAAGGAATTCCTGGGCCGGGCGACGGCCTGACCTCCTCCACGATCGAGAGGGATTCGCGCGCTCGCAGTTAGATGCGCGGGTCCTGTTTTTCGTTCAGCTTATATTCAGCAAGGTTTAGCGAATGCTACTCCCGGTCGCGCGCTGGTTGCGCGATGAGGTTCCGTGCGGGACCCGGATCAGGGGGCATTCATGTTCAAGAGACTTTCTGCCGAATTGCTCGGCACATTCTGGCTCGTCTTCGGCGGCTGCGGCAGTGCCGTGCTTGCAGCCGCATTTCCCGGCCTCGGCATTGGCTTCGTCGGTGTCGCCTTCGCCTTCGGCCTCACGGTGCTGACGATGGCCTATGCTGTCGGGGGCATTTCCGGCGGCCACTTCAACCCGGCCGTCTCCGTCGGGCTGACGGTTGCCGGCAAGTTTCCGGCTTCCAGCCTTGTCCCGTATATCGTGGCGCAGGTCGTCGGTGCGGTTGCCGCCGCCGCGGTGCTCTATCTCATCGCCTCCGGCAAGGCCGGCTTCGAGGCGGGCGGCTTTGCCTCGAACGGCTATGGCGAGCTTTCGCCCGGCGGCTATTCGCTGGCGGCGGCGCTCGTTGCCGAGGTGGTGCTGACGGCGTTCTTCCTCATCATCATCCTCGGCTCGACGCATGGGCGTGCGCCGGCGGGCTTCGCGCCGATCGCCATCGGCCTCGGCCTGACGCTCATCCACCTCGTCTCGATCCCGGTGACGAACACGTCGGTGAACCCGGCCCGCTCGACGGGGGTGGCGTTGTTTGCCGAGACGGCCGCGCTGCCGCAGCTCTGGCTGTTCTGGATCGCGCCGATCCTCGGCGCCGTCATCGGCGGGATCGTCTGGAAGGTCGTCGGCGAAAGCGATTGACGGCAGGCAAAAAGAAACCCGCCGCGGCGACGCGGCGGGTTTTTTCGTTCGGGCCTTCCTTGAAGGCTCAGACCTCTTCCTTGCCCGACAGCAGGATGCAGGTCAGCGTGATGACGGCTGAAAGGCCGAGATAGTAGCCGACATAGGCCATGCCGTAGTTCGCCTGCAGCCAAGTGGCGATATAGGGCGCGAGCGAGGCGCCGAAGATGCCGGCGAAGTTGAAGGTGATCGACGCGCCCGTGTAGCGCACCTTCGTGGGGAAGGGCGCGGCGAGGGCCGTGCCGATCAGGCCGTAGGTCATGCCCATGAGCGCCATCGCGACGATGGCGAACACGACGATGCCGGCCTCGCCGCCGGTCATCAGGCCCGGCAGGAAGAACGAGAAGATTCCGATCAGCACCGTGGTGGCGATCAGGACCTCGCGACGGCCAAGCCGTTCGGCGAGCTTGCCGGCGATCGGGATGAAGATGCCGAAGAGCACCGATCCCAGGATCTGGATTTCCAGCGCCTCGACGAAGGGCAGGTTGAGGACCTTGACGTTGTAGGACAACAGGTAGGCCGAGCCGATATAGAACAGCACGAAGGTGGCGAGCGCCACGAAGGTGCCGAGCACGAGGCTGCGCTTGTAGCCGCGGAAGAGCTCGACGACCGGCACTTCCACGCGTTCCTGCTTCTCGATGGCCTTCTGGAAGGCCGGCGTCTCGGTGATGGAGAGGCGCACCCACAGGCCGACGACGATGAGCACGATGGACGCGACGAAGGGAATGCGCCAGCCCCAGGCGAGCAGCGCGTCCTGCGACATGAAGTGCAGCAGCAGCCAGAAGATGCCGGAGGAGAGGAAGAGGCCGACGGGCGCGCCGAGCTGCGGGAACATGCCGTACCAGCTCCGCTTGCCGGGAGGCGCGTTTTCCGTCGCCAGCAGCACAGCGCCGCCCCATTCGCCGCCGAGGCCGAAGCCCTGGCCGAACCGGCACAGCGCCAGCAGCAGCGGCGCGGCGACGCCGATCGATTCATAGGAGGGCAGGAGGCCGATGATCACGGTCGAGATGCCCATGGTCAAAAGCGCGGCGACGAGGGTCGTCTTGCGGCCGATGCGGTCGCCGTAGTGCCCGAAGACGATGGCGCCGAGCGGACGGGCGAAGAACGCGATGGAGAAGGTCGCGAAGGAGGCGAGGAGGGCGGTCGTCGGATCGCTGTTCGGGAAGAACAGCGCCGGGAAGACCAGCACGGCGGCGGTGGCGTAAACGTAGAAATCGAAGAATTCGATGGTCGTTCCGACCAGGCTTGCAAAAAGAACGCGCGCCGGGGAATTGAGCCCGGCGCGGTTGGAATGCGCTGCGGTCGGCGACCCGGAAGAGAGCGTCTCACTCATCGGGGGTGCCTTTTCTTGATGTTTCTTCTTGCCGTCTCGGGAGGCAGCAGGCGGGTCTCTTACTCCAACCGCACGGTCAATGAAACAATAAAAGTACTCGAATCGGCGTTAAATCGTACTTTTCGTTCTCCGCCGGCCTGCCGGCATTTGCGAACGCTTCGCGGCCCGCCCGGGCATCCGCGCATGGCGCGATCGATGCATCGCGATTTCGCCGGTTCCTCTTGCGCCGGCCGCAACTCTCTGATTCCAGGGAGAGAATCGAAGTGTCTCATGATTCGGGGCGAGGAAAATTTGTCTCGCGACGCGTCAGGTTAACGAAAGTAAACGCTTCATTAACCTTAATGCCGCTCTAGTGGTCCCATCTCGCTCGCCGAGTCGGACCGATAGGCAAAATCAGGTCCGCACAAGCGACGAAGGGCAGGATGCGGAATTCAGTAGAGGGTTCTATGAGCGTGAAGCATGTCGCGGTGCTGATGGGTGGTTTTTCGTCGGAACGGCCGGTGAGCCTTTCGTCGGGGAACGCTTGCGCCGATGCGCTCGAGGCCGAGGGCTACAGGATCACGCGCGTCGATGTCGGCCATGACGTTGCGAGCGTGCTCTCCGACCTGAAGCCGGATGTCGCCTTCAACGCGCTGCACGGACCCTTCGGCGAGGACGGCACCATCCAGGGCATCCTCGAATATCTGGAAATCCCCTATACCCATTCCGGCGTGCTCGCCTCCGCGCTCGCCATGGACAAGGCGCAGGCGAAGATCGTCGCCAAGGCCGCCGGCATTCCCGTTGCCGAGCAGCGCCTGATGAACCGATTCGACTTCACCGCCGCCCATCCGATGAAGCCACCCTATGTGGTCAAGCCCGTGCGCGAGGGGTCTTCCTTCGGCGTGGTCATGGTCAAGGAAGACCAGTCGCATCCGCCGCAGATCATCACCTCCGCGGAATGGCGCTATGGCGACAGCGTCATGGTGGAGCGCTACGTCTACGGCCGGGAACTGACCTGCGGCGTCATGGGCGACGTGGCGCTCGGCGTCACCGAGGTCATTCCGCAAGGCCATGCCTTCTACGATTACGATTCAAAATATGTGAAAGGTGGCTCGCAGCACGTCATCCCGGCGCAGATTTCACCGAATATTTACCAAAAAGTACAAACACTCGCACTCAAGGCGCATCAAGCGATCGGGTGCCGTGGCGTCAGCCGTTCCGACTTCCGCTACGACGACCGTTTTTCCGAGAATGGCGAGCTCATCTGGCTGGAGATCAATACCCAGCCCGGCATGACCCCCACCTCCCTGGTGCCCGAAATGGCCGTTCATGCCGGCCATTCGTTTGGTGAGTTCTTGAAGTGGATGGTGGAGGACGCGTCGTGCGTGCGTTGAGCGTCAAGAAGATGAGGGGGCGTCCCGCCGGGCCTTACGAGCCGGAAGCCGGCCGCGTGCTGCCGCGTCCGCTGCGCCGGCTGGTGCGTTTCCTCGTGAGCCTTGCCGCCGGCCGCATCCATATCCCGCGCCATGCCGGCAGCGTCGCGACGGCGCTGTTCTTCGGCGCGACGGGCCTTTACGGCATGTCGCTCGGCGGCCATTCGCAGGATTTCGCCCAGGTTTCCACGACCGCCATCGGCTTTGCCATCGAGGACGTGAAGGTTTCCGGCAACCGGGAGACGTCGGAGATCGACATTCTGGAGCGCCTCGGCCTCGACGGCACGACCTCGCTGGTCGCGCTCGACGTCAAGGAAGCGCGCGCAAAACTCACCGAGCTGCCCTGGGTGCAGGACGTTTCCGTCCGCAAGGTCTATCCGGGCACGATCGAGATCGCGCTCAAGGAGCGCGAGGCCTTCGCGATCTGGCAGCACGGCAACGACCTGTCGCTGATCGAAAAGAGCGGCAGCGTGATCGCGCCGCTGCGCGACAACAAGTTCTCCACGCTGCCGCTCTTCGTCGGGCGCGATGCGGAAACCGCCGCCGCCGGCTTTGCCGACGAGTTCGACAACTGGCCGGAGATCAAGGCGCGGGTGAAGGCCTATATCCGGGTCGCCGGCCGCCGCTGGGACCTGCGCCTCGACAACGGCATCGTCGTGAAACTGCCGGAGCACAACGTTCCGCGCGCCATGGACATGCTGGCGACGCTGGAGGCGCAGGAGGGGCTGCTGGAACGGGATATCGCCGCGGTCGACCTGCGGCTTGAGGACCGCACCACGGTGCGGCTCACGGAAGGGGCGCTGGAACGTCGCAACGCGGCGGTCGAGCAGAGGGCAAAGGACCTGAAGAAGGCAGCGAAGCGCACATGAGCATTTTCGGTTCGTCCCATTTCGGCCTGCCGCGCTTGAAGCCGCTTTCCTCCAAGCGGGCTCACGTCGTCTCGGTCCTCGACATCGGCTCCACCAAGGTCGTCTGCATGATCGGCCGGCTGACGCCGCGCGCCGAGAGCGAGATCCTTCCGGGCCGCACGCACAATGTCGAGATCATCGGCATCGGCCACCAGAAATCGCGCGGCGTGAAGAACGGCGTCATCACCGATCTCGACGCTGCCGAAAGCGTCGTGCGCCTTGCCGTCGATGCGGCCGAGCGCATGGCCGGCCTTACCATCGAAAGCCTGATCGTCAACGTTTCCGCGGGCCGCCTGCAGAGCGACGTCTACACCGCCACCATCGACCTCGGCGGACAGGAAGTCGATGCCAACGACCTGCGCAAGGTGCTCGCCGTCGCCGGCCATCAGTCGCTGCGCCAGGACCGCGCCATCCTCCACTCGCTGCCGACCGGCTTCTCGCTGGACGGCGAGCGCGGCATCCGCGATCCGCTCTCCATGTTCGGCGACGTCCTCGGCGTCGACATGCATGTGCTGACGGCCGAGCGCACCGCGCTGAAGAACCTGGAACTGTGCATCAACCGCGCGCACCTCTCGGTCGAGGGGATGGTGGCGACGCCCTATGCGAGCGGCCTTTCGGCGCTCGTCGACGACGAGGTCGAGCTCGGCTGCGCCTGCATCGACATGGGCGGCGGCACGACGACGATCTCGGTCTTCGCCGAAGGCAAGCTGGTGCATTCCGACGCGGTCTCGCTCGGTGGCCACCACGTCACGACGGACCTCGCGCGCGGCCTCTCGACCCGCATCGAGGATGCCGAACGCCTCAAGGTCGTGCACGGCTCGGCGCTGCCGAATGCCGGCGACGAGCGCGACATCATCACCGTCCCGCCGATCGGCGAGGACGACCGCGACCAGCCGACCCACGTGCCGCGCACGCTCATCTCGCGCATCGTGCGGGCAAGGATCGAGGAGACGCTCGAACTCATCCGCGACCGCATCCAGCGTTCCGGCTTCTCGCCGATCGTCGGCAAGCGGATCGTGCTGACGGGCGGCGCAAGCCAGCTCACGGGCCTGCCGGAAGCGGCGCGCCGCATCCTCGCCCGCAATGTCCGCATCGGCCGGCCGCTCGGCGTGTCCGGCCTGCCGACGGCGGCGAAGGGCCCGGCCTTTTCGACCGCGGTGGGCCTCATGATCTATCCGCAGGTCGCGGAATTGGAAGAACACGCTGTGCAGGGCGGCATGCTCTCGCAGCTCACGGGTGGCAACGGCCGCATAGCCCGCATGGGCCAGTGGCTGAAGGAAAGTTTCTGACGGGTTTTCCGGCGGCGTGCCGCCGGGAAAGACCGACAACGAGTATCGCGAATAGACCGGCTGGGCGAAGCGGCCGGAAACGAAAGGAACAACGCAATGACTATCAAGCTGCAGAAGCCGGACATCACTGAGCTGAAGCCCCGCATCACCGTCTTCGGTGTCGGCGGCGGCGGCGGCAATGCCGTCAATAACATGATCACCGCAGGCCTCGAAGGCGTCGACTTCGTCGTTGCCAACACGGACGCCCAGGCGCTTTCCATGACGAAGGCGACGCGGATCATCCAGATGGGTGTCCAGGTCACCGAAGGCCTCGGCGCAGGCTCGCAGCCGGAAGTCGGCCGCGCGGCCGCCGAAGAGTGCATCGACGAGATCATCGACCACCTCAACGGCACCCACATGTGCTTCGTCACCGCCGGCATGGGCGGCGGCACCGGCACGGGCGCAGCCCCGATCGTCGCCCAGGCGGCCCGCAACAAGGGCATCCTGACCGTCGGCGTCGTCACCAAGCCGTTCCACTTCGAAGGCGGCCGCCGCATGCGCCTTGCCGAAGAAGGCATACTGGAACTCCAGAAGTCGGTCGACACGCTGATCGTCATCCCGAACCAGAACCTCTTCCGCATCGCCAACGACAAGACCACCTTCGCCGACGCCTTCGCGATGGCCGACCAGGTGCTCTATTCGGGCGTCGCCTGCATCACCGACCTGATGGTCAAGGAAGGCCTCATCAACCTCGACTTCGCCGACGTCCGCTCGGTGATGCGCGAGATGGGCCGCGCCATGATGGGCACGGGCGAAGCCTCGGGCGAAGGCCGCGCAATGGCCGCAGCCGAAGCCGCCATCGCCAACCCGCTGCTCGACGAGACCTCGATGAAGGGCGCGCAGGGCCTGCTGATCTCCATCACCGGCGGCCGCGACCTCACCCTCTTCGAAGTCGACGAGGCTGCGACCCGCATCCGCGAGGAAGTCGATCCGGATGCCAACATCATCCTCGGCGCCACCTTCGACGAAGAGCTCGAAGGCCTCATCCGCGTCTCCGTCGTTGCCACCGGCATCGACCGTTCGGCCTCGGAGGTGGCCGGTCGTTCTGCTGACTTTCGCAGCCACAGCAAGCCGGTAGTCCGTCCCTCCGCCGCCATTCCTGCCCAGCAGCCGGTCCAGCCGGTCGCCGCTGCCCCGCAGCCGGTCGCCCAGCAGCAGCCCGTGATGCAGCACCAGCCGGTCATGCAGCAGCCGGTCGCCCCGCAGCCGGTCATCGACCCGATTGCCGAAGCGATCCGTGCTTCCGAGGAAAACCTCGAGCGGGAACTGGCCATTCCGGCAAGCCGTCCGGCACCGGTCCAGCAGGTCGCCGCGCATCATGAGGAGCCGCGCCTGCAGAACCGCATCTTCGCAGCGCCCGCCGAAGCGCCGGTCGTCCAGCGTTCGATCCCGGTCCAGCAGCCGGTTCAGCACGCTCCGGCCATGCAGCAGCGCGTCGAGCCTTCCGCTCCGATCATCCGCCAGGAACCGCAGGCGATGCGCATGCCGAAGATCGAGGACTTCCCGCCCGTCGTGCAGGCCGAGATCGACCATCGCGCCGGACAGCAGCCGTCCTCCGCGCATCAGGAAGAGCGTGGTCCGATGGGCCTGCTCAAGCGCCTGACTTCCTCGCTCGGCCGTCATGAGGAAACCCATGCGGCCCAGGAGCCGGCCGCGCCTGCCGCCCAGCAGCAGCGTCGTCCGCTCTCGGCCGAAGCCAGCCTCTACGCACCGCGCCGCGGCCAACTCGACGACCATGGCCGCGCCAATCCGCAGCCCCGTTCGCTGCACGAGGACGACCAGCTTGAAATCCCGGCGTTCCTTCGCCGGCAGTCCAACTGAGGCCGTAGGACGCGGTCCCTCGCAAGACGCCCGGATCCTCGATCCGGGCGTTTTTATTTCGTTTTGTTTTCAATGGCTTGTCGGCTGAAACAAGCGTAACAAAGCGAAAGAAACAGTGATTTGTCTGACGATGAGGGGCCTACTACATTCAGGCTGGGCAGAGGGGATAGTCAGGATTCGCGCAACGGCTTGCCGGAGCGCGGCACAACACTCCAGACGTTCCGGCACATCCTGTCGGCGGACGCGGCGCGCGTCCGGCGCATGGCTCCTTGAGCCGCAGAACAGACAATGTCGGCGCAGAATGAGCCGATAGTAAGATAAGGCGAATACAAATGACGATCGGTATGCTCGGTTTCCAGACGACGATTTCCAGCCCGGTGACGATTTCCGGGACGGGCGTCCATTCCGGCGCGGCCGTTTCGATCACCTTCAACCCGGCCGAGGCCGACAGCGGCGTCATCTTCCAGCGCCTGCACGACGACGGCACGGTCAGCGAATACCGCGCCGTCTCCTCGCAGGTTGGCAACACGGACCTGTGCACCGTTCTCGGCTTCTCCCCGGCAACGTCGATCGCCACGATCGAGCACGTCATGGCTGCGCTCTACGCGCTCGGCCTCGACAATGTGCTGATCGAAGTGCACGGCGCCGAAATGCCGATCATGGACGGCAGCTCCGCGCCCTTCATCGACGCCATCGACCAGGTGGGCCTCGTCGCGCTTTCCGTGAAGCGCCGCTACATCCGCATCGTCAAGCCGGTGCGGATCGAGGCCGGCGCCTCCTGGGCCGAGTTCCTGCCCTATGACGGCGGTACGCGATTCGAGGTCGAGATCGATTTCGACTGCCCGCTGATCGGCCGCCAGTCCTGGAAGGGCGACCTGACGCCCGCCGCCTTCCGCGGCGAGCTTTCGCGTGCCCGCACCTTCGGCTTCATGCGCGATGTCGAGCGGCTCTGGGCGTCCGGCCATGCGCTCGGCTCGTCGCTGGAGAATTCCGTCGTCATCTCCGATGACAACACCGTGATCAACGTCGAGGGCCTGCGCTACGCCAAGGACGAATTCGTCCGCCACAAGACGCTCGACGCCGTGGGCGACCTTGCGCTTGCCGGCGCGCAGTTCATCGGCTGCTACCGCTCCTATCGCGGCGGCCACAAGATGAACGCCCATGCGCTGCAGGCGCTGCTCAGCGACCGCACCGCCTATGAGGTGGTCGAATCCTCTTCGCCGCGCTCGCGTGCCGGCCAGCGCGAGCTGATCGCCGTCAACGCTCCGGAATTTGCGCCCTGGTCCCTGTGAACGGGGCCGGCCCGGCATAGCTCTCCCGGCACGATTGCCATAAAAATGCGTTAATGCGCCGGCATGGCGTTGCGATCTTCCGGTATTTGGAGATACAACGCGGGGCGCGCATGCGGCTCGTCCGCATCAAGTGCCGTTAACTGGGATTGTCACATGGTTGTTGCAGGGTCTGTTGGTGTGAAGAAGACGGCGCGCATTGTCTATCTTTCGCTTTTCGCTATGGCGTCTTCGGTCGTTCTTTCCGCTTGCCAGTCGGATCCGGACATCGACATCACGAAGCTCACGGGTGAAACCGAATCCGCCGACACGCTCTATAACCAGGGCCTGGCCAACCTCAATGCCGGCAAGGTGAGCGAGGCGGGCCGCAAGTTCGAGGCGGTCGACCGGCAGAACCCGTTCTCCGACCAGGCGCGCAAGTCGCTCGTCATGCTCGCCTTCACGAATTACCGCCAGGGCCGCAACGAGGAGGCTATCTCCGCCGGCAAGCGCTATCTTTCGCTCTATCCGGGATCGGAAGACGCCGCCTATGCGCAGTACATCGTCGGCCTTGCCTACTGGAAGCAGATCCCGAGCGTGACGCAGGACCAGCGCGCCTCGCAGCAGACCATCGAGGCGATGCAGGCCGTCATCGACAACTATCCGAACTCGGAATATGTCGAGGACGCACAGGCGAAGATCCGCTTTGCCCGCGACCAGCTCGCCGGCAAGGAAATGCAGGTGGGCCGCTACTACCTGGAGCGCAAGGAATATATCGCGGCGGCGACCCGCTTCCGCGTGGTCGTCGAGAAATATCCGATGACGAACCAGATCGAGGAGGCGCTGGCGCGTCTCGTCGAGACCTATTACGCCATGGGCGTCGACAGCGAGGCGCAGACGGCGGCCGCCGTCCTCGGCCACAACTACCCGGACAGCCAGTGGTACTCCGACAGCTACAAGCTTCTGCAGACCAAGGGTCTGGAGCCGCGTGAAAATTCCGGTTCCTGGATCGCCCGCGCCGGCAAGAAGCTGATCGGCGCCTGACGCAAGAGATATGACGCGATATGCTGGCGCAGCTATCGATCCGCGATATTGTCCTGATCGAACGGCTCGACCTCGCATTCGAGCCGGGTCTTTCGGTGCTGACGGGCGAAACGGGCGCCGGCAAGTCCATCCTCCTCGACAGTCTGTCGCTGGCGCTCGGCGGGCGCGGTGACGGTTCGCTCGTGCGCCACGGCATCGAGCGCGGCCAGGTGACGGCCGTCTTCGACGTGCCGATGGGCCATGCGGCGCGCGCGCTCCTGCGCGACAACGGCATCGACGACGACGGCGACCTCATCTTCCGCCGCCAGCAGTCCGCCGACGGCCGCACCAAGGCCTATGTCAACGACCAGCCGGTGTCCGTGCAGCTCATGCGGCAGGCCGGCCAGCTTCTCGTCGAGATCCACGGCCAGCACGACGACCGCGCGCTCGTGGATACCGACGCGCACCGCCTGCTGCTCGACGCGTTCGGCGGCCTTGCCGAGGCGGCCGGCGATGTCGGCGTGCTCTATCACCAGTGGAAGGATGCCGAGCGCACCCTGCGCCGCCACCGCGACAAGGTGGAGGCCGCGGCCCGCGAGGCGGATTACCTGCGGTCTTCCGTCGAGGAACTGGAAGCGCTTTCGCCGCAGGACGGCGAGGAGGATGCGCTGGCCGAGGTGCGCGCCCGCATGATGAAGGCCGAGCGCATCGCCGGCGACATCAACGAGGCGAGCGAGTTCCTGAACGGCAATGCCTCGCCCGTGCCGCTGATCGCCGCGCTCGTGCGCCGGCTGGAGCGCAAGAGCCACGAGGCGCCGGGGCTGCTGGAGGAAACGGTCGAACTGCTCGACCAGGCGCTGAACCAGCTTTCCGACGCGCAGATGGCCGTCGAGGCGGCGTTGCGCAAGACGGAATACGACCCGAAGGAACTGGAGCGCACGGAAGAGCGGCTGTTCGCGCTGCGCGCCGCCGCCCGCAAATATTCCGTGCCCGTTACCGGCCTCCCGGCGCTTGCGGCGAAGATGATCGCCGATCTTGCCGACCTCGATGCCGGCGAGGAGAAGCTGGTGCAGCTCGAAGCCCGCCTCGGCGAGATGCGCGCGGCCTATGCGCTCGCCGCCCGCTCGCTTTCCGAACGGCGGCACCATGCCGCCGATGCGCTCGCCGCCGCCGTGATGGCCGAGCTGCCGGCCCTCAAGCTGGAGCGCGCGCGCTTCACCGTCGAGATCGCCACCGATCCTGAAGGCGGGGTGGAGGAGGGGATCGACACGGTCGAGTTCCACGTCCAGACCAACCCCGGCACGCGTCCCGGCCCGATCATGAAGGTGGCGTCCGGCGGCGAGCTCTCGCGCTTCCTGCTGGCGCTGAAGGTCGCGCTTGCCGACCGCGGCTCGGCGCCGACGCTCGTCTTCGACGAGATCGACACCGGCGTCGGCGGCGCGGTGGCCGATGCCATCGGCCAGCGGCTGAAGCGGCTCTCCTCCACGGTGCAGGTGCTTTCCGTGACCCACGCTCCGCAGGTCGCCGCCCGCGCGGCGACGCATCTCCTCATCTCCAAGGGCCCGGTCGAGGGCAGCGAAACCGTCGCCACCCGCGTCGCCCGCATGGACGACGGCGCCCGCACGGAAGAGATCGCCCGCATGCTGGCCGGTGCTTCCGTGACCGACGAGGCGCGGGCGGCGGCGGCAAGGTTGCTGTCGGGCGGGGTGTAGTTTACCTGCCCCTATCCGCCTGCCGGTACCTTCTCCCCGCGGACGGGGTGAAGGTGTATGTGGCACAGTTTTCTTCATGCAGGGCAAGGCATCGCCGCGCTCCCTTCTCCCCTCGGGGAGAAGGTGCCGGCAGGCGGATGAGGGGGACGCCGGAAGCAGGAAAGCAAGATAGCTTATCAGCATACCCCCCTCGTCCGACCCTTCTGGTCACCTTCTCCCCGAGGGGACAGGGGAAAGCGGTGACGCTATAGGCCATGGCTTTGCTGCCGATGGGGAGAGGGACTTGCCACATGCGGCAATGAGGGAAGCGAAACGCAGCTACACCCTCCTTCTGCCCGTTTACGGGGACAAGGCCGCGGCAGCGGGATGAGGGGCGATCCGGCGCCTCGCATCTTTCCTTTCGTCAGCTTTGCTCTAAAACGACTCCCAAATCCGGAGCATGCCATGGCGAACGCGAAGACCCCCGTCGAGACCCTGACCGAAGAAGAAGCCGCAGCGGAGCTCGCCTATCTGGCGGCGGAGATCGCGCGGCATGACGAGCTCTACCACGGGCAGGACGCGCCGGAGATTTCGGACGCCGACTACGACGCGCTGAAGCGCCGCAACGAGGCGGTCGAGGCGCGCTTTCCCGCGCTCGTCCGCGACGACAGCCCGTCGCGCCGCGTCGGCTCCGCGCCGCTTGCGACCTTCGCACCGATCACCCATTCCCGCCCGATGCTCTCGCTCGACAACACGTTCTCCGATGAGGACGTGCGGGATTTCGTCGCCTCGGTCTACCGCTTCCTCGGCCGCCTGCCGGACGATTCGATCGCCTTCACCGCCGAGCCGAAGATCGACGGGCTGTCCATGTCGATCCGCTACGAGAACGGCCGCCTTGCGAGTGCCGCGACGCGCGGCGACGGCACGACGGGCGAGAACGTCACGGCCAATGTGCTGACCATCGCCGAAATCCCCAATCGCCTGCCGGCGGGCGCGCCTGATATCGTGGAGGTGCGCGGCGAGGTCTACATGGCCAAGAGCGACTTCCTCGCCCTCAACGAGAAGATGGCGGCCGAGGGCAAGCAGACCTACGTCAACCCGCGCAACACGGCCGCCGGCTCGCTCCGCCAGCTCGATGCATCGGTGACGGCGAGCCGCAAGCTGCGCTTCTTCGCCTATGCCTGGGGCGAGATGTCGGCAATGCCGGCGGACACGCAGTTCGGCATGATCGGCGTGCTGAAATCCTGGGGCTTCCCCGTCAATCCGATGACCGAGCGGCTGACCCGCGTCGACGACATCATCGCGCATTACCGCGAGATCGGCCTTGCCCGGCCGGACCTCGACTACGACATCGACGGCGTCGTCTACAAGGTGGACGAGCTCGCGCTGCAGGAGCGGCTCGGCTTCCGCTCCCGCTCGCCGCGCTGGGCGACGGCGCACAAGTTCCCGGCCGAGCAGGCCTTCACCACGGTCGAGAGGATCGACATCCAGGTCGGGCGCACCGGCGCGCTGACGCCGGTCGCGCGCCTTGCGCCCGTCACGGTCGGCGGCGTGGTCGTCACCAATGCGACTTTGCACAATGCCGACTATATCGAGGGCATCGGCAATAGCGGCGAGCGCATCCGTGAGGAGGGGCACGACATCCGCATCGGCGATACCGTCATCGTGCAGCGGGCCGGCGACGTCATCCCGCAGGTGCTCGACGTGGTGATGGAAAAGCGCCCGGCGGAGGCGCTGCCCTACGCGTTCCCGAAGACATGCCCGGTCTGCGGCAGCCATGCCGTGCGCGAGCGCCACGAAAAGACGGGGCGGCTCGATTCGGTCACCCGCTGCACCGGCGGCTTCGTTTGCCGCGCGCAGGCGGTGGAGCACCTCAAGCACTTCGTCTCGCGCAACGCCTTCGATATCGAGGGGCTGGGCGCAAAGCAGATCGATTTCTTCTTCGAGGCGGAAGACCCTTCGCTCACGATCCGCACCGCGCCCGACATCTTCACGCTGGAGAAGCGGCAGGCGAGCTCGCTGACCAAGCTGGAGAACATCGACGGCTTCGGCAAGGTGAGCGTGCGCAAGCTCTTCGACGCCATCGACGCCCGGCGATCCATCGCCCTCAACCGCTTCATCTATGCGCTCGGCATCCGCCATGTCGGCGAGACGAACGCC
This sequence comes from Shinella sp. NM-101, assembly GCF_021401195.1. Lineage (NCBI taxonomy): Bacteria > Pseudomonadati > Pseudomonadota > Alphaproteobacteria > Hyphomicrobiales > Rhizobiaceae > Shinella > Shinella sp. NM-101. The sequence goes on along the minus strand of NZ_JACBFT010000001.1, from coordinate 507,911 downwards.
AAGCTGCTGGCGCGGGCCTACGGCACCTATGCCGCCTTCGAGGAGGCGATGAAGGCATCGGCGCCGCTTTCGGGCGAGGCGTGGAGCGAACTCAACAGCATCGACGGCATCGGCGAGGTCGTCGCCCGGGCCATCGTGGAATTCTACAAGGAGCCGCGTAATCTCGACGTGCTCGGCCGGCTTCTCCAGGAGGTGACGCCGCAGGCCGCCGAGGCGGTGGTCGCGACGTCGAGCCCGGTTGCCGGCAAGACGGTGGTCTTCACCGGCTCGCTGGAAAAGATGACGCGCGACGAGGCCAAGGCGATGGCCGAGCGGCTGGGAGCGAAGGTTGCCGGGTCCGTTTCCAAGAAGACGGATCTCGTGGTCGCGGGCCCCGGTGCGGGCTCGAAGCTCGACAAGGCGCGCGAATTCGGCGTCGAGGTGATCGACGAGGACGGCTGGTTCGATCGCATCAGGGGATCGTGACGGTCGAGCCGCGCACGAGGAAGCGGCCGTCGAAGGTCATCGGCACGCCCTGTCCGGTGGTGTAGTCGAGCGTGCCGCCGAGATAGGCGTGCATGTGCAGGTGCGGCTCGGAGGAGTTGCCGGAATTGCCGACGCGGCCGAGCGTTTCGCCCTTCATGACGATCTCGCCGCCCCTGACGGCGACCGATCCCTTCTGGAAATGCGCCAGCAGGATGCGGGCCGTTCCGCAGGCCAGGACGATGTGGTTTCCGGCCGGCGCGGCGGTGTTGGTTTCGGAGATGCGGTTGTCGTCGATGCCGTCATGGGTCGAGACGGCGACGCCCGTGCAGGGGCTCTTCACCTCCCGGCCATAGATGACGTAGCGCGTGAGGTCCTGCGGCATCAGCCCGCGCGCCCTTGCGCCGAAGCCGTTGAGCGCGACGATGTCGAGCGCGTAGCGCTGGCTCTGGTCGGCGTAGTGGGAATTGATTGCCGTCGCGCTGCCGCCCTGGCCGATGTAGTAGGTGCCGGCGGCGAAGGGAAAGGCGAGCTCCACGGCGGTTTCCTGGTAGCCGTAGCCGGAGAGCGCGCGGGTGGCGAGCGCGAGGAAGAACACCGCCATGGCCGCCGTCAGGCCGTGGGCGCGCATGACCGAGGCCGACGCGTTGCGGGGCCGGTCGCGCACCCGGGTGAAGGAGAGCATGGCAAGGGCGATGAAGACGACCGGAAGGACGACCGCGAGCGCGGAACTGATGAAATCCCAGCGCCCGACGACGGTAATGAAGGCGAAGTAGCACGCCCCGTAGAACACGCGCATGGCCCATCCGAGCCGGTCGGCCGGGCGCGGCAGCCACAGCCACATGAGGAAGAAAAGCGGGAGCAGGATCTGCGTCGTCACGAGGATGAGAAGGGGTATTTCCATGGTACGAACCTTGCGGGATCAGCCATGCCCTTTTCCCATCGCCGGACACGGACGTTGTGATCCTGCTCAATCCATGTCGGCGGGATTGGTTCCGATTTTCCGAATCCATGCGGCGGCTTGGCGGCGTTTTCTCATGGGTCGGTATAACCGCCCGCCCGGATGTCCACGATGCGGCCTGCGGGATCGTTTTCGAACAGGATGGCTCCCGTCGATTTCGATTCCGCCGCGACGTAATCGAAGATCACCTGGCTCTCCTCGATCACCCGCCCGCCTTCCGACAACCGCCCGACGACGGTGACGGCCGCGGCGGTGGTGGTCGCGATGTTGTAGATGTCGAAGGCGACGCGGTAGCCGGAACCGGTCCTGACCGTCGTCAGGAGAGTGATGGAAAGGTCGGGCGGCGTCGCCTGGCGGGTGAAGGCCTCCCAGCCGATCCAGCCCAGCATTGCCGCAACGAGGGCGGCGGAGAGAATCCCGGTCACCCATTCGATCCAGTGCGCGTCGTGGCGTTCCCGGTGGCGGCCGCTTCGGGATCGGGTCATGGCATTCTCCCTAGAGGATCAGGCGTGCGGCGGCGGCGCCGAGGGACGCGGGAAAGCCGAGCACGATCAAGGAGTGCAGCATCTCGGTCGCGGAACTGTCGCCGAAGCTCTCGAAGATCCAGAGCGCGAAGAGGCTGACGGAGAGGGCGACGATATAGCCGGGCAGCGTGAAGCGCACGAAGGCGTGCCACCAGGGCGTTTCCGGCTGGAGCTCGTGGCCGCCGATGAACGAGACCGCGTAGACGAAGCCGTGCATGAGGCCGATGGAGAGCAGGATGACGGCCATCGCGTGCCACGCCGTCATCTTGTAGGCGAGCACCATGATCTCCTCCGTCGGGGCGATGTTCAGGGAGACGAAGAGGGCGCCCGTCGCCATCAGCAGCAGCTCGGTGTGGTAGGGCGTTTCCCGCTCGTCGTCGTCCTGGCCCGTGCCCTGGCCGAGCTGGCTGCGTGCGAGCATCGCGCCGATGCTGGCGGGGACCGATTGCAGGGCGAGCTTGCCGGCGATCTCGCTTGCCGGCATGTCCCTGCCGACGATGCCGAGCGCGGCGAGCACCACCGCGCTGGTGAGGATGCCGATGCCATAGGCGATGGTCGCGTCGCGGAAGGCTTCCCTCCAGGTGAAGGTTTCCTCGAAGCCGATGCGGTGGGCGAGCAGGACGAGCAGGGGGATATTGACCAGAAGCAGCAGCAGCAGGCGCTCGCGGGCGATGTAGAAGCCGAGATACCACATCTCCATGGTCATCAGCATGGGCAGCGCCAGGAAGAGGGCGCCGGCGATGCCGCGGGCAAGGCCGGTCACGAAATCGCCGGCTTCGCCCTCTTCGGCTTCAACTGATGACGTCTGTTCCGGCATTGCAGATCCCCTCGCAAAAGCGCGAGGGTAACGCGGCGCAAAGTCCGAAGTTCCGCGCCGCGGGCGGAACTAGGAGCGCTCCGGCTTCCTCGCCTTCTGCTTCGGCGCGCCGTCCGGCCTGCCGGGCTTGTCGTCGCGCTTGCCCTTGAAGGGCTTGCCGCCGGCAAAGGGCTTGGCAGGCTTCTTGCCGCCGTCCTCGCGATCCTTCCAGTGCGGCTTTGCGCCCGCGCCTTCCGGCTTGTCGAACTCGCGCTTCTTCTCGAACCGGGGCTTCTTTTCGGTGGCGGCCTTGTCGTCGCGGTCCTTCCAGTGCGGCTTGGCGCCGGCACCCTCCGGCCTGTCGAACTCACGCTTCTTCTCGAAGCGCGGCTTCTTTTCGAATTCGCCCTTCGGCTTCCAGTCGGCGCGGCGTTCCGGGCGGTCGTAGCGCGGCGACTTCTCGCCGGGCGTGCGCTCATAGAACTGCGGCGTCAGGTCGGGCATGCCTTCCAGTACTTTCACGCTGATGCCGCGCTCCAGCATGCTGTTCGGGCCGAGCGCGCCGAGGAAGCCGTCGGAGGCATCGGCGGAGAGCTCCACATAGGTCTCTTCCGGCTGCATCTTGATCGCGCCGATCTCGTTCTTGGTGATGTTGCCGTTGCGGCAGAGCATGGGGATCAGCCAGCGCGGCTCGGCACGCTGCTTGCGGCCGACCGAAATGGAGATCCAGACGCTGGAAGCGAAGCTGTCGCGCGGGCGCTTGGTTTCGGCGGGAATGACGTCGTTGCCGCGCTCGCGCGGCTTGCGCTGTTCCAGCGAGACCTCGATCAGGTCCTCCGGCGCGGAACGGCCGGCCTTGAAGAAGCGCGCGACGGCGGCGGCGAGCTGGCGCGCGTCGAATGCCGCCAGCAGCGCCTCGACGGATGCTTCCTCGTCCTCGGCGATCCTGTCCGTGAGGGTCGGATCGGCAAGCAGGCGCTCGTCGTCGCGGCGCAGGATCTCCTCGACGGAAGGGGGCGTCGCCCAGTTCGCCTTGAGGTTGGCGATCTGCAGGAGACGCTCGGCCTTGCGGCGGGCATTCAGCGGCACGATGAGGGCGCTCACCCCTTTTCGACCGGCGCGGCCGGTGCGGCCCGAACGGTGCAGCAGGGTATCGGGATTGGTCGGCAGGTCGGCATGGACGACCAGTTCGAGGTTCGGCAGGTCGATGCCGCGGGCGGCGACGTCGGTGGCGATGCACACGCGGGCGCGGCCGTCGCGCATGGCCTGAAGGGCGTGGGTGCGCTCGTTCTGGCTGAGTTCGCCGGAAAGGGCGACGACGGAGAAGCCGCGGTTGTTGAAGCGGGCGGTCAGGTGGTTCACCGCCGCGCGCGTCGAGCAGAAGACGATGGCGTTCTGCGCATCGTAGTAGCGCAGCGTGTTGATGATGGCGTTTTCGCGGTCGGCCGGGGCGGTGAGCAGGGCACGATAGTCGATGTCGACGTGCTGTTCCTTCTCGGCGGCGGTCGATATGCGCGTCGCGTTGCGCTGGTAGTTCTTTGCGAGCGCGGCGATCTCCTTCGGCACGGTCGCCGAGAACATCAGCGTGCGGCGGTCCTCCGGCGCGGCTTCCAGGATGAACTCCAGGTCCTCGCGGAAGCCGAGGTCGAGCATCTCGTCGGCCTCGTCGAGCACGACGGCGCGGATGTCGGAAAGATCGAGGTTGCCCCGGGTGATGTGGTCGCGCAGGCGGCCCGGCGTGCCGACGATGATATGCGCGCCGCGCTCCAGTGCCCGCCGCTCGGTGCGCACGTCCATGCCGCCGACGCAGGAGCCGATGACGGCTCCGGTCATCTCGTAGAGCCATTCCAGCTCGCGCTTGACCTGCATGGCAAGTTCGCGCGTCGGTGCGATGACGAGGGCGAGCGGGCTTGCGGCGCGGCCGAAGCGGTCCTCCTCCCCAAGCAAAGTCGGGGCGAGGGCGAGGCCGAAGGCGACGGTCTTGCCGGAGCCGGTCTGCGCGGAGACCAGCGCGTCGGCATCGCCGATCTTCGGATCGGAGACGGCGACCTGCACCGGCGTCAAGGTGGTGTAGCCGCGTTTTTCCAACGCCTTTGCCATCGCCGGAGCGAGGCCTTCAAAACTCGTCATATGGGGTCTTTCGGAATTCGGGTTCCGCGGCGATCTGGCGCCGCACTCTCAAGCCCGTGCGTAACGGGCGTGTCAGCGCGCTCTCTACTGGGCATTGCGGCAAATGTACAGTGCGCAAAACGCAAAGCTGCCCGGCAGGCCGGGCGATCGGCTGGGAAAGTCTTTCCCGATTGTCTTTTTGCGCTGCACAAGATAGAAAACGGCGCCCCCGAAACGCTCCGAGAAGGCGTGCGGACGGGATCGCCCGCGGGAGAGGGCGAGAGCAAGGAGGAACCGCCGATGCAGACCTTCACCACCATCGCGGATTTGCGCGCGGCGCTGGCGCCGCATCGCCTGGACGGCCGGACGATCGGTCTCGTTCCCACCATGGGCTATCTTCATGTCGGCCACATGGAGCTTGCCCGCCGGGCGCTCGCCGACAACGACATCGTCGTCGCCACCATTTTCGTCAATCCGCTGCAGTTCGGCGCGAACGAGGACCTCGCGCGCTATCCGCGCGACCTTGCCCGCGACCAGGCGATGCTGGAGGCGGCGGGCGTGCACTATCTCTTCGCCCCCGGCGTCGCCGACATGTATCCGCGGCCGATGGAAACCGTGGTCGACGTGCCGACGCTCGGCGCGGAGCTGGAAGGCTCCGTCCGTCCCGGCCATTTCGCCGGCGTCGCGACGGTCGTGACCAAGCTCTTCAACATAGCAGGTCCCGACCGCGCCTATTTCGGCGAGAAGGACTACCAGCAGCTCGCCATCATCCGCCGTATGGTTGCCGATCTCGCGCAGCCCCTGGAGGTGATCGGCGTGCCGACCGTGCGCGAAGCGGACGGGCTCGCCTGCTCCTCGCGCAATGTCTATCTCTCCGCCGAGGAACGCGCCGCCGCCGCCATCGTGCCGCGGGCGCTGGAAGAGGCGGAGCGGCTGATCGCAGCGGGCGAGACGGATGCCAGGGCGCTGGAGGAGGGCGTCACCGCCTTCCTCCGCACCGCGCCGCTGGCCCATCCCGAGGTGGTCGCCGTGCGCGATCCCGACACGCTGGCCGAGATCGGCAGCGTCGGCGACAGGCCGGTTCTTTTGTTGCTTTTCGTGCGCTTTGGGAGCACGAAACTCCTCGACAACAGGGTCATCGACCCAAAAAATGCGAAAAAGGTAGCGTGACATGAGCGTACACACCGCCAAGCGCCGGCTGGCGCCCGCCGACATCAAGGCCTTGAAGGGCCAGCGTCCGATCGTCAGTCTCACCGCCTATACGACGCCGGTCGCCAAGCTGATGGACCCGCATGTCGATTTCATGCTGGTCGGCGACAGCCTCGGCATGGTGCTTTACGGCCTCGATTCGACCGTCGGCGTGACCATCGAGATGATGATCGCCCATGGACAGGCCGTCATGCGCGGCTCGTCCAATGCCTGCGTCGTGGTCGACCTGCCGTTCGGCTCCTACCAGCAGTCCAAGGAGCAGGCCTTCGCCACGGCCGCCCGCGTGCTCAAGGAAACCGGCTGTTCGGCCATCAAGCTCGAAGGCGGCGCGGAGATGGCCGAGACGGTGCATTTCCTTACGCAGCGCGGCATTCCGGTGCTCGGCCATGTCGGGCTGATGCCGCAGCTCATCAACACGACCGGGGGCTACCGCACGCTCGGCCGCAACGACAAGGAAGTTGACAAGATCCGCAAGGACGCCGCGGCCATCGACGATGCCGGCGCCTTCGCCATCGTGGTGGAGGGGACGGTCGAGCCTGTGGCGCGCGAGGTGACCGGCGAGATCAAGGCGCCGACCATCGGCATCGGCGCATCGCCGGCCTGCGACGGCCAGGTGCTCGTCGTCGATGACGTGCTCGGCATCTTCACAGACTTCAAGCCGCGCTTTGTCAAGCATTTCGCCAATCTCGCGCCCGTCATGAGCGAAGCCTTCGCCACCTATGCCGAAGAGGTGAAGGCTCGCAGCTTCCCGGGGCCGGAGCATACGTTCCAGCTCAAGAAGAGCTGAGCTGGACGGCGGCGTCGGCCTCCCGGTCGTCGTAATCGGGCTTGCCCCACGGCAGGCCTTCACCGTCACGGGGTGGAATATGCCGCAATGGACCCTCGGCTCAAGGCCGAGGGTGACGGTGGGGAGGCGAGGCTTTCCCACCGAGGCGCCGCATAGGTGGCGTTGCTTTCAGCTGCCGTTCCTCTCTCCTGTCGTCATCCTCGGGCTCGACCCGAGGATCTACCGCGGTAGAGGTGGCGGAAACCTCGGGAAAAGCCCGAGGAGGACGAAGGAAGGGCGTGCATCGCCCCAATCCATCAGCGCCGGTCGTTCCAAGGTGCCGATCGATCAATCCCGCTGAACGGTCCATCAGCCATATTGGTTTGCCGGTGGGCCGCGCCTGCTCTATGGCTTCAGCCAACGCAAGAGAGCAGAACCCATGACACCCGCCACGAAAGAAGAAATCCGCGACGCCGCCCGGCGCGGGCTGGCCATCGCGCTTGCCGCCGCGCCGTTCGGCGTGCTGTTCGGCGCCGTCGCCGTCGACAATGGCCTCAGCATCGCCGAAGCCGCGCTGATGAGCGCCACGCTCTATGCCGGCGCGAGCCAGCTCGTCGGCGTCGAGCTGTTCAATCACCATGTCGCGCCGTGGCTGGTGGTGCTGTCGATCTTCGCGGTGAATTTCCGCCACGTGCTCTATTCGGCGGCGATTGCCGCGCATATCCGGCATTTCACCTTCTGGCAGAAGGCCACCGGGCTCTTCCTCCTGGTCGACCCGCAATTCGCCGAGACCGAGCGGCGCGCGGATGCCGGCATCCGCGTCAGCTATGTCTGGTTCCTGGTGCTCGGCCTCAGCGTCTATATTCCCTGGCTCTTCCTGACGCTGCTCGGCGGCTTCCTCGGCAACCTCATCGGCGATCCCAAGGCCATCGGCATCGACGTGCTGCTGCCGATCTATTTCATGGGGCTGGTGCTCGGCTTCCGCAGCCGGGCGAACTGGCTGCCGGTGGTGCTCGCCTCGTCCGTCGGCTCGATCCTGGCGCTGCATTTCGTCGGCTCGCCCTGGCATGTCAGCCTTGGCGCGCTGGCCGGCGTCGCGGTGGCCGCCCTCATGCCGATCGACGGCGAGGAAAGCGCGGCGCCCATCGGCGATGCCATCGAAGGGGAGGCCTGAGCATGGACACGATGTTCCACACCCAGACGCTGCTGATCATCGCGGCGGGGGCGATCGCCACCTATCTCACGCGCATCGGCGGCTATGTCTTCATCACGCGCATGAAGCGCATTCCGCCGCGGGCCGAAGCGGCGCTGAACGCCGTTCCGGCCGCGGTCCTGACGACGCTGGTGGCGCCGGCCGCCGTGACCGGCGGCCTCGACGTCACGCTCACCATGGCGGTCGCGTTGCTTGCCGGCCTGCGCATCTCGCTGCTGCCGATGCTGGGCGTGGGCTGGATCGTCGTGATGATCCTGCGTCACCTCATCGGCTGATCGGGGCCGTCGCCTTTTCCAGCCATGCCCGCGTCGCGTCGTCCGAAAGGAGCGGCGCGATCTTTTCGCGCGTTTCGGCATGGTATGCGTCGAGCCAGGCGAGTTCCTCGTCGGTCATCAGCGCCGGCACGACGAGGCGGCGGTCGATGGGGCAGAAGGTCAACGTCTCGAAACCGAGCATGTCGATATCGCCGCCCTCGACGGGCGCGGCCGGCAGGGTGTGGATGAGGTTCTCGATGCGGATGCCGAAGCTGCCGGGGCGGTAGTAGCCGGGCTCGTTCGAGAGGATCATGCCCGGCAGCAGCTCCTGCGTCGAAAGCCGCGAGATGCGCTGCGGGCCCTCATGCACGGAGAGATACGAGCCGACGCCGTGACCGGTGCCGTGCGCGAAGTCGGCGCCGGCCTTCCACAGGGCGATGCGGGCGAGGGGGTCTAGGTCGCAGCCGCGCGTGCCCTTGGGGAAACGGGCGGTGCTGATGGCGATCATGCCCTTCAGGACCAGCGTGAAGAAGCGCTTCTGCTCCTCCGGCACCGCGCCGATGGCGACCGTGCGGGTGATGTCCGTCGTGCCGTTGATATATTGCGCGCCGGAATCGATGAGGAAGAGCGTACCCGGTTCGAGCGTCGCGTCGCTCGCCGTGGTCACGCGGTAATGCATGATGGCGGCGTGGGCGCCGGCACCCGAGATGGTGTCGAAGGAAATGTCCTTCAACGGGTTCTGCTGGCGTTCGCCGACATTGCGGCGCACTTCTTCCAGCTTCTTCGTGACGGCGATCTCGGTCGTGGTCCCCGGCGTCGTGCTGTCCAGCCAGGCGAGGAACTCGACCATGGCCGCGCCGTCCTGGAGGTGTGCGCGGGCGGAGCCGTTCAGCTCGACCTCGTTCTTGCAGGCGCGGGGCAGGCGGGCCGGATCGGCGGCCTCGACGAGCGTGCCGCCCTTGCCGCGGACGATCTCCGCCAGCGCGAAGGGGGCGTGGTCGGGATCGATGAGGATGCGCTTGCCCTGCGCCGCCAGCGCCGCGACGCGCTCGTCGAACTGCGAGGGGGGCACGAGGTCGGCAAGCTGCGTGAGATAGGCTTCCTGCTCGATGCCGGTCTTGCGCTTGTCAAGGAAGAGCTGCGGGCGGCCGGCCGCCGGGATGATGGCGCGGGCGAGCGGATGGGGCGTGTGCGGCACGTCGCTGCCGCGGATGTTGAAGATCCAGGCGATGGAGGAGGGATCGGTGACGGCGAGCACGTCCGAGCCGGCCTTCGCCGTCGCCTCGGCCATCGTCACGAGCTTGTCCCTGGCGAGTTCGCCGGCATGGTCGATGGCCTGGATGGTCACCCGGCCGAGCGGCTCGCTCGGGCGGCCGGTCCAGATGCGGTCGAGCGGGTTGTGCTTGAGGAAGACGAGCGCGCCGCCGAGGCCCGCCAGCGCCTTTTCCAGCCGGCGCACCTCCGCGCCGGTGTGCAGCCAGGGGTCGATGCCGAGGCGGAAGCCCTTGGGCGCGTGGTTCTGCAGCCACAGATGCGGCGGTTCGCCGACGAGGTCGCCGCCGGTGAAGACCGCGCCGTCCACCTGTTCTGCGAGCTGCGTGACATAGCGTCCGTCGACGAAGACGACGGCCTTGTCCCGCATGACGAGCGCAACGCCGGCCGAGCCGGTAAAGCCCGTCAGCCAGGACAGGCGTTCGGCGGAGGCCGGCACGTATTCGCCCTGGTATTCATCGGCGCGGGGCACGAGGAAGCCGTCGATGCCGAGCGCGTCGAAGGAAGCGCGCAGCGCGTCTGCGCGCTCGCGGCCGAACTGGGGCGTGGAGGTGACGTCGAAACTCTGGAACATGAGGGGCTTCCGGTAATGCGATGAATCGTGCCGGCAATCTAGCCGATCCCGGCAGCGAGGGAAACGCGCATCCTGTGCGTCGGCAAGGCAGGCCGGGCGGCCCGGACGTATGCATCCGGCGCATGGCACCCATGCCGCAAAAGGGACTATCTCTATTTTTTCTATGGATTATAAGCACCGCCAACGAAGCGAACTTAAACGCGCTTCAAGCGAAACGAAGTGAAAGTTCCTCCAGTCCTTCGGATCGCACATAGCTAGGTGTTCCGATCAGGCGTCTTGCCGGTCACTCCTCCTCCCTCCTCCGGGAAGACGCTCGGAACATATAGGCCCGCTTGAGCACTCCTCCTCCTCAAGCTCGCGGGCAGGCCGGTTCGCCGGTCCATAGGCGGTGCCTCTGGCACCGCCTTTTCTTTTGCCTGCATGCCGGTGCGGCGAGCCGCCGCCATTCAGCGGCGGTTGTCGAGATGGATCGTCACCCAGCCCTCGCGCCAGATGGTCTTCACATGGCGCAGGCCCGCGCCGTTATAGGCGGCCAGCACCTTCCAGCGCTGCGAGGCGAGGATGCCCGAAAGGATGACGTCGCCGTTCGGGGCGAGCCGGTCCGCCAGTTGCGGGGCCATGCGCATCAGCGGGCGGGCGAGAATGTTGGCGATGACCAGGTCGAACGGGCCGTGGCGGCCGAAGGCGGTGGAGTGGAAGCCCGGCGCGGTTTCCAGCGCGATGCCCGAGGCGATGCCGTTGAGGCGCACGTTCTCGCGCGCGACGCGGATGGCGACGGGGTCTATGTCGGTCGCCAGGACGCGGATGGGAGCGAGCTTGCGCGCGGCGATGGCCAGCACGCCGCTGCCCGTTCCAAGGTCGAGCGCGCGTTTCACCCTGCGCTTGCGCATCACGTCGAAGATGACCTCCAGGCAGCCCGCCGTCGTGCCGTGGTGGCCGGTGCCGAAGGCCTGGCCGGCGTCGATCTCGACGGCGATCTCGCCGGCGCGCGCCGTGCCGCGGTCATGCGAGCCGTGCACGACGAAGCGCCCGGCGCGCACGGGCTTGAGGCCCTCCAGCGACCTGGCGATCCAGTCGATGTCGGGAAGCACCTCGCGCTGGATCTCGACACCCGGGAAATCGGCCGCGAGCAGGGCGGCGAAGCGTTCGTGGATCTCCGGCTCTTCCGGCCGGAACATGTAGACGGAGGCTTCCCAGACGTCGTTCTTCTCGTCGATCTCCATCGTCGCGATGGCGTAGCCTTCTTCCTCGAAGGCATCGGTCATCAGCGAAAGGGCGGCCTCGGCCCTGCGCTCGGTCGTGGTGATGTAGAGGCGGATTTCGCTCACGGATCGGGTTCCTGTTGTTTCAGGTCCGCCTAGCATGTCCGAAAGCCGAGGGCAAAGGTGGAACGCCCGCGGGCGCGCTTATCCCTTGATCAGATTGGCGAGCTTCTTTTCGGCGACATCGGGGTTCTCGCCGTAGGAGATCGTGCCGGTGAAACGGCCGTTGGCGTCGAGCAGGAACACGGAGGCCGTGTGGTCCATCGTATAGTCGCCATTCGGGTCGGCTTCGTCGAGCGGCACCTTGCGATAGTAGACGCGATAGCCCTTGACCATGTCCAGCACCTTGTCCGGCGGGCCGGAAATGCCGGTGATGCGCTTGGAGACGTTGCCGACATACTGGCCGATGATCTCGGGCGTGTCGCGTTCCGGATCGACGGTGACGAAGTAGGCCTGCAGCTTCGAGCCGTCGGGGTCGACCTTGTCGAGCCAGCCGTTCAGTTCGAACAGCGTGGTCGGGCAGACCTCGGGGCAATGGGTGAAGCCGAAGAAGAGGGCCGTCGGCTTGCCGGTGAAGGCCTTTTCGGTGATTTGCTTGCCGTCCTGTGCGACGAGCTGGAAGGGGACGCCGAACGGACCGCCGGCCACCTGCTCCTTCGTGCGGGTCATTTCCAGCGTCAGCCAGCCGAGCAGGCCGGCAACGAGCGCGACGGCGATCCAGAGTACGAGGCGAAGAGTCTTCATGGCAGTCCTTCGATAGGCTGTGTCGGCGAGAGCCGCATACCGATCTCATAGTCCTTCGCCCCGGGCCGCGCAAACGCGCCAATTGCCGCAACGGGGGGCAAGGCGGAGGGCTCGCGGGAATGTGATCAGAAGCACCAGGAGATGCCGGATTCGGCAAGGGCGAGGAAGATTGCCGTGCCGTGCTCCAGCCAGCCGGCAAAGGCCGCGGTGGCGGCCATGACGCCGAGCCCCAGCGCGATCAGCGCGGCGGGAAGGACGGTGTATCGGCGGGCGGTTCTGTGCATGGGCACAGCATAACATGAAGCGGCCGGCTCCGGAACCGCCGCGGGCTTGCCCGCAACGAGGTCCTGCGGGGCGGCGGGTTCGATGGAAGCGGCTGAAATGCGCGTTCCGGCAGGGCCGCCTTAGGCTTTGCTTAATCTCTCTTTGCCACCTTGCTGTAACGCGCAACAGGCCTCGAAGGCTTCAGGACATGATGTCCGCCGCATGCCCATGGGCGTGCCGCGCATCTCTAACGGTTCGCTCCCCGCGGGGAAGAGGTCTTGTCCATGTCCAACGCCATCAAGCAGTCCGGCGCCTATCTCGAAATCGTCTCCTTCCATCTCGGCGAGCAGGAATTCTGCATCGACATCATGGCGATCCGCGAAATCCGCGGCTGGGCGCCGGTGACGCCGATGCCGCACACGCCGCCCTACGTGCTCGGCCTCATCAACCTGCGCGGTGCGGTGATCCCGGTCATCGACATGGCCTGCCGCCTCGGCATGAAGATGACGGAGCCGTCCGAACGCTCGGCCATCATCGTCACCGACATCGCCGGCAAGCTGGTCGGCCTCCTCGTCGAGCAGGTCTCGGACATGATGACCATCAAGAGCGAGGCGCTGCAGCCGGCGCCGGAAATCATTCCGGAAGCCCAGCGCGCCTTCTGCCGCGGCATCGTGGCGCTGGAAAAGTCGATGGTCTGCTTCCTCAACCTCGACACCGTCATCGCCGACGAGCTCGCCCAGGCCGCCTGAGGCCGAAAGGGCTGCCATTGCCGCCAGAGCACCCGCCGGTTTCCCGCGGGTGCATTCGGCTGTCCGGCGGGTCCGCACGTCCTTGTGAGAATTCATGAGGAACCAAACGGCCCCCCTTCCGTTTTCTCCATGCTTCTACCAAACGAAACAATGGAGAATCACCATGAACAAGACAGTTACGATCGCCCTTGCTTCGCTTCTCGCCGTGTCGCCGGTTGCGGGCGTCGCCTATGCGCAGGAAACGATGGGCGCCGACACCATGGCCACCAGCTCGATCAGCGCCGACAAGGTGAACGTCGTCCAGATTTCGACCCTTGAGGCCGACCAGGACCAGCGCGCCGAGTTTGACCGCCTGACGCACAAGGTCAACGACCCGGCGGCTGTCGAACAGGCCCAGGCCGAGCTTCAGTCCGACCCGGCCCTGACGGAAATCCTGGCCTCCAAGAACGTCCAGCTCCAGAACGTCGTTGAAATCAAGACGGCGGCCGATGGCGGCAAGATCGTTTACGTGAAGTAAGCACCATGTGGTTGAAGAGACGCCCCGGACAATCGTTGCCGGGGCGTTTTTTCATGGCTTGCCCTTCGTCCAGGTGACGTTCTCGCCGTAGAGCGGCACGGTGGAGATCGACATCTTCGCCGAGCCGTTCACCACCTCGCGCGAATGGGCGAGATAGATCAGCGTGTCGTTCTTCTTGTCATAGACACGCGTGACGATCAGCGATTTCCAGATCAGCGACAGGCCCGCCTTGAAGACCTCCTCGCCGCCACGCGAAAGGTCGATGTCGCCGACGGTGATCGGGCCGGTCTGGCGGCAGGCGATGGCGTTGTTGGAGGGATCCTCGAACCAGTTGCCGTTCTTCAGCCGGTCGATGACGCTGCGGTCGAAATAGGTGACGTGGCAGGTGATGCCGGAGACCTTGGGGTCCGTCAGCGCGTCGACATAGATGTCGTTGCCGATCCAGTCGACGCCGACCTTGCCGACCGTCTCGGCGGCCGCGGGCAGGGCGGCAAGCGCCAGGAAGCCGGCGGCGAGGACAGTGCGCAGGCGGGAAGGGGAAGGCGTGTGCATGGCAGGTCTCCTTGTTCCCCTGACACGTAGGGACAAACGCCTGCCGCTTGCAAGATGGCCGCGTCAGGATTTTGCGGCGGCGATGGTTGCGCGCACCGCGTCGCCGTCCGTCAGCGTCAGTTCGTATTCGCGGTCTTTCTCCGTACCGCCCATGCCGACATGCGGGTTGCGGAACACCATGCCGCTCGGCACCGTCCTGAGCGCGGCGAAATGCATCTCGGCAAGGCCGGCCCCGTCGCGGACTTCACGGATGTTTTCGGCATCGAGCACCCCGCAGCCCATGATGACGATACGGCCGGCGGCCTGCTCGACGGCGCTTTTCAGGATTGCGATGCCTTCGACGGCGGTGTCGCGCTGGCCGGAGGTCAGCACGCGGTCGACGCCGCAGCGCACCAGCGCCTCCAGGGCTTCGCCCGCATCCGCCGTCATGTCGAAGGCGCGGTGGCAGGTGACCGACATCGGCCGCGCGGCCTCGACCAATGCGCGGGTGCGTTCTTCATCGATCCGGCCGTCCGGTGTGAGGCAGCCGATGACGACGCCGGAGACGCCTTCGCCCCTCAGCGCCCTGATGTCCTCCACCATGGTTTCGAACTCCGCCTGCGAATAGAGGAAGTCGCCGCCGCGCGGGCGGATGATGACGTGGACGGGAATGCGCGCGGCCTTCACGGCGGCGCGGATCGTGGCGAGGCTCGGCGTCAGGCCGCCCTCCATCAGGCTCGCGCAGAGTTCCACCCGGTCGGCGCCGGCCTCCTGGGCTGCTAGGAAACCGTCGATGCCTTCGACGCAGAGTTCGATGAGGGGCTTGGTCATGTCGTGGGTCCGTGTTGTTCGTCAGGCTTCGCGCCAGACGGTTTTCAGAAGCCGCAGCCAGTTCTCGCGGCAGAGCTTTGCTAGATCGTCCTCGCCGTAGCCCGCCGCACGCAGCGCCTCGACCAGCGCCTGGTTGCCGGCGGCATCGCCGATGGCGGCAGGGACCGTTGCGCCGTCGAAGTCCGAGCCGAGCGCCACGCAGTCGATGCCCATGCGCTCCACCATATGGTCGATATGGCGCACCATGTCGGAAAGCGGCGTGTCGGCATCCTCCATGCCGTCGGCGCGCAGCATGGTGGTGGCATAGTTGAGGCCGGCGATGCCCTTGCGCTCGCGGATCGCGTCGAGCTGGCGATCGGTGAGGTTGCGCGAGATGGGGGTGAGCGCGTGGGCGTTGGAATGGGTGGCGACGAGGGGCTGGGTGCTTTCGCGCGCCACGTCCCAGAAGCCCTGTTCCGTGATGTGGGCGAGGTCGATCATGATGCCGAGGCGGTCGCATTCCTTCACCAGCTCCACGCCGGCCGCGGTGAGGCCTGGGGCCGTATCGGGCGAGGAGGGGAAGGCGAAGGGCACGCCGTGGCCGAAGCGGTTGTGCCGGCTCCAGACCGGGCCGAGCGAGCGCAGGCCCGCGGCATAGAGCGTTTCGATGGTCGAGAGGTTCTCGGCGATCGGCTCGCAGCCTTCGATATGCAGCACCGCGGCGAAGCGGCGCGCGTCCATCGCCGCGCGGATGTCCGCCGTGGTCCGGCAGATCGACAGCGCGCCGGCGCGCTCCAGCCGGAAGGCGATGGCGGCCATTTCGAGGGCGGTGTTGAGGGCCGCGGGCTGTTCCAGCGGGCCGACCATCGGGATGTCGTAGTGGCCGTTCTCGTCGAGCTCGCGGGCCGGATAGTCCTCGTCCGGCGGGATGAATATCGCGCAGAAGCCGCCGGCAAGGCCGCCCTTCAGCGCGCGCGGGGCGTCGATATGGCCCTTGTCGGTGCCGTCGACGAACTCGGCGACGGGGTCTGCTCCACCCCGTGCGTGCTCCCAGAGGCGCAGGAGAACATCATTGTGGCCGTCGAAGATCAATTGCATGTGCCGCTCCGGGACAAATCGCATCCTGTGGGCTCGGGTAGAGCCGATTCCGCCGCCCTCCGCAAGGAGAGCGGCAAGGCTCCGCCGTCAGGCGGTGAAGACCGGCATGCCGCCGATCCAGGTCGCGACGACGTTCACGCCGCCGTCGATGACGGCGAAATCGGCGTCATGGCCATGGGTCAGGCGGCCCTTGCGGCCGGTCATGCCGATCGCCTCGGCCGGGTAGAGCGAAGCCATGCGCAGGGCTTCCTCGAGTTCGACGCCCACGGTGTCGCGCATGTAGCGCACGCAGGAGGCCATATCGATGTCGGCGCCGGCAAGCGTGCCGTCGGCGAGCGTCAGGCGACCGCCTTCGCGAAAAATCTCGCGGCCGTTGAGGAAGAAGCTCGTCATGTCCGTGCCGATGGGCGACATGGCGTCGGTGACGAGGAAGATGCGGCCGGGGCCGCGCTTTGCCCTGAGCGCCGCGCCGATGGAGACGGGGTGGACGTGGTAGCCATCGGCGATCAGCCCGGCATTGAGATGGCCGAGATCGAGCGCCGCACCGACCATGCCGGGCTCGCGGTTGCCGAGCTGGCTCATGGCGTTGAAGAGATGGGTCATCATGCGCGCACCCGCCTCCACAGCCGCCGCCGCGGTCTCATAGCCGCTGTCGGAATGGCCGAGGCTGACGGTGACACCGGCCGCGTGGAGCGCGCCGATCTGGTCGTTGGTGGCGTTTTCCGGCGCCAGCGTCGTCAGCAGCACGTCGAGGCCCCGGCGGGCCGCGACGATGCGGTCGAGATCGGCCTGTTCCATCGGCCGGATGAAGGCGGGGTCATGGGCGCCCTTGCGGGCGACGGAAAGGTGCGGGCCTTCGAGATGGAGGCCGAGGAAGCCGGGCACGCGCGCCTCGCGCGCCGCAAGGCCGGCGGCGATGGTGGTCGCCGTCACCTCGCGGCTGTCGGTGATGAGCGTCGGCAGCAGCGCGGTGGTGCCGAAGCGGGCATGTGCCGCGCAGATGGTGCGGATGCCCTCGACATCGGGCTGCTCGTTGAGCAGCACGCCGCCGCCGCCATTGACCTGGATATCGATGAAGCCGGGCACGAGCGAAAGTCCGTCCATCGGCACGATCCGGGCATCGGCCGGCACGTCGCCGAGTGCGGCGATGGCGGCGACCTTGCCGTTCCCGATCAGGAGTGCACGATTCTCGTGCCACAGATCGCCGTCGAAGATCCGGGCTCCGGTAATGGCGGTGGGGGCTGTCATCGGGTTTCCGTCACTTTCTTGAGGTTGACCGGCTTGTCGGGATCAAGGCCGCGCCCGCGCGACCAGGCTTCGACGAAGCCGTAGAAGGGAACGATCAGCGCCAGCGCGTCGGTGATCGGATGGCCGGTGGCGACGAAGGGCAGTTTTCGCGCGCTCTTGGCGCCGGCCGCGGTGACGCCGGCATAGGCGCCGCGCTCGGCGAGGCTGTCGGCCATGCCGGTGACGGAGGCTTCGGCCGCATCGCGGGCGGCAAGGGCGATCACCGGGAAGGAGGGGCCGACGAGGGCGACAGGGCCGTGCAGCACTTCCGCCGAGGAATAGGCCTCGGCATGCATGCCGGAGGTCTCCTTGAATTTCAGCGCCGCCTCGCTCGCGATGGCAAGGCCGGGGCCGCGGCCGAGGACATAGAGCGATTGCGCGTCCTTGAGGTCGCCGGCGAGCTCGGACCAGTCGAGCGCGACGGCCTTGGCGAACTGTTCCGGCAGGTTCTTCACGGCACGGTCGAGATCGGCATCGCCCGTCCATTCGGCAAGCACGGCAAGGCCGGCGACGATGGAGTTCACATAGGACTTCGTCGCCGCGACGCTGATTTCCGGGCCGGCCGAAAGATCGAGAGAATGGGTGCAGGCATCGGCGAGCGGCGAGGGCAGCGTGTTGGTCAGCGCGATGGAGATCGCGCCGCCCTTCGTCGCGCCCTCGGCCATGGCGACGATGTCCGGGCTCTTGCCGGACTGGGAGATGGCGATGGCCGCGCCGCCGCCGAGCTTCAGCTTCGCGCCGTAGATCGAGGCGAGGGACGGGCCGAGCGAGGCGACCGGGCGGCCGGCGGTGAGCTCGATCGCATATTTCAGGAAGAGAGCGGCATGGTCGGAGGAGCCGCGGGCGACCGTGACGAAGAACTGCGGGTCGCGCTCGCGCAACGCCCTGCCGGCCGCCTCGATGGCATCGGCGGAGCCGGCGAGCAGGCGGGCCGCCGCTTCGGGGATTTCATTGATCTCTTTTCGCATGTTGGTCTGCATGGAATTGCCTTTGCGATTGGACGCTCACGTCTCGGACAGCGTCAGTTCGGCGACGAAGTCGTAGGCGTCGCCGCGGTAGATGGAGCGGGTGAACTCGACCACCCGGCCGGTGCGCAGGTAGGAGACGCGCTCGATGGAAAGGCCCGCGGAGCCGGGCGGCACGCCGAGCATTGAGGCGTCGGGGTCCTTCATGTTGTAGGCGGAGATGCGCTGCACGGCGCGCACCGGCCGGCAGCCGCGCTTTTCCAGCGCGGCGTAGAGCGAGCCCTGCACCTGCGTGGGATCGGGCAGGAACTCGGCGGAGATGCAGGCGCGCTCGATGGCGAGCGGCATGTCGTCGGCAACGCGCAGGCGCCCGAGGCGGGCGACGAGCGCGTCGGCGGGCAGGCCGAGCATCATCATCTCGTCGGGCGAGGGGTGGAACAGGCCGCGGTCGATCCACTCGGCGCGCGTCGTCAGGCCGCGCCGCGCCATGTCCTCGGTGAAGGAGGTGAGGCGCGAGAGCGACTGCTGCACCTTGGAGACAGGCTTTGCGACGAAGGTGCCGGAGCCGTGGCGGCGGACCAGGAGGCCGTCCTTGACGAGATCGTCGACGGCCTTGCGCACGGTGACGCGGCTGACATTGGCGTGGTCGGCGAGGTCGCGCTCCGCCGGCAGGGCGTCGCCGTAATTGAGCTTGCCGGAGGTGATGGCGTCCTCCAGTGTCTGGCGGAGCTTCAGGTAGAGCGGGCCGGGCACGCCCGATTGCAGGCTTTCCGGCGTCAGGATGGCGGAAAGGGGCGTGCTCATGCGGCCGCTCCCGTTCCTTGCCGGTGGCCCTTGGCGGCGAGCGCCACGGCGCCGGTCAGCGCATCGGCCTCGGCCTCGACGAGGATCGCGCGGTGCCGTTCGGAGAGCCATTCCGGATAGATCGGCGCAAGGCCGCCGAGCAGGCAGAGGCGCTGCTCGCCGGCAAGCGCCATGATGGCATCGAGGGATTCGTTCACCGTCGCGGCGCCCGCCTTGACGATGGCGATCGCCTGGGTGTCGCCCCGGCGGGCGTGGTCGAAGAGGACGGGGGCGAAGCGGCCGAAGTCGCCGGGCTTGGAGAGGCGCGCGAATTCGACGATGCCGCGCGGGTCGCCCTTGAATTCCTCCAGGATGGCATCCGTGACGCCCGAGCGCGGATGCACGCCGTCATGGGCGAGCAGCGTCTCCTGGAGAAGTGCATGGCCGAGCCGCGCGCCGCCGCCGAGATCGCCGACGGTGAAGCCCCAGCCGCCGATGTAACGAACCGTATGATCCTTGCGCGCCATGTAGATGGAGCCGGTGCCGAGGATCGCCACCGCGCCGTCGCCGTCGCCGATCGCGCCCTGCAGGGCGATCAGGCCGTCGCTGTCGATGTCCGTGTGGCGGAAGGGCAGGCGGTCGTGCACGTAGCGGGTAAGGTCGCCGACATTGGTGCCGGCAAGGCCGAGAAAGGCCGAGGCGCCGCTGACGCCGGCTTCGTCGAGCCCGGCGTCGCGATAGGCGGCCTTCGCCGCTTCCGTGATGGAGATGATCGCATTGTTGGGGTCGGTCAGGATATTGGCGGCCCCGCTCTTGCCGCGGCCGAGGATGATGCCGTCCGGCCGCGCCACCGCCGCGCGGCAGCTCGTTCCCCCACCGTCGATACCGAGAATGAAATCTGTCATGGGCACCTCCGAGCACAACGATACCAAAAAAATACCATTAACCAAGGGGTATGGTGGTATCGAAAATGAGCTTTCACTCAAGAATTTGATTTTAAATAATAAAAATATTTTGCGGCAGAAAAGTGGTCTCAAAAATTAATTTCCTGTAGACAATTGGTATTTTTTTGGCATTAATTTCGGCCAGAGGAGAAACGATATGGCCGCAGGCAGGACCGAGGGCAGGCATGATCAGGCGAGCGGGCTGGACGAACGTCGGCCCGTCGATGCGCTGAAAGTGCTTGCGGACGGCCAGAAGGCTGCCGCCGCCGTGGTGGATGCCGCGCTTGGCGACATCGCCGCCGCGTCCCGCCTTGCCGCCGATGCGCTTCTTGCCGGCGGTCGCCTCGTCTATGCGGGCGCCGGCAGTTCCGGCCTGATGGCCATGGCCGATGCGCTCGAGCTTCCCGGCACCTACGGCATCGCGCATGATCGCATCGTCATCCTGCTCGCCGGCGGCGCTGCCAGCCTCGTCGACCTGGCCGGCGGTTATGAAGACGACCGCGACCTCGCCGTGAACGATGCCGTTTCCACGGGCATCGATGCGAAGGATTGCGTGATCTGCGTTTCCGCGAGCGGCAGCACGCCCTATGCGCTGGCGATGGCCGCCCATGCGAGGCAAAAGGGTGCCCGTGTGGTCGCGATGGCCAACAATCCGGGCGCGCCGCTCTTCGACGGCGCCGATGTCTCCATCCTGCTGCAGACGCCGCCGGAGGTCATATCCGGCTCGACGCGCATGGGCGCGGGGACGGCGCAGAAGATCGCCTTCAACCTGTTCTCGACACTGGTCGGCATCCATCTCGGCCATGTGCACGACGGGCACATGGTCAATCTCAAGGCCGACAACATCAAATTGCAAGGGCGCGCCTGCCGTATCGTCTCCGACATCTCGGGTGTCGGTCTCGACGAGGCGGAGCGCCTTCTTGCGCGCTCCGAAGGCTCGGTCAAGGCGGCCGTGCTTCTGGCTGCGGGGGTGGAGGATGCCGGTGCCGCGCGGGCGGTGCTGGACCGATCGGGGCAGAGCCTCCGCCGCGCCCTCAAGGCTCTCGGATAATCAGGTCTCAAAACGCGCTGCGGCGCATAAAAGGGGAGAATGCAATGACACGCACCGCAATCAAAGGTCTGCTTCTGGCCACGAGCATCCTCGGCACGGCCGGGATCGCCCAGGCGGCGGACGTCACGCTGACGATCGAAAGCTGGCGCAACGACGACCTCGCCATCTGGCAGGAAAAGATCATCCCGGCCTTCGAAGCGAAGAACCCGGGCATCAAGGTCGTCTTCGCGCCGACCGCGCCGACCGAGTACAACGCCGCGCTCAACGCCAAGCTGGACGCCGGCTCGGCGGGCGACCTCATCACCTGCCGTCCGTTCGACGCCTCGCTCGAACTCTTCAACAAGGGTCACCTGGCCGCCCTCAACGACCTGCCGGGCATGGAGAACTTCTCCGACGTCGCCAAGTCCGCCTGGACGACCGACGACGGCTCCAAGACCTTCTGCGTGCCGATGGCCTCGGTCATCCACGGCTTCATCTACAACAAGGACGCCTTCGAGCAGCTCGGCATCACCGTTCCGACGACCGAAGCCGAATTCTTCGCCGCGCTCGACAAGATCAAGGCCGATGGCAACTACATCCCGATGGCCATGGGCACGAAGGACCTCTGGGAAGCCGCGACCATGGGCTACCAGAACATCGGCCCGACCTACTGGAAGGGCGAGGAAGGCCGCAAGGCGCTGATCGCCGGCACGCAGAAGCTGACGGACGAAGGCTGGGTCGAGCCCTACCGCGTCCTTGCCAAGTGGAAGGACTATCTCGGCGACGGCTTCGAGGCGCAGACCTATCCGGACAGCCAGAACCTCTTCACGCTCGGCCGCGCTGCCATCTATCCGGCCGGCTCGTGGGAAATCGGCCTGTTCAACACGCAGGCGCAGTTCAAGATGGGCGCGTTCCCGCCGCCGGTGAAGAATGCCGGCGACACCTGCTACATCTCCGACCACAACGACATCGGCGTCGGCCTCAACGCCAAGAGCCCGAATGCGGACGCCGCCAGGACGTTCCTGTCCTTCGTCGCCTCGCCGGAATTCGCCGACATCTACGCCAACTCGCTGCCGGGCTTCTTCAGCCTGAACTCGACGGCGGTGAAGATGAACGACCCGCTGGCGCAGGAATTCGTCTCCTGGCGCGAGAAGTGCCAGCCGACGATCCGCTCGACCTACCAGATCCTGTCGCGTGGCACGCCGAACCTCGAAAACGAGACCTGGACGGAATCGGCCAACGTCATCAACGGCACCGACACGCCGGAAGTGGCCGCCGAAAAGCTCCAGAAGGGCCTCGACAGCTGGTACAAGCCGGCCAAGTAAGCGCCGACAGTTGCCTTCGTCCAACCCTCTGCCGGCACGCCGGCAGAGGGTACCGGCGGAGCGCCGCATGTTCCTTCTCCCCGCTTGCGGGGGGAGGGTGGCCGGCAGGCCGGATGCGGGACGGGGCGGCGATTCCGCGGTCCCGGCGATCTCCCCCGAAACGGGTGGAGACATCGGTTGCCGAAGCGCGAAATCGGGGAGCGACCCCGTCACTATTGTGTATGCTGGAACGCGTCATGTGCGGCCGGGGCGCCGCGCAGGCCTCCGCGCATGCGGATTCGAACGAAAACAAACGGAGGGGCAGGCCGGGCCATGAGCGACATACCTTCTTCCCATGATGCGGCAGTACCGATCCGGCGCCCCGTGCGCTGGCATATCGGCATCTTCCTGCTGCCGGCCTTCATCGTCTATTCGGCGGTCATGATCCTGCCGCTCATCGAGACGCTGCGCCTGTCGCTGTTCAATACCGTCGACGGCCAGTCGACCTTCGTGGGCCTCGGCAATTTCAAGGTGTTGTTCGGCGACGAGCGCTGGGCGGCGAGCTTCTGGAACGCGCTGAAGAACAACGTCGTCTTCTTCATCATCCACATGCTGGTGCAGAACCCGATCGGGGTGGCGCTCGCCGCCATGCTGTCGCTGCCGAAGCTGCGTTTCGCCGCCTTCTACCGCACGGCGATCTTCCTGCCGACGCTGCTTTCCTTCGTGATCGTCGGCTTCATCTGGAAGCTGATCCTTTCGCCGATCTGGGGCGTCTCTCCCTACCTGATGGATCTCGTCGGCCTGAAGTCGCTGTTCGCGCCCTGGCTCGGCCGGCCGAATTCGGCGCTCGTCGCGGTATCGCTGATCTCCGTCTGGCAATATGTCGGCATCCCCATGATGCTGATCTACGCGGCGCTGCTGAACATCCCGGACGAGGTGATCGAGGCGGCCGAATGCGACGGCGTGACGGGCTGGAGCCAGTTCTGGAAGATCAAGCTGCCGCTGATCCTGCCGGCCATCGGCATCATCTCGATCCTCACCTTCGTCGGCAACTTCAATGCCTTCGACCTGGTCTACACCGTGCAGGGCGCGCTCGCCGGGCCGGACGGCTCGACGGATATCCTCGGCACGCTGCTTTACCGCACCTTCTTCGGCTTCCAGCTCCAGCTCGGCGACCGCTCGATGGGCGCGACCATCGCGACGGTCATGTTCCTCATCATCCTTGCCGGCGTGTCGCTGTATCTCTTCGTGATCCAGCGGCGCATGCGCCGCTACCAGTTCTGACCGGAGGCTCCGACATGTCCAACAAGGCACGCGCCTCGCTCACCCGCTCGTCCCTCGTCCACCTCGCGCTGATCGCCTATACGCTGGTGTCGGTCTTCCCGGTGTTCCTGACGATCATCAATTCGATGAAGGATCGCAACGCGATCTTCCGCAACCCGATGCAGCTTCCGACCGCCACGACCTTCGACCTCGTCGGCTACACCACGGTGCTGGGGCAGGGGGACTTTTCGACCTACTTCCAGAACAGCTTCATCGTCACGGTGGCCGCCATCGCGCTGGTGCTGCTGTTCGGCGCCATGGCCGCGTTCGCCCTTTCGGAATACCGCTTCCGCGGCAACACGATGATGGGCCTCTATCTTGCCATCGGCATCATGATCCCGATCCGCCTCGGCACGGTCGCGATCCTGCAGGGCATGGTGGCGACGGGCCTCGTCAACACGCTGACGGCGCTGATCCTGGTTTATACGGCGCAAGGCATCCCGCTTGCCGTCTTCATCCTGTCGGAATTCATGCGCACCGTCTCCGACGACCTCAAGAACGCCGGCCGCATCGACGGGCTTTCGGAATATGCGATCTTCTTCCGCCTCGTGCTGCCGCTGGTGCGGCCGGCCATGGCGACGGTCGCCGTCTTCACGATGATCCCGATCTGGAACGACCTGTGGTTCCCGCTGATCCTGGCGCCGAGCGAGGCGACAAAGACGGTGACGCTGGGCTCGCAGATCTTCATCGGCCAGTTCGTTACCAACTGGAACGCGGTGCTCGCGGCGCTGTCGCTGGCGATCTTCCCCGTCCTCGTCCTCTACCTCGTCTTCTCGCGGCAACTGATCCGCGGCATCACCTCGGGAGCTGTAAAGTGAACTCTGCCACGACCCCCATCCGTGTCCTGTCCGCCGGTCTCGGCAACATGGGCAGGAGCCATGCGCTCGCCTATCACGAGAATCCGGGCTTTGAGATCGTCGGCCTCGTCAACCGCTCGAAGGTCGCCGTTCCTGATGGCCTCGAAGGCTACGAGATCCTGCCGTCCTTCCCGGAGGCGCTGAAGGCGTTGAAGCCGGAGCTCTGCTCGATCAACACCTATTCGGACAGCCATGCCGAATTCGCCATCGCGGCGATGGAAGCGGGCGCCCATGTCTTCGTGGAAAAGCCGCTGGCGACAACGGTCGCCGATGCCGAGCGCGTCGTCGCCTGCGCGCGGGCCAACGGCCGCAAGCTGATCGTCGGCTATATCCTGCGCCACCATCCCTCGTGGATGCGACTCATCGACGAGGCGCGCAGGCTCGGCGGTCCCTATGTCTTCCGCATGAACCTGAACCAGCAGTCGAGCGGGCCGACCTGGGCGACCCACAAGGCGCTGCTGCAGACCACGCCGCCCATCGTCGATTGCGGCGTGCACTATGTGGACGTGATGTGCCAGATCACCGACGCCAGGCCCGTCGAGGTGCGCGGCATGGGCCTGCGCCTGTCCGACGAGATCGCGCCGGACATGTACAATTACGGCCATCTCCAGGTGCTGTTCGACGACGGTTCGCTCGGCTGGTACGAGGCGGCCTGGGGCCCGATGATCTCGGAAACGGCCTTCTTCGTGAAGGACGTCATGTCGCCGAACGGCTCGGTCTCCATCGTCATGGACCCGAACGCCAAGTCCGACGACATCGACACGCACACCAAGACGGCGGTCATCCGCCTTCACAACGCGGCGACCGGGCCGGACGGCAAATTCCTGTCGCCGGACGAGGAGCTGAAGATGGCGGGCGAGCCCGGCCACCAGGAACTGTGCGACCGCGAGCAGGCCTTCGTGCTGAAAGCGATCCGCGAGGACATCGATCTTTCACGGCACATGGACGATGCGGTGCAGTCGCTCAGGATCTGCCTGGCGGCCGACGAAAGTGTCAGGACCGGCCAGCCGGTCAAGCTTTAAGGGGATATCGGGTGGGCTCTCTTCAACTCAAATCGGTACGCAAGTCCTTCGGCAACGTCGATGTGATCAAGGGCATCGACCTCGACGTGAAGGATGGCGAGTTCGTCATCTTCGTCGGGCCCTCGGGCTGCGGCAAGTCCACGCTGCTGCGCATCATCGCCGGCCTGGAGGACGCGACGTCGGGCTCGATCTCCATCGACGGGGCGGAGGTGGCGACGGTGCCGCCGGCAAAGCGCGGCATCGCCATGGTGTTCCAGTCCTACGCGCTCTATCCGCACCTTTCGGTCAAGGACAATATGGGCCTCGGCCTCAAGCAGGCAGGCACGCCGAAACCGGAGATCGACAAGCGTGTCGACAAGGCCTCGGCCATGCTGTCGCTGGAGAAGTATCTCGCCCGGCGCCCGGCGGAGCTTTCCGGCGGCCAACGCCAGCGCGTCGCCATCGGCCGCGCCATCGTGCGCGAGCCGAAGCTCTTCCTGTTCGACGAGCCGCTGTCCAACCTCGACGCGGCGCTGCGCGTCAACACGCGGCTGGAGATCGCAAGGCTGCACCGCGAGCTGAAGGCGACCATGATCTACGTCACGCACGACCAGGTCGAGGCGATGACGCTGGCGGACAAGATTGTGGTGCTGGACGCGGGCGTCATCCAGCAGGTCGGCTCGCCGATGGAGCTCTACAACCGCCCGGCCAACCTGTTCGTCGCCGGCTTCATCGGCTCGCCGAGCATGAACTTCATCGAGGCGGGCCGCCTCGGCGTCACCGATGCCGCGACGATCGGCGTGCGGCCGGAGCATGTCTCGCTGTCGCGCGAGGGCGGCGAGTGGCAGGGCAAGGTGGTGCATGTCGAGCATCTCGGCGCCGATACCATCGTTTATCTCGAATCGGAAAAGGTGGGGCTGCTCACGGTGCGCCTGTTCGGCGAGCACCACCATGCCGTGGGCGACATCGTCTTCGCGACGCCGGCGGCGGACCAGACGCATCGTTTCGATGAAAACGGACGAGCGATACGTTGAGGCCCCTCATCACAATTTTGTGATCGGGGTGGATTGCGCGTCTTCCGACCGCTATCTTCGATTGTCAAAAGACAGAAACTAACATACAGCCTTGTTTGTATGTTGCGATGCGGTGGTCCTGCGATCACCGCATCTTCACGTTTTCAGCCCCCTGCCGGCGTTTTGCCGACATCGCCTATGGAAGAACCCATGCGTTTCATGAGACCGATTTCGATTGCGACCTTTGGTGCCCTCTTGATCCTTGCCGGCTGCAAGGAAGAGCAGGCGCCGCAGGAGGGCTTTTCCTTCCCGCCGCCGCAGGTGGCCACCATCACCGTGAAGGCCGAGGACGTGCCGATCACCAACGACCTGCCGGGCCGCATCGCCGCGACCCGCACGGCGGAAGTGCGCCCGCGCGCCTCCGGCATCGTCGTCGAGCGCGTGTTCGAGCAGGGCTCGCTGGTCAAGGAAGGCGATGTTCTCTACCGGATCGATCCGGCGTCCTTCAAGGTGCAGGTCGACAGCGCCGAGGCGACGCTGCGCCGCGCCAAGGCCGTGCAGGCCCAGGCGAAGAACGACACCGTCCGCCAGGAACAGCTCAAGAAATCCAACGTCGCCTCCGCGCAGGCCTATGACGACGCCATCGCCAAGCTGGCGCAGGCCGACGCCGACGTGGCGATCGCCGACGCCGGCCTTGCGACGGCCAGGCTCAACCTCGAATATACCGATGTGAAGGCGCCGATCAGCGGCCGCATCGGCCGCGCCCTCATCACCGAGGGCGCGCTGGTTTCGGCCAACGGCACGGAAAACCTTGCGACGATCCAGCAGCTCGACCCTGTTTATGCCGACTTCACGCAGTCGGCGACCGATCTCATCCGCCTGCGCAAGGCGCTGCAGGACGGCGACCTGATGGCCGACAACAACTCGGCCGACGTCAAGCTCGTTCTCGACGACGGCTCGGACTATCCGCATCCGGGCAAGCTGCTGTTCTCGGAAGCCGCCGTCGACGAATCGACCGGCCAGGTGACGTTGCGCGGCGAATTCCCGAACCCGGACGGCGACCTTCTGCCCGGCATGTATGTACGCGTGCAGATCGAGCAGGGCATCGAGAAGGGCGCCGTGCTCGTGCCGCAGCAGGCCGTGCAGCGCGACGCCTCGGGCAGCGCGCTCGTCTATGTGGTCTCCGCCGACAACAAGGCCGGCACCCGTCCGGTCCGCGTCGGCCGCGCCGCCGGCACGCGCTGGGTCATCACCGACGGCCTGAAGGACGGCGAGAAGATCATCGTCGAGGGCTTCCAGAAGGTCCAGCCCGGCGGCGAGGTCGTTCCGTCGGAATGGGACCCGAATGCCGTTGCCAACGCCGCCCAGAAGCCCGCCGAGGAAGGGGCCGCGGAAACCGGCACGGATGCCAAGGCCGAGGGCGCCGCCCCGGCCGGTGACGCTGGCAAGGCCGCGGGCGGCAACGAGGCCGCCAAGCCGGGCGATGCCGGCAAGGCCGAAGGCGGCGACGATGCCGCCAAGACCGAGCAGGCAAAGTAAGGATCCGCACGATGCCCAGTTTCTTCATCGACAGGCCGATCTTCGCCTGGGTCGTCGCGATCTTCATCATGATCGCCGGCGCCATCTCCATTCCCCTGCTGCCGATCGCGCAGTATCCGGACGTCGCCCCGCCGCAGATCTCGGTCTCGACCTCCTATGCCGGCGCGTCCTCGCAGGATACCTACCAGAGCGTCACCAAGCTCATCGAGGACGAGCTGAACGGCGTCGACGGCATGCTCTATTTCGAGTCGACCTCGAGCGCTGCCGGTTCGGCCGACATCAACATCACCTTCGCGCCGGGCACGGACCCGAGCCAGGCCTCGGTCGACGTGCAGAACCGCATCAGCCGCGTGGAGCCGCGTCTGCCCGACTCGGTCCGCCGCCAGGGCGTGCAGGTGGAGGAGGCCGGCTCCGGCTTCCTGCTGATCGTCTCGCTCACCTCCACCGACGGCTCGATGGACGCCATCAGCCTCGGCGACTATCTCAACCGCAACATCCTGTCGGAAATCCAGCGCGTGCCCGGCGTCGGCCGTGCGCAGCTCTTCGCGACGCAGCGCTCCATGCGCATCTGGCTCGATCCGGCCAAGATGCTCGGCCTGAACCTCACGGCCTCGGACGTGACCGCCGCCGTGCAGGTGCAGAACGCGCAGATCGCCGCCGGCAGCATCGGCGCCCAGCCGAACCCGATCACCCAGCAGATTGCGGCTCCCGTCAACATCAAGGGCCAGCTCACGACGCCGGAGGAGTTCGGCTCCATCGTGCTGCGCGCCAATGCGGACGGCTCGGCCGTGCGCCTGCGCGACGTGGCGCGCATCGAGGTGGGCGGGGAGACCTATTCGTTCTCCACGCGCCTCAACGGCCAGCCGTCGGCCGCCATCGGCGTACAGCTCTCGCCGACCGGCAACGCCATGGCGACGTCGGAAGCCATCAAGGCGCGCATGGACGAGCTGGCGCAGTTCTTCCCGCCGGGCCTCGAATATTCGATCCCCTACGACACCTCGCCCTTCGTGAAGGTGTCGATCGAGAAGGTCCTGCACACGCTGCTCGAAGCCGTCGGCCTCGTGTTCCTCGTGATGTTCCTGTTCCTGCAGAACATCCGCTACACGATCATCCCGACGCTCGTCGTGCCCGTCGCGCTGCTCGGCACCTGCGCCGTGATGTATGCCATGGGATTCTCGATCAACGTCCTGACCATGTTCGCGATGGTGCTCGCCATCGGCATTCTCGTGGACGATGCGATCATCGTCGTGGAGAACGTCGAGCGCATCATGTCGGAGGAGGGGCTGCCGCCGAAGGATGCGACCCGCAAGGCGATGAAGCAGATCACCGGCGCCGTCATCGGCATCACGCTGGTGCTCGCCTCGGTGTTCATCCCGATGGCCTTCTTCCCCGGCGCGGTCGGCGTCATCTACCAGCAGTTCTCGCTGACGATGGTCGTGTCGATCCTGTTCTCGGCCTTCCTCGCCCTGTCGCTGACCCCGGCGCTGGCCGGCAGCTTCCTGAAGCAGGTTCCCAAGGGACACCATCACGAAAAGCGCGGCTTCTTTGGCTGGTTCAACCGCGGCTTCGACAAGACGTCGCGCGGCTACAGCGGCTCCGTGGGCTGGCTGGTGCGCCGCGCCGGACGCTTCATGATCATCTATCTCGCGATCCTCGCGGGCCTCGGCTACATGTTCATGAAGCTGCCGTCGTCGTTCCTGCCGGACGAGGACCAGGGCTTCGTGATCGTCATGATGCAGCTTCCTTCCGAAGCGACCGGCCACCGTACCGACGAAGTACTCTCGCAGACCGAGAAGATCTTCGGCCAGGAGCCGGCGGTCGACACCATCGTCGGCATCAACGGCTTCTCGTTCTTCGGCGCGGGCCAGAATGCCGGCCTTGCCTTCGTGACGCTGAAGGACTGGTCGGAGCGCGGGCCGGACAACGCGGCGCAGGCGATCGCCGGCCGGGCGACGATGGCGATGAGCCAGATCAAGGATGCGATCAGCTTCGCGCTGTCGCCGCCGCCGATCCAGGGCCTCGGCACGACGGGCGGCTTTTCCTTCCGTCTGCAGGATCGCGCCGGTCTCGGCGCGCCGGCGCTTGCCGCCGCGCGCGACCAGCTCCTCGGCCTTGCCGCCCAGAGCAATGTCGTGCAGGGCGTGCGCTTCGACGGCATGCCGGACGCCGCCCAGGTCAATATCGTGATCGATCGCGAGAAGGCGAACACCTTCGGCGTCACCTTCGCCGACATCAACTCGACGATCTCGACCAACCTCGGCTCGACCTATGTCAACGACTTCCCGAATTCCGGACGCATGCAGCGCGTGACGGTGCAGGCGGACCAGAGCGAGCGCATGCAGGTTGCGGACCTCCTCAACCTCAACGTCCGCAACTCCAAGGGCGGCATGGTGCCGATCTCGGCCTTTGCGACCGCGGAGTGGGTCAAGGCGCCGACGCAGACCGTGGGCTACAACGGCTATCCGTCGATCCGCATCAGCGGCGACACCAAGCCGGGCTTCTCCACGGGCGATGCGATCACCGAGATGGAGCGGCTCGCAGGCCAGCTTCCGCCGGGCTTCGGCTACGAGTGGACGGGCCAGTCGCTGCAGGAAATCCAGTCCGGCTCGCAGGCGCCGATCCTCATCGCGCTGTCGTGCCTCCTGGTGTTCCTGTGCCTTGCGGCGCTCTATGAAAGCTGGTCGATCCCGTTCGCGGTCATCCTCGTCGTGCCGCTCGGCGTGATCGGCGCGGTCATCGCGGTGACGCTGCGCGACATGTCGAACGACGTGTACTTCAAGGTGGGCCTCATCGCGATCATCGGCCTTTCGGCGAAGAACGCGATCCTGATCATCGAGTTCGCCAAGGAGCTGATGGCCGACGGCCGGTCGCTGATCGAGGCGACCATCGAGGCCTGCCACCTGCGGTTCCGCCCGATCCTGATGACCTCGCTCGCCTTCACGCTCGGCGTGCTGCCGCTGGCGATCGCCACGGGCGCGAGCTCGGGCAGCCAGCGCGCCATCGGCACCGGCGTCATGGGCGGCATGATCACCGCCACCGTGCTCGCCGTCTTCTTCGTGCCCGTCTTCTTCGTCTTCGTGATGAAGCTGTTCGGCTACGGGAAGAAGAAGAAGGAGGAGCCGGCTCCGGCCGCAAGCCCGGCGGAGTAGGCCGCCATGCGCCGGACCAAGGCAGAGGCCGAGGAAACCCGCCAGCAGATCCTGCTGGCGGCGGAACGGGTCTTCTACGAAAAGGGCGTCTCCCATGCCTCCATGGAGGATGTGGCGCGCGCCGCGGGGGTGACCCGCGGCGCCATCTACTGGCACTTCGCCAACCGGGCGGACCTCGTGCTGGAACTCTACGATTCGCTCCCCCTGCCGCAGGAAGACCTGATCGCCCGCGAACTGGAGGCGGAGAATGTCGACGTGCTCGCCGTCCTGGAGCGGGTCGGCAAGCAGTGGATCGAGCTGCTGGCCGAGGACGAGCACCGCCAGCGCATCCTGTCGATCCTCCTGCGCTGCGACGTCACTGGCGAGTTCGCCCGGATCTCCGAGCGCCAGAACGATATCGACGACGAGCATATGCAGGCGCTGGAGGCGGCCTTCGCCAAGGCGCAGAGGCAGGGCCGGCTCTGCGCCTGCTGGACGCCGCGCTCGGCCGCGTCCCTTCTGCGCTGGGTCATCAAGGGCCTTTGCTCGGAATGGCTGCTGTTCGGCCGCCGGTTCGACATCGCGAGCGAGGGCAAGGAGGCGTTGCGGCGGCTGTTCCTCACCTATGCCGCGCACACGCCGTCAGGCTGAGCGATAGGCCTTGAGGCGCTCGATCCAGTCCGCGCCGACCTGCCAGCGCCGGAGGACCGAGACGGGATCCTCACCGTCCAGCCGCGAGCAGATGCGGTAGATTTCCAGCACTTCCGGTGCCATATCGCCGCGCTGGCAGAAATACATCGCCGCCGCATAGCGTGCGCGCCCGGACCATTCGGGACCGGGCGGCGTTGTGATGATCTCCCAGTTGCGGCGGGTTTCCTCGTCCATCTATCGCAGGCCCGGCGGGGTCGCCGTGCGGCGCGCGAGCTTGACGAAGGGGCGCGGCACGATCTTCGCGCGCTTCATCATCTTCTGGTATTTCAGCTCGCGCAACGCGTAGATCTCCACCCAGAGATCGTCGGTGAATTTCGATCCGTACGGCCGTTCGAGGCTGGCGATGGCGATGTTGCGCTTGGCCGTGGGCGACCAGATCGCGGCGGTGACGAGGCCCGCCTCGTGCTTTTTCCGATGATAGACGATGGCGTGCTCGGCGGGGATATTCCCTTCGATTTCAAGGCCGACGAGGATGTGCTTCAGAGTTTGATTCCGCCGCGCGTCAAGGATCGCCCGGCGCCCGTTGAAGTTCGGCTTGTCGGGGTCGACCAGCCAGTCGAGGCCGATCTCGTCGGGCATGCGCACCCGGTCGGCGCGCAGCGCCGCCTCGGCGGTCACGAAATCCGCATTGGCGACGATGAAGCCGGCCTCGATGCGCGTCTGGTTGAGCGCGCCGTAGCCGATGGCGCGGATGGCGTGCGGCTGGCCGGCGGCCCACAGACGGTCCCAGAAGGAAAGGGCCTTCGCGCGCGGCACGAACAGTTCGTAGCCGAGATCGCCGGTGAAGCCGGTGCGCGAGACCGTCACCCCGGCGTCCTCGTGCGGGAACGCGGCGATGTCGAAGGGTTTCAGTCTCTCCACGCCGGCAAAGCCGGCATCGCGCAGCACCGCGTAGCTGGTCGGGCCCTGAAGGGCGAGGCCGGCGATCTCCTCCGTCTCCTCGCTTATGTCGATGCAAAAGCCGAAGGCGCTGTCGAGCAGCCAGGGCAGGTGTCGCTCCTGGCAGCAGAGGCGGAATTCCTGGTCGGCAAGGCGGAAGAGCGTGCCGTCGTCCAACACATGGCCGTGGTCGTCGCACCAGGCGGTGTAGTGCACGCGGTTGACGGCGAGCTTCCTGACGTCACGAAGCGTCAGGCGGTTTAGGTAGCGTTCGGCATCGGGGCCGGTGATGCGGTATTTCACCATCGGCGAGATGTCGAAGAGGGCGGCGGTGGAGCGGATGGCGAAATATTCGAGCTCGCCGTCGAAGAGCGAGTGCGGCGCCTTGTAGCCGGCCCAGTCGTACCAGTCGTTCACTTCGCTCAGTGCTGTCAGCCGCGCGTGGAACGGCGTTTCGAGGCGCGGGGTGCGGATATGGTCGCGGGCGGCGCGGCGCAGGTCCGCGGCGGATTTCGTCATGGCGTTCATGCCCTTTCTCCCGAAAGGATGTGGCGGGCCGCGTTCCAGCCGGGAAGGCCGGAAATGCCGCCGCCCGGATGCGCGCCGGCGCTGGCGAGATAGAGGCCCTCGATGGGCGTCGTGTAGCCGGAGGCCGCGCCGGTCGGGCGGTTGACGAGCAACTGGTCGGCCTGCAGCTCGCCGTGATGCCAGTGGCCGCCGGGCAGGTTGTATTCCGCCTCGATGTCGACCGGCGTCATCAGGCTCGCCGCGACGACAGACGTGCCGATGCCGGGTGCGTGGCGTTCCAGCGTCTCCAGCACGATCCTGAGGAAGGCAGGCTTGCCTGTTTCCCAGCCCGCCTTGAGCCGGTAGGGCGCATATTGCACGAGGGCGGACAGCGTGCAGCCGCCGGCCGGCGCGAGCGCGGGATCGGCAAGGCTCGGCAGCGTGATCTCCATCACCGGGTCGGGGGAGAATTCGCCGTATTTCGCCGGGTTGAAGGCCGTCTCGACCTGTTCCATCCCGCGCACCAGCACGATGCGGCCGCTGCGGGCCTCGGCCGGAAGGCCTTCGAAGCTGGGGATGCGGTCCAGAGCGAGGTCCAGCTTGGCGACGTTGCCGAAGCTGCGCACGTTCCTCACCGAGCGCACGAAGCCGGTGCCGCTTTCGGCGGGGTCGACGAGGTGGAGGAAGGTCGTCTGCGGATGGATGGCGGAGACGACGACCCGGGTGGCGATCTCGGTGCCGTCGCTGGTGACGATGCCGCTCGTCCGGCCGCGGTCGACGAGGATGCGGCCGACGGGTACGCTGCAGCGAATGGTGACGCCGGCCTTTTCGGCGGCGCGCACGAAGGCGGGCGCGAGCGAGGCCATGCCGCCGGCCGGCACGAACTGACCGCCGGCCCTGCCGGCGGCGTCGCCCGTCAGGCGATAGTAGAGGCCGAGCAGGGAGGTCGGCGAGCGGGGGCCGAGATGGATGCCAAGCGTGGCGTCGAAGGCGAGAAGGCCCTTCAGCCTGTTGTCGGCGAGATATTCGTCGGCGACGTCGGCGACGTTCATCAGCAGCATGCGCAGGAAATCGCGGCCCTCGCCGCGCCCCTTGCGGATCAGGCTGAAGCCGGTCGCGGCGAAGGTCGAGAGGTCGCCAAGCGAGATGGCGCCGATCTGCGGCGGCGGGCGGCGCAGGAAGCGCTTGAGGATAGCCGCCTGAAAGACGAGCTTGCCGCGCAGCGCGGCGAAGGCGGCTTCCTCCTCGGCGGTGACGCCGTCGATGGTTTCGCCATAGGCGCCGTTGAGGGTGACGCCCCGGCCGCTGCCGTCGAGCACCGTGGTCGGCAACAATGCGTCACCGCCCGCAAGGTCGAAGCCGATGTCGCGGGCGACCGCGCCATCGAGCCGGTTGACGAGATGGGCAAGGCCGGCGGAGCGGAAGCCCGGCGCGAATTCCCGGCCGCGCGCCGCGCCGCCCGGCGCGTCCGCCGCTTCCAGCACCAGGACCTTGTGGCCGCTTCTGGCGAGGCAGGTGGCGGCGGCGAGGCCGTTATGGCCGGCGCCGATGACGATGGCATCAAACGACGTCATGGGCTTTGCTCATCTGGTCGGCGGGACGCTTCAGGTCGCGCAGGATCTCGGCGGCGGCATTGCGGCCGGGCGCGCCCATGACCCCGCCGCCCGGATGGGTGGAGGAGCCGCACATATAGAGTCCGTGGATCGGGCTGCGGTACTGGGCATAGCCCGGCACGGGCCGGTTGAAGAGCAACTGGTCGAAGGTGAGTTCGCCCTGGAAGATGTTGCCTTCGGTGAGGCCCACCTCGTTCTCGATCTCACGCGGCGTGCGCACTTCCATATGCACGATGCGGTCGCGGAAGCCGGGAGAATAGTCGGCGATCTGGCCGATGACGGTCTCGGCGAAGGCGTCGCGGTCCGCATCCGTCCACTCCCGGCCCTCGACCTTCGGCGGGCAATACTGCACGAAGCAGCTCATGAAGTGCTTGCCGGGCGATGTCATGGTCGGATCGAGCAGGGTGGGGATCATCATGTCGAGGAAGGGATCGGCCGACCAGCGCCCGGCCTTCCAGTCGTCGTATCCGCGCTCCATGCGCTCGATCGAGTCGGTGAAATGCATGTCGCCGCGGATGCAGGTGGAGCCTTCGGGCAGGGCCGGGAATTCCGGCAGGCTGTCGAGCGCGATGTTCACCTTGCCGGAGGAGCCGCGCATCTTGAAGTGCCTGACCCGGTGGACGAATTCGCCGGGCAGGCTGTCCTCGTCGACGAGCTTGAGGAAGGTGCGCTTCACATCGGCATTGGAGACGACGAGATCGGCGCGGATCTCGTCGCCGTTCGCCAGGACGACGCCGGTGGTGCGGCCGCCGCGCGTCAGGATCTTCGAGACCTCGGCATCGGTGCGGATCGTGCCGCCGGAGGCCCGGAAGGAGCGGGAAAGCGCCTCGGTCACCGCGCCCATGCCACCGCGCGCATAGCCCCAGGCGCCGACGGAGCCGTCCACCTCGCCCATATAATGGTGGAGCAGGACATAGGCCGTGCCGGGCGACATGGGGCCGAGCGCTGTGCCGATGATGCCCGACAGCGCGAGATAGGCCTTGATGACGTCGGTCTCGAAATATTCGTCGAGGAAGTCGGAGATCGACATGGTCCAGAAGCGCAGCGTCTCGGCCATTTCGTGCGGGCTGAACGCGCCGAATTTTTTCGCGAGATAGAGGAGTTCGGAAATGTCGCGCGGGCGGAAGCCGAAGGGATCGGGCGCGGTGCGCATCAGGAGCGGCTGGATGAAGCGGCACTGGCGCGTCACGTCACGGGCATAGCGCTCGTAGGCTTCCGCGTCGCGCCTGGAGTAGCGGGCGAATTCGCGGCGGTGGCTGTCGTGGTCGCGGTAGGAGGCGAGGTAGTCGCCGTCGCGGGTGAACACCGCGCCGCCCTCATAGGCGATGACCTGGAGGCCGTGCCGGGGCAGTTCCAGATCGCGCATGATCTCCGGCCGGAAGAGGGAGCAGACATAGGAGCAGTTGGAGTAGAGGAAGCCGGGCGTCAGCTCGCGGCTGGTCGCCGCGCCGCCGACCCAACCGTTCTTCTCCACGACGAGCACGTCGAGGCCGGCGCGCTGGAGATAGCAGGCCGTGACCAGCCCGTTATGGCCGCCGCCGACGATCAGGGCATCGTACTTGCGCATCTTGACGTCTCCCTTGCTTCAGAAAGCTGCATCAAAAGCAAAATGTTGTCCAGATATTCTGAATGATCATTCAGCAAGTATATTGCAATCGCCTGATTATGCGCTAGAATTTCGTTCCACGGAAAAGCGCGCCGGCCACGCGGCCACGAGAGCGGGA
The DNA here is from genome assembly GCF_021401195.1 of Shinella sp. NM-101. Taxonomy (NCBI): domain Bacteria; kingdom Pseudomonadati; phylum Pseudomonadota; class Alphaproteobacteria; order Hyphomicrobiales; family Rhizobiaceae; genus Shinella; species Shinella sp. NM-101. The sequence continues at coordinate 471,188 of NZ_JACBFT010000001.1, read as the reverse complement.
AAGCCATGATGGCGAGGGGTGAGCACGGTGCGGCGGCGGAGCCGGAATATGACGAGGCGGCGATCCGCTTCCTCGCGGTGATGTGGGGCGAGGGCTATCTTTCGCCGGGCGGGCCGCAGGAGGTGGACCGCGTGCTTTCGGGCATCGATCTCAAGGACAGGTGCGTGCTCGATTTCGGCTGCGGCGCGGGCGGCATCACACTGCACATCGCCAGAACCCATCGGCCGGCCGGGATCGTCGGCTACGACGTGGAGCGGCCGGTCGTCGACCGGGCCGTTGCGGCGGCGGATGCAGCGGGGCTTTCCTTCATCGCGCGCTTCGTTTCGAGCCCGACGAGACGCCTGCCGTTCGGCGACGGCGAATTCGACGTGGTCTTTTCCAAGGATGCGATGATCCATGTCCCGGACAAGGAGGCGCTGTTTGCCGAGCTCTACCGCGTGCTGAAGCCCGGCGGCGTCCTTGCCGCATCCGACTGGCTGATCGGCCATGACGGCGCGCCGAGCGCGGACATGCAGGCCTATATCGCCGCCGAGGGGCTGAGCTTCGGCATGGCCTCCGCGCGCCGCTATCTCGCGGCCATGGCGGCGGCCGGTTTCGTCGACTGTGCCGCCGAGAGCCGCAACGCCTGGTATCGGGACGTGGCGCGCGGTGAACTGGAGCGCCTGAAAGGCCCGCTGCGTGCGCAGGCCGCGGCGGCGGTCGGCGAGGCCTATGTCGAGAAGAACATCCGCACCTGGACGGCCATGCAGAAGGTTCTTGACAGCGGGGAGCATTGTCCCGCTCATCTGCGCGCCAGCAAGCCGGCTTCGGGAGTTCGCCCGTGACCGTTCTGCTGAAAAATCCCAGGGGCAAGGTGACGGTCAAGATGCGGGCAGACGGGGCTGAACAGGGCTCGGGCGACGGCGGGAAGCGGGGGCGCAAGGCTTCCAAGGAAACGAGGCGGCAGCAGCTCATCGAGGCGACGATCGATTCGCTCGCCCGGCGCGGCTATTCCGACACCACGCTCGCGGATGTCGCCGACGGCGCCGGCCTTTCCCGCGGCATCGTCAACTTCCATTTCGAGAGCAAGGACAACCTGCTCGTCGCCACGCTGCAATACATGTCCGAGGAATATGCGGACCACTGGAACGCGGCGCTGGACAAGGCGGGGCCGAGCCTTGCCGGCCGCCTCTGGGCGCTGATCCATGCCGATTTCGACCGCAAGATCTGCACCAAGCGCAAGCTGGCCGCCTGGTGCGCCTTCTGGGGCGAGGCCAAGTCGCGGCCGACCTACCAGGCGCTGTGCGGCGCGCGCGACGTCAAGTACCAGGAAACGGTGATCTCGCTGTGCGCCGACCTCAAGGCCGAGGGCGGCTATGGCTATGAGCCGGAGCCCATGGCGCTTTCGCTCTGCGCCATGCTGGAGGGCCTGTGGCTGCGCCTGATGATGGGCGACGGCACGACGCGGGAAAAGGCGCTGGAGGCGGCCATCGCCTTCGTCGCCATCGCCTTCCCGCAGCATCTGACGATCCAGGGACCAAAACCACGATAGGGAACCCGAAACGGGAAGGAGCACGGCATGAAGACGATCGATAAGGCCAGGACTTGCACCACGGTGGGCCTTGCCGCCCTCCTTGCCCTCGGCACCGCGCTTCCCGCCCTTTCCGCCGACACGCTGACCGTCTTCGACTGGTCCGGCTACGAGGACCCCGCCTTCCACTCCGCCTATACGCAAAAGCACGGCGGCGAGCCCGACTTCTCGTTCTTCGGCGACGAGGAGGAGGCGTTCCAGAAGCTGCGCTCCGGCTTCAAGGCGGATCTGGCGCATCCCTGTTCGCAGAGCGTCGTGAAGTGGCGGGAGGCGGGCCTGCTGGAGCCGCTCGACACGGCCAAGCTCGCGTCGTGGAACGACATCCTGCCGAACTTCAAGGCGATGAAGAACCTGATGACCTCCGAGGACGGGACGGCCTGGTTCATTCCCTTCGAATGGGGCAACACGGTGCTGACCTACCGCACGGACACGGTGAAGCCCGAAGAGGTGGCCTCGCTCAAGGCCTTTGCCGACCCGACGTTCAAGGACCGCGTCTCGATCGGCGACAATGTCGACGACGCCTATGCGCTGGCGAGCCTCGCCATCGGCCTCAAGGACTGGACGGCGATGACCGACGCGCAGTTCCAGGAGGCCTCCGCCTTCCTGCGCGACGTGCACAAGAACGTGCGGCTCTACTGGACCGACAACACCGACCTCAGCCAGGCCATGGCGAGCGGCGAGGTCGATCTCGCCTGGGCGTGGAACGAGACGGCGACGACCCTTCAGGCCGAGGGCCAGCCGGTCGCCATCAAGAAGGATACGCAGGAGGGGCTCTCCACCTGGGTCTGCGGCTATGTGCGGCTGAAGGGCGGGGAGGGCAGCACGGATCGCGCCTACGACTACCTCAATGCCGTGACCGAACCTTCGGTGGCCGCCTATATGGTGGAGAACTGGGGCTACGGCCATTCCAACGCCAAGGGCATGGCGGCGGTCGATCCGGCGATCCTCAAGGACAAGGGCTATGCCGACGTCGACGCCTTCGTCGCCAACACGCTCTTCCAGTCGCCGATGCCGACGGAACTGAGGCAGAAGATGATCGCCGAATTCGAGAAGATCAAGGCGGGGTATTGAGAGGCGCCGCTTTTTACACCCGCGATATTGGCGGGTCCTCCGCCAGCAGCACGAAGGCGTCCGGATCGTAGGCAAGGCGGATCTCCGCGCCGATCGGCAGGTCGTCGGCGCCGTAATTGTTCGTCTCGACCATGGAGAGCGGCTGTTCCAGCCCGTCGATGCCGACCGTCAGGTGGGTGACCTCGCCGAAATAGGCGCGGTTCTCGATGCGGCCGGCAAGCTCGTGCGGCGCGCGCTCGTCGTCCCACAGAAGACGCAGGCGCTCCGGGCGGATGCCGACGGTGACGTGGCCGTCGGTGGCGGCAAAGCCGTGCGGCTTGTCGAGACTGACGGCACCGAAGCGGGCGGCATCGACCGAGACGGCATTGCCCTGTTCACCGAGCACCTTCGCCCTCAGGAAATTCATGCCGCCGAGGAAATCGGCGACCTTGCGCGTGCGCGGGTGCTGGTAGATTTCCTTCGGCGCGGCGACCTGGGCGATGCGGCCGCCGAACATGACGGCGATGCGGTCGGAAAGGGCGAGCGCCTCGTACTGGTCATGCGTGACGAGGACGAAGGTGATGCCGACGGCCTTCTGCAGCGTGCGCAGTTCCACCTGCATTTCCTCGCGCAGCTTCTTGTCGAGCGCAGACAGCGGCTCGTCGAGCAGCAGCACCTTCGGGCGCATGACGAGGGCGCGGGCGAGCGCCACGCGCTGGCGCTGGCCGCCGGAAAGCTCGTGCGCCTTGCGCTGGCCGAGGCCGGAAAGGCGCACCTGGTCGAGCGCGTCGCCGACGCGCTTCCTTTCCTCCTCCGGCGCCAGCTTCAGCCGCTTCAGCCCGTAGGCGACGTTTTCCGCGACGTCGAGATGGGGGAAGATGGCGTAGCTCTGGAACACCATGTTGGTCGGCCGCCTGTTCGGCGGCAAGGCGAGGCACGGCACGCCGTCGATGTAGATCTCGCCCGTCGTCGGCGTCTCGAAGCCGGCGATGGAGCGCAGGAGCGTGGTCTTGCCGCAGCCGGAGGGACCCAGCAGCGAGAAGAACTCGCCCTCGCTTATGGACAGCGACACGTCGTCGAGCGCCTTGTAGATGCCGTAGAACTTCGACACGTCCTGGATCTCGATCATCGCGCGGTCGGGCATTGGCGGCTCCTGGAGCATTTCCGGCCGAAGCGGATTCGATCCGGCGTCGGACAATGCGGTTAAGACAAAAAGCCAGAGGATTTCCGGTGAACCGGAGTTCACCGCAAACTCTCTAGGGCAGCATGAGGGCCATTTGCGTGCGGCGTTCGGCACGGCGGCGCAGGACTTCGGCAAGGGTTAGCATGAGGATGGAGGCCACGAGCATGATCGTGCCGAGCGCCAGAACGCCGGGCAGCTTGGCGGCAAAGCGAAGCTGGCCCCAGATATAGACCGGCAGCGTCGGCTCGGTGCCGGAGAGGAAGAAGGCGAGTATGAACTCGTCGAGCGAGATGGTGAAGGTGACGAGGAGGCTGGAGACGATGGCCGGCGCCACCACCGGCAGCGTCACGCGCCGGAAGGTGCCGAGAGCGGTCTCGCCGAGGTCACAGGAGGCTTCCTCCAGGCTCCGGTCGAAGCCCTCGAAGCCGGAGACGAGCACCGACATGGCATAGGGCACGCAGAACACGGTCTGGCCGAGGATGACGGTGACGAGCGAGAGTTCCGCGCCGAGCGCCAGCACGATCATCAAAAGCGAGACCGCGACGATGATCTCCGGCAGGAAGAGCGGCGCCATGATGAGGCCGGATGCCGCCCGCTGGCCGCGGAAGCGGTAGCGCGTGATGGCGCGGGCAGCGCAGATGCCGAGGACGGTGGAGAGCAGCGAGACGCAGATGCCGACGACCAGGCTGTTCCGCGCCGCCTGCAGCATGGCCGAGTTGCCGGCGAGCGAGGCGTACCATTTCGTGGTGAAGCCGGCGAGCGGGAAGGTGGTCGTCACCGCATCGTTGAAGGAGAAGACCGGCAGCAGCAGGATCGGCAGGTAGAGGAAAAGGAAATAGACGGCGACATAGGCCGGCAGGAAGGGAAGCACGCGCAGGCGCTGCGTCAGGAGGCTCATCTGATCCTCCGCACGGCGAACCTGAGGGCGAGCACGACGGCGGCGGCCGTCAGCGAGACGAGCACCATGGTCGTCACCGACAGGGCGGCGCCGAGCGGCCAGTTGGCGCCCTTGCCGAACTGCGCCTGGATCGCCGTCGCGATCATCACGCCGTCCTTGCCGCCCACGAGGCGCGGCGTCACGTAGTCGCCGACGGTCGGGATCATCACGATCAGGAAGGCGGAGATGACGCCGGGCAGCGACAGCGGCAGGGTGACGCGAAGGAAGGCGCGCATGCGGCTGTCGCCGAGGTCGCGCGCCGCCTCGATCAGCGTGCGGTCGACCTTCTGCAGCGAGACGTAGATCGGCAGGATGGCGAAGGCCGCCCAGCTGTGCACCAGCGTGATGACGACGGCGTTGGAATTGTAGAGCAGCGAGGTCAGCGGCTTGTCGATGAGGCCGACCGAGATGAGGCCGGTATTCAGGACGCCGCCATAGCCGAGGATGACCTTCCAGGACATGACGCGCAGCAGGTAGCTCGTCCAGCAGGGCACGGTGATGAGGAAGAGCCAGAGGTTCCGGTGCACCCCGCCGTGGAAGGAGATGAACCAGGCGACGGGATAGGAGAAGACGACGGTGACGATGCTGACCGCCAGCGAGATCCACAGCGACCGGACGAAGAGGTCGCGGTAGATCGGTTCCGTCAGCGCCTGCCGGTAGTTTTCCAGCGTGAAGGTGCGGTCGATGTCGAGATAGTCCTGGGTCCAGAAGCTGTAGGCGATGACGATGAGGACCGGGAGAAAGAGCAGCGCCAGCGCATAAAGGAAGGTCGGCGAGATCATGGCGAGGCCGCGGGCCTCTTCGCTCCGCATCCAGGCCCGGTGCCTGGCGGGAGAGGGCGTTCCAGCGATCGTATCGAACGCCGTTGCCGTCATCGGACGAAACCTTCGCGACGACAACTCTCATGGAGCGTGAGGTTTTCCATTCCCATGTCCGGCGCCTTTTCGGCTTGCGCGCGTCCCTTGCGGGCGGCGTCTCTGTTCCCTGGTGCCAACATGCGCCCAAATCCCCGTTGAAATCAAGCCCCACTTCTGCGATATTGATTGAACGAACATTCAATATGATGGAAAAATGTTAGAACTTTCATATTGTTGCTCCGGGAATATTTCTTAGAATCCTGATGGAGACGAACATGGCGGCAATTGCGAAGGCCGGGGACGAGGGCGGGCGCGCGGAGGGCGCGGCGGCCGACGAGCTGACCCGGCTTGCCGAGCGCCATCTGGTGCAGCCCTGGCCGGTGTCCGGCTCCATCGGCGCGGAGGCGCGCGGGCGCATCGAGGCGGGCGACGGCATCTACGTGACGGACGCGGCCGGCCGCCGGCTGATCGACGGTCCCGCCGGCATGTGGTGCGTCAATGCCGGGCATCGCAACAGGGCGCTGGCCGACGTGATGGCCACGCAGGCGATGGAGCTTTCCTACAATTCGCCGTGGTACACGACGAACGCGCCGTCCGCCGTGCTCTCGGCGCGGCTGGCGGGCCATGCGCCCGAGGGCGTCGACCATGTGTTCTACACGACGGGTGGTTCCTCGGCGGTGGAGACGGCGCTGCGCTTCATGCAGTTCGCCAACAATGTGAAGGGGCGGCCGGAGAAGAAGCTGATCGTTTCCCGGCAGGGCGGCTACCATGGCTCGACCTACCTGTCCGCCTCGCTCAACGGCCGGCCGCGCGACCATGACTGGATGGACAGCGCCGGTGATCTCGTCGTCAAGCTCTCCTGCCCGGACCCGTTCCGCCGGCCGGCCGGCATGAGGGTCGGGGCCTTCTGCGACTTTCTCGTCGAAGAGCTCCGGGCGGTCATCGAGGAGAGGGGGGCGGACAGGATCGGCGCCTTCATCGCCGAGCCCGTCATGGCCTCCGGCGGCGTCATCGTGCCGCCCGCCGGCTATCTCGAGCGCATGCACGCGCTTTGCCGCGCAAACGACATTCTCTTCATCGCCGACGAGGTGGTGACGGCCTTCGGCCGCCTCGGCCACGTCTTCGCCTCGAAGGACGTCTTCGGCATCGAGCCCGACATGATCACCTTCGCCAAAGGCGTGACGTCGGGTTACTTCCCGCTCGGCGGGGTGATGATCGCCGGGCGGCTCTTCGAGGAGCTGCGCCGCTCGAACCATTCCGAGGCGATGTTCGCGCACGGGCTCACCTATTCCAGCCATCCGGTCGGCTGCGCGGTGGCGCTGAAGAACCTCGACCTCCTGGAAGGCGGGCTGCTGGAGCATACGCGGACGGTTTCGGACCATTTCCAGCGGAGCCTCAAGGCGCTTGAGGACCTGCCGCTGGTCGGCGAGGTGCGCGGGCTGGGGCTGATGGCCTGCGTCGAATGCGTCGCCGACCGCGACAGCAAGAACCCGCTGACGCTCGACCTCGAAGTCGGCAAGCGCATCGACCGGCACTGCCAGGACCTCGGCCTTCTGGTGCGCCCGCTCATCAACATGTGCGTGATGTCGCCGCCGCTGACCATCTCGACGGCGCAGATCGACGACATGGCGGCGATCCTGCGCCGGGGCATCGAGCTGACAATGGACGATCTTGCCCGCGAGGGGCTGTGGAAGGGCTGAGCCCTTCCACGGATGGCTTGCTTGGAGCAACCATTGCCCGGTCCAGTCGTTCGAGCCCGCGAATGTGGCCTGCGGCTTGTTGACAAGCCTCGCCCTGCCCACCACCGCCATCCTCGGCCTTGTGCCGAGGACCCGCTAAAGCATTGACAAATAAAGACGTTGCAGATGCTCGGGACAGGCCCGAGCATGGCGAAAGAGACGTTGTCGCACTTTGCCAGCAGTCTGGAGGCCCGCGAATGCGGGCCTTTTTTGCAGTCGGTGTATTTTTCGATCAGCCTTTCAGGCCGGCATTGATGTCCGCCATGTCCTTTTCCTCCGGCGCATCCTTCACGTTCACGACCGGCAGGACGCGGCGCAGGTGGTCGTGGTGGGTGCGCACGCCGTATTCGAGGTCGGAGAGGTAGAAGCCGGCGAAGGCGGCAGAGGTCATGGCCTCATTCGACCAGACGGTGAGCTGAACGTCCTCGGCCTGCGTGTCGCGGTCGATGCGGAAGGCGAGGTAGCGGGCGAGGCGGTGCGCGCGGTCCTCGTCGCGGTATCGATAGACGCCGCCGCGCAGCAGGGTCCTGCCCACCGCGACGGGGAATTCCTGGTAGAACTGCACGGTTTCCGGCGTGACGGCGATGACGCAGTTCGGGAAGAGGCCGAAATAGATCCAGGCCCTGCGCAGGCGCTCGGGAAGCCGCGTGTTGTCAGGCGAGATCCTCACGTAGTTGCGCACGCTCCAGCGCCGGCCGGCATGCGGATTGTAGGTCGCGAAGGAGCGGCAGAGGCCGTCGACGAAGGGCTCGTCGTAATAGGTGGAGCCGTAGAGATCCTGCAGGGCCGGGTGGGCCATGGCGACGTGGTAGCCCTCGTTGTCGACGTCGCGCACGGATTTCCAGTTGACAGGCGTTTCCTGCGTCCAGATGCCGCCCGCCGGCACCATCTCCTGCGGCCGGTAGTGCGACAGTTCCTCCTCGAAGGGCTTCATCAGTTCGGCGACGGGGGGCTGCGGCCCGGGAGCGAAGCGGATGAAGACGAAGCCCTGCCAGATCTCGCATTCCAGCGGCTTCAGCGCGAATTCGTCCTTGTCGAGCGGCGGGAAGCTGCGGGGGCGGGCGGCGCCGCGCAGCGTGCCGTCGAGATTGTAGACCCAGCCGTGGAACGGACAGACGAGCGCGTTGCGGCACGCCCCCTTCTCATCCGCGACGAGGCGGGAGCCGCGATGGCGACAGATATTGTGGAAGGCGCGCACGGCGCCGTCCTGCCCGCGCAGGATGAGCGCGCGTTCGCCGACGACGTCCATGGCAAGATAGTTGCCGGGCTCGGGAATGTCGGAGACATGGCAGGCGATCTGCCAGTGTTCGCGGAAGACATGCTGCCTTTCCAGCTCCAGCAGGGCGGGGCTATGGTAACACCAGCCCGGAAGTCCGCTCCTGTCCCAGTCGTCAGGAACGCTGATGTCGCGGATCATCTCGTTCATCCTGTTCCCCATATCTTGCTGAACGTTCATTCAATGTAAGCACATTTACCGTTCAAAAGGAATAGGTTGCGAGATCGTCCTACTTGCGCAGGGGCAAAATCCGGACCGTCGGCGGCGGGGCAGGGCAGGTTTTCGGCGAAAAACCGCGCCGGTTCCGATGCTTGACGGCAGGTCTTCACGCGGCTGATGGCTGCCCCGCTCGCAGGCGTACATGGCTTCCGGCGTCGAAAGGCTCGCCGCAGGCGCCCGCGGAAATCGACGGCCGGGCCTGTCGCGGGCGGCAGCGATGACGCCGGGCTGGCGCTGCCCTGCCGCGCCTGCTAGCTCTTGCATCAGACGATTGCCGGAGCCGACCTTGCAGGACATCACCGACCTTTCCGCCCTTTCCCTTTCCGCCGCCATCACCGCGTGCCGGCTGGACTGCCGTACCGTCATGGCCGCCTACCTGTCGCGCATCGAGGCGATCAACCCGCGCATCAACGCCATCGTCAGCCTGCGCCCGGCCGAGGTGCTGCTTGCCGAGGCGGAGGAGGCCGACCGGGCGCTTTCCGCCGGGGACTATCGCGGCTGGCTGCATGGCGTGCCCTTCGCGGTGAAGGACCTTTCCGAGGCCAGGGGCATCCTGTGCTCCTTCGGCTCGGCGAACTATGCGGACTTCGTGCCCGACTACGACGACATCCATGTCGAGCGCATCCGCGCGGCCGGCGCCATCGTCATCGGCAAGACCAACGCGCCGGAAATGGGTCTCGGCTCGCACAGCTACAACCCGGTCTTCGGCGTCACCCGCAATCCCTACGACACGACGAAGAGCGCCGGCGGTTCCTCCGGCGGGGCGGCGGCCGGGCTGGCGGCGCGGTTGCTGCCGGTCGCCGACGGCAGCGACATGATGGGATCGCTGCGCAATCCCGCCGGCTTCAACAATGTCGTCGGTTTCCGCCCGTCCTTCGGCCGGGTGCCCTCGCTCGGCAACGAACTCTTCCTCGGCCAGCTCGCCGTCAACGGCCCGATGGGGCGAAGCGTCGCCGACGTTGCGGCGCTTTTGGCCACGCAGGCCGGATACGATCCGCGCGACCCGCTGTCGCTGCCCGGCGAGGACCTGGCGCTGGATAAAGGCTGCGACCTCTCGGGCGCCCGCATTGGCTGGCTCGGCGATTTCGACGGCTATCTCGCCTTCGAGCCGGGCGTGCTGGAGCTCTGCCGCGCCTCGCTCGACGTCTTCCGTCGGCTCGGCTGCACAGTGGAGGCGGTGGCGCCGGGCTTCGACATGGCGCGGCTCTGGCAGGTCTGGCGCACGCTGCGCCATTTCCTCGTCTGCGGCGGGCAGGCGGCCGACTATGCCGACCCGCAGCGCCGGGCGCGCATGAAGCCGGAGATGATCTGGGAGATCGAGAACGGCCATGGCCTTTCGGCGGCCGAGGTCCACGCCGCCTCGCTCGGGCGCAGCGACTGGTACCGCCATGTCGCCGGTCTCTTCGAAACCTACGATTTCCTGATCCTGCCTTCCGCGCAGGTCTTTCCCTTCGCGGCGGAACTGGACTGGCCGAAGGCGATCGCCGGGCGGACGATGGATACCTATCATCGCTGGATGGAGGTGGTGATCGGGCCGACGCTCGCCGGTCTTCCCGTCGCGGCCATGCCGGCCGGGTTCGGGGAAAACGGGCTGCCGGCCGGCATCCAGATCATCGGTCCCGCGCGCTCCGACCGGGACGTGCTCGCCGCTGCCGCCGCCTATGAAGGGGCGACCGACTGGCTCGCCCGGCATCCCCAATTCTAGCGAGTGCGGGCATCCGGACACGCGAGCGCCGCATTTTTGTGAAAGGCACGCCTTGCCGGGTTTCGAGGACCGCCCGGCACACCCCTTCAAAAACACGAGGCGCCGTTTAGGAATTGCTTACCATATTTCGTCATTCTTTGCTCGTTCGGCAGAGGCCCGGGACGGACGGTCCCGACTGCCGCCAGCGTAAAGGCTTCCGGAGTTTTTGTTCCGCGGCCGCGTCGAGTAACGAGTATCGGGTAACGAGTATCATGGCGTCTGTCAGCAATTCCACGCGTTCCGCGTCGAAATCCCGTCGGGGCCGTTCCGGGGGCATCCTTCTCAGCGCATTGGTCGCCTGCGGCATCGTCGCCGGATCCGCCTGGGCCGTCGTCTCGACGCTCGGCGCGATGCGGGACGCGGCGACCTCGCTATCCGAGGGCCGCAAGGACATCGCCGCCACCCTTCACGTCATATCGCCCGGCGTGGAAAGCAACCAGCCGGAGCGCGTCATCAAGGTCGCGAAATTCTCGCGCCTCTCCCCGCCCTCCGAAAGCGAAATCCGCCAGAAGCAGCTCACCGCCGAGGCGATCCAGGCCGCGCACCAGCGCAAGATTTCCATCCAGCTCGCCTCCGCCGTCAAGCGCGAGAAGGCCAAGGCAATGATGATCGAGGCAGCCTTCGCCCGCGCAGAGCGCTCGGTGGAGCAGGAAAAGGCCGTAAGCGGCCAGCCCGCGCTGGTGACCGCGCTGCTGCCCGACAATTCCCCCCGCAAGGACCTCCAGCCCTTCGGCCTCGTGATGAAGAAGACGGAGGCGGAGGAGGACGACGAGGATATGATCCTCGGTGAGATCCCGCTGCCGGAGGCCCGGCCGGCGCTGGAAACCGTCACCATCGAGCGCAAGCCGGCGGAGGAAAAGCCTGCCCCGCGCATCGCCCGTGAAAAGACCAGGGACAAGGACGAGGACGTCGCCATCGTCAAGCCGGAGCGTTCGCTCTTCGGCGGCCTCTTCTCGGGCAAGAGCGGCAGCGGCTGGCCGGGCAAGGGCACGCGCGTCGCCGTCTACGACGTGTCCAACGCGACCGTCTACATGCCCGACGGCACGAAGCTGCGCGCCCATTCCGGCATCGGCAAGATGCGCGACAATCCGGACTACGAGCACGTCAAGATGAACGGACCTACGCCGGCCGGCGTCTATCGGTTGAAGATGCGCGAGCGCCGCTTCCACGGTGTCGAGGCGATCCGCATGCTCTCCGTCGACGGGCGCGATCCGAAGAACCGCACGGGCCTGCTCACGCACACCAATCTCCTGCGCAACCAGAAGGGCTCGCACGGCTGCGTCGCCTTCCAGAATTACGAACCCTTCCTCAATGCCTTCAAGCGCGGCCATGTGACGATGCTCGTCGTCGTGCCGGAAATGCCGTCGTCCCGCACGCAGCTCGCCGCGCTCTACCGCAAGGCCGGGGTGTAAAGGCTGCTTCCCAAATCCCTCCCCGCGAAGGGGAGGGACTTGACGTGCCGAGCCCTTCGCATTCGACGGGCAAGACTCCTGCCGCAATTTCCTCTGTGAAGGGAAATCACCGCCTCATCTTCCTTCTCCCCAGCGGGGAGAGGTGCCGGCAGGCGTATGAGGGGGACGCCGAAGGCGCGAAAATTCAAGATTTTCCGTGGGGTGTCGCCTCATTCAAACCTTCGCGCCACCTTTCCCCGCCGGAGAGAAGGAAAGGAAGGGAAGGGAAGCCGAATCCTATCGTAACGCCCGCCTTTGGGCGCGTGCCGATCACACCCGCTCGACGAAGCCGTCGAGCACGCGCTTCTGGCCGGCGCGGTCAAAATCGATCGTCAGCTTGTTGCCTTCGACCGCCGCCACGTTGCCGTTGCCGAATTTCAGGTGGAAGACCCGGTCGCCGATCGAAAATTTCGACGGCTCGCTCGTGGTCGACTTGGCGACCAGCTCGCCCTCGATGGTGCGGCCGCGCGGGCCGCTTTCGCCATAGCCGATACGCTCGACCGCGTGGCCGGAGCGTGAGCCCCAGTTGTCCCGCGTCGCATCCGTGCGGTTCGCCTGCGCGCGCCGCCAGCCGGGTGTCGAATAGGCGTTCTGGAAGGGCTCCTGCTTGTCGAAGCGCGACTGGCCGTAGCCGCCGCGGCCGTAACCGCCATAGGATTGCTCCACCTCGGCCACTTCCACATGGCTTTCCGGCAGTTCCTCGAGGAAGCGGGAGGGCAGGGTGGATTGCCAGAGTCCGTGGATGCGCCGGTTCGAGACGAACCAGATATGGCAGCGGCGTTTCGCCCGCGTGATGCCGACATAAGCGAGGCGGCGTTCCTCCTCCAGCCCGGAGCGGCCGCCCTCGTCGAGCGCGCGCTGGTGCGGGAAGAGGCCTTCCTCCCAGCCGGGCAGGAAGACGGTCTCGAATTCGAGGCCCTTGGCCGAATGCAGCGTCATGATCGAGACGGCGTCGAGGTTCTCGTTCTGCTCGGCGTCCATGACGAGCGAGACGTGCTCCAGGAAGCCGCGCAGGGACTCGAAGGCTTCCATAGACCGGATCAGTTCCTTGAGGTTTTCAAGGCGTCCCGGCGCTTCGGCCGACTTGTCGGCCTGCCACATGGCGGTATAGCCGCTCTCGTCGAGGATCTGCTCGGCAAGCTCGGTGTGCGGCATCGTCTCCAGCAGCGACTGCCAGCGGCGGAAATCGGCGACGACGTCGAACAGCGCCTTGCGCGCCTTCGGCTTCAGTTCGTCCGTCTCGACGATGTCGGCGGCGGCGGCGAGCATGGGGATGTCGCGGGCTCGCGCATAGTCGTGCAGGTTGCGGATCGTCGTGTCGCCGAGGCCGCGCTTGGGCGTGTTGACGATACGCTCGAAGGCGAGGTCGTCGGCCGGCTGGCTGACGAGGCGGAAATAGGCGAGCGCGTCGCGAATCTCCAGCCGCTCGTAGAAGCGCGGGCCGCCGATGACGCGGTAGTTGAGGCCGAGCGTGACGAAGCGGTCTTCGAATTCGCGCATCTGGAAGGACGCGCGCACGAGGATCGCCATGTCGTTCAGCTTGTGCTCCCTGCGCTGGAGCTGCTCGATCTCCTCGCCGACGGCGCGGGCTTCTTCCTCGGAATCCCAGGCGGCGTGCACCACGACCTTGTCGTCGTCGGGATCGTGCCTTTCGGTGAAGAGCGTCTTGCCAAGGCGGTCCTCGTTGTGGGCGATCAGGTGGCCGGCGGCGCCGAGGATATGGGCGGTGGAGCGGTAGTTGCGCTCCAGCTTGATGACCCTGGCGCCCGGAAAATCCTTCTCGAAGCGCAGGATGTTGTCCACCTCCGCGCCGCGCCAGCCGTAGATCGACTGGTCGTCGTCGCCGACGCAGCAGACGTTTTGCGGCGTGCCCTTGGGGCGCTGGGCGAGGAGGCGCAGCCACATATATTGCGCGGTGTTGGTGTCCTGGTACTCGTCGACCAGGATGTAGCGGAACTTCTGGTGATATTCGGCCAGCACGTCTGGATTGGCGCGGAACATGCGGATCGGGTGCAGCAGCAGGTCGCCGAAATCGCAGGCGTTCAGCGTCTTCAGGCGGTTCTGGTAGGCGACGTAGAGTTCACGGCCCTTGCCGTTGGCGAAGGCGCGCGCGTCGCCCTCCGGGATCTGCGCGGGGTCGAGGCCCTTGTTCTTCCAGGTGTCGATCATGCCGGCGAACTGCTTCGCCGGCCAGCGCTTGTCGTCGATGCCCTCGGCCTGGAGGATCTGCTTGATCAGGCGCACGACGTCGTCGGTGTCGAGGATCGAGAAATCCGACCTGAGGCCGACGAGCTCGGCGTGACGGCGCAGGAGCTTGACGCCGATGGAGTGGAACGTGCCGAGCCAGGGCATGCCCTCGACCGCGCCGCCGACGAGGAGGCCGATGCGCTCCTTCATCTCGCGCGCCGCCTTGTTGGTGAAGGTCACCGCGAGGAGCTGGCTGGGAAAGGCGCGGCCGGTGGCGAGGATATGGGCGATGCGGGTGGTGAGCACGCGCGTCTTGCCGGTGCCGGCGCCAGCGAGCACCAGAACGGGTCCGTCCAGCGTCTCGACCGCCTCGCGCTGCTCGGGATTGAGGCCGGAGAGATAGTCCGGCGCCCGGTGGGCATCGCGGGCCGCCATGGCGCGCGCGGCGATGCCGAGGCCGCCGGCGGGCTTGGCCGGCGCCGCGGGCTTGCCGCCGAGCTGCGGGTCCTCGTCGAAGAAGGGAATGTCGTCGTAACCGCTGATCATGCGGCTCAATGTAGTGATTCGGTCCCGAAAGGCCAGTTTTCCGTTCTGCTTTTATTCCACGGGGAAGAACGACGGCCGAAAGATTGTGGAAACCGCGGCCGTTCAGGCCTTGGCGGGGCCGACGTCGAAGACGCCGTCCACGGGCGCCTCTGGGTTTGTCGCCGGCCGGCTGCGCCAGGGCGCGGCGGGAGAGGATTTCCCCGTCTTTTCTTACGCTTCGGTAATGGACCGGCGCTGCAATCTTACAATTGCGTAATGATCGTATTCTTTCGTTGCCGGTTCATTTCCAAAGCGGGATACTCGCCCTATGTCGCGTCGCAACAGGCGGCGGTTCGCTTCCATTGGAGAGAGTGTGCATGCGGGTTTGGAAACAGCTCCTCATCAGCCTTGGCGTCATTTTGGCCGGGGTACTGCTATGGGGCCGCTTCGCGCCGGGGGCGAACGACATGCTGGAGGCCGCGGGCCTGCCGGGCACGCTTGTCGCCGCCATCGCGCCCGCGGATAAAAGCGAGGCGGACGGCGGCGGCAGGGGGGACGGCAACCGCACGTTCGGCGGCGGGGCGACGCTCGTCGCCACCAAGCCCGTCGCCATGGCCGTCGTCAACGACCGGCTGAACGCCATCGGCGACGGCGAGGCGATCCGCACCGTGACGGTGACGCCCTACGCGACCGGCAACCTCACCGAGGTCCTCGTGGAATCGGGCGACCGGGTGAAGCAGGGGCAGGTGATCGCCCGCCTCGACAGCGAGGAACAGAAGATTGCCGCGGACCAGGCGCGCGTGGCGCGGCAGAGCGCGGACCAGAAGCTCAAGCGCCTGCAGAACCTCCGCTCCTCGACCAGCCTTGCGGACTTGCAGGACGCCCAGACCGCGCTTTCGGCGGCGGAACTTGCACTGCGGAATGCCGAGCTGGCACTCAGCCGCCGCGACATCATCGCGCCCTATGGTGGTGTGGTCGGCATCATCGCGGTCAATCCCGGCGACTATGTCACGACGTCGACGGCGATCGCGCGCATCGACGACCGGTCGGAAATCCTCGTCGACTTCTGGGTCCCGGAGCGTTTCGCCACCAGCGTGCGCGTCGGCGGCGACGTGACGGCGATGGCGGTCGCGCGGCCCGGCGAGACCTTTACGGGAAAGGTGCAGGCGATCGACAACCGCATCGACCAGGAAAGCCGGACGCTGCGCGTGCGCGCCCGCATAGCCAATCCCGAAGACCTGCTGCGCGCCGGCATGTCCTTCCAGGTGACGATGCGCTTCGAAGGCGATCTCTATCCGAGCGTCGATCCGCTTTCCGTCCAGTGGAGCGCCGACGGCTCCTATATCTGGAAGGTCAAGGGCGACAAGGTCGAGCGCGTGCCGGTCCATATCGTCCAGCGCAATCCCGACAAGGTGCTCGTGCGGGCGGAGCTCGCCAAGGGAGACCAGGTCGTCACGGAGGGCGTGCAGACGCTTCGGCCGGGCGGCGCGGTGCGCACCGCCGAGCAGCAGACGCCCGCCGTGACGGAGGGCTCGTAATATGGCGGGCGAGACGGGCGGGCTCAACGATTCCGGCAAGGCGGGCTTTACCGCGCTCTTCATCCGGCGGCCGATCTTCGCCCTCGTCCTCAACACGCTGATCGTCGTCGCCGGTCTTGCGGCCTTCAACGGCGTGGAGATCCGCGAGCTTCCCTCCGTCGACCAGCCGGTCATCAGCGTGACCACCACCTTCGACGGCGCCTCGCCGGAGACGGTGGACCGCGAGCTGACCGACGTCATCGAGGGCGCGGTCTCGCGCGTGCAGGGCATCAAGGACATTTCCTCGGTGTCCTCCTTCGGCCGCAGCCGCGTCACCCTGCAATTCTCCGACACCACCGACGTCAACCAGGCCGCCAACGACGTGCGCGACGCGCTCGGCCGCGTGGCGAACCAGATTCCCGACGGCGCCGAGGAGCCGCGCGTGGTCAAGGCCGATGCGGACAGCCAGCCGATCATGCGCCTTGCGCTCACCTCCGACACGCAGTCCCTCGAAGACCTGACGCTGCTCGCCGAAAACGAGATCACGGACCGGCTCGCCTCCGTCGAAGGGGTGGCCGACGTCGTCGTCTACGGCGACCAGGAGAAGATCTTCCGCGTCGACGTCGACCAGTCGAAGCTCGCGGCGCGCGGCCTGACGGTGGCGGACCTGCGCAATGCGCTGGCGACCGCGTCCTTCGACGTGCCGGCCGGCTCGCTGAAGAGCCGGAGCCAGGACATCACGGTGCGCGCGACGGCGGACCTTGCCAAGCCCGCCGACTTCGAGAACCTGATCCTGAAGAACCGCGTGCGGCTCGGCGACGTCGCCATGGTGACGCTCGGGCCGGACGAGGGCTCGACGGCGCTGCGCTCGAACGGCCGGCAGGGCATCGGCCTCGGCATCATCCGCCAGGCGCAATCCAACACGCTCGACATCTCCGAGGGCATCAAGCAGATGGTCTCGCGCCTCGGCGGCGTCCTGCCGGAGGGCACGCAACTCAAGATCACCAGCGACGACGCCGTCTTCATCGACGGGGCGATCCACGAGGTGGAGATCGCGCTCGTCGTCGCCGTGCTGATCGTGACGCTCGTCATCTATCTCTTCCTGCTCGACTGGCGAGCGACGCTCATCCCGACGATCAGCATGCCGATCGCGCTGATCGGCACGATCGCGGCCATCTACATGGCGGGCTTTTCCGTCAACATCCTGACGCTGCTCGCCATCGTGCTGGCGACCGGCCTCGTGGTGGACGACGCCATCGTGGTGCTGGAAAACATCGTGCGCCGGCGCGCCGAGGGCCTGAAGCCGCGCGCGGCGGCGATCCACGGCACGCTCGAAGTGTTCTTCGCCGTCATCGCGACCACGGCGACGCTCGCCGCCGTCTTCGTACCGCTCTCCTTCCTGCCGGGGCAGGCGGGGCGGCTCTTCCGCGAGTTCGGCTTCGTGCTGGCCTTCGCCGTGCTGCTCTCCTCCTTCGTGGCGCTGACGCTCTGCCCGATGCTGGCCTCGCGCATGCTGACGAAGGAGGTGAAGCATGACCATACCGGCCCTCTCGCCCGCATCGGCGCGGCGGCCTCGCGCTTCTACCGCTCGACGCTGAGCGCCTGTCTCGGCGCGCCCCTCATCGTCTTCATCGCCGCGCTGCTCTTCACCGCGGCGGGGACCGTCTCCTTCTTCACCATCAAGTCCGAGCTGACGCCGAGCGAGGACCGCTCGATGGTCATGCTGCGCGTGAACGCGCCGCAGGGCGTGTCGCTGGAATATGCCCAGGACCAGATGAAGCTGATCGAGAACAAGCTGCGGCCGCTCTACGACGACGGCGAGATCGTCAACATCTTCTCCATCTCGGGGCAGGGCGGCTCGACGAACAGCGGCTTCATGGTGCTGACGCTGGCGCCGTGGAGCGAGCGCGACCGCACGCAGCAGCAGATCGTGCAGGACATCAACGCGGCGGTGGCGACCGTGCCGTCCGTGCGCACCTTCGCCATGCAGCCGAACAGCCTCGGCATTCGCGGGGCGGGCAACGGCCTGCAGGTGGCGCTGGTCGGCAACGACTACACCAAGCTCGGCAATGCGGCGGCCGAGCTCGTGCGCAAGATCGAGGACAGCGGCCGCTTCCAGAACGTGCGCCTCAACTACGAGGCCAACCAGGCGCAGCTTTCCGTGACGATCGACCGCGAGCGCGCCGCCGATCTCGGCATCGACATCACCGGCCTCTCGGCCGCGCTGCAGGCGATGCTGGAAGGCACCAGCGTCGTCGACGTCTATGTCGAGGGGCAGGCCTATCCGGTGAAGCTGTCCTCCACCACGACGCCGATCAACGACCCGATGGACCTGGAGAACATCTTTCTCAAGACCGGCGACGGCAAGATCGTGCCGATGTCCTCCATCGCCTCGCTGGAGGAGAAGGCCGTCGCGCCGCAGCTCTCGCGCGAGCAGCAGTTGCGCGCCGTCTCGCTTTCCGCCGGCCTCAAGGACGGGCTGGCGCTCGGCGATGCGCTGAAAATGGTGCAGGACATGGCCGAGCCGCTGCTGCCCGAGGGATCGCGCCTGATGCCGATGGCGGAAGCCGCGACGCTGCAGGAGAATTCGAGCGGCCTCATCGTCACCTTCGGCTTTGCCATCGCCATCATCTTCCTCGTTCTGTCGGCGCAGTTCGAGAGCTTCGTCAGCTCGATCATCATCATGGTGACGGTGCCGCTCGGCCTTGCCTGCGCGGTCTTCGCGATGATCCTGACGGGCACGACGCTCAACATCTACAGCCAGATCGGCCTCGTGCTGCTCGTCGGCATCATGGCCAAGAACGGCATCCTCATCGTCGAGTTCGCCAATCAGTTGCGCGACCGCGGGCAGGACATCCGCAGCGCCATCGAGAACGCCTCGAACATCCGCCTGCGCCCCGTCCTGATGACGATGATCGCCACCGTCGTCGGTGCGCTGCCGCTGGTGCTGGCAAGCGGGGCGGGGGCGGAAGCGCGCATCTCGCTCGGCTGGGTGCTGGTCGGCGGGCTCGGGCTTGCGACGGTCGTGACGCTCTACCTGACGCCCGTCGCCTATCTGGTGATCGCCCGCTTCACCAGTCCGCATGCGGACGAGGAGAAGCGCCTTGCCGCCGAGCTGGAGCATGCCGCCACGCTCGGGCGGCGCGAGGACGAGGCCCTGCCGCAGGCGGCGGAGTGACGGCCGGCCCGCCCGCCTCCGGCAAATGCTGATGATGAGCCGATATTGCGGCTGGACAGCCGTGCGCCAATTTGCTGAGTAATCCTCGCAGAATTGAGGACCTCACGATGGCACTGGCGGATATCAGGAACGGCACGCGCAACGAGAAGGGCATCGCCGAGGCGCTTTCCCGCCTCGCCGGGCGCTTCGGTCCGCGCTTCCAGACCGGCGAGGCGGTCCGTACCCAGCACGCGCACACCACGACCTACATTCCCGCCCAGCTTCCCGACGGCGTCGTGTTCGTGGAGAATGCGCGGGAGGTGCGGGCGGTTGTCGGCCTGTGCGCCGAGCTCAAGGTGCCGGTCGTCCCCTTCGGGACGGGCTCGTCGCTGGAAGGGCAGGTCAATGCGCCCGACGGCGGGATCTCCATCGATTTCAGCAACATGAAGCGCGTGCTGGAGGTCAACGCCGAGGATCTCGACTGCACCGTCGAGCCCGGCATCACCCGCGAGGAGCTGAACACCTACCTGCGCGATACCGGCCTGTTCTTCCCCATCGACCCCGGCGCGAACGCCTCGATCGGCGGCATGGCCTCAACGCGCGCCTCCGGCACCAATGCCGTGCGCTATGGCACGATGAAGGACAATGTGCTTGCCGTGACGGTGGTGACGGCCACCGGCGAGGAGATCCGCACCGCGCGCCGGGCGCGCAAGTCCTCGGCCGGCTACGATCTCACGCGTCTTTTCGTCGGCGCGGAGGGAACGCTCGGCGTGCTGACCTCGGTCACGCTGCGCCTTCAGGGCATTCCCCCGGTCATCGCCGGGGGCGTTTGCGGTTTCCCCACGCTGAAGGACGCCTGCAACGCGGTGATCATGACCATCCAGCTCGGCATTCCCGTGGCGCGCATCGAGCTCGTCAACACGCTGCAGATCAAGGCCTGCAACGCCTATTCGGGGCTCACCCTGCCGGAGCAGCCGACGCTCTTCGTCGAGTTCCACGGCAACGAGGAGAGCGTGCGCCTGCAATCGGAGGAATTCGGCGCCATCGCCGCCGAATGCGGCGGCGGCACCTTCCGGTGGACCGCCGACGCCGCCGAGCGCGCCAGGCTCTGGAAGGCGCGGCACGACGTCTACTGGGCGGCGAAGGCGTTGCGGCCCGGCCATGCCGTGATCGCGACGGATGTCTGCGTGCCCATCTCGCGGCTGGCCGACTGCGTGGCGGAGACGGAAATCGACATCGAGGAGCACGGCCTTCTCGCGCCCATCGTCGGCCATGCCGGCGACGGCAATTTCCACGTCAGCCTCGTCTTCGACGACAAGGACCCGGCGCATGTGGCGAAGGTCGAGGCTTTCGTCGGGCGGCTCAATGCACGCGCGCTCGCCATGGACGGCACCTGCACCGGCGAGCACGGCATCGGCCAGGGCAAGCAGGCCTTCCTGCCCGAGGAGCTCGGCGGCTCGGTACTGCTGATGAAGCAGATCAAGCGCGCGCTCGATCCGGACAACATTCTCAATCCCGGCAAGATTTTTTCGACCCTGCCGGAGAATTAGGCGCTATCGTGAAGCGGTGGAACGGAATTCGAGGCGTGCGGCGTGCTTTCTAGGATCATGCTCTTTGTCGGCGGCCTGGTGGTCGTGGCGCTCTTTGCGGCGCTGCTCGCCCCGCTCTTCGTCGACTGGACCAGCTTCCGGCAGGATTTCGAGCGCGAGGCGAGCCGCATCATGGGCCGCCCCGTCACGGTGTATGGCAGCGTCGATGCGCGCCTGATCCCGTTCCCCTCCGTGACCTTGAACGACGTGCGTGTCGGCTCGCCGGAAGACGGCAAGCCGCTGGTCGAGGTCGCGCGCTTTTCCATGGATGCGGAGCTCGCGCCCTTCCTTTCCGGCGAGGCGCTGATCTTCGACATGCGCATCGAGGAGCCGAAGGCGCGCATCAAGCTCTTCGAGGACGGCACGCTGGACTGGGCGCGCGGCCGGCGGTCGGACATTCCGGCCCGCACCGTCATCCTGGAAAACGTCTCCATCACCGACGGGCAGATCGAGTTCGTCGACGAGCAGACCGGCCGCACGCGCCATGTCGCGGGTCTCGACGCGCAGGTCTCGGCAAAGTCGCTCGGCGGGCCGTGGCGCATCGACGGGCGCGCGGCGCTCGACGGCGAGAGCGGCGCGTTCCAGCTTTCCAGCGGGCAGGTGGAGAACGGCGAGCTTTCCATGCGCGCCCGCATCGTGCCGGACAAGCTCTCCTATACCGCCGATCTCGACGGGGTGCTGAAGGTGGTGGATTTCCGCCCGCAATACCAGGGCAGCTTCACCCTTTCCGAGAAACAGCCTGCGGACGGCGAGGGCGCCGGCGAACCGATCCGCGTCGCCGGCAAGTTCGAGCTTTCCAACGAGCGCATCCGCGTGCCCGAATATCGCCTAGAGGCCGGCCCGCGCGAGGATCCCTATACGGTGACGGGCGAGGCGACGCTCGACACGGGGCGCGCGCCGGAATTCCTCCTGACCGCCGACGGCCAGCAGATCGATGTCAGCCGCATCGGCAAGAACGGGGAGGGCGGCAAGACCGGGCGCAACCCGCAGGTTTCCGCCCGCCAGCGTCTCCAGGGGCTTCTCGCCATCGCCGCCGATATTCCGATCCCGCAGGTGCCGGGCCGCGCGAACCTCTTCCTGCCGGCCGTGGTGGTCGGCGACACGACGGTGCGCGAAATCCGCCTCGACGTGAAGCCGGACGGCGACGGCTGGCGGATCGACCGTGCCGAAGCGCTCCTGCCCGGCCGCACGGCGCTGGAGGCGAAGGGACGCCTGACGCTGCACACGAACCGCGGCTTCACCGGCAACATGCTGGTCGCCTCCAACCAGCCCTCGGGCCTTGCGGCGTGGCTGGCGGGCTCCGTCGATCCGGAAATCCGCAAGCTCAAGACCGCCGGTTTTTCCGCCGAGGTGAACCTGACGGACGAGTTGCAGCGCTTCGAGAACCTCGAGATCGCCGTCGGCGGCGCGTCGCTGACGGGCCGGATGGAGCGGGAATCGCGCGCCGATGCCGCGCCCGCGCTCTCGCTCCAATTGCGCGGCAGCGAGGTGGAGCTGGAATCGCTCCAGGCGCTCGCCGGCCTCGTGGCGGGCGACGCCTCGCTCTCCACGGTGCTTGCCCATTCGATCGCGCTCGACATCAAGGCGGATCGCCTGCTGGCCTTCGGCGAAAGCGCCGATGACGTCGATGCCGTGCTGTCGATGAAGGACGGGCTCCTGACCCTCGACCGCCTGAATGTCGCCGCGCTTGCGGGCGCCGCGCTTTCGGCGAGCGGCACGCTCGGGGGCACGCTGCTTGACCCGAGTGCCGGGCTCGACCTCAGGCTGAAGGCGGCGGCGATGCGGCCGGTCGCGGAACTGCTGGCGCGCCACCTGCCGGCCCATCCGCTGCTGTCCCGCTTCCTCGCCAATGCGGGCTACTATGACGACGCCGATCTTTCCCTTCGCGCGGTCGTTTCCGGGGAAGAGGGGAAGCCTGCGACCTTCACGCTGACCGGGCCGGTGAATGACGGGCGCGTCGAGATGAAACTGTCTGCCGCAAGCCTTGCCGGCCTGCTGGACGGCAGTGATTTCGAGCTGGAGGGCAGCCTCTTCAATCCCCAGTCCGTCGTGCTTGCGGGGCAGATCGGGCTCGATCCGCTGCCCTTCGACGCTGATCCTGACGGCAGCGTCACGTTTCGCCTGACGCAGCCCGCCGCGGGGCCGGCCAGCGTTTCGGCCGCCTTCAACGCCGGCACAACGTCGATTTCCGCCAAGGGAACGGCGGTTCTTTCTGCCGAGGACTTTGCGACCGGATCGCTCGCGCTTTCGGTCAAGAGCGACGACATAGAACCCTACCTGATGATGAACGGCATCGCCTTGCCGCAGGGCGGCGCGGGATTGCCGCTGACCTTGCAGGCATCGGTGACGACGAGCGCCGATGCCATCGCGATCAGCGACCTTGCCGGCAAGGCGGACCAAAACGGCTTTTCCGGCATGCTGACGCTCGACCGCACGGCGCCGGTGCTTGCGGGCACGGGCGCGCTGCGTTTCGACACGGTGGATTTCGCCTTCCTTGCCGAGGCGGTGGCCGGCTCGGTGACGGATGTCGCCGAAGGCGGGTTGAACGCCGCGCCGCTCGGCCAGCCGCTTCAGGAGGGCGCCGACATGACCGTGGCATTGGAGGCTGGATCGTTCTGGCCGGGACTCTATGGCGCGGTGGAAGGCTTCAAGGGCAACCTTGCCTGGAAGGGCGGCGAGCTGACGCTCACGGACATGGCGGGCGACTGGCTCGGCGGGAAGCTCTCCGGCCGGCTGAAGGTCGCCAAGGCGGAGGAGAACGGATTGTTCGAGGCACGGGCGGCGCTTTCCGGCGCGGACCTTTCGAAGATGGTGTGGCCGGGTCCCGGCGGAGCGGTCGCCGGCGGCAGGGCGGACGTGACGCTGGCCGTCGATGCGGCCGGCAAGAGCGTGCGCGCCATGGTCGAGGGCGCCAGCGGTTCGGGCGAGGCCAATGTGTCCGGCCTGGTGGTGCGGGGGCTTGATACCGGCGCGCTGCCCGCGCTGCTGGCGGAGGCGGACCGCATCGAAGGCGACATCACGCCGGAACGCGTTGCGGGTTTCGCCGCGGATGCCGTGCTGAACGGTGAGGCGGCGCTGGGGGCGGTGCGCATTCCCTTTGCGCTGGCGGGGGGCAAGCTGCGCGTCCAGAGCGTGGCGGCGGAGGACGGCAGGGCCCTGCTTTCCGGCGATGCGGATGTGGCGCTTGCCGACGAGACCATGACGGGTCGTCTTTCGATGACCTACAAGGCGGGCGAGGAGGCGCTGGCCGGCGCCGAGCCGGAGGTGGTGCTCGGCTATCACGGTTCCGTCGCGGCGCCGGGCATGGAGATCGACGTGCAGCCGCTTGCCAACTACCTGTCGCTGCGCCGCTTCGAGACGGAGCGCCGGCGCGTGGAGACGCTGCAGGCGAACGTCTTGGAAAAGCAGCGCCTGCGGCGGGAGGCGGCGCTCTACCGCTCGCGCGCCGAAGCGCGTGCGGCGCTTGCCGAGGCCGCGCGCCTGCAGGCGGAGGAAGAAGAGCGGCGGCGTGCGGAGGCACGCGTGCGCGCCGATCAGGAGCGCACCGCGCAGCAGGCGGCCGAGGAGGCTGAACGCGTCAAGCGCCAGGCCGCCGACGATGCCCGCCGTGCCCTCGAAGCGCAGGAAGCGGCGCGCCGGCAGGCCGAGAAGCGGGCCGCCGAGGAAGCGCGCAAGGCGGAAGAGGAGGCCAGGCGCCGCCGCCTGCCGGTCTCCCCGCAGGAAGGCGTCGAGCGCGGCGGCGAACTGCCGCCGGTGAACAGCGGGCAGAACCTGAACTTCGAGGAACTGCCCGGCGTCAACTGACCGGATCGTTGGTGGGCTCTCGCTTCAGCCATTCCAGCACGAAGAGGCGCAGGGCCGAGGAGAGGTTGCCGTCGACGCCGCGCGCGTCGTCGATTTCGCGCAGGAGCGCGGCGAGCGGCATGCCGCGTTCCCCGGCAATGCGCTTCAATTCGTCATGGAAGGCGGGCTCCAGCGAAAAGCTGGTGCGGTGGCCGTGCAGCGTCGTGGAATATTTGCGGATCATGCCCATGCTCGCACGGCGATTGAGGTCGTTGGCAGATCGATTCCGGATGTTCCGGCAAGCGGCTGAAACCGCCTGGAAAATATCAGTCCTTCGCGTCGTCGGGGCGCTCGATGCGGCCCTGGTCGAGCGCCTTTCCGGCCTTCTCGTTCAGCGCGTGCGTCAAGGATTTCTCCGCCTTGGTGCGGCCGAAGGCGATGCGGTTCTGCTCGGCCTTCTTCTCCTTGTCGGAGCGCGCCTTCTGCTTGCGGAACTGGCGGAGATTGACGACGTCGCCGCTCATCGGATGGCTCAGTTCTTCTTGCGGAAGGAATCGAGCGAGACGACCGAGCCGCCCTTGCCGTTGTCGCCACCGGTCGGCGGGGCGGGCTCCTCGCCGGCGTCCTCGACCTTCTCGGGGGAAGCGGGGTAGGCCGTGACCTCGGCGGAATGATCCTCCTCCTCTTCCACCGCCGGCACGTCGAATTCCAGCTCGAAGCTGACGGACGGGTCGTAGAAGCCGCGGATGGCGTTGAAGGGGATGACGAGCTTTTCCGGCGTGTCGGAGAAGGACAGGCCGATCTCGAACAGGCTCTCGGTGACCTTGAGGTCCCAGAACTGGTGCTGGATGACGATGGTCATCTGCTCGGAATACTTCGCCTTGAGGTGCTGCGAGATGCGCACGCCCGGGGCGTTGGTCAGGAAGGTGATGAAGAAATGATGCTCGCCCGGCAAATGACCCGTGACCGCAATTTCGGACAGGACCTTGCGAATGACGCTGCGCAGCGCGTCCTGGGCGAGAATGTCGTAGCGAATGTGGTCTTGCGCCATCCGTTCCTGTCTTTCTTCCTGCCTTTGTTTTCAGGCATTCTTCGTTCGTCTCATGCCTTCCGGCACGAGTCATCTGGCACAGCTATAGACCATTTCAAGGGATTGGAGAAGGTGAAGGCTTCTGTTGCCAGGTGCCTTCGGACCCCGCCTGCCGGTGCGACCCGTCAGGACTTTGAGTGAAGTGTCACACCGCCATTAGGCAGCGAGACGAGCTTCCGCATAGTTGTCGTTTGCAACTACAAGTTTAGCCCGATAACGGTGGTACAATGCCGAGCAAAAAGTCGATCTTTACGCCCTTGTCGATCCTATTTCGCCCCCATCAAAAGCCGGTCCGTCGAAATCGACCGGTTTTTGGTGGAGGCGCCGGGTACCGCCCCCGGGTCCAATGGGTTTATTACACCGCCCGTTTATTGCCATAGCTGCCGAGGCAGCATCCAACATATAGGCGCTCCCCCGCGCCAAGGAAAGAGGCATATGTCAATATCAGGCAAAGTTTCGCCCCGGCGGGCGGGCGGGGTGTTTATTCCCGCTTGACTTGCCGCGTCCGCTTGAAAAACATGGCGATGCGGCGGGACCGTCATGACGGCGGCGGCCGAGTGACCGTAGAGGAGACACCATGACAGACTATCTCGCAGATGTCCGCAAGTACGACAGCGGTGCCGACGAGGCCATCGTCAAGAAGATCGTGAGCCATCTGGGCATCGCCCTGCGCAACCGCGACTCCTCGCTCGTCTCCTGCTCCGATCCGGAAGAGCTGAACCGCGTGAAGGAAAAGTGGTGCGGCAAGAAGCTCGGCATCACGGGCGAGGCCGCCGACAAGGCCGTCGAGGCCGTCTGCAAGGCGATGGCGGACGACCGCTCCAAGTCGCGCGTCACCTTCTACTATCTTGCCGCCAAGGAACTCGGGAAGCTCGGCGCGCTCGCCTGAGGAAAGCCGGGAAAATCCCATTTCGCCCTATGGTCGCCGCCGTTCTGGCTCTAGTATCGAACGCTGGACAACGAATCGACGGCGACCATGCAGCAGTATCTCGACCTCCTCGCCCATGTGATGGAAAACGGCACCGACCGGGGCGACCGGACGGGCACCGGCACGCGCGGCGTCTTCGGCTACCAGATGCGCTTCGACCTTTCCGAAGGCTTCCCGGTGCTGACCACCAAGAAGCTGCACCTGCGTTCCATCATCCACGAACTCCTGTGGTTCCTGAACGGCGACACGAACGTCGCCTATCTGCGCAAGAACGGCGTGACCATCTGGGACGAATGGGCCGACGGGAACGGCGATCTCGGCCCGGTCTACGGCTATCAGTGGCGCTCCTGGCCGACCCATGACGGCCGCCATCTCGACCAGATCGCCGCCGTCCTCGACAGTATCCGCAACAATCCCAATTCCCGCCGGCACATCGTCTCGGCCTGGAACCCGGCGCTCGTCGACGAGATGGCGCTGCCGCCATGCCACTGCCTGTTCCAGTTCTACGTCGCGGAAGGCCGGCTCTCCTGCCAGCTCTACCAGCGCTCCGCCGACATCTTCCTCGGCGTGCCCTTCAACATCGCCTCCTACGCGCTGCTCACCATGATGGTGGCGCAGGCGGCCGGCCTGCAGCCGGGCGATTTCGTGCACACGCTGGGCGACGCGCATATCTATTCCAACCATTTCGACCAGGTGCGCGAGCAGATGACGCGCCGGCCGAAGCCCTTGCCCTTCATGAAGATCAATCCCGAGGTGAAGGACCTTTTCTCCTTCAAGTTCGAGGACTTCACCCTGGTCGGCTACGAAGCCGATTCAAACATCAAGGCGCCGATCGCCGTCTGATTTTCGCGAAAGGCGACCCCGCATGAACTCAGCCAAGATCGTCCTCGTCGTGGCCGTCGCGAGAAACGGCGTCATCGGCCGCGACGGCGACCTGCCGTGGCGGCTGCCCTCCGACCTCAAGCGCTTCAAGCAGCTCACCCTCGGCAAGCCCGTGCTGATGGGGCGCAAGACGTGGGATTCGATCGGCCGGCCGCTGCCGGGGCGGCCGAACATCGTCATCACCCGCGACGCAGGTTTCTCCGCGCCGGGTGCCGAGGTCGTCGCCTCGCTCGATGCGGGGCTCGCTGCCGCGCAGCGTACTGCCGAGGGGCTCGGTGTCGATGAGGTCTGCGTCATCGGCGGCGGGCAGATCTATGCGCAGGTCTTCGATCGCGCCGACACCCTGCACGTCACTCAGGTCGATGCGGACGTCGAGGGCGATACGCGTTTTCCCGCGATCGACCCGGCCGTTTTCGAGAAGGTCGCCGAAGAGCCCATCCCCCGGGGCGAGAAGGACAGCCACGCCATGCACTTCGTCACCTGGCGGCGAAAGGCGGCCTCCGGGACCAAAAATTAGCCGATCACGAACTATTTTGCCGCACGGGACTGCAACAGGTCGCGGATTTGTTGAAAGGTGCCGGAGGGATACCTATAACGGGTTCACCTCGCGTATCGTGGAGAAACAATCCGCGACATGCGGTAATGGGGATTTAAGGAAAGAGGTATTGATGCCCTGGAGCAATCAGAACGGCGGCGGCGGCCCTTGGGGCGGCGGCGGCGGCGGAAACAATCAGGGGCCATGGGGGCAGGGTCCGAACCGTCCCCGCGGCGGCGGTGGCGGCAATGGCGGCCCACCGGACCTTGAGGAGATCATCCGGCGTGGCCAGGACCAGCTCAAGAACGTCATGCCCGGCGGCTTCAACGGCGGCGTCGTCGTCATCGCGCTGCTGCTTCTCGGCGTCTTCTGGCTGATGAACGCCATCTACACCGTCCAGCCGGACGAGCGCGGCGTCGAGCTGCGCTTCGGCAAGCCGAAGCAGGAAGTCTCCATGCCCGGCCTGCATTTCCACCTCTGGCCGCTGGAGACGGTCGAACTCGTCAAGATCACCGAACAGCAGCAGAATATCGGCCGCCGCACGGCATCGTCGAATTCCGAAAGCTCCGGCCTGATGCTGACGGGCGACCAGAACATCGTCAACGTGCAGTTCTCGGTGCTCTATTCCGTCACCGATCCGCAGGCCTACCTCTTCAATCTCGAATATCCGGCCGAAACGCTGCAGCAGGTCTCCGAAAGCGCAATGCGCGAAGTCGTCGGCCGCCGTCCGGCCCAGGACATCTTCCGCGACAACCGTCAGGCGATCGCCGAGGGCGTGAAGACGACGATTCAGGCGACCATGGACGCCTATGGCGCCGGCATCTCCATCAACACCGTCGCCATCGAGGATGCGGCTCCGCCGCGCGAAGTGGCCGACGCGTTCGACGAGGTGCAGCGCGCCGAGCAGGACGAGGATCGCTTCCTTGAAGAAGCCAACCAGTACGCCAACCAGAAGCTCGGCCTTGCCCGCGGCCAGGCCGCGCAGGTCCGCGAAGAAGCGGCCGCCTACAAGGACCGCGTCGTGAAGGAAGCGGAAGGTGAGGCGGCGCGCTTCCTGTCCGTCTACGAGCAGTACAAGATCGCCCCCGACGTCACGCGCAAGCGCCTCTTCCTCGAAACGATGGAAGGTGTGATGAAGAACTCGAAGAAGGTCATCATCGACGAGAAGCAGGGCGGGCAGGGCGTCGTTCCCTTCCTTCCGCTGAACGAGCTCGGCCGTGCCACGACCCAGCAGCAGCAGCAGAGCGGAGGCACTCAGTAATGGGCAACCGTATACCAGCCATTCTGATCGCCGTCGGCGTTCTCCTCTTCATCGCCTATTCGTCGGTGTTCGTCGTCAACGAGCGCCAGCAGGCGATCGTCATCCGCTTCGGCCAGATCCAGGACGTCAAGACGGAGCCCGGCCTCTACTTCAAGCTGCCCTTCGGCTTCATGGATGCCGACAGCGTCCAGTATATCCAGGACCAGGCGCTGCGCTTCGACCTCGACGACATCCGCGTCCAGGTCTCGGGCGGCAAGTTCTACGAGGTCGACGCCTTCGTGGTCTACAAGATCACGGATGCCCGCCGCTTCCGCGAAGCGGTCTCGGGCGACCGCGAATCGGCGGAATCGCGCCTTCGCACCCGTCTCGACGCCGCGCTTCGCCGCGTCTACGGTCTGCGCGGCTTCGAATCCGCCCTCTCGGAAGAGCGTGCCTCGATGATGCGCGAAGTGCGCGGCGAACTGACGAACGACGCCTCCAACCTCGGCCTGACGATCTCCGACGTGCGTATCCGCCGCACCGACCTGACGCAGGAGGTCTCGCAGCAGACGTTCGAGCGCATGAAGGCCGAGCGCCTTGCCGAAGCCGAGCTGATCCGCGCCCGCGGTAACGAGGCGGGCCAGCGCCGGCGCGCCATCGCCGACCGCCAGGTCGTCGAGTTCATCGCGGCCGCCCAGCGCGACTCGGAGATCCTGCGAGGCGAAGGCGAAGGCGAGCGCAACCGCGTGTTCGGCGAAGCCTTCTCGCAGGACCCGGCCTTCTTCGACTTCTACCGGTCGATGAGCGCCTACCGGGATGCGATGAGCTCGCCGGACACGACGCTGGTCCTGTCGCCGCAGTCGGAATTCTTCCGCTACTTCGAGAATGCCGACGGCGCGATGCCTGCGGCGGCCCCGGGCGCGGCGAACGGCACGGCAACGCCGCCGGCACCGGCACCGGCGAACTGAGAACGCATCCGTGTCCGATTTCCTGACGGGGATCGCGTTCTTCCTGATCATCGAGGGGCTGGTGTACGCACTGGCCCCTTCGGTTTTGCGGCGCATGGCGGAATATCTGCCGCAGATTCCCGAACAGCAGCTGCGCGTTTGCGGGCTTGCCGCCGTCGCGCTCGGCGTCGTGATGGTGTGGTTCATTCGCGGCGCCTGAAGCCCGCCCTTGCGAGCGGCGGCGAAGACGGGCAAGACTTCAGGCAAATCATCGCGGCGGACTGATTTTTGCCGTATCCGGCGCAAACACTCGCCGCGACAGCCAGAACGAAGAGGATGCCGAACATGGCTTTGAAGATGAGGTCCAGCGCAGCCCGGACGGTGCTCGCGCTTGCGATGGGTTTTTCGTTCTCGGCAGGACCGCTCGCCGTTCCGGCGAAGGCCGAGGTGAAGCCGGCCGGCCCCGAATCGGTTGCGGATCTCGCTGAAGGCCTGCTCGACGCGGTGGTGAACATCTCCACCTCCCAGAACGTCAAGAACGAAGACAAGGCGCCTATGCCCCAAGTGCCGGAAGGCTCGCCGTTCCAGGACTTCTTCGACGAGTTCTTCAAGGGCGAAGGCGGCGAGGGCGGCAACCAGCCGCAGACGGTCAATTCGCTGGGCTCGGGCTTCGTCATCGATTCCGCCGGCTTCATCGCCACCAACAACCACGTCATCGAAGGCGCCGACGACATCGAGGTGAACTTCGCCAACGGCTCCAAGCTGAAGGCCAAGCTGGTCGGCACCGACCCGAAGACCGACCTCGCGCTCCTCAAGGTCGAGCCGAAATCGCCGCTCAAGGCCGTGCCGTTCGGCGATTCGCGCGTCATGCGCATCGGCGACTGGGTGATGGCGATCGGCAATCCGTTCGGCCTCGGCGGCTCCGTGACGATCGGCATCATCTCGGCGCGCGGGCGCAACATCAATGCCGGGCCCTACGACAACTTCATCCAGACCGATGCCGCCATCAACCGCGGCAATTCCGGCGGGCCGCTCTTCAACATGAAGGGCGAGGTCATCGGCATCAACACGGCGATCATCTCGCCGTCGGGCGGATCGATCGGCATCGGCTTCTCGGTGCCGACGGAACTGGCGCAGAACATCTTCCTGCAACTTCGCGACTATGGCGAGACGCGCCGCGGCTGGCTCGGCGTGCGCATCCAGCCCGTCACCGACGACATCGCCGAAAGCCTCGGCATGAAGGAGACGAGGGGTGCCCTGGTCGCCGGCGTCATCAAGGGCGGGCCGGTCGACAACGGCACGATCACGACGGGCGACGTCATCGTCCGCTTCGACGGCAAGGAGGTGCGCGAGATGCGCGACCTGCCGCGCGTCGTCGCCGAAAGCCCTGTCGGCAAGGCGGTGGACGTCGTGCTCCTGCGCAATGGCAAGGAGATGACCGTGAAGGTCACGCTCGGCCGCCTCGAGGACGGCGAG
This sequence comes from Shinella sp. NM-101, assembly GCF_021401195.1. NCBI lineage: Bacteria > Pseudomonadati > Pseudomonadota > Alphaproteobacteria > Hyphomicrobiales > Rhizobiaceae > Shinella > Shinella sp. NM-101. The sequence continues at coordinate 439,306 of NZ_JACBFT010000001.1, read as the reverse complement.
AAGCAGGCGGATGCCGAGGACGAGGTCACGCAGGACGAGGGCACCGCCGAGGAAGGAACCGCGCCCGAGACGGGCGGCGAGGTCGAACCGAAGGCGGCTGACACGGTGCTCGGCATGGGGATCGGCAACCTCGACGAGGATGCGCGCAAGACCTTCCAGATCGCCGAAAGCGTCAAGGGCGTTGTCATCACCGAGGTCGCTCCGTCCTCGGCCGCCGCCGAACGCGGGATCGTGCCGGGCGACGTGATCGTCGAGATCGGCCAGGAAGCGGTGACGACGGCGGAGGAGGTCAAGAGCCGCATCGCCAAATTGAAGTCGGAAGACCGGCGCAATGCGCTGATGATGATTTCCAACCGCACCGGCGCGCTGCGCTACATCACCGTGCGCATCGACTGAGGGAAAGGCGAGTCCCGCCAGGGGCTTGCCGATGATTCCGGAGAATTCGATTCGGGCCGCTGAGGTGACGCTTCAGCGGCCTTTTGCCGAACGGAGACGATCAGACGCCGGTCACGAAGTCGGATTTGCGGTAGCCTTGCAGGTAGAGGAGCGCGGTGAGGTCGCCGTGGTCGATTCTTATCTTCGCCTCGGCCGCGACGGCGGGCTTGGCGTGCAGCGCGACGCCGGCGCCGGAAAGGTGCAGCATGCCGAGGTCGTTCGCGCCGTCGCCGACGGCCATGGCTTCGCCGGGCGAAATGCCGAGGCGTTCGGCGATGTCGACGAGCGCATCCACCTTGGCCTGCTTGCCGAGGATCGGTTCGGCGACCTCGCCGGTCAGCTTGCCGTCGGCGTGGAGCAGGATGTTGGCCCGGTTCTCGTCGAAGCCGAGCGTTTCGGCGATGCGGCTGGTGAAGACGGTGAAGCCGCCGGAAACGAGCGCGGTGTAATATCCCTTCGCCTTCATGGTCGCGATGAGCTGGCGCCCGCCGGGCGTCAGCGTGATGCGCTTTTCGATCACGTCGCCGATGACGGAGACCGGCAGGCCCTTCAGGAGGGCGACGCGCTCGCGAAGGGCGGGCTCGAAGGCGATCTCGCCGTTCATGGCGCGCGCGGTGATGGCGGCGACCTTGTCCTTGAGGCCGACTTCGGCGGCAAGCTCGTCGATGCATTCCTGGCCGATCATCGTCGAATCCATGTCGGCGATCAGCAGCTTCTTGCGCCGCGTCTCGGCCTCCTGAACGGCAAGGTCGATCGGCGCGCCGGCAATGACCGCGAGGATCGCGTCGCGGGCGGCGTGGATGTCGCCATCGTCGCGCAGCGCGATATCGCAGGCGATGCCGTCGGCGAGCCAGTAGAGGCCGGACGCCTTGACGGCGTCCGCCGCCTTTTCGGCGAGGGCGGGCGTCAGGACAGGATTTGACGGATTGGCGACAAGCGTGGCAACGAAAGCCATGATGAGAAACCTTGATCGAAAGCAGGACGCGATCCTGATAACGGGCCCGACGGCAAGCGGCAAGTCCGCGCTCGCCGTCCGGCTTGCGACCGAGCACGGCGGCGTCGTGGTCAATGCGGACAGCATGCAGGTCTACGATACGCTGAACATCCTGACGGCCCGCCCCCAGCCGGAGGAGATGGGCGGCATCGAGCACCGACTCTACGGCCATGTGCCGGCGGGCGCCGCCTGTTCCACCGGCGACTGGCTGCGCGAGGCGGCGGCCCTTGTCGGCGAATTGCGCGCGCGGGAAAGGCTTCCCGTCTTCGTCGGCGGGACAGGGCTTTATTTCCGCGCGCTGACGGGCGGGCTGTCGGACATGCCGGTCATTGCCGACGACGTGCGGGAGCGGATGCGCGGCCGGCTGGCTGCCGAAGGTGCAGAAGCGCTCCACCGGGAGCTGGCCGCGCGCGATGCGCAAACGGCCGCCCGCCTGATGCCGGGCGACGGCCAGCGCATCGTGCGTGCGCTGGAGGTGCTGGAGGCGACGGGCAGGTCGATAACCGCCTTCCAGGCGGCGACGGGGCAGGCGGTGATCGACCCGCTGCGGGCGGAGAAGATCGTCGTGCTGCCCGACCGGGCAACGCTTGCCGCCCGCATCGACCGGCGTTTCGGCGCGATGCTGAAATCCGGCGCGGTGGAGGAGGTGAAGGCGCTGCTGGCGCTCGGTCTTTCCCCTGCCATGCCCGTGATGAAGGCGATCGGCGTGCCGCAGATCACGGCCATGCTGGCAGGCGAGATGAGCGAGGCGGAGGCCGCCGAGCGCGGCGCGGCCGCCACCCGGCAATATGCCAAGCGCCAGATGACATGGTTTCGCAACCAGCTCGACGAGAGCTGGCGGCGGATCGATCCCGAGGCCGCTATCGCCGGATCAGGCTGCTGAGCGGCTTCTTCAGGAGCTGCTCGCGAATGGAGCCTTCCCGCCGCGGCTCCTGCTGCTCGCCGAAGGCGGGGCGCGGCGTCTGGCGGTAGGGATCGGCGGCGGGACGCGGCGGCTCGGAGGCGAGCTCGCGCCGAACGGCTTCGAAACGTTCCCGGGGCGATGGTTCATAGGCGCCGGCGGCGCCCGGCAGCATGTCCGGCCGGTAGGGCTCATGGACCGGCGGCGCTGAAGGCGCGCGAGGGGCGGGCGCCGCGCTCTGGAGCGCTTCTATGTAATCTTCCTCGTCCTCGTAGGGGGCGTCCTCGTAGCCGGTCGGCAGCGGGTCGTTCCGGCCTTGCGCCGAGAGGTAGGAATTCTGGAAGCTCGAAATGTCCGGGCCCGATACGGCCCGCATGCGGGCGACGATTGAGCGCAGGTCGACGCTTTGCGGCGTATCGTCCCCGGCCTTGAGGCCGGTGCCGTTCGCTTTCGGCAGGCGGTTCGTCTCGACGCGGGAAAAGCGCATGCGCATCGGCACGGCGACGGCCTCGCCGAAGGCGATGGCCTCGCCATTGCCGATCGAGGAGATGAAGCTTGTCGTCGAGGAGGAGGAGTTGGGGATCGCCGAGCGGATGATCTCCTGGTCGTGATCGTTGGCAAGGCGCATCGCGAAGATCGTCGAGCACTGGGAAAGGATGGTCGGGTCGAGCTCGCCGGGACGCTGGGTGATGATGCCGAGCGAGACGCCGTATTTGCGGCCTTCCTTGGCGATGCGGGCGATGGCCTGGCGCGTCGGCGTGAAGCCGAGGTTGGGATCGGCCGGCACGTAGCGGTGCGCCTCCTCGCAGACAACGAGCATATGCACGCCGCCATTGCTCCACAGCCCGATTTCGAAGGCCATGCGGCAGAGCACCGAGGCGACCGAATTGACGACTTCCGACGGGATGCCGGCAAGCTGGAAGGTCGTTACCGGCTTGCCCTCGCCGGGAATGCGGAAGATGCGGGCGATGGTGTCGAGGATCGTGTCGGTGATCGTGTTCGAGGAGAACATGAAATGGTAGCGCGGGTCGTTGATCGCCGCCATGATCCTCACCTTGAGCGAGCGCAGGTGCGGTTTTTCCGCCCGGCCTTCGAGCCGGCCGATGCGCTCGTCGATGAGGGCGAGCAGGTCGGCGATGCGGAAGGGCACCGGCGTGTCCGCCGTGACCGAGCTTTTCTCGCTGGTGCGCCGCACGAGGCCGCTTTCCGGCGAGCCGCGGAAGGCGCGCTTGGCCTCCGGCACGAGATCGCGCAGGATGTCCATCTCCTCGACCACCGGCGGGCGGCCGCGGAAGACGACCTCGGCGAACTCGTCCAGCCGGAACAGCCAGAAGGGCAGTTCCAGCGTATCGGTATCGATGACGACGGCTAGGTCGCCGAAGGCGGAGGCGAATTCGTTGTGCGGGTCGAGGATCAGCACGCGCAGGCTGGGATCGGCCTGGATCGCCTTGTGAAGCAGCAGGGTGACGGAGGTGGACTTGCCGACGCCGGTGGTGCCGACGATGGCGAAATGCTTCTCCAGCATGGAGGGAACGTGGATCGTCGCGTCGAGGCTTTCGTCCTGCGTCAGCTTGCCGATGACGCACACGTCCTTCTTGCCGGTGTCGTAGACCATCGCGAGGTCCGAGGCGCGGATGCGGTGAGCGATGGCGCCGAGATAGGGATAGTCGGTGATGCCGGCGGAGAATTCCTCGCGGCCGTCCGCGCTGACGCGAATCTCGCCCAGAAGCTCGACCTCGACGCGGAAGATCGTGTCGTGGTGCTCCGTCCAGTTCTGCTGGTCGGTGGACATGGAATAGACGAGTGCGACGATACGGTTGCGGCCGACGGAGATGGAGATGAGCCGGCCGACGACCCACAGTTCCGTGAGCGCCGTCTCGCCGGCTTCGGCCATCGCGCTGATGGTGGCATGCGAGCCGTTGCAGGCGACGACGCGGCCCAGCAGGCGGTTTCCGGCCGCCATTCCGTCGCGGCGATCCTGTTCGCCGGCCATCAGAGAGGACTGAAAATCATTGTTCAGCACGTCCGGCACTCCTTGCCATCAGGCCCGACCTTACCGAAGGCCACTTAATAAGAGGTTTCGAATTGAAGCGCCTCCGGGTCGCGTCCTGCGGCCCTTGCCGAAAAGCGTGCCATTGCGGGACAGACCGAAAGGCGTTGACGCGCGTTTGCTTTGCCGTTAACAATCCGCACCATGAAAAATCTGACGGCTATCATTCTTGTGGTGGGAAGGCGCATGGGCAGGGTGGTGTAACCATCCGGCGAAAGCACCCATGCGCGGTAAGCAGGCTCCTCCAGGGGCCTTTTTTTATGCCCAGAAGTTCGATAATCACCCTGAAATGCGAAAAGAGACGGACGGAAATCCGATGAGCGGAACAGAAAACCAGATGACGGGCGCCGAAATTGTCTTGCAGGCCCTGAAAGACAACGGCGTTGAACATATCTTCGGCTATCCGGGCGGCGCCGTCCTGCCGATCTATGACGAGATCTTCCAGCAGGACGACATCGAGCACATCCTCGTGCGCCACGAGCAGGGCGCCGGCCACATGGCCGAAGGCTATGCCCGCTCCACCGGTAAGGTCGGCGTCATGCTCGTCACCTCCGGCCCCGGCGCGACCAATGCCGTGACGCCGCTGCAGGACGCCCTGATGGATTCCATCCCGCTCGTCTGCCTCACCGGCCAGGTTCCGACCACGCTCATCGGATCGGACGCCTTCCAGGAGTGCGACACGGTCGGCATCACGCGCCCCTGCACCAAGCACAACTGGCTGGTCAAGGACGTCAACGAGCTCGCCCGCATCATCCACGAGGCGTTCCGCGTCGCGCAGTCCGGCCGGCCGGGGCCGGTCGTCGTCGACATTCCCAAGGACGTCCAGTTCGCGACCGGCACCTATACGCCGCCGTCCGACGCGCCCGTCCAGAAGAGCTACCAGCCGAAGGTCCAGGGCGATGCGAACCAGATCGCGGCGGCCGTCAGCCTGATGCGCTCCGCGCGCCGGCCGATCATCTATTCCGGCGGCGGCGTGGTGAATTCCGGCCCGGAAGCCTCGCGCCTCCTGCGCGAGCTGGTCGAGATCACCGGTTTCCCGATCACCTCGACGCTGATGGGCCTCGGCGCCTATCCGGCTTCCGGCAAGAACTGGCTGGGGATGCTCGGCATGCACGGCTCCTACGAGGCGAACATGGCGATGCATGACTGCGACGTCATGGTCTGCATCGGCGCGCGCTTCGATGACCGCATCACCGGCCGCCTCAACGCGTTTTCGCCGAACTCGAAGAAGATCCATATCGACATCGACCCGTCCTCGATCAACAAGAACGTCCGCGTCGACGTTCCGATCGTGGGCGATGTCGGCAATATCCTGGAAGACATGGTCCGCCAGTGGCGGGCGAGCGCGAAGGACTACGACAAGGCGGCCCAGGCCGACTGGTGGACGTCCATCGCCAAGTGGCGGGCACGCAACTCGTTTGCCTACAAGGCGAGCGACGACGTGATCATGCCGCAATATGCCATCCAGCGGCTCTACGAGCTGACCAGGGACCGCGACACCTACATCACGACGGAAGTCGGCCAGCACCAGATGTGGGCCGCGCAGTTCTACGGCTTCGAGCAGCCGAACCGCTGGATGACCTCCGGCGGCCTCGGCACGATGGGCTACGGCTTCCCGGCGGCGATCGGCGTGCAGGTCGCGCACCGCGACAGCCTTGTCATCGACATTGCCGGCGATGCCTCGATCCAGATGTGCATCCAGGAAATGAGCTGCGCGGTGCAGTATAACCTGCCGGTCAAGATCTTCATCCTGAACAACCAGTATATGGGCATGGTGCGCCAGTGGCAGCAGCTGCTGCACGGCAACCGCCTGTCGAATTCCTATACGGAAGCCATGCCCGATTTCGTCAAGCTGGCGGAAGCCTATGGCGGCGTCGGCATCGCCTGCGACAAGCCGGCCGACCTCGATGCGGCCATCCAGGAGATGATCGACGTCAAGCGCCCGGTCATCTTCGACTGCCGCGTCGCCAATCTCGCGAACTGCTTCCCGATGATCCCATCGGGCAAGGCGCATAACGAAATGCTGCTGCCCGACGAGGCCACGGACGAAGCGGTCGCCAATGCGATCGACGCCAAGGGCCGCCAGCTCGTTTGATGAAAAGGTAGAGAACCATGAACGCACACCTTCAGCCCACGGGCTCCGCCTACTTCATCGCCAAGGAGACGCAGGTCGCCGAGAGCCATACGCTCTCGGTTCTCGTCGACAACGAGCCGGGCGTCCTTGCCCGCGTCATCGGGCTGTTCTCCGGCCGCGGCTACAATATCGAGAGCCTGACGGTTTCCGAGACCGAGCATGAAGCGCATCTTTCGCGCATCACCATCGTCACGCGCGGCACGCCGGGCGTCCTGGAGCAGATCAAGTCGCAGCTCGAGCGCATCGTGCCCGTCCACCGCGTGGTCGACCTCACCGTCCGCGCCAAGGTCCTCGGCCAGGAGCGGCCGATCGAGCGCGAAGTGGCGCTGGTGAAGATCGTCGGTTCCGGCGAGATGCGGCAGGAGACGTTGCGCCTTGCCGACGCCTTCCACGCCAAGGTCGTCGATGCGACGACGGAGCATTTCATCCTGGAGATCACCGGCAAGTCCTCCAAGATCGACCAGTTCGTGGCGATCATGAAGCCGCTCGGGCTCGTCGAAGTCTGCCGCACCGGTATCGCCGCGATGAACCGCGGCCCGCAGGGAATGTGAGCTTTTGCACGGGCGGTCGGCGGGATTGAAGCCTTGCCTTGCCTCGCCCGCTGCCGTCATCCTCGGCCTTGTGCCGAGGATCTGCCAACGTATTGAAAAAACGGGACTTTGCAGATGCTCGGGACAGGCCCGAGCATGACGAAGGAGAGGCTTTCGGACCTTCCCGGCGGGAAGCCCTTTTCGTTTCAGATCATTTCCAGCGGTCGCTTGCGCGTCGGCGGCGGGAAGGCTTCGTCGAGGTGGCGGAGGTCTTCCGACGTGAGGCGGATCTCGCAGGCGCGGGCATTCTCGCGCACGCGCTCGGGCGCGCCCGATTTCGGGATGGCGATGACGCCGGGTCTCGTGAGCAGGAAGGCGAGGGCGACCTGCGCGGCGCTGGCATCGTGGATGCGGCCGATCTCCTCCAGCGCCGGATGGCCGACAAGACGGCCCTCGTCGAGGGGCGAATAGGCCATGACCGGAATGCCCTGCACCTGGCTCCAGCGCAGGAGATCGTATTCGATGCCGCGGCGGGCAAGGTTGTAGAGCACCTGGTTGGCGGCGGGGCGGGCCGGCTCGACGGCGCCCAGCAGTTCCTTCATGTCGGGTTCGTCGAAGTTGGAGACGCCCCAGGCGCCGATCTTGCCCTCGGCCTTCAGCGTCTCGAAGGCCTCGACGGTCTGCGCGAGCGGGTGGCGGCCGCGCCAGTGCAGGAGGTAGAGATCGATATGATCGGTGCCGAGCCGCCTCAGGCTCGCCTCGCAGGCGGCAACCGTGCCGGTGCGGCTGGCATTGCCGGGCAGCACCTTGCTGACGAGGAAGACCTCGTCCCGCCGGCCGCGGATCGCCTCGCCGACGACCTCCTCCGCGCCGCCGTCGGCGTACATTTCCGCCGTGTCGATCAGTGTCATGCCAAGGTCCAGCCCCGTGCGCAGGCTGGCGGCTTCCTCGGCCGCAGACGCGCGGCTTTCGCCCATGTGCCAAGTGCCGAGGCCGAGGGCCGGCACCTGCCGTCCGCCGGGAAGGGTGACTGCCGGTAGTTCCGCTTTCATGCCGCGCTCCATGAACAATGCATCGCCGGCCGGAATTGTCTCAATGACAAGAATTGGCTGGCCGTAGCCGAGAGATGGACTATCAATCGGAAAAAACAATACGGATCACAAGAGTCTGCCATGCAGATCGAAATCTTTCTTGCGCTGCTCGTCTTCGCCCTCACGACCTCGATAACCCCCGGACCCAACAACATGATGCTCTTCGCCTCGGGCGTGAACTTCGGTTTCGTCCGGACGATCCCGCATATGTGCGGCATCGGCGTCGGCTTCCTCGTGCTGCTGCTTGCCGTCGGTTTCGGTCTCGGCGCGCTGCTGGACGCCGTGCCGCTCGTCTATACCGTGCTGAAATTCGCCGGCGGCGCCTATCTCGTCTGGATCGCCTGGAAGATCGGCACCTCGCGCAGCATCGGCGAGGGCAGGGCCGGTACACGGCCGATGAGCTTCCTCGAAGCCGCTGCCTTCCAGTGGGTCAACCCGAAGGCGTGGGTCATGGCCGTTTCCGCCATGGCGACCTATACGAATGCGGCGAACTATACGGCAAGCGTGCTGATCGTCGGCGTCGCCTTCGCCATCGTCAATTTCCCGAGCGTTTCCACCTGGGCCGGCTTCGGCTCGGCGCTGCGCCAGTGGCTGTCCGATCCGGTGCGGCTGAAATGGTTCAACATCGCGATGGCGCTCCTGCTCGTGGCAAGCCTCTGGCCGATGCTGCGCTAGAGCATTTCCGCTTTTCTTCGAATCGCGAAAATGCTCTATCCTTTTGTTTTTACGCAATTCCGGACGCAAAACCGCTGCGCACTTTTGCTGGAATTGCTCTAGGACCTGTCGGCCATGAAGCGGGCGAGCCAGGGGCCGATCAGGGTCACGAGGATCAGCCGCGCCGTCTGGAGCGTCATGACGAAGGCGATGTCGACCTTGCTGGAAGCCGCGATGACGGCGATCGAATCGAGCCCGCCGGGGCTGGTCGCGAGATAGGCGGTCAGCGGATCGACGCCGAGGACGAGGATCAGCAGGCCGGCGAGCAGGCCCGAAAAGGAGATCAGCGCGATGATCGAGACGATGGTCGGCAGCAGCGCGCGGCGCGCATGCAGGAGGATGGCGCGGGTGAAGCCGAGGCCGATGTTCCAGCCGAGCAGGGTGAAGGCGGCGACGAGCAGCCATTGCGGCAGGACGATCGTCACGGTGCCGGCGGAGTTCAGCACCGAGGCGATGGCGAAGGGCACCAGGAAGGCGCCGGCCGGGATGCGCAGCCTCTGGCCGACGAGCCCGGAAAGGACGCCGATGGCCAGCATCGCGGCGAGCGGCAGCATCGGCACCGGCTCGAACCAGGCGTGGGGCGGTGGCGCCGCGCCGTCGTGGCCGCCGAAATGGGCGACGAGCGTTGCAAGGCTCGCGACGAAGACGACGCGCAGATACTGCATGAAGGCGACGAGGCGGATGTCTGCCCCGTAGGCTTCCGCCATCACCATCATGGTCGAGGCGGCGCCGGCGGACGAGCCCCAGATCGCCGTCGTGCCGGGCAGGATGCCGGTGCGGGCGATCAGCCAGCCGGACAGCGTGCTGACGCCGATGACGGAGAGCACGACCAGCAGCATCAGCGGCCAGTTCCGGGTAAAGGTGCCGACGAAATCCTGCGACACCATGGTCGCGATCATCAGCGCCAGCACGACCTGCACGAGGAAGAAGAAGACGCGCGGCAGGCGGATCGACCCGCCGCCGATGGCGACGAGGATGCCGGCGAGCATGGGCCCCATCAGGAGGGCGGCCGGGAAGCCCGCGGCTTCGAGCGGCAGGGTGGTCGCGATCGACAGGAGGGCGACGAGGCCCCACTGCAGGGGCGCAGGCAGTCGGGCGAGGCCGGCAGGCGGTGTGGGGCTGTCGTTCGGCGTGCGGGAGGCGGGGGACAAATCATCGCTCCGGAAGTTGCGCCCTCAATATCGCGTCATGCGGCTTTCGAACAGGGCCAAATACGGGGGTGGGTTTTCTCCCGGGCGCTCCGCAGGGCGTTGCCTCTTGCTTCGCGGCCGCGAATCCTGCCAAGTCCGGGCATGGAATTCGCACCTCAACAGGATGAAGCGCTGAAGGCCGTCGCGCGATGGCTGAAGGAAGGGCGCGAGCCGCTGTTCCGGCTGTTCGGCTATGCCGGCACCGGCAAGACCACGCTTGCCCGGCACTTTGCCGAGAATGTCGACGGCGAGGTGCTGTTCGCCGCCTTCACCGGCAAGGCGGCGCAGGTGCTGCGCTCGAAGGGCGCGACGAACGCCAAGACCATCCACTCGCTGATCTATCGCCCGCGCGGCGAGGAGGAGGTTTCCGACGAGGAGACGGGCAAGACCTCGATCTCGCCGATGTTCTCCATCAACCGGCAGAGCCCGGTCGCCAAGGCCGCGCTCGTCGTCGTCGACGAATGCTCCATGGTGGACGAGGCGCTCGGGCGCGACCTCATGAGCTTCGGCACGCCGATCCTCGTGCTCGGCGATCCCGGCCAGCTTCCGCCCGTGTCCGGCGGCGGCTATTTCACCAACCAGGAGCCGGATTATCTCCTGACGGACATCCACCGCCAGGCGCGCGACAATCCGATCATCCAGCTTGCCATGCAGGTGCGCGAAGGCAGCGACATCGCCTATGGCGACTACGGCGCGGCGCGCGTCATCGGGCGCGGCGACGTCGACCAGACGCTTGTGCTGGAGGCGGACCAGGTGCTTGTCGGCACGAACCGCACCCGCCGGCGCTACAACCAGCGCCTGCGCGAGCTCAAGGGCTTCACGACCGACTATCCGCAGTCCGGCGACAAGCTGGTGTGCCTGCGCAACGACCCCGCCAAGGGCCTGCTCAACGGTTCGCTCTGGCAGGTGATGAGCTCGTCCAAGGAGACGGTGAAGCCCGGCATCAACCTGATGATCCGGCCGGAGGACGACGACATGGATCGCGGCGCGGCCAAGATCAAGCTGCTCAAGGCGGCCTTCGAGAATCTCGACGAGGAGATTCCGTGGTCGACGCGCAAGCGCTATGACGAGTTCGATTTCGGCTATGCGCTGACCGTGCACAAGGCGCAGGGCTCGCAGTGGAACAATGTCGTGCTGTTCGACGAGAGCTTCGCCTTCCGCGACACGCGCGAACGCTGGCTCTACACCGCCATTACACGCGCCGCGGAAACGCTCACCATCGTGCGATAGCCGGCGCGTTCCCGCGCGCGAAAACGCACGGGTGCCGGTCTCAGTGACCGACGATCCCGAGCATGACCGCCTTGGCGACGGCCTGGAAACGATTGTTGCTGTCGAACTTGGTGATGATGCTCTTTTCCATGACCTGCACCTCGCCGGGCTCCACTTCGAGCGCGCGGGCGATGCGGCTCGTGGGGTAGCCTTCCGCCATCAGGCTGAGGCAGCGCAGTTCGACGGGCGTCAGATTGGCCCGCGGGGTGTTGTCGTTCGTCTCGACTTCCTGTGCACCGGTAAAATCGAGCAGTTCGTTGATCTGCTGCATCTGCCGGCGGATCGTCGATTGCTGGGCGGCGAGTTCGCGCTTGCGCGCAGTCATGGCGGCGCGGAAGACGCCGTCGGCTTCCTCCTGGCTCATGGCGGCGGAGAGCCGCTCCAGCAGTTCCTGGATCACGGCGACGGGCATGCCCGTCTCGCGGCAGGTGTTGACCACGGCCATCTGCTGGATCTCCTCGGGCCCGTAGACCCGCATGGGGCCGACGCGGGCTGCCGTCAGCAGGCCCTTTTCCTCGTAGAAGTGCAGGGTGCGATGGGTCACGCCGAAGGCATTGGCCATGTCGGCGATGGCAAGCCGGCCTTCCGGAAGGTTTTCCGGCAGCGGTGCCACGGGCAGGAAGCGGATGGACTTGCGGGCGCCCGTCCGGGCCTCGGCTTTCTTCGACTCATTGGTCATCATGAAAGCGGCCTGCAAGAGAGAAGATCAGTCATGTATTTACCCCCGGTCGCCGGCACGACACCACCGTTGCCCGCGAAGGCCGGATGTCGATACGGCGGATAGTGCCCTTCATCGCGCGCGTCGAGCCGGTTTGTGCGCATCCGGCGACGCTCGTGCGATCGTGTCCCGGTTTCCGGCCCTTCTTGCGCGGCGCAAGCGCGGGATCGTCAACCTGGGCGGTAAACGATACCAGTCCGCCCAGTTTCCAAGAATAAACGTCCGGCGCGGACATGCCTATCACTATATCTAGGGAGGTATCCCGGCAGGCGGCTAGCGCAGGAGCGGTGCGGCAATGTCGGAGGGCGCCGCTTCGGCGAGCGCCGCCGGCGGCTCGCCGGGGCATGCGCTTGCCGGGCTGCTGCGGGAGAGGCCGTGCGGTACCGCCTGCGCCTCCCGTGCGAAGCACTCCATGATGCCGCTGGCCGCGCCGGTGCGCAGCGCATGGCGGTAGAGCGGCCCGCTCGCCGTGAGGGTGCGGGCGGCGAAGGCCACGGCTTCGTAGGCGATCCCGGCCTCGCTGCGCAGTTGCTCGCGCGAGAAGTGGCGGGCGAAGATCGTCGCGCCCGACTGCTCGTGAATGAGCCGGGCATAGACACCATGGCCGTCCGGGCGATTCTCTATGCGGATCGTGTAGGAGAGCACGCCCGGGATGTCGCTCCGGCGCGATTCGACGAGGTGGACGGTCCTGTGGAACCCGGCCGAGTTGGCGATGGCGCGGGCGAACGCGCTGCAATCGCCGCCGGCCGGCCAGCATTGCTGGATGTGAAGCTGCGGCAGGACCTGCATCTGGCTGGCGAACCTGCCCTGCACGGACAGCATGTACTGCGCATTATCGATCGCCGCATTGGTCGTCTCGGGGTAGATGGACGGGGCGAGGAAGAACAGCGGCAGCAGGGAAAAGAGCGCAAGCGGCGAGGACACCGGGGCGGGAATCCAGGGGCGGCGCGGCTTCGGTGCCGCCGGAAGGGCGCGCGCGGCCGTCTCCGGCAGGTCGTCGACGATGGAGTATTCCGGAACGTAGCTGCCGAGCGGCACGCGGATACGCAGCCGCTCCGTGGCGCCTTCCGTCTCGTAATACTGCTCCAGCAGCTTTCGCAGCTTGCCGGCCTGCACGCGCACCAGCGGGTCATTGCCGGCATCGAAGCCCGGCTTGCGGCCGAAGACGTCGATACCGACGCTGTAGCCCTTCAACTGCGCCGCCTTGCCGGAGAGTTCGTTCTCGACGATGTAGGAGAGGAACGAGCGCAGGCGCTCGGACCTGGAAAAGGTCTCGCTGACGATGATCGCGTCGAGCGCCCGCCGCACGCGCTCGCATGTCGGCCTGTCGGTCCTGCTCATGGTGCTGCCACAATGGAGACCATCGTCGTTGCCGATGTCCTTCCGTTCTCCGTCCATGGCCGTGCGAGGCACGCCATCCCCCAAATTCGCGCGGAGTGTACCGATGATTCCCGACCGTGGGCAAGGGAGAAGGCACGCTGTGCCACCTGATTTTTCGCAAGGCCGCTCCGCCCGGGTCTTGCGGCGATTGCCCTTGTGGAAACAACAGGCTAGAGCAGGTGCAGTGAAAGTGCGCAGCGGTTTTGCGTCCGCAATCGCGTGAGGACGAGAGGACGCTCATTCTTCAACGGGAGCCCGTGTCGTCATGCCTGCCAAGCTGTCGGTCAATCTCAACGCCATCGCCATGCTGCGCAACCGCCGGGACCTGCCCTGGCCGAGCGTCACCGGGCTCGGCCGCATCGCGCTTGAGGCGGGCGCCAGCGGGCTGACCGTGCATCCCCGGCCGGACCAGCGCCATATCCGCTTCAGCGACCTTGCGCCGATCCGCGCGCTCATCGACGCCGAATTTCCCGGCGCCGAGTTCAATATCGAGGGGTTTCCGGAGGAGGGCTTCATGCGCCTCGTCGAGGAGCATCGCCCCGAGCAGGTGACGCTGGTGCCGGACGATCCGGTGCAGGCGACCTCCGATCATGGATGGGATTTCCGCAAGAGCCATGGCCTGCTCGGCACCATCGTCGGCCGCTTGAAGACGCTGGGCCTGCGCGTTTCCCTCTTCGCCGACGGCGAGCCCGACCGCGAGGCGCTGAAGATCGCGAGGGATGTGGGCGCCGACCGGATCGAACTCTATACCGGCCCCTATGGCGGCTGCCACGACGATCCGGCGGAGGCGGCGCGCATCGTCGCGCTGCTCGGCGAGACGGCGGACATCGCCTTCGACCTCGGCCTCGACGTCAATGCCGGCCATGACCTGACGGTCGCCAACCTGCCGGCGCTCGTCGCGCGCATTCCGCGCCTCGCGGAAGTCTCGATCGGCCACGGCCTGACGGCCGACGCGCTGGAATACGGCATGGCGGAGACCGTGCGGCGCTTCTGCCGCGCCTGCGGCCAGGATCTCTGACGGCCAGCGGCGCTCCCGCAAGAGCGCCGCGCCGTGTCGCGATCAGCCGAGGAAGGCCGCCTTGTTGGCGGCGGCGAAGTCCTCAAGGGACGTCGGCTTGCGGCCGGACAGCTTTTCCGCGTCGTCGGTGACCATGGCGATCTTGCCTTCGCGCGTGTTGGCGTCGAAGGAAACGACGGTGGGGATGAAGGCTTCCGGCAGGCCGGCGCCCTTCAGGCCTTCGGCGAGCTGGGCATCCGTCACATGCACCACCTTGAGCGGCTTGCCCGTCGCGGCGGAGACGATGGCCGCGATCTCTTCGGCCGTATGGCTCTCAGGGCCCGTGAGCGTGTAGGTCCGGCTCTCGCTGCCGGCATCCAGCAAGGCGCCGGCAAGGGCAGCGGCCGTGTCGGCGCGGGTGATGTGGGCGATCCTGCCATTGCCGGACGAGGTGTACCAGGACCCGGTCTGGAGCGCATGCGGCAGCGACATGAAGAGGTTTTCCGCATACCAGCCGTCGCGCAGGATCGTGTAGGCGATGCCGGTCGCCTTGATGGCTTCCTCGGTGCCGAGATGGTCCGGCGCGAAGGTGACGCGCGAATCGTCCGGTTGCGGCATGGAGGTATAGAGGATGTGCCGCACGCCGGCCTTTTCGGCGGCGGCGACGGCGGCCTTGTGCTGGGCGAGGCGCTTGCCCGGCCGGTCGAGCGCGTCGGTGGAGATGATCAGCGCCCTGGTGGCGCCGGCGAAGGCGGCGTCGAGCGAGGCGGTATCCTCGAAATCGGCGGCGCGGACGGTCACGCCCTTTTCGGCATAGTCGGCGAGCCTGGAGACGTCGCGGGTCGTGGCGACGATGCTGGCCGGGGCGACCTTGCCGGAGGCGAGGAGCGCATCGAGGACGAGGCGGCCGAGCTGGCCGGAGGCGCCGGTGACGAGAAGCGTGTCGGTCATGTCTTTCCCTTTCTGGCAGGCCGGGCAGGGGAGATGCCGCTATCCTGCTGCGATATGGTCTCTTATTGAGACTTGCTCTTATCTGGTAATCTGCTAGACGATGTAAAGGAGGCAGTTTTTTCTGCGGTGGTTACCTGGAGGGAACCGGCCATGAACAAGATCGTCGAGCGCCCCCAGGGCGAACGCATCATTCTCATCGACGGGGTGGCAATGTCCATGGACGATTGTCCCGTCCGGGACGTATTGGACAGCGTCGGCGGCAAGTGGACCTCGCTGATGATCCTCGGCCTTGCCGAGGGGCCGCGCCGCTTTTCGCAACTGCGCCGCTTCATCCCGGACATTTCGCAGCGCATGCTGACCCAGACGCTGCGCGACCTCCAGCGCGACGGCTATCTCACGCGCACCGTCTATCCCACCCAGCCGCCAAGCGTCGAATACGGGCTGACGCCGCTCGGCCAATCCTTCCTTGCGCTTCTTCGCTCCCTCGTGCAGTGGTCTACGCAGAACCATGCCGCGATCCGGGCCGCCCGAACTGCCTACGACGCGGATCAGGATTGACGCCAGCCCACCGGGGAAGGGCATGAAGCCACTGGATATCGGCATTGCCGGCGCGGGGCCTGCGGGGCTTGCGGCGGCATTGTTTCTTGCGCGCGCCGGCCACCGGGTCGAGCTGATCGAGCGTTTCGAGCGCCCGTCCCCCGTCGGCTCCGGCCTGCTGATGCAGCCGACCGGCCTTACCGTGCTCGATGCCCTCGGCCTCTCCCCGGCGATCCATGCGCTCGGCAACCGCATCGACCGGCTGCACGGTGCCGATGCGCGCAGCGGCCGCACCGTGCTCGACGTGCGCTACGATGCGCTGGCCGGCGGGCGCTATGGCCTGGCGGTCCACCGCGCGGCACTCTTCTCGACCCTGCATGACGCCGTCGTGGCGCAGGGGCTTCCCATCCGCACGGGCATCACGCTGGCCAAGGCGGAGACCCGGCAGGCCCGCACGGCGCTGCACGATCCGGACGGCGACATCGTCGGCGACTACGATCTGGTGATCGATGCGACCGGCGCGCGCTCGCACCTCGCCGCGGATTCCGTCGTCGCGCCGCGCGTGAAGGAATTGCCCTGGGGGGCCTTCTGGGCGACGCTCGACTGCGAGGGCATTGCGCACGATCCGCGCGCGCTCAGCCAGCGCTACGATGCGGCGAAGGTGATGATCGGCGTGCTGCCGGTCGGCCGGGCGCATCCGGGCGAGGGGGCGAAGGCCGCCTTCTTCTGGAGCCTCAGGACGGCGGATGCCGACGCTGTGAAGCGGGCAGGGCTTGCCCGGTGGAAGGCGGGCATTGCGGATTACTGGCCCGAAACGGTGCCGTTCCTGGACCAGATAACGGATTGGGAACAAATGACGCTCGCGCGCTACGCGCATCGCACCACGCTGCCGCCCCATGCGGACGGCATCGTCTTCATCGGCGACAGCGCCCATTCCACCAGCCCGCAGCTCGGGCAGGGGGCGAACATGGCGCTGCTCGACGCGGCGGCGCTGGCGCACGCCTTATCTGCGGCGGGGTCGGTGGAGGAGGCGCTTGCGGCCTATGCCGGCGCGCGGCGCAGTCATGTGCGGCTGTTCCAGCTTCTCTCCTACGCCTTCACGCCCTTCTACCAGTCCGATTCGCGGGCGATCGCCTGGCTGCGCGACCGGCTCGTCGCCACCGTTGCGAAGATACCGCCGGCGCCGCAGATCCTGGCGGCCATCGTTTCCGGCACGCTCGCCGACCCGTTCACCCGGGCCGGCCTTGAGGAATGCCGGTGGCTGGAAGGCGTGCTGCAGGAAGCGTGACGCGTCAGGCGGCCTTGCTGGCGGCCGCCGCGCCGAGCGCGAAATCGACGGCTGCGGCCGCATGGATCGCGGTCGAATCGAAGCCCGGCAGCGGCAGGGCGTCGGGATCGAGCAGCAGGCAGATTTCCGTGCAGCCGAGGATCACGCAGTCGGCGCCCGCGGTGCGGGCCGCTTCGATGAGGGCGAGCACGCGCTCGCGCGACGTGTCCAGCACCTTGCCCTGGCACAGTTCACCGAAGATGACGTCGTGGATCAGCGTGCGGCCCGCATCGTCCGGCACCATGAGGTCGAGGCCGGCCGCCTTCATGCGGTCGGCATAAAAGCCGTGTTCCATCGTGTAGCGGGTGGCAAGAAGCAGCGGGCGGCGCTTGCCGGCGCGAAGAATCGCGCGCGCCGTTTCGTCGATGATGTTGATCAGCGGCGCCTTGACGGCCGACTGCACGGCATCGGCGACGAGATGCATCGTGTTGGTGCAGATCAGCACGCATTCGGCGCCGGCCTTTTCGAGGCCCGCGGCGACCGCGCCGAGCCGCTCGCCGGCGGCATCCCAGCGGCCGGCCTTCTGGAGATCGACGATCGACTGGAAATCGACCGAATGCACCAGCACGTCGGCCGAATGCAGGCCGCCCAGCCGCTCGCGCACCGCCTCGTTGATCATGCGGTAGTAGACTGCCGTGCTCTCGAAGCTCATGCCGCCGATAAGGCCGATCGTCTTCATGGTCGTTTCCCTCATGGTGTTTCGATGGCCATCAGAATGCAGCGGCTCCGGCGGCGATTGTTCGCAAAGTTTTGCCGGGTTCGGCGCTGGAGCAGGGATTTTTCTTGCTCTTTGATCACTGAGCGCGCTTAATTCGCGCATATCTGATTTTCGCGGGAGAATCCGGGCGTGCTGGACGAGAGGGACAGGAAGCTGCTGTCATTGCTGCAGGAGGATGCGGGCGCGCCGGTGGCGCTGCTGGCGGAGAAGGTGAACCTCTCGCTTTCGGCCTGCGCCCGCCGCATCCAGCGGCTGGAGGAGAGCGGGCATATCGCGGGCCGGGTCGCGCTGCTCGACCGGGAGAAGATGGGCGTGCCGACGACGGTCTTCGCGCTGATCAAGACGGCGCATCACAGCGACGACTGGATCGAGCTGTTCTCGCGGGCGATCTCGGACATTCCGGAGGTGGTGGAGGCGCATCGGCTGACGGGGAACTACGACTACATCCTGAAGATCGTGCTGCCGCGCGTCGAGCACTATGACGTCGTCTACAAGCGCATCGTGCGCCGGGTGGAACTGTTCGATGTCTCCGCCTCGATCTCGATGGAGGTGCTGAAGAGCGGCTCGCGCCTGCCGGTGGACCATGCCGTCTAGCAGAGATGCGCACACATGAAAAAGGCCGGTGGAGACCGGCCTTTTCCTGATCTGTCCTGCGCGGCGTCTTATGCTGCGGAGAGCTGGTCGGCCGACATCTTGCCGGACTTGCGGTCACGGATCAGCTCGAAGCTGACCTTCTGACCTTCGTCGAGACCTGCAAGGCCAGCGCGCTGTACGGCGGAGATGTGGACGAAAACGTCCGGTTCACCGCTGTCCTGCTGAATAAAGCCGTAGCCCTTGGTCGTGTTGAACCACTTTACGGTGCCAGTTGCCATGACGAAACCTTTCCTGAGCCGTCAAATCAATCGTCGGTCGCCGGAGGCGACCATGGGTGGTCGAATTTGAAGGGGAAGTTCGTAAAGGTGCAGGCGGTTGGCCGACAAATACAGAAGTCAACGTTCAAATCGATGGGCGAGAAATAAGTGTTTCGGCCGAAGCGGTCAAGATCGCGCGCGCGCCCCGTGCTCAAGCTAATGTGTTTGCGGGCCGGAGGCAGCGGAAGGGCTTTGCGGGCGGCCGATTCCGATGTGGTTGCCGCACCGGGCGCCTGCGAAAAAGGCCCCGTTTCCGGGGCCTTTCTTCGTTCGTTCAGACGGGACGCCGCTTGTCGACGCGGTGATGGTCGAGGAAAGCCGCGATGGCGGCCTCTCCATAGAGGCGGCGTTTTTCGGTGAGCGCGGTGGCGATCCGGGCGGCATCGCCGAAGGTCACGATCTGCGCCTCGGCCAGGGCCGGGTCGCGGGTAAGCGTGTCGCCGACGATGTCCGCGACGGTGCGCGGCAGAAGGTCGGTGCATTCGCGCATGGCTTCGAACACGACGCCGATGGGCACGATCTTGTCCTCGTAGATCACCATCGGCTCGGCGCGCTCATCCTCCCAGGCATCGAAGGCCTCGAGGGCGTCGCCGAAAAGCTGCTGCAGGGTGATGGGAGCATGTCCTTCGTAAAGGTCGGGCAGGAAATTCAACATTTTCTGTCTCCTTGCGTAAGGGCGTTTCGCTTCGTACTCCTACTGAAGTCCCTCGGTGCCGGCTTGCCGACGTGCGACGCACATGGGCCTGCTGCACCGCAGGTCTCACAAATCTTAACAACGGGAAACGGATTGGGAAGCGAAAAATTTTGTGCGCTTCCGTCCGCCCACCATCGATCTGCGGAATTCTGTTTCGAAACAGCGGGGTAGTTGGAAGAAATTTTTGATCGGCATTGTGCGTTGCGGGAGCAATTCGAGGGCGCACACCGTCGGCGGAGGTGGATTCGCCCGGGCAAATCACCCCGTTTTCTCCACCTGCAAGAAGCCTGTTGACCGCAAGGGCGGAGATCGCTAGAACGTGCCGAACCGTACCGTACGGTACGCAAAATGGGCGGGCAGAGATCGTGCAGATGATGGAGCAGGCAAAGGCGGGCCTTTCGGCCGCGGGACTGACGGAACGTCAGGGCGCGGTGCTGGAACGTGCGCTGGGCCTGCTCGTCAAGGGCGGCGAGCGGGCGCTGACGACCGCCGGCGTGGCGCGCGCGGCCAATTGCTCCAAGGAGAGCCTCTACAAGTGGTTCGGCGACCGTGACGGGCTGATCTCCGCGATGATCACCTATCAGGCCGGCAAGGTGCGCACCGTCGAGGTCGATGCCGGCAAGCTGACCGCCGAATCGCTGCGCCAGCATCTCGTGGCCTTCGCGCGCGACCTGATCGACGTCCTTTCCGGCGACGTCTCGCTGGCGCTGAACCGGCTTGCCATCGGCCAGGCGAGCCGCGAGGGCGCCGGGCTCGGCCGCCTGTTGCAGGAGCGCGGCCGCCGGCAGATCGGCAAGCGCGCCGCGGCGCTGCTCGAAGCCGGCCGCAAGGCGAAGCTGCTTGCCTTCGACAGTGCAGACGAGGCATACGGCACGCTCTACGGCCTCATCGTCTCGGACATGCACCTGCGCATGCTTCTCGGGGAGGATGCCGCAGCGCTCAAAAACGAATTCTCGCCGCGTGCGGAGAGGGCCGTCGACGCCTTCCTGACGCTTCACGGTGCGAAAGAATAAGCCGGCAGGACAAACCGCCGGTTCGGATCAAACAGACCAGCTAAGGGAAGGAACCATCGATGCGCGTCTATTACGATCGTGATGCCGATCTCAACCTCATCAAGGCGAAGAACGTCGCCATCGTCGGCTACGGCTCGCAGGGCCGTGCCCACGCCCTCAACCTCAAGGATTCCGGCGCCAAGAACGTCGTGATCGCGCTCAAGGCCGGTTCGCCGACCGTCAAGAAGGCCGAAGCCGACGGCTTCAAGGTCATGACCGTCGCGGAAGCTGCCAAGTGGGCCGACCTCCTGATGATGGCGACGCCTGACGAACTGCAGGCCGACATCTACAAGGCCGACATCGCCGGCAACATCCGCGACGGCGCTGCCATCGCCTTCGCGCACGGCCTCAACGTCCATTTCGGCCTCATCGAGCCGAAGGCTTCGCTCGACGTCGTCATGATCGCGCCGAAGGGCCCGGGCCACACGGTTCGCGGCGAATACCAGAAGGGCGGCGGCGTTCCCTGCCTCGTCGCCGTTCACCAGAACGCTTCGGGCAACGCCCTCGACCTGGCGCTCTCCTACGCCTGCGGCGTCGGCGGCGGCCGTTCGGGCATCATCGAGACCAACTTCAAGGAAGAGTGCGAAACCGACCTCTTCGGCGAACAGGTCGTCCTGTGCGGCGGTCTCGTCGAACTGATCCGCGCCGGTTTCGAAACGCTGGTCGAAGCCGGTTATGCGCCGGAAATGGCCTATTTCGAGTGCCTGCACGAAGTGAAGCTGATCGTCGACCTGATCTATGAAGGCGGCATCGCCAACATGAACTACTCGATCTCCAACACGGCCGAGTGGGGCGAATACGTCACGGGCCCGCGCATCATCACCGCCGACACCAAGGCCGAGATGAAGCGCGTCCTCACCGACATCCAGACCGGCAAGTTCACCTCCGAGTGGATGCAGGAATGGAAGGCCGGCGGCGCACGCTTCAAGGGCATCCGCCGCAACAACGACTCGCACCAGATCGAGGAAGTCGGCGCGAAGCTGCGCGGCATGATGCCCTGGATCGGCAAGAACAAGCTGGTCGATAAGGCCGTCAACTGATCGTTTCTGCCTGTCGCAGAACGGCTGGCCGGGCGGATTCATCCGCCCGGTCCTCTATTTCAGCATTGTTGAAATAGTGCAGCGCATTCTTTCGCACATTGCGGCGCAGCAAGTAATACCCTTGCACGAAGCCCCGATTGGGAACAAGATACCTTAGTGTTTCGTTCCGCTGTCAGGAGGATAGTGCGATGACCACGATTATCCAATACTTCGCCTGGTTCGATCTTTTCATCCTGTGCAGTATAGCTGCGCTGGTGCTGCTGAGCCTTTATAGCGACCGGGCGACCTGAGCGTCCCCGCCGCGCGGGTCCAGCCGATCCGGCCGTGTGCCGGAAAGAGAAGCGGCGCGCGAAATCTTCGGGCGTGCACCGGTTTTCTTGCCGGGCGCAAATATTTAGGTCAGTATTATTGACATAAAAACCGCGCCGTGATGAGGTGCGGGTCAGACAACAGCCCCGAGGAAATCCCCTATGTTCAAATGGGAACAGGCCTTCGCGACCCGCGCGTCGCGCATGAAGGCATCCGAAATCCGTGAATTGCTGAAACTGCTGGAGCGGCCGGACATCATCTCCTTCGCCGGCGGCATTCCGGATCCGGCGCTGTTTCCGAAGGAAGCCTTCGCCGCGGCCTATGCGGACGTGCTTTCGGGCGAGGGCGCTGCGGCCGGCCTGCAATATTCCGTCAGCGAAGGCTACAAGCCGCTGCGCGACTGGCTTGCCGTCGAGATGGGCAAGATCGGCATTGCCTGCGCGGCCGAGAATGTCTTCATCGTTTCGGGATCGCAGCAGGGCCTCGACTATCTCGGCAAGCTCTTCCTGTCGCCGAAGGACACCGCGCTCGTCACCTGGCCGACCTATCTCGGCGCGCTCCAGGCCTTCAACGCCTATGAACCGACCTACGACCGGCTGAACCTTTCCGGCAACCGCACGCCCGACGCCTATCGCGCGACGGCCGCGGAAGCCGGCGGGCGGGTCAAGTTCGCCTATCTCTCCGCCGACTTCGCCAATCCGACCGGCGAGACGGTCGACCGCGCCGGCCGCGAGAAGCTGCTGGCGCTTGCCGAGGAACTCGACATACCGATCATCGAGGACGCCGCCTACCAGTCGCTGCGCTATGACGGGGAGGCGATCCCGCCGGTCCTGGCGCTGGAGATCGCCGAAAAGGGCGATATCGATGCGACGCGCACCATCTATTGCGGCAGCTTCTCCAAGACGCTCGCGCCGGGCCTGCGCGTCGGCTACATCGTCGCGGCGGCGCCGGTCATCCGCAAGCTCGTGCTGATGAAGCAGGCGGCGGACCTGCATTCCTCGACCATCAACCAGATGGCCATCGCTCATGTCGCCGAGCGCGGTTTCGACGCGCAGGTCGCAAAGATCCGCGCCGCCTACAGCCAGCGCCGCGACGCCATGCTGGCGGCCCTGCGGAAATACATGCCGGAAGGCGTGAGCTGGACGAAGCCGGAGGGCGGCATGTTCGTCTGGGTCACCTTGCCGGCGGGCATGGACGGCGCAAAGCTTCTGGCGCGCTCAATCGAGACGGAGAAGGTCGCCTTCGTGCCCGGCCAGGCCTTCCATGCCGACGGCAGCGGCGCGAACACCCTGCGACTCAGCTTCTCCTGCGCCGACGCCGCAACGATAGAAGAGGGCATTTCCCGCCTCGGACGCCTGCTCGCCAGCGAGCGTCTGGCGGCCTGAGACGACTGCCCCTCACCCTAACCCTCTCCTCGCAAGCGGGAAGAGGGACTTGCCCCACGAGTTGTTGAGGAAAACGGCCCGGCATATCACCTTCTCCCCGCAGCCAAGGAGAAGGTGGCCGGCAGGCCGGATGAGGGGGCGGGCCTATTCCGGGAGGCAGGCCAGCGCCGCCTCGAAGACGAGGTCCGGCAGGACCTCGAACGTGTAGGGCGCGTGCACGCGCTCCCACTTCTGGTGATAATCCCGTCCCCACGGGCCGATATTGACCGTCGGGAAGGAGAGCAGTCCTTCCGGTGCGTCGTCGGTGAAGGCTTGGGAGGGCGTGTTGGCGGCGAGCAGCCCGGTCTCGCCCGCATCCGGCCGGTGGCCGAAGAAGCTCATGTCGGAGATGCCGGCGAAGATCTGCTTGAACTTGATCGACGTGCCGTGTCGATCCGCTGCGGCCTGCATGACGGGCTGGAGCCTTTCGCGAAGGATACGCCCGGCCTCCGACCGCTCCAGATGGACCAGCGGATAGTGAAGGCTGCCGAATCCGACGATCACCGCCGGTCCTTCGAGGCCGGCCTCCGTCACTGCCGCCGAGACGATCTCCCGGCTTACCTTCAGGGGATCGGTGCCGCCGGACAGGGCGCGGTCGAGTGCATCGAGCCGCGCCAGCGCCGGCGCCCCGCCGCGCGCCTCCACCCGCTCCAGAAGCCCGGCATAGGTCAGCACGAGCCCGTCGGTCGCGAGGGCGTCGCGGCCCCGGTAGCGCGCGGCGTGCGCATCCTGCGTGTCGAGCGCCGTCCGCAACGCACCGGAAACGATGGCGTGGAACTCTTCGAGGATCTCGCTGGCGCTGCGGCGGTGCGTCAGCCAGTTGAAGGACAGCCAGACACGGTCCGGGGTCGTCACGTCGTAGCCGTCGCGGATGTCGCGGGCTTCGAGGCAGACGGGCGGCGGCGAGCGTTCGCCGAAGGCCTCGTCGCTAAGCTCCGGCACGGTGTCCATGGCGCGGGTGATCTCGGCGCTGATGCGGTGGGCGCTGGTGCCGTTGAACGGGTAGCCGGCATGGGTCGGCCGGCCGATGACGAATGCGAAGGGGGCGAACTTGCCGATGGAGCCGAGATAGACCGCGCGGCCTTCCTCGCCGCCGCGCTCGCAGCTCGATGCATCGAGATTGATGCCCGCGACGATGTCGAGATCGAAGCGGCGGGCGATCTCGGGCAGGGCGTTGCGCAGGCTGCGCATGCCGCGCGAGCGGTTCTCCTCGTCTGGCGTCGCGACGAAGAGCAGGTTGCCGTCGGGCGCCTCCAGCCCGGCGAAGCGCTCCAGCACGGCGATGCCGGCGGCAAGCCCGCTCTTCATGTCGAGGAGGCCCCGCCCGGCGATGAAGTCGCCGCTCTCGAAATCCCTGAGCGCCTTCGCCTCGGCGCCGTTGAGGGGGCGGCTGCGAAGCTCGCTCGTCAGGGCTTGCGTCAGCGGTTCGGGATCGCAGGCGAGCGGCGCCAGCGTGCCGTAGTTGGCGATGGAGACCGTGTCGAAATGGCCGGCCAGCACAACGGTCCTGCGTCCCGAGCCGCGCACCAGCGCGACGACGCTGCGGGTCAGCGGCTCGCCGTGGCTGTCCACCGTGAAGAGCTGGCCGGGACGGTCGCGGAAATAGGGCGTTCCGGCAAGAAGCGCCCGCAGCCGTTCGGAAAACTCCGCCTCCTCAGGCGAGCCCGTCACGCTCGGCCAGCGGGTCATCAGCAGGGAAAGCGCGCGCGTGCGGGCGGCGGCGGTGCGGAGGGCGGTTTCGTCGATCATGGTGGCCTGCCGAAAGCGGTTGCATTGAAGGATAGGCAAGGCTAGCCAAGAGAGACGACAGGCGAAACGGCAATTTTCTGGAAATTTTGTGGGCGGAATTGCCGTTTCGTCACCTTCAATTGGCATTTCGGCAGGATTCATGGATACGACGGACCGCAAACTCCTCGCCCTCCTGCGCAAGGACGGGCGCGCTTCGCTCTCCGCACTTGCGGCGGAGCTGAAGGTCTCGCGCGGCACGGTGCAGAACCGCATCGACAGGATGGCGCGGGACGGCGTCATTGCCGGCTTTACCGTGCGGGTGACGGAGGCAGACGATCCCCACGCCGTGCGCGCGGTCATGATGATCGAGATCACCGGCCAGAAAACGCTGGGGGCGATCAAGGCGCTGCGCGGCATTCCGGAGGTGCGGGCGCTCCACACCACGAATGGCGCAT
Source organism: Shinella sp. NM-101 (assembly GCF_021401195.1). NCBI lineage: Bacteria > Pseudomonadati > Pseudomonadota > Alphaproteobacteria > Hyphomicrobiales > Rhizobiaceae > Shinella > Shinella sp. NM-101. The sequence goes on along the minus strand of NZ_JACBFT010000001.1, from coordinate 413,757 downwards.
GGGACCTCGTCGCGGAAATCCAGACGGAGAACCTCGTCGAGTTCGAGCGGGTCTTGCGCGGCATCCGCGCCATGGACGGCGTCTCGAAATCCGAAACGAGCCTGCTGCTGACCACGCTCTGAGACGCCGGGACGTCACGGCGCGAAAAGGCGCTTTCCATTGCCGGTCAGCCGGTTACACTCCGCCCGCACACCCGGAAGGACCCCATGTCGCTACGCCTTGCCACCTTCAATATCGAAAATCTCATGACCCGGTTCGACTTCACGGGGTTTCGCAACCAGCTTCGCCAGGATCGCGTGCTGCGGCTTTTCGACATCCGCAACGAGGCGGAATACCAGCGGCTGGAGGAGGCGCGCACCATCGCGCATACGGACGACGCCCGCCAGCATTCGGCGCTCGCCATCGCGGATGCCGATGCCGACATCCTCTGCCTGCAGGAGGTCGACAACATGACGGCCCTGCAGGCGTTCGAATACGGCTACCTCTTCCGCATGGTCGGCAACGGCTACCGGCAGAAATACCTCATCGAGGGCAATGACAGCCGCGGCATCGACGTTTCGGTGATGATGCGCGAGGAGACGCGTGACGGACAGCGCATCGAATGCGTGGACATCCGCAGCCATGCCGCCGTCACCTATCGCGATCTCGATCTCCACGCGCCGGGCCTCGGCCCGGGCATCAACCCGGACGACAGGATCTTCAAGCGCGACTGCCTCGAAATGGACCTGCGCATCGGCGGCCGGCCGCTGACGCTCTATGTCGTGCATTTCAAGTCGATGGGTCCGGGCCGGGACGGAATGGACGGCCGGCAGTCCACCATGCCCGTGCGCATCGCCGAGGCCAGCGCGGTGCGGCGGATCGTCGAGAATCGTTTCGGCGTCGGCCACACGGCGGACAAGGCCTTCGCCATCTGCGGCGACATGAACGACTACCAGGAAAAGCTCGCCATAGAGGGCGACCGGCGCAACGGCTACCGCTTCGTCCCGCAGAAGGAAGAGGCGAGCGCGCTCGACGTCCTCACCGTGGGCGGCTTCGTGGTGAACCCGATGCAGCGCCGCCCGGTGGACGATCGCTGGACGCTCTACCACAGCCGCGGGCCGGACGAGCGCCACCTCTGCCAGCTCGACTATATCTGGCTCTCGCCCTCGCTGGCCGAGCGCAACGCCCATCATGTCCCGGAAATCATCCGTGCCGGCCAGCCCTTCCGCACGCTGTTTCCGCCGGGGCAGGAGGTGGAGCGCTATCCGCGCATCGGCTGGGATCGGCCGAAGGCCTCCGACCATTGCCCGGTGGTCATGACGCTCGACCTGTGAGCGGCCCGCCATGTTTTCCGCTTGCCCAAGGCGGGGGCCTCGGGCAGTTTGGGGCCGCCGCCCCGGGTTAAAAGATGAATAGGGAGAATGCCTTGTCCCGTCGCTACGCCATCTACGACGTCTTCACCGATACGCGGCTTGCGGGCAATCCGCTGGCGGTCGTCTTCGATGCCGAGGGTCTCGACGACGGCGCGATGCAGCGTATCGCCGGCGAGTTCAACCTGTCCGAGACCGTCTTCGTGATGCCGGCGGAAAACCCCGCGCACACCGCGCGCCTGCGCATCTTCACGCCCGGCCGCGAGCTGCCCTTTGCCGGCCACCCGACGGTGGGGGCGGCGGTTGCGATCGCCGAGGCGGGCGAGGGCGGGCCGGAGCCGCGCGACCAGGTATGCGTGCTGGAGGAGAATGTCGGCCCGGTGCGCTGTGCGGTCAAGATCGGCGGCGCCGAGGCGGCCTTCGCCGAATTCGACCTGCCGCGCAAATCCGCGCGCCTCGACGCCACCTTCGACAAGCAGGCGCTCGCCGATGCCCTCAGCTTGAAGCCCGCCGAGATCGGCTTCGAAAACCACGCGCCCTCGCTCTGGAGCGCCGGCGTCGCCTTCGTGATGGTCCCCGTGCACGATCTTGCCGCGGCGGCGGCGGTGGAGTTCGATCCGGCGCTGTGGGAACGCTGCGCGCCTTTCGCCGAAGGCCGGCTGGCCTCCGCCTATCTCTATTGCCGCGGCGGCGTGAACCACAATGCGAAGTTCCACGCCCGGATGTTCGCGCCCGACATGGGCATCGCCGAGGATCCGGCGACGGGCTCGGCCGCCGCCGCCCTGTCCGGCGCCATCCATTTCTTCGACAAGCTGGTCGATGGTCACCATCCGCTGCTCATCGAGCAGGGCGTGGAAATGGGCCGGCCGTCGCATATCCACCTGCATCTCGACATTTCCGGCGGGGCGATCGCCGGCGCCCGCATCGGCGGCCAAGCCGTGCGCATCGCCACGGGGATGCTGGATTTGTGACGGCTATTTTGCGCTGCGGAAGAAATTAGCGCCGCGACGCATTTTTTTCAAAGGCCGGTATGGACAAGCCCGGCGAACGTCTTTATACGCCCCGTCAGACCGCTGGAGCGGTCAAGTGGGTGATTAGCTCAGTTGGTAGAGCAGCTGACTCTTAATCAGCGGGTCCACGGTTCGAGCCCGTGATCACCCACCATTTTTCTCTTATGAGATCAATGGTTACGCTGATTTTCTAAACCGTTCTCCTAGGTGCGATAGCCGCTGGATTGCGCTTCAGCCACGGCGACATCCCGGTTTCCCGGGAAGCTCCGGGCCGTTCGTTGATCGCGGTCCTGCGGGCGGCGAGCTAGCCGACCGCCATGGTCGCGACGTCGTCGAGATGCACGAAGCTGAAGCCGCGGGCCTTGAGCGCGAGGATGCCCGAGATCACGCCCGCGCCGGCCGGCCGGTGCGGCTGGTTGATGTGCGAGATGACGATGTCGCCGCTCTTTGCGCCGGCGATGCGCTTGTGCGCCATCCTCGCGGATGCGCTCGCCCCAAAATCGCCGTTGAGCGAGAAGCCAGCGATGCGGAAGCCCATCGAGCCGATCAAGGCCATGGCGTCGGGGCTGTAGAGTGCGGTCGCGTCGCGATACCATTTCGGGCTTGTGCCGAACGCGCGGGCGATCGCTTCGGCGCCGCCGCGCACCTCCTCCGCCACCGCGGCCGCCGTGCCGGCCGGCACGAGGCCGTAGGGCCGGCCGGGGCCGATGACCGCGGATAGGTGCTTCGCACCGTGGTTCTCAATGACGAACAGGTCGCGATGCTGCTTCAGCAGCCCGATCGTCGCCGGATTTCGGTCGAGCCAGCGCCTGGTCGCGAAGATGGTGACGGGGATTGCGTTCTCGATCAGCGGACCAAGGATGCGCATGTCGGTTTCGCCCATGCAGGCGTCCAGCGTTATCGCCACCTGCGGCGGCCCGGCCGCCGGGGTGAAATGCATGTGCGGCTCGATCAGGCCGGCGCCATGCGCTTTCCCGGCGAAGGCGGCATAGCAGCAGGCGGCGATGAATTCCCGGCGACGCATGATAAATCCTTCAATATCCATGCGATGCAGGTATCGAGCGCGTCGCCCTCCCGCCGCCGCCGAAACCCGTGCACCATCCAACGTGCGTTCCAATCGCTCATCCGCACGATAATGTCGACCCGGAACGATTTTGCGGCAGGCCATCGATCGGGCGGCCGGCGCATGCAGGCGTCGTTTCCGACGGCACGGTTTAGGAAGGCGCGCCTGCCGCGGACAGGCCTTTTATTTCGCGCAGCTGGAAGGATATTGAAGCGCCGCCGCGCGCGACCAGGACCTGACATCGACGCTGGTGAACAGACGTGGCTTGGCAGGTTACTATGCATTCGGAATTTAAAAGAGGTAAGAAGGAAAGGGGGTGGAATTTACCTGATGATTATTTGGAGGCTGCCGCGATCTCTATTCCGGCCCCCGGATTTTTTTGGATTATTTCCCTTGCACAATATCTGAAAGTACCTATCTATAAGCCATCGAACTTTGCTTGTGACCTTTGTCTTCGCCCTCGCGGCCCGGTCGGATTTCCTCTCATCGTCGATCTATCTGGTGGCCATTCCGGCTGCCTCTCCAGCGATTGAAAGGAAATCGTTATGAATTCAGGCACTGTAAAGTGGTTCAACGGCACCAAGGGCTTTGGCTTCATCGCTCCGGATGACGGCGCCAACGACGTGTTCGTGCACATCTCGGCGGTCGAGCGCGCCGGTCTCGGCTCTCTCGTCGAAGGCCAGAAGGTCAGCTTCGACGTCGTGCAGGACCGCAAGTCCGGCAAGAGCTCCGCAGACAATCTGCGCGCCGCATAAGGAATTGTCGTTCCTCTTCGCTGACCACGGATGTACTGGCAGCGTTGACGGCGAGCGACAGGAAGAGGTCGGGGTAACGCCCGGCCTTTTTGTTTTCCGGCACGGTTTGCCGGAAGGAACTGGCCATGGGGCGTTCGACCTACGCAGTAGACGACATGGCCAAGTTGAAGCCAGGCCCGTTCCGCCCTCGAAAAGCCGACCCGAACGGGATGCCGGCTGACGGCGAAACGCCTGGGACCAAAGGAGTTGATGGATGACGGCGACCAAACAGCAGTTCTTCAAGCCAACAAAGATGAGCGCGGAAAAAAAGGCGGCGGAGACCAATTCCGTGGCGCGCGGGATCGTCGAAAAAGAGGCCGCGGCGCGCGACAAGAAGACCGAGAAACTGCGCGCCCTGCGCCTCGCGAAAGAGGCTGCCCAACCTGTTCCCGTGCCGAAGAAAAAGAAAAAATAGCAGTCCGGGACACGCACGGCCTCGCCACGCGAGGCGCGTGGCCATTTTATCCCTTTCAAATCCGTTGATTGCGGTTTCGGCGCGGCCTCAGGCAATGGCGGCGGCGTGGAGCCGGATCGGTCCGGCCTGGGACACGATGGCGTCCCTGCGGCGGCAGGCGGCCGGCAACCGGCGCGAATATGCCGATTTCGGTATCGGCGACTTCTTCTAGATCAGGAGCATCGTCGGCTACGGCGATCGATATGACCCGGGGCACGCGGGCGAATGTCCGCGTGCCCCATGGTTGTCAGCGGGCGTCGTTCGTGCGTTTCAGGAGGACGCGCATTTCCTCGAAGCGCCTCTTGCGGTCGGCATCGTCCTCGTTGAGGGAATAGCAGGTCCTCGAAACGCAGAACCGGAGCAGCGCATAGGGAGGCCGGGGCTGGTCGAATTCGCATTCGAAGGCATCGGACATGTCGGTCTTCTTGGCATCGGCGCGCTGGGAATAGGTGAAGCGTACCCCCGGCGGCTTGAGTTCCGGGAAGGACTGGATCACGCCGACATTCAGCGTCTCCGTCATGAAGAAGTTCTTGGCGACATCCGTGCACGTCGCCTGCAACTCCGGGCTCTGGGCATGGGCGGGCATTGCGGACAGCAAGGCGAGACCGGCAATCCACTTCATGGGTTTCCTCCAGCGGGAACGATCAACGGGATGCAAGGCGGACCGGATCGACGTTCCGCCTGCGAACGGGCTCGGGACGAATTCCCGTGCCGCGGATTTGTTCCGGCTACACGGCCTTGGATCGCAGGATGCCGCCTTGCGGGAGCGCCGCGCGATAGGCGGGCCGGGCGGTGCTGCCCGAGAGCTCGCCGAGGAAGGTATCGCACCATGCGAAGACATCGTTTTCCCGCAGCGTCTTCATCATGCTTCTCCAGCGCTCGCGCCGTTCATCCACCGGCATGGCGAGGCTGCGCGCCATGGCCTCGGCCGTTCCCTCCACGTCGTAGGGATTGACCAGCACCGCCTCCTTCAGTTCCTGCGCCGCGCCGGCAAAGCGCGAGAGCAGCAGCACGCCGGGATCGTCCTCGCATTGCGCGGCGACATATTCCTTCGCGACGAGGTTCATGCCGTCGCGCAGCGGCGTGACGAGCGCGAGCTTCGCCATGCGGTAGAGGCCGGCGAGCGCCGGGCGGCGCAGCGACCGGTTGACATAGCGTATCGGCACCCAGTCGACCGTGCCGAGCGCGCCGTTCACCCGCCCGGCCTGTTCCGCGACGGTCCGCTGCATGGCTTCGTATTCCGGCACTTCGGAGCGGGACTTGGGGGTGATCTGCAGCAGCGTCACGTTGCGCTGGCTTTCCGGATGGCGGTTGAGGAAGGTCTCGAAGGCGTCGATGCGCTGGGTGATGCCCTTGGAGTAATCGAGCCGGTCGACGCCGATGATCAGGGCCTTGCCGTCAAGGCTCTGTAGCATGCGCTTGTGCAGCGTGGTTTCGGCCGCCCGCTTCGCGAGGCCGGCGAATTCGTCCGTCTCGATGCCGATGGGATAGGGCCTTGCGGTGAAGGTGTGCTCGCCCACCATGAATTTCGACTCGCCGAGGCGCTTGCCGAGCCCCTGGCGTGCCAGGCATTCGGCGAAGTTCTCGCGGTCGTGGACGGTCTGGAAGCCGATCACGTCATAGGCCGTCAGGGTCTTCAGCAGTTCCTCGTGCACGGGCATCGCCAGGAAGACGTCCGGGGCGGGCCAGGGGATATGCAGGAAAAAGCCGATGCGGTTCTTCACGCCCTGCCGGCGCAGCTCGTCGGCAAGGGGGATCAGGTGATAGTCGTGAACCCAGATCAGGTCGTCCTCTTGCAGCATCGGAAGAAGGCGGCTTGCGAAGAAGCGGTTGACGCGGAAGTAGCCGGCCATCTCCCGCCGGCCATATTCGGCAAGGTCCAGCCGGTAGTGGCAGATGGGCCAGAGCACGCGGTTGGCGAAGCCGTGGTAGTATTCCTCGACGTCGAGGTCCGTCAGGTCGGTCAGCGCATATTCGATATTGCCGTCCTTCACCGACCTCAGGGGGCCCACGTCCTCCTCGCCGCAGGACTGGCCGGACCAGCCGAGCCAAAGGCCGCCGCGTGCCGCCAACGCCGATTGAAGGGCGACGGCAAGGCCGCCGGCCGGGGCCGTACCCCGCTTGTCCGGAACGGGAACACGGTTCGATACGACGATTAGACGACTCATGCTTGCTATACCGATCTTTTCTCTTCGCGATGGACGGCGTCCCGCGGACGGGGCCCGGGAGGTTCGGGGAATGGCGAGAGCGCATTGCCATCGGATTTGTTTTTACGACCCGAACTAAACCCTCCAGCGCCGGCAAGGTTCCATCGATGATCGACGCCGGGAACAAACCGTGGCGTCGGGGGTTCTGTGGCCGCAAAGGAGAACCGTCATGAAATGGAGCGCCGTCACCCGTCGCTTTCTTCATCCGGTTGCCTGCTGGAGGATGACATGATGAATATTCCGGATCTGCCGTGGTCGGTCCCGCTGCGTGTTCGGCTGCAATGCGGTGTCGAGCGGACCTTCTCGTCCGTCTACGAAGCCGTCGACTTTCTTGAAAACGAATGGCCCTTGCGGAACGGCGAATGGTACGAGCGCGCCATCGGCCTCTGCCGCGACGCATTGAACAGGCTGGCCCCGGCGGCTCTCGCCCGCGAGGCCTTCGCCGCCGCCTGCCTGGAGGCGGGGATGCCCATCGCGGCGCAGCGACCGGCAAGCCTGGTGCCGGCGGCGCGCCGCAAGGCCGCATGATGCGGCGAGCGAGCCCCGCGCTTTGAACGGTATCTACCGCCGGGCGAGGCGCTTGCGGGAGGGCATGTTTCCCGTTCGCAGGATACGTGTCATTCTGCCTGAAGAGGGCTCTGGACGGGGAGACGGTTGAAACAGCGCGAAGAGCGAAATCCCGACCGGGCGATGCAGGATCTCGCGGAGGACATCCGCCGCGAGAGGGTGCCCGAGCGCCTTGCGGAACTTGCCCGCGCGTTGCAGACGGCGCTGGACGCACGGGCCGGCGGTTAGGCGCAGGCGCGCTATGGCGTCAGCGGGTTGCCGCCCAATTCCCGCGTGAGCGCCTCCCTTGCCCGGCTCAGCCGGCTCTTGACCGTGCCGATGGCGCATCCCATCACGCCGGCCGCTTCCTCGTAGCTGAAGCCGAGAGCGGCGACGAGGACGAGAATCTGCCGCTGGTCCTCGCCAAGGCGGCCGAGCGCCGCCTGCACCTCGCGTTCGGCGGCCGACCATTCCTGGTTCGCCGGCATGGCCGGCTGGGCGGAAACGCACGCCTTCGCGCCCGGACCTTCCCGCATCCTCTTGCGATATTGCGTGTAGTAGGTGTTGCGCATGATGGTGAAGAGCCACGACTTCAGGCTTGTGCCGGGATGAAAGCTGTCCAGGCTTCTCAGCGCGCGCATCAGGGTCTCCTGCACGAGATCGTCGCCGTCGCTCGGATCGAGCGTGAAGGACCGCGCGAAGGCGCGCAGCGCCGGTATCAGGTCGGCCACCCGCTCCTTCAGGGGCAGGGGCTCTTCATCCGGCAAGCGGTGCTGCGGCAGGGCCATCGTCTGGATCGTGTGATCGGTTCGGTTCGGGATTCAACGCGGCGCCGGGGCAAATGTTGCGCAGGCTTCCAGAAAGGTCTGTGCGGTGACCAGGTCGAGCTGCACGGAGAAGCGTTCCCCGAGGACCGTCAGCGACGCGTCGTGGGTCTCGTCCGCGCTGCCGCAGATGGCATCCTCCAGGAGAACGATGCGGTATCCGAGGTCGATGGCGCCGAGCACGGTCGCGAGAACGCACATGTCGGTCTCCCCGCCGGAGATCGCCAGCGCCGTGACGCCTTCCTGTCGAAGCGCCGCGTGCAGCCGGCCGTCCAGCCACGGCGAATAGCCCGGCTTGTCGAACACCTTGGTGGACGGGACGAGATGCCGGAGATCCGGCAGGATGTCGAGAAGCTCGCCGGGCAGGCGCTCGCGGGTCATCATCCGCCATTTTTCGTAATAGTCCCGCCAGGCCCCGGCCGCCTCGTCTGCCGTTCTCGGCGGCATGAAGCGCGTGAAGATCGTGCGCCCGGCGTGGCGGGTGGACACCTCGACGACCCGATCCTTCACCTTGTCCATCCAGGGCACGTGCCATGGCGTGTCCTCGGCGAACATGCGCTGCATGTAGACGCAGAGGTGACGCCAGTTGCCGGAGCAGAAGGAGGGAGCGTCCCAGGCGGCCAAGGTTTCCTCCGTCCTGCCCGCTAGCTGCCGGTCTGCGAATGGGGCGCGGCGACGGGTTTGGATTCCGGCGAGCCGCGGAACCTGAGGAAGATCGAGAGGACCACGATGACCGCGGTCGACAGGAATTCGGATTGCCAGTTCTGGAAGGATTCGAACCAGAACTGCGCGCTGGCGAGATGCTGGCGGATGCCGGGCGCCGCCTGCCCATGGAGCGCGGCTTCCGCCGCCTCCGCCGCCGCGCTGTTCTGGAGGTGCAGGGCGAAGCTCACGAGGAAGAGCGCGAAGAGGACGATGCCGAGCGAATAGGAATAGAGCGTGCGCGGCACGCCGCCATGGCGCACCGGAAGAGGCGCATCCGGGTCGTGGGCGTGGCGCGCGGGGTCCTCGTCTTCCTGCGTCTTCTCGTCGGGATCGCGCGATTCCGCCGAGCCGCGCTGGAACAGGAAGGCGGTCAGCACGACATAGGCCGACATCTGCAGGAACTCGCTTTCCCAGTTCTCGAAGACGGCGGACAGGAAATGGCCGCTGACGAGGTAGCTGGAGAGCGCCAACGCGGGAAGGTGGTGGCGGGCAAGGTCCTCGTTATGGACGGAAAGGCCGGTGAACAGCATTCCGGCCAGGGTCGCGAGCGTCGCGACCGACAGCACGATGGTCAGGCTGTTGTCTTTCAACCACTTCACGCTCTGCTCCTGCGCCATGGGACGACCGCCGGATAAACAGGTTCGAAGAAGCAATGTTCCTTGCGCGCGGGCGTCAGGGCCTCTTGCGCGCCGGACGGAACAAAGTGGCGTCTTGCCTGTTTCAGGGCCATCAGAAGGAGACAAGCCTTGAACAGCCACCGTTCTTCCCCCGCCGTGGAATCCCTCAAGCAGGAGCAGCGCAAGCGTTCCCCGAAAGACGACCTCGACGAGGGCCTGAAGGAAACCTTCCCCGGCTCCGACCCCGTATCCGTGACGACGACCTCCATCCCGTCCGGACGGACGAACAAGAAAGAGGCGTCCAAGGTTCGCGACCGGGAAGAATAGCTTTTCCGGCCGTTCCTTCCGCCCCGACGGCCGGTGCGCCGCCGGGGCTTTCCGTGTGCTTTCCAAGGAGTTTTGCAATGAAGCATAAAATGACCGTCCTCGTCGTCGAGGACGAGCCGATCGTGCGGTTCGATGCCGTCGACATGCTCGAGGCGGCGGGCATGGAGGCGCTGGAGGCGGCCAATGCCGCCGAGGCGATGACCATGCTGAAGCTGCGCCCCGATGTCTCGGTGCTCTTCACCGACGTCAACATGGAGGGCAACGTGGACGGGCTCGACCTTGCAAGAACCGTCGCGGCGAACTGGCCGCACATCCGCATCGTGGTCACGTCAGGACATGTGCGCCTGCGCGATGCGGATCTGCCGGCCGCGTCCTCCTTCCTTCCCAAGCCCTATCTGCGCGAAAGCCTCGTCGCCGTGCTCGGCGCGCGGGCCGCGTGATGGCCGGACACCGCGCCGGCCGTGCGCCGGCCATGGCCGTGTGGTAATGCTGGCGGCATGGACGAGCAGTTCTTCGCACGGGACGCGGTGACCGTCGCCGCCGACCTCCTCGGGGTTTTCCTCCTGGTCGACGGCATCGGCGGCATCATCGTGGAAACGGAGGCGTATCGCCGGGACGATGCGGCCTCGCACAGCTATCGCGGCCCGACACGGTCCAACGCCGCCATGTTCGGCGCGCCGGCACGGGCCTATGTCTACCGCTCCTACGGGCTGCACTGGTGCCTCAATTTCGTCTGCGAGACCGGCAGCGCGGTGCTGATCCGTGCGCTGGAGCCGACGGAGGGGCTAGAGGCAATGATGGCGCGGCGTGCGGGCGCTCCGGTCCGGAGGCTTTGCGCGGGGCCGGGCAACCTCTGCAGGGCGCTTGCCGTGACGGGCGACATGAACGGCCTGTCCCTCTTCGCGCCGCCCTTTGTCCTGCAACCGTCCAGCGCCGCACCCATCGTCGCGAGCGGCGCGCGGATCGGCATCAGCAAGGCCGTGGAGCGGCCCTGGCGTTTTGCCGTGCCGGGCTCTTCCTGTCTCAGCAAGCCGATCTGACCATCTCCATTCCTCATGGAACATTCGCCCTGTCCCGGCAGTTCGAGCATCCGTTCCCTCATATCCATGGAGATACCAATGGCAACCGAGAAGACACTGGACGACCTGTTCCTCGATACGCTCAAGGACATCTACTACGCCGAGAAGCAGATCCTGAAGGCCCTGCCGAAGATGGCGCGGGCGGCGCAGTCGGAAGAGGGCAAGCAGGGCTTCCTCCACCATCGCGACGAGACGCAGGGCCAGATCGAGCGGCTGGAGGAGGTCTTCGAACTCCTCGGCAAGAGCGCCCGGGGCAAGACCTGCGAAGCGATCCAGGGCATCATCGCCGAAGCCGACGAAATCATGGACAGCTTCAAGGGTACCCCGGCGCTCGATGCCGGCCTCATCTCGTCGGCGCAGGCGGTCGAGCACTACGAGATCGCGCGCTACGGCACCCTGATTGCCTGGGCACGCCAGCTCGGCCTCGACAAGGCGGTTCCGCTGCTTCAGGCCACCCTCGACGAGGAGGTGGCGACCGACAAGAAGCTGACCAAACTTGCCGAGACCTCCGCCAACCCGAAGGGCAAGAAGGCGGCCTGACCTCGAAGACGAAGGCGGCCCGCAGGGGCCGCTTTCCACCCCCTGGCGGTCCCGCACCGCGTCTCTTTTCGACGGAACAAAAGGTTCCTCGCCGGGTTTGAGATTTGCAGGCGATTCCCATCAAACAGACCCGGACTGCCGCGCGCGGTCCTGTCAGAAGAAGACCGACGGGTGTCGCCCGCCAGCTTAGAAGGGATGTTTCCATGGCCGATTTTGATGAACGCGTCCGCATCGAAGCCTATCGCATCTGGGAGGCCGAAGGCTGCCCCGAAGGCCAGCACGACCGCCATTGGCAGATGGCGATGGAGCGGGTTCGCGCCGCGCCGCCGCCGGCCCGTGCACAGGCGCATGTCGTTCCCCTCCCGCTGATGCGTGTAACACTTTCGCCGCGCGCGAAAACCAGGCCGCAGTCGGCAGGATCGTTGCGCGCCTCCGCCTGACCGGCCCGTCGCTTTCTGCGTCCGGCGCGGTGCCGGACGCAGGGGTAGAGTTTTTTGTTCTGTCGAGCGGAGTGTACCCGGCGGGCCATGAACGTTCTTTCGATCGTTTCGGAGGTTTATCCCCTCATCAAGACCGGGGGACTGGCGGATGTGGCGGGGGCTCTGCCCAAGGCGCTGCGCCCGCATGGGATCAGTGTATCGACCCTCGTGCCGGGCTATGGCCCGGTGCTGGAACATCTGCCGCGGCGAACCGAAGTGGGGCGCCTCGGCGGTCTCCTCGGCCACGACGCCGTCCTGACGCGCGCCGCGATGGACGGGCTCGACCTTCTCGTCCTCGAAATCCCCGAACTCTATGAGCGCGCAGGCGGCCCCTATATCGATGGCGCGGGCCGGGACCATCCCGACAACTGGCTGCGCTTTGCGGTGTTCTCGCTGGCCGGCGCGAGGATCGCCCTCGGCGAGCTGTGCGCCGTGCAGACGGATATCGTGCATGTCCACGACTGGCAGACGGCGCTCGTTCCCGTCTATCTGCGCTATGCGTTCCGCAGTTCGCTTCCGGTCGTCTGCACCGTTCACAACCTCGCCTTCCAAGGACAGTTCTCCCCCGACATCGCCTCGCGGCTCGAACTGCCCGACACGGCGCTCGGCATCGAGTGCCTGGAATATTACGGCGGCGTCGGTTTCCTCAAGGGTGGGCTCGTCTGCTCGGACATCGTGACGACGGTCAGTCCCACCTATGCGCGGGAAATCCTCTCTCCGGAGCTCGGCATGGGCCTCGACGGCGTGCTGCAGACGCGGCGCGCGGCACTGTACGGCATCGTCAACGGCATCGATTCCGAGATCTGGAACCCCGCATCCGATCCCATCCCCGCCCGGCGCTACGACGCGCGCTCGCTGCCGCGGCGCCAGGCGAACCGGGCGGCGGTGCTGTCGCATTTCGGCCTGCCGGATGCGGGCGGGCCGCTCTTTTCGGCGCTGACGCGCCTGACCTGGCAGAAGGGCGCGGACATGATCCCGGACGCCGCCGAGGAGATCGTCGCGCAGGGCGGCCAACTCGTCGTGTGCGGGCAGGGCGATGCGGCGATCGAGGACGCGCTGAGGGATTGCGCCTGGCGGCATCCCGAGCGGGTGAGCGTGCATATCGGCTACAGCGAGGAACTCGCCCATCTCATCGTGTCGGGTTGCGACGTGCTGATGCAGCCGTCCCGCTTCGAGCCCTGCGGTCTCACCCAGCTCTACGCCATGCGCTACGGCGCCATCCCGCTGGTCGGGCGCACCGGCGGTCTTTCCGAGACCATCATCGACGCCAACGAGGCGGCGATGTCGCGGGCCGTGGCGACCGGGTTCCAGTTCCATCCCATCGAACCACACAGTTTCCGCGAGGCGGTGCGGCGTGCGTGCGAAGCCTTTCGGGATCGCGAAGCCTGGGCGGGTTTGCAGCGCCAGGCCATGAAGGCTGACTTTTCATGGGACCGCAGCGCCTCCCAGTATGCCCAGCTCTTCGAGGCGCTTCATGCAGCCTGGCAGACGGCGCAGCCGCGGGAGCGGCGGTCATGCTGAAGGGGGGCAAGGCGCCGGCGCCGGCCTTCCAGGAGCACGCGCAGGGCGACCTCGACACGATGCACGCGGCGGCGGCCGAGTGCCGGCGGTGCGATCTCTACCGCGATGCGACGCAGGTCGTCTTCGGGGAAGGGGCGAAGGATGCGCGGGTTTTCCTGGTGGGCGAACAGCCCGGCGACCGCGAGGACCAGCTCGGCCATCCCTTCGTGGGGCCGTCGGGGCGGTTTCTCGACCGCTGCCTGGAGGAAGCCGGCATCGACCGGGCGGACTGCTACGTCACCAATGCGGTCAAGCACTTCAAGTTCAAGCGGTTCGGCAAGCGGCGGATCCATGAAAAGCCGAATGCGGGCGAGGTCCGGCAATGCGCCTGGTGGCTCGGCGGGGAGATCGAGCGGCTGAAACCGGCCCTTCTGGTCGCCCTCGGCGCGACAGCGACCTTTGCGCTCCTTGGGAAGCGCCACGCCGTCACGGCGGACCGCGGCCGGATCGTCGAGGCGGAGAACGGGGTGCCGACGCTGATCACCGTCCATCCGTCCTCGCTCCTGCGCAGCCGCGGGCGGCCCGACGCGGAACAGGAGCGGAAGCGTTTCGTCGCCGAACTCCGGCAGATCAGGCCGTTTATCGAGGGGTAGGGGCGTCGGTCGCCGTTTCGGCGGAATCGACGACCTCCGTCTCCGGCCGATCACGGCCCGCCGCCACCTCGTTGTGCCACTTTCCGTCCTCCGACTGGTAGGAGATGAAGCGATCCTCGTCGGACCTTTCATGCCGTTCTGCGGCGATGCGGGCGGCGGCAAGGGCCGCTGCATGGTTCGGGAAGGCCTCGGAGAAGACGTCGTCCAGCCGATAGGCCCATCCGTCTTCGTGCGGTACGACATGATAGGTGATCGGCATGGAACGCTCCTCGATTGTTTTCGATGGGGGACGAACTGGTCATCGGCCGAATGGTTCCCGGGGAAGGGAACAAAGGCCGCCCCTTGCCGGTTCGTTCCTGCTCGAACAAGTGGAGAAGGTGATGAACGACCGCAAGCAAGGTTCCCGCGAAGACGATTTCCGTGACTACGAGCAGCGCGACAACCGCGACGGCTGGCCCTATTCCGACAACGACGCCGACCGGCGCGCCGGGCAGAACGCGCCCTATGGCGCACCCGGCGCCAATCTCGACGAGCGCGGCAACAAGGGCGTCGAGGTGGCCGCCGATCCCGATACGCAGGATGTCGACGGCGCGCCGCTGCCCTTTTCCGACGGCGGCGAGGATGCCATCGCGGACGACGACCTGGAGGAACGCATCGCGCAACTGCTCGAGGATGACGGAAGGGTCGATTCCGTTTCCATCGAGATCACGATCCGGGACGGTGTCGCCGAGCTCGACGGTGCGGTCGACAGCGAGGAGGACCGGCGTCATGTCATCGGCCTCGTCCGCCGGGTGGACGGCCTTCGCGGCGTGCGCGCGGACGGGCTTCTTGCACGCGGCGTCGACAGCCACATTCCGAGGGATGCCGACGAATAGGCGCGAGCGCAACGGCGTTCCCGACGAGGGAACGCTTGCTGTTCGCATGTGCCGGCCCCTCAAGGAGATTGACATGGCCATTATTCCCAACGACCCCAAGCCCTCTCCGGGCCCCGGCCCGAGCCCTATTCCGGACCTGCCGCCGATCGACAATCCGTCGCCGCCGGTCAAGGAGCCCGATCCCGACCTCTTGCCGGACGAGGAGCCCAATCCCAATCCGGACGAGAACGACGAGCCCGCAAAGCACGCCCGCGCGTTGCGCTGATCAGTGGATGGTGATGGCGATCTTCGCCTCGTGCGCGGCGGCCAGGAAGGCGCCGCGCACTTCCTCCTCGCCCGCCTCGCCGTCGAGGGCGTCCGCGCAGATGCGGATCGCCTTGCGGAAGGCGGTGCCGTGCTGTCGCGGCCAGAATTGCAGAAGATAGGCGGCGGCTTCGAGGGAATTGCGCACCACTACGAAGGATTGCGCCTCGGTGTTCGCCAGCACGACGGGCTTGTTCCAGTTGTCAGCGCTTTCCATGACGAAACCTCGCTCGGTGATCTCAATCTACAATCAGGAATGGCGGGAAATGTTCCGGCGCAAGGCATTTGGCCGGCCCGGCTGCGCCCCCGCACTTGCAACCCTGCCTCCCTCCGCCATATTGCAGCGGAGACGAATGGAGGCTTTGGCATGGATGGAATGAAGCGGCCGGAAGAGGTGGTGGGCTATTGGTGCGAGACGCTGACGGCGAAGGACTGGTGGCAGTCGACGCCCGAGCTCGATGCGCGGGTGCGCGAGCAGTTCGCCGCCATCCATCTCGCGCTTTCCCGCGAGGTGACGCCGGAATGGCGGGCGAGCCCGCAGGCGCGGCTGGCGGCGATCATCGTGCTCGACCAGTTTCCCCGCAACATGTACCGCGCCTCGCCGATGGCTTTCGCGACGGACTGGATCGCCAGGCGCGAGGCGCGGCTGGCGCTGGAGGCGGGAGCGGACACGCTGGTCGAGTACGGCCGCCGGCATTTCTTCTACATGCCCTTCGAGCATTCCGAGGAACTGGCGGACCAGGAGCTTTCGGTTTCGCTGTTCGAGGCGCACGGGGACGAGATGTATCTCGACTATGCCGTGCGGCATCGGGACGTCATCGCCGAATACGGCCGCTTTCCCCACCGCAATCCCTTCCTCGGCCGCCCGTCGACGCCGCGGGAGGAGGCCTACCTGGCCGAACCGGGCGCCGGGTTCTAGCACCCGTGGCAAGCCGGTTTAAAATGGCCGCATTCATGGCTAGAAAGGTGCGGAATCGCATGGTTGCGATGCGTCTGTTTCCGTCCAGCGAGGGGCCTGTGCCGATTTCCCGCCTTCTGTCCGTCCTTCTCGCAGTCATGCTGCTTGCCGCGTCGCCCGCCCTTGCGCAGACCGCATCGGCGCCTGCGGCCGATACGGCGACGCAGCTCCAGCAGGCAAGCGCCGATCTCGACAAGGCGGGCGCGCAGCTCAACTCGATCCGCGAGCGCGTCGAGAAGTACCGCGACGACGATGCCCGCCTCGTCGACCTGAAGGTCGAGGCCGAGGCGTTGAACCGGTCGATCCTCGCGATTTCAGTCGCGACGCGGCCGCGCCTGGAGGCGATCAAGGCGCGCCAGACGGAGCTTGGCGATCCGCCGGCGGAAGGGGCGCCGCCCGAGGCCGACGTCGTCGTCGAGGAGCGCAAGAAGCTCGCGGCCGAGCGCAACGAGATCAACGCCCTGACGGGGGAGGCGGAAAACCTTTCGATCGAGGCGACGAAGGTTTCCAACCGCGTCACCGAAATCCGCCGCCAGCTCTTCACCGACGCCATCCTGAAGCGCACCGAAATCAGTGCCGACCTCTTCTCCGACGCCAGCGGGGCATTCGCCGCGGAAACGCAGACGCTCAACCGCACCGTGACGGCCTGGCTGCAATTCGTCTGGAAGTTCAAGCGCATGCAGCTTCTGGGCGCGGTGACTCTGTCGCTGATGGCCGCCCTGGTGCTGCTCTCCGGCAGCTACCGGCTGTTCTCGCCCTATATCACCCGCGCCGCCCGGCAGGAGAAGCCGCACTATATCACGCGCCTTTCCGTCGCCTTCTGGTCGACGATCCTGCCGACGATGGCCGCGGGCGCCTTCGCGGGGGCAAGCTACTTCTTCCTCGACGCCTTCAAGGTGCTGCGCACCGACATCGCGCCGATCGTCGCCATCGCGCTCGGCGTGGTGGTCGCGGTCTATTTCGTCGCGCAGCTCGCCAATGCGGTGCTCTCGCCTGGCGACGGACACTGGCGGCTGGTGAGGGTTTCCGACCGCGGGGCGCGGCGGCTCTGGCTGCTGATCTTCAGCATGGCGATCGTCAACGGGGCGGACTATTTCCTCGGCACGATCAGCGAGGTGCTTGGCTCGCCCGTGGTGCTGACGGTGGTGAAGAGCTTCTTCGCATCGATCATCATCGGCGTGCTGCTCGTCGTCACCGCCTTCGTCAAGCCCGTGCTGCACCGCGGCGAGCCGCCGAATTCGCCGGGGCGTCCATGGCCGCGCTCGATCTTCGTCCTCCTGATCCTGATCGGCCTCGGCCTCGTGCTCTCCTCGCTGCTCGGCTATGTCGGCATGGCGCGGTTCGTCGCCACGCAGATCGTCGTGACGGGCGCGGTGGTGGTGACGATGTATATCGGCTTCCTCTCCGGCCGCGCCGTCTCGGCGGCGAACGCCTTTGCCGAAACGGCGGTCGGCAAGCGGCTGGAGGAGCGGTTCGGCCTCGGCCAGGTGGCGCTCGACCAGATCGGCCTTGCGGCGGGGCTGGCGATCTATCTGCTGATCTTCGTGTTCTTCGTGCCGCTGATCCTGCTGCAATGGGGCTTTCAGGTCGCCGACATCGAATCCTGGGCCTACCGCATCTTCACGGAAATCCGCATCGGCACCATCACCATATCGCTGGTCGGGATCCTGGCGGGCATCGTTCTCTTCGTCGTCGGCCTCGTCGTCACGCGCTGGTTCCAGAAATGGGTGGACGGCAACGTGCTGGCGCGCAGCCAGGTCGATGCCGGCGTGCGCAATTCCGTGCGCACCGCGGTCGGCTATGCCGGGGTGGCGCTTGCCGGCCTCGTCGGCATATCGGCGGCGGGCATCAACCTTTCCAGCCTCGCGCTCGTCGCCGGTGCCCTCTCGCTCGGTATCGGTTTCGGCCTGCAGAACATCGTGTCGAACTTCGTGTCGGGCCTCATCCTGCTTGCCGAGCGCCCCTTCAAGGTGGGCGACTGGGTGGTGGCGGGCACGACGGAAGGCTTCGTTCGCCGCATTTCCGTGCGCGCCACGGAGATCGAGACCTTCCAGCGCCAGACGGTGATCGTGCCGAACTCCGTGCTCATCAACGGGCAGGTCGGCAACTGGACGCACCGCAACAAGCTCGGCCGCGTCGAGGTGGCGATCAGCGTCCATGCCGGCAACGATCCGCGCCGGGTGCAGGAGCTTCTGGCGGAGGTCGTGCGCGCGCAGCAGGGCCTCCTGCGCAATCCCGAGCCGACGGTGGTGTTCCAGGCCTTTTCCGCGGCGACGCTCGATTTCGAGATCCGCGCCTTCCTTGCTGACATCCTCAACGGCACCGGCGTCAAGTCGGAACTGCGCGCCGCCATCCTCGAGCGCTTCCGCGCCGAGAACATCGCCATCGGCGGGCCGGCAGCGCCGGAGGTGCCCGTCAAGATTTCGAAGGAGGGCGCCGAGCTCATCACCGCGCTTCTCGACCAGGCGACGCAGAAGGTTCGCCCGGCCGGCGGTCGCAAGCGTCGCGGCCCCGACGAGGAGACCGCGAAGACCTGAGGCGGATGCCCGATTCCCGGCACATGAACGCCGCATTCACGCTGCATTCAGCACGCCCCGCATAAAACACATGCAAATCCGGGCAGGGAACGTTAGTGTTCCATCCGAGGGTTTGAACAGGGGCGGCGCGCAGGCGCCGGGCGAAAATGAAGCGAATGATCATGATGCTGCTGGTGTCGGCTGCAATGTCCGCTCCGGCCATGGCTGCCTCGGTCACCAACAAGGATGCCGATACGCAGGTGCTCGTCGTCGTCGAGGGCGGCAGCCGGATGGAAGTGGCGCTGGAACCCGGCGCGACCGAGACGATCTGCCCCTCGGGCTGTTTCCTCACCCTGCCGAACGGCGACCGCATCGCGCTCAACGGCGGCGAGAGCGTCGAGATCGAAGGCGGCGCCGCCTCGGTCAAGTAAATCTCCCGGGGAAGTTTCAGGAAAGCGGCGTGGAAGAAAAGCCACGCCGCTTTTCTTGTGCGCGCAAGACTGGCTGCCGACAGGGCAGGGATTTTACCCCGCGCTTTCATGCCCTGCGAACTTAACGCTTTCGCAAAAG
Organism: Shinella sp. NM-101; assembly: GCF_021401195.1. NCBI lineage: Bacteria > Pseudomonadati > Pseudomonadota > Alphaproteobacteria > Hyphomicrobiales > Rhizobiaceae > Shinella > Shinella sp. NM-101. Next base: position 394,388 of record NZ_JACBFT010000001.1, on the reverse strand, counting down.
GTTGCCGCTACCCCTTAATCTGGGGAAAATCCATATGACGAAGGCATATCATGGCGTTTATCGGCATTTCCGGGATGCAGTATTCCGGCGCGTCTCTCTCGCACCATCGCATTCTTGTTGCCGAGGACTCGAATGTCTTCACGTCCATGATCTCGAAGCGGCTGAAGGAGCTTTTCGGCATCGACGTCGAGATCTGCCGCAGCTTCGAGGACCTGGAGCTCGCCTATGACAAGTCCAGCGAGAAGATCACGCTGGCGATCTCCAACATCAACCTGCCGGGCGCGGAGAACGGCGAGGCGCTGAACTACCTGGTCGACCTTTCCATTCCCACCATCGTCTTCACCGGCACCTTCCAGCAGAAGACGCGCGACCAGCTCCTCTCCAAGGAAATCGTCGATTACATCATCAAGGACAATATCTTCGCGGTGGACATGCTGGCCGAATCCGTCTGCCGGTTCCTGACCAACCACCAGCACCATGTCCTGATCGTCGATGACAGCGCGACGGCCCGCGCGCTGCTCTCCACGCGCCTCAAGCGCTACAACTTCCGCGTCAGCGTCGCCGAGAACGGTGCCGGCGCGCTCGCGCTGCTCAAGGCGAACCCCGACATCGGCCTGATGATCACCGACTACAACATGCCCGACATCGACGGCTTCGAGCTGACGCGGCGCATTCGCGGCACGACGGGCTCGCATCAGTTGCGCATCATCGGCGTGTCCTCCTCGACGGACCGGCTGCTTTCCGCCCGCTTTCTCAAGGCCGGCGGCAACGATTTCATCATGCGGCCGTTCATCGACGAGGAGTTCTACTGCCGCGTGAACCAGAATCTCGATACGCTTACCCAGATCAGGACGGCGCAGCTCAAGCTGGCAAGCTAGGCGGCGATCCACCCGGTTCTGTCCCTTACGTTACGTGAGATATTTCTGCCCGAGTTAACCACTTGGTAAAACCGGTGGTTTGTAATGCGCGCCAACGGGAGCATTAAAGGTACTGGACGACGTGGGAGTGGATCCAAATCCGCAGCGAGGGCCTGCATTTCTGCGCCATTGCGGCCAGCAGGTCCTGCTCGTGGAAGATTCCCGCATGTTCTCCACGGCGCTCACCTACCGGCTGGAGAAGGAACTGGGCCTTTCCGTCATCCATTGCGCGAGCATGGCGGCGGTGCGAACCATCTTCCAGTCCGAAGCGCCGGAATTCGCGCTTGCCGTTCTCGACCTCAACCTGCCCGACGCGCCGAACTGCGAGGCGCTCGACTACGTGATCTCCAAGGGCATCGCGCCGCTGGTCTTCACCGGCTCGTTCAGCGAGGCGACGCGCGACCAGATCCTGGCGAAGAACGTGCTCGACTATGTCGTCAAGGACAGCCCGGCGGCGATGCAGCAGCTCGTGCTGGCCGTCGACCGCATCCTGACGAGCGGCAAGACGCAGGTGCTGGTCGTCGATTCGGACCCGGAAAGCCTCCAGCAGCAGTTGGGCCTGATCGCCAAGCAGCGCTTCCAGATCGTCGCCGTCGAAAACGGCACCGCGGCGCTGGAAGTCCTGGATTCCCATGGCGGGATCGACATGGTGGTGACGGACCTCGATCTTGCCGACATGGACGGCTTCGCGCTGCTGCGGGAAATCCGCCAGAGGCACGGCGACGACACGGTGCGCGTCGTCGGCCTTTCCCGGTCGGAGGACCGGATGGTGGCCGCGCGGTTCCTGCGTGCGGGCGGTGACGAATACATCCAGAAACCCTTCCTCGTGGAGGAGTTCAACAGCCGCATCTTCCATGTGGCGGCCATCCAGAAGCGGGTGCAGTCGCTGCATCGCATCGCCGCGCGGGACTACCTGACGGACATCTATAACCGCCGCTACTTCTTCGAGGCGGGGCCGCGGCTCGTCGACCAGGCGCTGCGCCGCGGCGAGGCCATGTCGATCGCCATCCTCGACATCGACCATTTCAAGCGTCTCAACGACACCTACGGCCATGAGGTCGGCGACGTCGTGCTGAAGGCCATATCGCGCCGCCTCAGGCATCGGGTGGGCGACCGCCACCTCCTCGCGCGTCTCGGCGGCGAGGAGTTCGGCATCATCTTCCACGGCCTCGGGCTGGAGGAAGCGCTGGCGAATTGCGAGCGGCTGCGCGGGGAACTTGAGGCACAGCCCATCAATGCCGACGGCGAGCCGCTGACGGTCACCGTCTCCGTGGGCCTTGCGGCCATTTCCGGGCGGGAAACCTTCGACAACTATCTGAACGCGGCCGACCAGTTCCTCTACATGGCCAAGCATGCCGGCCGGAACTGCGTCTTCTCCGAGCTCTCGCTGATGAGCGCGCTGGCGAGCTGAGCCCAGCCGCGAAGGCGAGGCCCGCCGGTTCGGGGTGGTCAGCGCGCGATGGCCGAGAGCGTCAGCTTGCGCTCGGCGCGCTCCTGCTGGGGCGAGCGGTTGTAGAGCTCGCGATAGCACTTGGAAAAGTGCGATGCGGAGACGAAGCCGCAGGCGACGGCCACTTCCACCACCGGCATGGAGGACTGCACCAGCAGGTGGCGGGCGCGGTCGAGCCGGATTTCCAGATAGTAGCGGGCCGGCGAGCGGCCCATCTCCTGGCGGAACAGGCGTTCGATCTGGCGGCGCGACAGGTCGGCCCCGTCAGCGATCTCCAGCAGCGACAGCGGCTCGGAGAGGTTCTTTTCCATGAGCTCGATGATCGACAGCACCTTGGCGTTCTGAACGCCGAGGCGGGCGCGCAGCGGCAGGCGCTGGCGGTCGTGCGGGCCGCGCACGCGGTCGGTCAGCGCCTGCTCGCAGACGCGGTTGACGAGGTTCTCGCCGAAATCCTGGTCGATCAGGTTCAGCATCATGTCGAGCGAGGCGGTGCCGCCGGCACAGGTGTAGATGTTGCTGTCGATCTCGTAGAGGTCGGCATAGACGTCGGCCTGCGGGAAAGCCTCGGCAAAGCCCGGCAGGTTCTCCCAGTGGATGGCGCAGCGCTTGCCCGAGAGAAGGCCGGCCTGGGCCAGGACATGGGCGCCGGTACAGAGCGAGCCGACGGCGATGCCGCGATTGTAGACCTCGCGCAGCCAGGCGTTGACGGACTTGTTTGAGAAGTCCTCGACATAGATGCCTGAGCAGACCAGCACCATGGAGGGCCGGTTCTCGCCGCCGAGATACTTGCGCTCGTCGGCAAGCGAGGAATTGACCTCGATGCCGATGCCGCTGGAGGACAGCACCTGCTGGCCGTCCGTGGAGGCGAGGCGCCAGGTATAGGCCTCGTAGCCGAGCATGCGGTTGGCGATGCGCAGCGTCTCGATGGCCGCCGAGAAGGGCAGCATGGAGAAGTTGGGCACAAGGAAGAAAACGAGAGAGCGCTTCTTGACGTTTTGCTTGTTCATCGGAGTGTCCATGCTGGGGCCGGAATGTCGCAATCGTCGCAGGCAAGATGGTGGGCGCGGTAGCATTTTTGCGACGGCGGCGAGGATGGTTGCGACTGTGACAGGTGGCGTATCGCTGAAATGCCAGTATGTTCGGGCGGAATTGTGACAAAGGCCCTCGGCTTGCATATTTGCGACCCCTCCCAAGGCATCGTCCGATTGCGACAGCCGAAAGGCGACGATTCCCGTTTGACAGGCCGGTGCGGGCGCGGCCACATGGAGGCGGATTCTTCGAAGGGACATCAATGCTTTCAGACGGATATTCGGACGTGCCGGCGGGAAAGCTCGCGGCGGTCGTGACCTCATTGGAGATGACGGCGCCGCCGGCGCCGCGCGCCGATCCCGAACAGCCGGGCATCGTGCTCCAGCGCGTCGAGAGGCCCGGCGTCGCCTGGTATCGCGACCTCTACAGCCGTATCGGCACCGAATGGCTCTGGGCGTCGCGGCTTGTTCTTCCCGAAGACGCGCTGGCCGCCATCCTGCGTCATCCCGACGTCGAGGTGTATGCGGTCGTCAAGGACGGGCGCGGGGAGGGGCTTCTGGAGCTCGATTTCCGGGAGGAGGGTGCCTGCGAACTCGCCTTCTTCGGCCTGACGGCATCGGCGATCGGCAACGGCACCGGACGCTGGCTGATGAACCGGGCGATCGCGCGCGCCTGGTCGCGGGAGGGACATCCCGCCATCCGGCGGTTCTGGGTGCATACCTGCACGCTGGATTCGCCGCAGGCGCTCGGCTTCTACATCCGCTCGGGCTTCACGCCGGTGAAGCGCCAGATCGAGATCTTCGACGATCCGCGGCTGACGGGCGTCCTGCCGCTTACCGCCGCGCCCCAGGTGCCGATCCTGAAGGCCTGATGCAAAACCGCCGGAGAGACCTTCCAGTCAGCTCCGGCGGCAGGGGGCGTCGTCTTCCTTCGGCGTACAGCCGCCAGCGGCGTCCGTCATCGTGTCGTCCTGTCCGCTGCACGAAAACCGATGTCCTTGCGCAGGTCGTAGGGCATGCTCTCCAGCTCGCGCTCGGCGCGATGGCGTTGCCAGGCCGATACGACCCGTTCGGCCACGTCCCGGAGGAGATGGATGAGGCTGCCGGAATCGCGGGTGCTCAGGGCACGCCGGACCGGGCGATGTTCCAATGCTATTGCCATTTCAGGGTCCTTTCGAGCTTGGGAGGATCGAAAGGTCGCGACCTTGATCGTGACTATCTCCCGATCTCATGCATCAATCAAACGAATATATTTGATTGGATCGATCAGTCTTGTTCATGGTGGACGACGACGGGCCAGTCGATGTCCCGCCTGAGATAGGCCGGCAACTGGGCCAGCTGCTCTGCCGTTTGGCGGGCCGAAGCACGCTGGCGGCGTGCCTCTAGGGCTTCGCCCACGAAGCGCCGTATTGCGTAGTAAAATCCGTTTCCACGGGCGAGAACGGCAAGATCGGCGCCGCTTTTCAACGATTTTTGCGTTTTCATGGCGTTTTTCCTCACATGCGTTTGCTTTGCAGGTTGACTATCCGCCTGTCTCGGTTTTCAATCAAACGAAATGATGTGACGCTTTTCTTCAGTTTTTCTGATCCATGGAGGCGGATATGAATCTGCTGATGCGCCAGACGCTCCCCCTGCTGGAGCTCGATATTCTCAGAACCTTCGTCGCGATCGCCGAGACGGGTAATTTCACGACCGCGGCCGAGACGGTGCACCGCACGCCCTCGGCGGTCTCCATGCAGATCAAGAAGCTGGAGGAACTGCTGGGCTGCACGCTGTTTCGCCGCGACGCGCGCTCGGTGGTGCTGACCCATCACGGCGAGGTGCTGCTGTCCTATGCGCGCCGGCTGATCGCGCTCAGCAACGAGGCGGTGTCACGCTTCATGATGCCGGAAATGAACGGCGTCGTGCGGCTCGGCGCGCCCGACGACGTCGGCGAGCTCATCCTGCCGGAAGTGCTGAGGCGCTTTGCCGAGACCTATCCGTCCATCGCGGTCAACGTGTCGATCGAGACCAGCGCGAACTTGCGCCGCGCCGTCGCCGAGCGCCGGCTCGACCTTGCCATCTTCAATGCGACGGATGGCACGATCCCCGTTCCCGGTGAAGTCCTGCTCAAGGAACAGCTCGTCTGGGCGGGCAAGAACTGTGGCAATGCGCATCTGAAGAACCCTCTGCCCGTCTCCGTCTGGGAGGAGGGCTGCATCTGGCGCGCCCGCGCGCTGGAGGAACTGAGCCGGTCGGGCCGGGACTTCCGCGTCGCCTACTTCTGCGCCCATCACATGGGCCAGCGCGCCGCGATCCGGGCGGATCTTGCGGTTGCCCCGCTTGCCCGCTTCCTCGTCGGCGACGACATGGTGGCGCTCGGCGAGAAGGACGGCCTGCCGGAGCTCGGCCATTATCTCATCGGGCTCGTCGTCAACGAGGAGGCCGAAGCACCGGCGCTTGCGGTGGCGGACTACATCCGCGCCGCCTTCGCCCGCATGGAGCGCCGGCCGATGGACATGCTGCAGGTCGCCTGCTGATTTTCCGGCCCGACGCCTATTCGTAGGTGTAGGAGGCGCACATGTCCTCGTCGCTTTGCGGCGCCTCGGGCGTTGCGAAGACGGCGAGGATGGTGCTGCTGCCGTCGTCCGTTTCCCAGGAGGCGACATATGTGACGGGCGCGCCGCACAGCCTGTTGCCGTTGAGGAGAACCGGGTCGCGCGGCTCCGCCAGGCTGTAGACGAAGGCTTCCACCGTCTTTCCATCGACCGTCAGCCGGTCGCCGACGCGTTCCTTGAACGTCACCTGCTCGCCGTTTTCGAAGGTGATGCCGGTCTCGTCGAGCTCGATGTCGCCGGTGATCGACATCGCCGTGTTGCTGACGGCCGCATAGGTTTCGGCGAAAGCCGGCGAGGCGAGCACCACGCACAGGGCGAAGGCGGAGATGGAGGAGCTGGTCATGACGGTTCCCGGTTTCTGGCGCAGCGCGAATCCCTCGTCCTGCGTCTCCAGCATGCCGATAAACCGCCGAAAGCAAAACCGAATTCGTGAAGCCGGGCCACCTATTCGCGGCTGCGGCGCCTGCGGCGTCCGCCACCTTCGCCGCCGCCGTCGTCGGCGGGCACCTTGCGCTCGGGCAGGGCGACGACCTTGGCCAGTTCCGGGAAGGGATCGACCTTGTTCGGCAGCGCCATGGCGTTGACGAAGAGCTGCTGGAAATGCGGCTCCAGCGCGGTCTCGATCTTCTCGATGCGGGCGACCGTCTTCTCGATCTCGCGGCGGTGGTCGCGGTTGAGCAGGGCCATCAGCGCGCCGGTGCCGGCGGCGTTGCCGACAGCCTTCACCTCGTCGAGGTCGCAGTCCGGGATGAGGCCCAGCACCATGGCGTATTTCGGATCGATGAACGAACCGAAGGCGCCGGCGAAGCGGATCGTGTCGACATGGTCGACGCCCTGTTTTTCCATCAGCAGCTTGATGCCGGCATAAAGGGCGGATTTCGCGAGCTGGATGGCGCGGATGTCGTTCTGCGTGACCGTGATGCGCGGCTCGCCGTCATGCAGCAGGTAGGAGAAGGTGCGGCCGTTCTCCAGGATGCGCGGGCTGCGCTCCGCCATGGTGCCATCGACCACGCCGTCCTCGGAAATGATGCCGGAAAGGTACATTTCCGCGACGACCTCGATGATCGCCGAACCGCAGATGCCGGTGACGCCGACGTGGGCCGCGGCCTCCGCGAAGCCGTCCTCGTCCGACCACTTGTCGACGCCGATGACGCGGAACTTCGGCTCCAGCGTCGCGGGGTCGATGCGCACGCGCTCGATGGCGCCGGGGGCGGCGCGCTGGCCGGAGGAAATCTCCGCGCCCTCGAAGGCGGGGCCGGTCGGCGAGGAGGCGGCGACGACGCGGTGCCTGTTGCCGAGGACGATCTCCGCATTGGTGCCGACGTCGACGAGCAGCATCATGCGGTCCTGCCGGTAGGGGCCTTCGGCGAGCGTCGCGCCGGCCGCGTCCGCGCCGACATGGCCGGCGATGCAGGGCAGCGTATAGAGCCGCGCGCCGCGGTTCACGTCGATGTCGAGATCGTGCGCCCAGTATTGCAGGGCGCCGGAGACGGCGAGCGCGAAGGGCGCCTGGCCGAGTTCCGTCGGATCGATGCCGAGGAAGAGGTGGTGCATGATGGGGTTGGCGACGAAGACCATGTCGAGGATGCCATGACGGTCGACCTCGCCTTCCTCGCAGACCTTGCCGATAAGGCTGTTGACCGCCTCGCGCACGGCCTTCGTCATGGCTTCCCGGCCATCGGGATTCATCATGACGTAGGAGACGCGGCTCATCAGGTCCTCGCCGAAGCGGATCTGCGGGTTCGACGTGCCGGAGGAGGCGACGATGCGGCCGGAGAGCAGCGAGACGAGATGCATGGCGATGGTCGTCGAGCCGATGTCGCAGGCAATGCCGTAGGCCTCGTTCTTGAGGCCCGGCCAGAGGTCGACGATGAAGGGGCGCGAGCTGTCCATGTCGCGGTGGATGGCGGCGGTGACGCCCCAGTTGCCCTTGCGCAGCACCGACTGGACGCGCGGAATGAGGTGCGGGGCGATCAGCAGGTCCTTCCAGCCCCAGTCCTTCTCCAGCATCGCCTTCAGCCGGTCGAGGTCGCCGAGCGGCTTGTGCATGTCCGGCTCGTCCACCTCGACATAGCAGAGCTGCACGGCGGCGTTGCGCTCGATGACGCGGTCCGTCGCGGCCTTGCGCACGACCTGCGCGTTGATGACCGTGTCCTGCGGCACGTCCACCACGAGGTCGCCGAGGATGAGGGCGGAACAGGACAGGCGGCGTCCTTCGGGAAGGCCGCGGATCTTCTCGTAGCGCTCCTCCTTCGGGCCTTTTTCCGAGATGTGGTCGAGCGAGGAGACGATCTTGTGCTTGGCGAAATTGCCTTCCTGCACTTCGATCTGACAGCGCCCGCAGGTGGCGCGCCCGCCGCACACGCTCTCGACATAGACGCCGAGTTTTCGCGCGGCTTCCAGCACCGGCGTGCCGACCGGGAAGCGGCCGCGCTTGCCGGAGGGCATGAAGAGGACGAGCGGTTCCTTTGCCGAGGCTTCCGTCATGTTGATCTCGTTCTCACCTTCGATGCGCATGGCTCGTACTCTCTTCTGCCGGCAAGGCCGGGCCTGTCAATTCTTCCGGGCGGCGAGGCGCCGCGCATTGCGGCGCACGCGCTTGCCGTAGGGCTTCATGGCGGCCTCGGATATGGCGCGGGCCGCAGTCCCCGGCGAGGCCGCCGTCATCATGGCGCTTGCCAAAGCAAAATTGGCCGCCACGACGCTCTCCGCCGCGGCAGCCATCTTTTCCGTCACCATCCGGGTCATCTCGGCGTTGTTCTGCGTCGATCCCGTCAGCGCCGCAAGGCCCATCTCGTGGCAGCGCAGGGCGATCACGAGGGGCGCCTCCAGCCAGAGGCTGAAGGCGTCGCGGCGAAGCTGGCGCCCGCCCGCCACGTTATTCCCGTGCCGCGCCGGTGCCGGCGCGGGCTGCACGACCGCCACGGCGTCCGCCGCCGGCTGCCGGGGCCGCCGCCGAAGCGCCAGCCGTTGCGCCGCCCTCGGCGGGCTTGTGGTCGCGATAGGTCATGATCCAGTTCGTGCAGTTCGCATCCGTGCCGTTGAGCACGTTGGCGGCGCGCACCGCTTCCATCTCCTGCGGGCGGCAGGGGTTCATGATGGCCGAGGTCATGCCGGCGCCGATGACCATGGGGATGAAGCCGGCATTGATGCCGTGGCGGTGCGGCAGGCCGAAGGAGATGTTGGACAGGCCGCAGGTCGTGTTGACCTTGAGCTCGTTACGCAGGCGGTAGAGCAACTGGAAGACCTGGCGGCCGGCGTCACCCAGCGCGCCGATCGGCATGACGAGCGGATCGACGACGATGTCATGCGGCTTGATGCCGTGGTCCATGGCGCGCTCGACGATCTTCTTGGCGACGGCGAAGCGCACGTCGGGATCCATCGAGATGCCCGTCTCGTCGTTCGAGATGGCGACGACCGGCACATCGTACTTCTTGACCAGCGGCAGGATGGCTTCGAGCTTTTCTTCCTCGCCGGTGACGGAATTGACCAGCGGGCGGCCCTTGGCGACCTTGAGGCCCGCCTCGATGGCGGCCGTGACCGACGAGTCGATGGCGAGCGGGATGTCGACGAGGCCCTGCACGATCTCCAGCGTCTGGACGAGCAGGCCCGGCTCGGTCTCGTTCGGATTGACGGAGGTCACGCCTGCATTGATGTCGAGCATCGTGGCGCCGGCGGCGACCTGCTCCAGCGCGTCCTTGATGACGGTCTCGAAATTGCCGGCCTGCATTTCCGCGGCCAGCTTCTTGCGGCCGGTCGGGTTGATGCGTTCGCCGATGACGCAGAAGGGCTGGTCGAAACCGATGATGATTTCGCGGGTGGCCGAGGCGACGATGGTGCGTGTCATTTATGGTCCTCTGGGGCAGGGCGCTCGATCGGGTCCAGCGCGCGATTTTCCGTTTAGAAAGCGGTCGGCCGGCGCAGCGCCGGCCAGCGGTCAATGGGGGTGCTGGGCGGCCCTCTCGGCCATCTGCTGCTGGTCCTGTTCCTGGCCGCTGCGGGCCATCTCGATGCGTTCGGCGACGAGTTGGTCCACCGGGTTCGGCTCGCGCTTCCAGGGCCTGCGTCCCTTCAGCACGCCGGAATCATGCACCATTTCCGCGACATATTCTTCCTGGCGGTAGGCCATGACGTGGATGCCGGACACGCCCTCGATCTCCTTCACCTCGTTGATGATGTCGATGCAGAGCTGCTTGCCTTCCTTCTTCTGGTCCTCGGCGCCTTCCAGGCGCTTGATGATGGCGTCCGGAATGTGGATGCCCGGCACGTTCGAGCGGATCCACTTGGCCGTCTTGGCCGACGCCATCGGGCCGACGCCGACGAGGATGTAGCACTTCTCGTGCAGGCCGAGGTCGCGCACCTTCTTCATGTATTCGCGGAACATCGGCACGTCGAAGCAATACTGGCTCTGCACGAACTGCGCGCCGGCCTCGATCTTCTTGGCGAGGCGGAAGGGGCGGAAGTCGTAGGGCGGGGCGAAGGGGTTGATCGCCGCGCCGAGGAAGACCTTCGGCGGCGTCGTCAGCTTGCGGCCGGACAGGAACTTCGAATTGTCGCGCATGACGCGGACGGTCTCGAGCAGCGACATGCAGTCGAGATCGAAGACCGGCTTTGCGCCCGGCTGGTCGCCGGCCTGCACGCCGTCGCCGGTCAGGCACATGATGTTGCACACGCCCATGGCGGCGGCGCCCAGCACGTCGCCCTGGATGGCGATGCGGTTCTTGTCGCGGCAGGCGATCTGCATGATCGGCGCATAGCCCATGCGGGTCAGGAGCGCGCAGATGCCGACGGAGGACATGTGGCAGTTGGCGCCGGAGGCATCGACCGCGTTGATGCCGTCCACCCAGCCGTCGAAGATCGCGGCGCGCTCGTAGACGTCTTCCGGGTTGGCGCTGTCCGGCGGGTTGAGTTCCGTCGTCACGGCGAACTCGCCGCGCCTGAGGACGCGCTCGAGGCGGCCGAGCGAGGCGTGCCCGGGCAGCGGGTCGAGCGGGAGGTGTGCGCCGAGCGGGTTTTCGTCGATATGCGCCATGGTCAGGCGTCCTTTCCGGCGGCGGCAGCCGCTTCCCGTGCCGCGGCGGCCTCTGCCGTCACGCGCAGCCAGGAGGAGGTTTCGCGCAGCGACTGGTTCACCGGCTTCTGCACGTTCATGATGGCGTTTCCCTTCACCATGTTCTGCGACCCTTTCCACGCCTGGACCCAGACGCAGGGCATGTCCGGCTCGACCTCGCAATTGCCGTTGGCCCGCACGCCGCCGCAGGGGCCGTTGCGAAGCTGCTTGGGACAGTTCATCGGGCAGGACATGCCGGTCGAGGACAGCGCGCACTGGCCGCACATGCGACAGTCGAAGAGGAACCCCTTCACATGGCGCTCGACGAAGGTGACCGGCCGCTCGACACGCTGGTAGCCGAAGAGCTTCCAGACGGGGTGCAGCAGCAGGAAGCCTTCCGCGAAACGGTTGTAGAACCACTCGAAGAAGCGGGAATTGCGCACGGCCCACAGGCGGATCGTGTATTTGCGGCGGGCGCGGCGGCTCGGCGAGACGCCGGATGGCGTGAAGGCGCCGGTGGCGGCCTTCTTGGCCGGTGTGGCATTGCCGGGTTTCTGGACGGCGTCAGCCATTGTCGCGGCCTCCGGCCTTCACGAGGGCGACGAGCCGCTCGCGGTCGTAGGCGGCTTCGAGTTCCGCGGCGGCCGCATCGGCTTCCGCCTCCAGGTCGTCGGAGACCGGCACCGGATCGGCCTTGCGCCATTCGGCGAGGTAGTCGTCCGTCTCCGCGGCGCCGGTGCGCATGGCGCACATGTCGATCGCCTCGGTGAAGCGCAGCGACAGTTCGCGCTTGGCGCTCGCGCGGCCCTTCTTGATGATGACCTGGGCGGGGATGTCGCGCCAGTAGACGATGATGCGGTCTGCCATGGAAAAATTCTCCTCGCGCTGACAATGCTGCTTGGCCGCGTCCGGGGCTTCACTCGCCACGACTGCCCCATGCTCAAAAACGACGCGGGATTCGTCCGGGCTTGAGGATTTACCAGATGCCGCGGGTTACGCCGTTCCAGAGCCAGGTCCAGATCGGCGGATGATACCATTGTCGCGATGGCGCCGCTATTTTCAACGGCTTGAGCTTCCCCGCCACCGCATCGCGCAGGGCCGCGACGACGATGCCGGTGGAGGATGCCGTCTGGAGCAGGGGATAGGTGTGCATCGTGTCGCGTTTGGAAGGTTTCATCCTGTGCTGGTAGAGCACGCCGCCGGTATCGACGCCCGCGTCGACGAGGTGCACCGTCGCGCCGAAATTCTCCTCGTCCGACAGGACGCGCGACCAGTAGCCGCCCTGCAGGCCGCGGTATTGCGGGCTGATCCCGGCATGGAGGTTGAGGACCGGGCAGGTAATGGCCGCCAGCGTCTCAGCCTTCAGCATGCGGGTGCTGATGAGCAGCAGCGCGGCCGGCCGCATGTCTTGGAGTGCGTTCAGGAGGTCCGGGCTGTTGGCGGAGGGAACGGCAAGGCGGCGGATTGACGAGTCGATTCCGGCATTTGCGCCGAATTCCTCAAGGATTTCGGCAGCGCGCGCAGCGGTGAAGCGCTTGCCGTATCTGGAGACCAGCATGGTCGCGAGCTGCCCGAGCGCCTGCACCCATCCGAGCTTTCTCGCCCGCCGCCGGATGAAGAGCCCTTTCGATTCGGGTTGTTCCTCGATGACGACGAGGTTGGGGAAGGCGGCCTTGACGGCGTTGGCGACGATTTCGGGGTTGGGGCCGGGCTGGATCAGCATCGCCACCGTTTCCATCCGCGTTTCGCGTTCTGTCATCTTCATGCCTCGCCGGGATATGGCGCGCATCATCGCGGGGAAGGGCTTAGGAAGCGGTAACCGGGATCGGGGATTTGCCGGAAGGGCTAAGGATCGGTTAGCGGGCGCGCAGCAGTTCGCCCGTCAGGTCGCCGTAGCCGGTATAGCGGTACTCGTAGACGAGGCCGAGATAGTCGGCGGCTTCCTTCGCCTTGCGCTGCAGGGCTTCGTCCTCGATCTGCGAGAGATAGACGAGCTTGGTATAGTTGCCGAAATACATGTCCTTCAGTTGCGGATGGCGGTCGAGGCCGAGCGGCTCGATGACGAAGGCGCGGAACTGGCGGGCGAGGAAATCGGTGAGGAAGAAGGAGGTCACGTCGTCGTCTTTCGCGGCGAAGGCCTCGTTGCCGGCGAAGAACGAATAACAGTGCGGGCCGGCGATGCGCTCGACGCCGTGGCGTTCGCAGACCTTGTCGAGCAGACCGCCGGTGCCGCAATCGGCATAGCCGACGAAGATGCGCGAAAAGCCTTCGGCGCGGGCCTCCTCGATCGCCTTTTCCACCCCGGGCGCGATCTTCTCGGGATGGGCGTGCCAGATGGCGGGGAGACATTGCAGGTCGATATGGCCGAGGCCGTTGGTGTCGCGGATCGCCAGCACTTCACGGGCGATCGCGCCGCAGGCGATCACGCGAACCTTTTCCGCTTTCGCGCGTTCATCGCTCGGGCTTTCGAGCCGAATGTCTGCGTCAACCACATCCATGAAGAGGGACTCCGACCATGACTGGCACACACCTGACCAGGATCAGCATCGTTCTCGCGGCGCTTCTTGCGCTCAGCGCCTGCGGCAACACCATTCGCGGCATGGGTCGGGATACGGCCAATGCCGTGGATGCGACGCAGGACGCCGGACGAAGCGTCGAAAGAGCCGCAAACTGAAGATCGTAGTCGGACGGCGCCGATTCAAGCCCGGCGCCGTCCGGAAATCATTGCTCAGCCCGCAAGCATGTTGTGCTTGCGCTTCATGAATTCCTTGGCCGTCTCCACGGCGACGGCCGCGTCGCGGCAGTAGGCGTCGGCGCCGACGGCCTTGCCGAATTCCTCGTTCAGCGGCGCGCCGCCGACGAGCACGACGTAGTCGTCGCGCAAGCCCTTTTCCTTCATCGTGTCGATGACGACCTTCATGTAGGGCATGGTGGTGGTCAGGAGGGCGGACATGCCGAGGATGTCCGGCTGCTCGCGCTCGATGGCTTCCAGGTAGTTCTCGACCGGGTTGTTGATGCCGAGGTCGATGACGTCGAAGCCCGCGCCTTCCATCATCATGCCGACGAGGTTCTTGCCGATGTCGTGGATGTCGCCCTTGACGGTGCCGATGACCATCTTGCCCTGCTTCGGCGCGCCGGTGGCGGCGAGCAGCGGACGCAGGATATGCATGCCGGCCTTCATGGCGTTGGCCGAAAGCAGCACTTCCGGAACGAAGAGGATGCCGTCGCGGAAGTCGACGCCGACGATGCGCATGCCTTCGACGAGGGCCTGGGTGAGAATGTCGTAGGGCGCCCAGCCGCGTTCGAGCAGGATGTTCGTGCCCTCTTCGATTTCCTCCTTGAGGCCGTCGTAGAGGTCGTCGTGCATCTGCTGCACAAGCTCTTCGTCGGAGAGATCGGCGAGAATGATTTCGTCGTCAGACATGTTGGTTCCTCGTCTCCATTGGCGCGTGCCGGGCGGCAGGCTCGTCGTACAAGGAATATCCTTCCTCTTCCGCGAACCCGATTTTGAAAGCGACGTCGCATACAGCGAAAAGCGACCCGCCGAACGCTTGTTGCCAGGATAGCCTGCAAGACGGTGAATTGACAGCGTAAACAAGACAATGGCGCTATGGGGCGCGTCGCAATTCCGCTAATGTCGCGACCGAGCCGGTATCCAGCGTGCGCCACCGCTTGGCGCTTTGAGAACCGCCCCGCCCCGATGGCTTGCTAGCATAGGACGAGTGGTGCCTTCCGGCGCCGGAATAACAAGGAAGACGGATCATGAGCGAGGATATTCAGCAGGTGGCAGGCGAGGGCGGCGGGCGCCGCTCGCGCGAGGGGAGAGGCGCGGCCGCACGGCGCGCATCGCGTACCGGGGGCGGTCCGGGTCCGTCGCTGCCTTACATCACCCGCAAGATCAGGGAATACGAGGTTCTCGACGAGGAAGGCCTGTCGCTGATCGAGGCGAATGCCGACCGCGTGCTGGAGGAGATCGGCATCGAGTTCCGCGAGGATGCGGAAGCGCTGGCGCTCTGGAAGGAAGCCGGGGCCGACGTGCGCGGCGAGCGCGTGCACTTCCCGAAGGGCCTGTGCCGCGAGCTCCTGAAGACCGCGCCGTCCGACTTCACCTGGCATGCCCGCAACGCCGAGCGCAATTGCCATATCGGCGGCAAGGCCACCGTCTTCGCACCGGTCTACGGCCCGCCCTTCGTGCGCGACCTCGAAGGCAACCGCCGCTATGCGACCATCGAGGACTTCCGCAACTTCGTGAAGCTCGCCTACATGGCCCCGTCGATCCATTCCTCGGGCGGCACGGTCTGCGAGCCGGTGGACGTTCCGGTGAACAAGCGTCACCTGGACATGGTCTACAGCCATATCAAATATTCCGACAAGCCGTTCATGGGCTCGGTCACGGCGCCGGAGCGCGCGGAAGACACGATCGCCATGGCCAAGCTCGTCTTCGGTGAGGACTTCGTCGAGAAGAACACGGTCACGCTCAACCTCATCAACGCCAACTCGCCGATGGTCTTCGACGAGACCATGGTGGGCGCGCTGAAGGTCTATGCCCGTCATAACCAGGCCTGCGTCGTCTCGCCGTTCATCCTGTCGGGCGCCATGAGCCCGGTCACGGTCGCCGGCACGCTGACGCAGATCCTCGCCGAGGTGCTGGCCGGCGCCTCCTTCACCCAGCTCATCCGCAAGGGTGCGCCGGTGCTGTTCGGCACCTTCGCCGCCTCGATCTCCATGCAGTCGGGCGCGCCGACCTTCGGCTCCCCCGAGCCGTCGCTGGTCTCCTACGGCGCCGCGCAACTCGCCCGCCGTCTCCGCCTGCCGTTCCGCACGGGCGGCTCGCTCTGCGGCTCCAAGGTTCCGGACGCCCAGGCGGCGCACGAATCGGCCAACACGCTGAACATGACGCTGCTGGCCGGCACGAACTTCGTCCTGCACGCGGCGGGCTGGCTGGAAGGCGGCCTCGTCTCGTCCTACGAGAAGTTCATGATCGACCAGGACCAGCTCGGCATGATGCAGAAGTTGGCCGAAGGCGTCGATCTTTCGGAAAACGCCCAGGCCCTCGACGCCATCCGCGAAGTCGGCCCCGGCAGCCACTATCTCGGCTGCGCCCATACGCAGGCCAACTTCCAGAGCGCCTTCTACCGCTCGCCGCTCGCCGACAACAATTCCTTCGAGCAGTGGGAGATCGAAGGCCAGAAGCGCATCGAGGAGCGTGCCAATGCGCTCTGCCGCACCTGGCTGGAGAGCTACGAGGCGCCCCATCTCGATCCGGCGATCGACGATGCGCTCCTCGACTTCATCGCCAAGCGCAAGGAATCGATGCCCGACGCCTTCACCTGAAAGGGTCCCGATCGCGCCAGGGAGCAAGGCGGAGCGTTCCGGGTGGCAGACATGATCCAGAAGGAGGTCTGGCGCCCGCATTACGAACTCAAAGGGGACGTGACCCGGTGAGGGCGTCGCGCCCCGACATGACGAACCTTCGTGCGGCTCTCGAGCCGCACGGTCTTTTTTTGCGTGGCTTCGTGAATTTCGCGGACGGCGAGGCGGCGCCCGCCCTTCCGGACGGACGCCCCGCCGCGAGCGTCCTTCTCGTCGGCAATATCGGCAGCTCCATCTGGCCGGCCTTTTGCCGCTGGCGGGAAGGGCAGGCGGACAGCGGCGGCCCCGATCCGCTCGACGCCTGTTCGAAGGCGATCATCGGCGCGGCCGCCGTCTCTGTGGGCGCGACCGCCTGGTTTCCCTCCGATCCGCCATGGCAGCCCTTCCAGCAATGGGCCATGCGCGCGGAAGGCCTGAAAGCCTCCCCGCTCGGCATCCTCATCCATCCCGTCTACGGCCTCTGGCACGGCTACCGCGGTGCGCTCGGCTTTTGCCGGCCGGTCGACGGGGAGCCGTTGATGGCAGAGGCGCATCCCTGCGACCACTGTCCGGACAAGCCCTGCCTCACCGCCTGTCCCGCCGGCGCCGTCCGCCCCGGCACCTTCGACGTGCCGGCCTGCCGGGCGCATCTGCGCACGCGGCAGGGGCA
Organism: Shinella sp. NM-101; assembly: GCF_021401195.1. Lineage (NCBI taxonomy): Bacteria > Pseudomonadati > Pseudomonadota > Alphaproteobacteria > Hyphomicrobiales > Rhizobiaceae > Shinella > Shinella sp. NM-101. The sequence continues at coordinate 377,324 of NZ_JACBFT010000001.1, read as the reverse complement.
GGGCGGCTGCATGGCCTCCGGCTGCCTTTCCCGCGCGGCCTGTCCCATCGGCGCGGACTATCGCTACGACGATGCCCAGCTCCGCTTCCATATGGCGGCCCTCTCGCTTTAAGCCCGGTTGCTTTGACCTTTCCGGCAGAATCGCCGCTAAATTCGCCGCATTGCCGGCGGAGCCAAAGGGCCATGCGCACGTTTCTGTTCTTTCTGTTCCTTAGCCTTGCCCTGCGGAGTGTCGCCATGGCCGAACCGCCGAAATGCGCCGAGATCGAGCATCTTTCCGCCCGCTACACCGTCTGCACCTTCGATCCCGCGAAGGACACGATAAAGCTCTACGGCGCGCAAACGCTCGGCATGGGCGGGGCGACCTATGACGGGCTCAACACGCACCTGCTGCGCAACGGGCAGCACATGAGCTTTGCCATGAACGGCGGCATGTATCATCCGGACTACGGCCCGGTGGGCCTGCTCGTGGAGCAGGGCAGGCAGACCGGGGCGCTTAACCGCGACGACGCCTTCGGCAATTTCTTCATGAAGCCGAACGGCGTGTTCTTCGTCGGCGATGGCACGGCGGGCGTGATGGAGACGGAGGCCTATGCGAAGGCCGGCCTTTCGCCGCGGGAGGCGACGCAATCCGGGCCGATGCTGGTGATCGACGGACAGATCCACCCGCGTTTCCTGCCGGATGCCACGAGCCTGCAGATCCGCAACGGCGTCGGCATCCTGCCGGACGGGCGCGTCGCCTTCGCCATCTCGAAGGACCGGGTGCGTTTCCACGACTTCGCGACGCTCTTCCGGGACCGGTTGCAATGCCGGAACGCGCTTTTCCTCGACGGCAGCATTTCCAGCCTTTATTCCCCGGAAATGCGGCGGCACGACCGCCGCGCGACCATGGGCACCATCATCGCGGTTGTGAAAAATCTGCCCTGGTGAGAAAAATATCGACTCGCCACCCAAGGATTGCCGTTCGGCGCGCGTCTGAAGGAATAGTGCACGCAATCGGGATGGACCCGTGGAAACAGAACTCGTCGAAAAGGCGGCCCTCGGGGATCGGCAGGCATTCACCGCGCTGATCGAAGGCCGCTATGATTTCATCCATGCCGTCGCCTGGCGATGGTGCGGCGACCGGCAGGATGCCGAGGATGTGGCGCAGGAGGTGTGCATACGCCTCGCCAGCGCCATCCGCGGCTTCAAGGGCGCGAGCCGCTTCGGCACCTGGCTCTATGCGGTGACGTTGAATGCCGCGCGCGACCAGATGCGCAAGCGGCGGCGGGCCGAGTGGCGCGATGCCGCCTATCTTCGCGAAAAGGCGGTGCTGGAAGACCATTCCGCCGACGATGGCGGCGAGGAACTGTGGCAGGCGGTGCGCCGGCTTCCCGATAAGCAGCGCGATGCGGTGCTGCTGATCTACGGCGAGGGCCTGACCCATGCGGCGGCGGCCGAGGTGCTCGGCTGCGCTGAAACGACGATTTCCTGGCATGTGCACGAGGCCCGCAAGCGCCTGAAGGTGCTGCTGCGCGATGCGGCCGCGTGACGGAAGGACAGATGATGACCGATCTCGACCTCGACAAGCTTTCCCGCCGCCAGCCGCCGTCAGCCGATGCATCGGCCCGCGCCGCGGCGCTCGCCGCCGCCATGCAGGCTTTCGACGATGCGGAAAAAAATACGCAGGCCCCCCAAGGTTTTACGGGAGGCGGGCGTCCAAGCTCCATCTTCAACCGGATATGGAGCCCCATCATGAACCGCAGATTTCTCGCCGGCTCGGCGCTTGCCACGCTGCTCGTCGTGCCTGTCGCCGGCCTCGTCACCTATGAACTGGTGCGAAACGGCACGGTGCCGCTGAAAAGCGAAACCGGGATCGCCGCCGGGCCGGCCGATGCGGACCAGCGTGCCCGCAAGCCGGTGGCGGAAAAGGCGAAGGCCGAGGCCCAGCTTGCCGCGAAGACGGATGCGAGCACGAAGGCCGCCGCCGATACGGCCGAGAGCGCCGGCACGCTTGCGGCCGAGCCCGCGCCGCTTGCCGAAAGCCAGGACGAGGAGGCGATCGCCGCCATGCCGCAATCGCTTGCCGTCGGGGGAGCGGCCAACGGGCAGGCATTGAGCCGGATGGCCGTGCCGCCTTCGGTCATCGCCATGCCAGCGCCGGTCGAGGATCGCGAGCGTTTCGCCTCGGCCGATCCCAATCCGGTGAAGAGCGTCGCGAGCGATCCGGTCTCGACCTTCTCGGCGGATGTCGACACCGCCTCCTATTCCTATGTCCGCCGGTCGCTGCTCGGCGGCAGCCTGCCCGATCCCGAGGCGGTGCGCGTCGAGGAGATGGTGAACTACTTCCCCTATGACTGGAAGGGGCCGGAGACGGCGGAAAAGCCGTTCAACGCCACCGTCACCGTCATGCCGACGCCGTGGAACAAGGGCACCGAGCTCCTGCATATCGGCATCAAGGGGTTCGACACCGCGCCGGCGGAGCAGCCTTCGGCCAACCTCGTCTTCCTCATCGACGTCTCCGGCTCGATGGACGAGCCGGACAAGCTGCCGCTCCTGAAGAGCGCGTTCCGCCTGCTGGTCGGCAAGCTGAAGGATACCGACACGGTCTCGGTCGTCACCTATGCGGGCGATGCCGGCGTGGTGCTGGAGCCGACGGCGGTGAAGGAGCGGCAGACGATCCTCGATGCCATCGATACGCTCCGGCCGGGCGGCTCGACGGCCGGGGCCGAGGGTATCGAGACGGCCTACAGGCTGGCGGAGAAGGCGTTCAGGAAGGACGGCGTCAACCGCGTCATGCTGGCGACGGACGGCGACTTCAACGTGGGGCCGGCGAGCGACGAGGACCTGAAGCGCATCATCGAGGCGCACCGCAGGAGCGGCATCTTCCTCTCCGTGCTGGGCTTCGGCCGCGGCAACTACAATGACGGCATGATGCAGACGCTGGCGCAGAACGGCAACGGCACGGCCGCCTATATCGACACCCTCGCCGAGGCGCAGAAGGCGCTGGTGGAGGAGGCGGGGTCCTCGCTCTTCCCCATCGCCAAGGACGTCAAGTTCCAGATCGAGTTCAATCCGGCGCGCATCGCCGAATATCGCCTGATCGGCTACGAGACCCGCGTGCTCAACCGCGAGGATTTCAACAACGACAAGGTGGATGCCGGCGATATCGGCTCCGGCCACCGCGTCACCGCCATCTACGAGGTGACCCCGAAGGGCAGCCCCGCCGTGCTGAACGATCCGCTACGCTACGGCAAGGGCGAGTCGGCCGCCACGCCGGCAACGGACGGCGGCGAGCTCGCCTTCCTCAAGATGCGCTGGAAGAAGCCGGACGGCGACACCAGCGAGCTGGCGACCATGCCGGTGACGGACGCCGACGCGGTCGCCGATGTCGATGCGGCCTCGGCCGACGTCCGCTTCTCCGTCGCCGTCGCCGCCTTCGGGCAGAAGCTCAAGGGCGTGACGGCCCTTCAGGACTATGCGTACGGTTCAATCCTCGGCCTTGCGGAAGCCGCAAGGGGCAACGATCCCTTCGGCTACCGGGCGGAGTTCCTGAAGCTCGTGCGGCTCGCCTCCGGTCTTTCCGGCGAGAAGGCGCAGTAGGCCGGGCGCAGTAGGTCGGGCGGCCCCTCGTCCGGCCTGCCGGCCGGCTTCTTCCCGCAAGCGGGAAGAAGGAGATATGCCGCGCTGCTTTCCTCAAGCAACATGCTGCGGGGCTGTATCTTGCTGCAAGGCTGTCGCACATGAAAGGAAAGCATTGCCACATCTGCCTTCTCCCCTCGGGGAGAAGGTGCCGGCAGGCGGATGAGGGGGATGCCGAAGGCAAGAAGGAAAAGTCTTTCCGTTCCTCGCCCCCCTCATCCGACCCTTCGGGCCACCTTCTCCCCGAGGGGAGAAGGGAAGAGCGGCAATGTCGAACTTCAATAACGCGCCGCCTGCGGTTGGATCATGCGGCGGGCTTTTCCCGCTCCTTGCCCGGGGACGCGCCTGCCATATCCCCTTCGTCACGCTTGCGGGGAGGCGGCGGCAGGCGGAAGAGAGGCGCGGTCCAGCGCCTCTCCCTCGTCTGCGGCAGGGGCTCGCAACGCAGGACCTCGTTTTCCGCCTCGATCAGGTTCAGCCCGACATCGCGCAGCAGCCGCCGGTCCCGGCGGGCGACGAGCAGCCGCAGCGCCTCCCGCTCCGCCCTTGCCTGCCGCCATCGTTTCCATCTTTCCAGCGTGTCTTCCCAGATACCCATGGCCATGCCTTCCCTTGCTGCCTCCAAGCCAAGCAAAGCCGTAGACATTTCACAAACGAATAGCGATGATGGCAGGCATCAGGAAAAGCGATGGCGCCAATGTATCCTCCTCTCGAAAGCGATCTTCTCAGAATCTTCGTTGCCGTCGCGCAGGCCGGCAATGTCACCCATGCGGCCGACCGGCTGGGGCGAACGCAGTCCGCCGTCAGCATGCAGGTGCGCAAGCTGGAGGATTCCGTCGGCGCGGTGCTCTTCGATCGCGGTCCGCGCGGGGTTGCCCTGACGATGGAGGGCAAGCGCCTGCTGCCCTATGCCCGGCGCATCGTCGGGCTCGTCGACGAGACGACGGCGGCCATGCGCACGGCGCCGCTCGACGGGCCGGTGCGCGTCGGCATTCCCGAGGAATACAACCAGACGGTCCTTCCCAACGCACTTGCCGCCTTTGCGGAAATCCACCCCAATATCGAGGTGACGGTGCTGTGCGGCTACACGGCGCAGCAGCTTGGCGCGCTCGAAGCCGACCAGCTCGACCTCGCCATCATTTTCGACTGGTGCGACGGCATTGCCGGCGAGGTGCTGGCGGTCGATCCCACCGTCTGGGTGGCCTCCGTCGCGCATGACAGGCATCTGGAGCGGCCGGTGCCGGTCGCGGTGTACTGGCGGTCGAGCTGGTGCCGGGATTTTGCCATGCGCTCGCTGGAGCGGCACTCGATCCCGTACCGCGTCGCCTATACCTGCGACACCAGCGGGGGCCTCCGTTCGGCCGTCACCAGCGGGCTAGCCATCGCGCCTTTGTCGCGCAGCAATGTCCCGCCCGGCGCGCGGGAGCTGACCATTGCGGACGGCTTTCCGCCCATCGATTCCTCGCGCGTCGTGCTGAAGCGCAATCCGCGCCGCGGCGGGCCGGCCATCGAGGGCATGGCGGACATGATCCGCAAGTCCTTCGGGCCGCTCGCCGCGTCGGCGGATCAGGCTTTCGGATAGGCCCGGTCGAGGCCGCCGGAGCGCGTGAGGCCGGTGCGAAAGGCGCCGTAGGCGGCATGCCGGCTGGAGCGCGCGGTTTCCATGAGCCGGATCTGCAGCCGCGCGGGCGCGGCGCTGCCGAGCCATTCGCCGAGCTTTTCGAGTTTCAGCGCGTTGAGGAAGCGGGCGGCCGCCGCTCGGTTGAGATAGAGGTCGAGACCTTCGAGAAGGTTCTCGTCCTGCTGGGCGTTTTCCATCAGCAGGCCGAGATAGGCCTTGTCGGCCTCGCCGAGCGCACCGAGCTTGTCGGCTACGGTCTCCCGGTTCGGAAAGGCTGTTGGATCGGCGCTCATCGTCATCCCCCATGAATCATGTCCCACTGGATAGGACGTGCGAAAAGGCCTCGCAAGCGCGCGGGACGGATTTGGACTGAAAATCCAATATTGACAAAACATCCAAGATTGGATTGTTTGTCGCGATGCTCGATACCCAAAACGCCGATACCCTCCTTCGCCGGCATTCAGCCACCGCCGCCGCCATCTCCACGCTCCTTTACCCTCATGCCGAGGTCGTGCTGCACGATCTCGAAACGGGGCTGATCGCCGGCATCTGGAACGCCTTTTCCGGCCGCAAGCCGGGCATGGAATCGCTCGTCGAGGACGAACTGGAGCAGGCCGGCGAGGGCGGGGTCTACGGTCCCTACGAGAAGACCGGCGGGGACGGCCGGCGGCTCAAGTCGGTGACGGCGGTGCTGAAGGACGATTTCGGCCAGGCCGCCGGCCTCCTGTGCGTCAACATGGACGTCTCGCATTTCGATGCGGCGGCGAAGCTGCTTTCCGCCTTCACGGGCGCCGCCGCGCCGCGTCCGCCGTCGCTTTTCGCCGGGGACTGGCGGGAGGCGATCAACATGGCGCTCAACGAGTGGCTGCGCGGCCGGGGCCTTGCCCTGCCGGCGCTGAGGAAGGGCGACCGGGTGGCGCTCGTCGCCGAGCTCGACCGGCGCGGCCTGTTCCAGACCCGCAACGCCGTCGATCATCTCGCCGGCCTCATCGGCGCCTCGCGCGCCTCGATCTACAACTATCTCGCCGATGCCCGGCGCCAGACCCGGAAGGACAGAACCTCGTGACCACGCTGCCGGATTTCCGTCTCGAAACCCATTTCTCGCGCTGGGAGTTCGAGGCCCGCCATCACATGACGGCGAGCGACGCCGAGACGATGACCATGTCGGACCTGCTCGCGCTCGCCGGTCCCGAGGACCGCGAGGCGTGGGACCGGGTCTCGCTCGGCTATACGGAGACCTGGGGCGCGCCGTCGCTGCGCGAGACCGTCGCCTCGACCTACGATACGCTGTCCGGCGCCGACATCCTCACCTTCGCGGGGGCGGAGGAGGGGCTCTATTGCGCCATGCTGGCGCTGCTCGGCCCGGGCGACCATGCCATCGTCACCGTGCCCAACTACCAGTCGATGGAGACGTTGCCGGTCACCATCACCGGCAATGTCACGGGCGTGGCGCTCCGGCCGGAGAACCGCTGGCAGCTCGATCTTAAGGAGGTGCGCGCCGCCCTGCGCCCGGAAACGAAGCTGATCGCAGTCAACTTCCCCAACAACCCGACCGGCGCCATCGCCGACCAGGACATTTTCCGCGGCCTCGTCGAACTCTGCGCCGAGCGCGGCATCCACCTGTTCTCCGACGAGGTCTATCGCGGGCTGGAGACCGATGCGGGCAAGCGCCTGCCGCAGGCGGCGGATCTGTTCGACGGGGGCTTATCGCTCAACGTCATGTCCAAGGCCTACGGGCTGCCGGGCCTTCGCATCGGCTGGATCGCCAGCCGCGACCATGCGCTCCTCGCCCGCATGGAGAAGATGAAACACTACCTTTCGATCTGCAATGCGCGCCCGTCGGAGGTGCTGGCGGGCATCGCGATCAGGGCGCGCGAGACGATCTTCGCCCGCAATCGCGCGCTCTGCGCGCAGAACATGGCCAGGCTCGACGCCTTCTTCGCCGAGCATCCGGGCCTTTACGAATGGACCGCGCCCGATGGCGGCTGCGTCGCCTTCCCGCGCTATCTCGGTGAGGACGGCGTGGAAGAGCATTGCCGCCGGCTGGTGGAGGAGAAGGGCGTGCTGCTATTGCCCTCCAGCCTCTACGTCTCGGATCTCCTGCCGGTGCCGATGGACCGTTTCCGCGTGGGGGTCGGCCGCCGCAACATCGATGCGGGGCTGGCGGCGTGGCGGGAATTCCTGAACGAGGGCTGAGCCCCAGCTCCATGAAAAAGCCGCCCGCGGCGCTGGCCGGGGCGGCTGGGGATGACCGGCGGTAGAGTCTCAGCCCCGGCGGCGGCTGCGTTCGCGGGCAGGGGCGGAAGCGCCCGCATTGGCGGTCTTGTTGCGCAACGGGCCGATCTTCTCGACGATGGTTTCCAGCGTCGGGCGCTCGCGCGGCTCGTGGGCGTCGAGCGCGACGCGCATGGCGGCGAGGTGCTCGCAGGACGTGCCGCAGCAGCCGCCGATGATGCGCGCGCCGGCATCGCGGGCAAGACGCGCATATTCGGCCATCAGCGGCGGCGTGCCGGAATAGTGAATTTCCGCGCCGCGATATTCGGGAATGCCGCAATTGCCCTTGACGACGACGGTGGCCGAGGGATCGGCGTCCGTCATGTCGAGCAGCGAGGAAAGGATGTCGGACGCGCCGACGCCGCAGTTCGCGCCTACGGCGAGCGGGCCGTCGCAGATGTCGCCGGCAATGCCGTGGATGTCCTTGGGGTGCAGGCCCATCATCGTCTTGCCGGCCGTATCGAACGAGCCGGTATAGACGAAGGGCATGCCGGCCTTGCCGGCCGCTTCCGCCGCCGCGCGGATTTCCTCCGGCGAGGACATCGTCTCGATCCAGGCGACATCCGCGCCGCCGGCCTTCAGGCCCTCGATCTGCTCGGCGAAAGCGGCGACCGCGTCGTCATAGGTGAGCGCGCCGAGCGGGATGAGCAGTTCGCCGGTCGGGCCGACGGAGCCGGCGACGATGACCTTGCGCGGCGCCTTGTCGGCGACGGCGCGGGCGATCTCCGCGGCTTTACGGTTGAGCTCGAACACGCGGTCATCCGCGCGGTGCAGCTTCAGGCGATGGCGCGTTCCGCCGAAGGTGTTGGTGAGGATGATGTCCGCGCCGGCATCGACGAAGTCCTGGTGCAGCTTCGTGATGTTCTCGGGCTTTGCCTCGTTCCACAGTTCCGGCGCTTCGCCCGCCTCTAGCCCCATGGCGAAAAGCGAGGTGCCGGTCGCGCCGTCGGCAAGCAGGAAGGGCTTTTCGGCAAGAAGCTCGGCAAGCGGGTTCGTCGCGGTCATGGGGAAATCCTTCTGTTTGCCGCATCATATAAAGATTTCCTTATGTGATTGCAACGATGCGATGGCCATAAAGGCAAAGGGCGCCCCGAAAGGCGCCCTTCATGTCGGTTCCGGGAGAGGGCTTCAGGCCGCCTTCGCCTCGTGGCTCGTCTGCGTCACCATGGCGGCGATGATCGCGCTGAGGCTGACGGCGCCGATCGGCTTGCCGGCCTCGTCGACCACATGGGCGAGGGTCTGGTTGGCGGCGGTCATGGCGCGGGCGGCGGTTTCCAGCACGGTGCCCTTGGTGATCGGCATGCCTTCCGGGTTGCCGGAGAGCGGGGCCATGATCGTCTCGACATTGACCACGCGGCCGCGGTTCACTTCCTTGACGAAGGCCGTGATGTATTCGTCCGCCGGGTTGAGCACGATCTCCTGGCCGGTGCCCTGCTGCACGACCATGCCGTCGCGCAGGATGGCGATCTTGTCGCCGAGTCGCAGCGCCTCGTCGAGGTCGTGCGTGATGAAGACGACCGTCTTCTTGAGCTCCTTCTGGAGGTCGAGCAACACGGTCTGCATGTCGACGCGGATCAGCGGGTCGAGCGCCGAATAGGCCTCGTCCATCAGAAGGATGTCGGCATCGTTGGTCAGCGCCCTGGCAAGGCCCACGCGCTGCTGCATGCCGCCCGAAAGCTGGTTCGGATAATGGTTCTCGAAGCCGGCGAGGCCGACGCGGGCGATCCACTCCTGGGCGCGCTTTTCGCGCTCGGCGGCGGCGACGCCCTGGATCTCCAGGCCGTAGACCGTGTTTTCCAGAACGGTGCGGTGCGGCAGCAGCGCGAACTTCTGGAAGACCATCGCCGTCTTGTGGCGGCGGAAGTCCCGAAGGTCGCTCTCGTTCATGCGACACACGTCGACGCCGTCGTAGAGCACTTCGCCGGCGGTCGGGTCGATCAGCCGGTTGATGTGGCGGATCAGCGTCGACTTGCCGGAGCCGGAAAGGCCCATGACCACCATGATGCCGCCGGCGGGCATGGAGATGTTGATGTCGCGAAGCCCCAGCACGTGACCGTACTTCTGGTTCAACTCCGCCTTGCCCAAGCCGTTCTTCACGGCATCGACGTAATCCGCGCCGCGAGGTCCGAAGATCTTGTAGAGATTGCGGACCTCGATTGCATGACTAACCATGAATTACCTCCGAATGCTTCTGCAGCCGCCGGCCTGAGGCCCGGCTTGTGCGGTCGAAAATGATGGCGATGGCCACGAGCGCGAACCCGGTGAGGAACCCGACCGTGAGGAACTGGGTGTCGATGGACTGGAGCACGTCGTTGCCGAGCCCCCCGACGCCGGCCATCGAGGCGACGACCACCATGGCGAGCGACATCATGATGGTCTGGTCGATGCCGGCCACGATGGCCGGCAGCGCGCGCGGTGTCTGCGCGTTGCCCGGCGTCTGCCAGACGGACGAGGCGGAGGCGCCGGGCGCCTCGCACTTTTCCTCGCCGACGGGGCGGATGCCGGGATCGGCGAGACGGATCATCGGCGGCGAGCCGAAGCCGGCGTCACCGAAGGCCGGAAGTCTGCAAAGAAAGCCTGGCAACATTCGCATAGGCCTGCCATCTTTTTCCCCTTTTTCTACCGGAAGCAAGTGCCCGCACTGCAATGAAACGATAGCATGCAGGACGGCGCATTCAGGTATATTCTTGTTTTGGTTCCCGGCTCGCCCCTCGTCATTGCACGAAGCGCTGCCCGATATTGTACTGTTTGCGACTTCTTCGGTTTCCTGGCGCGCGTCGAAGCATTGATCCGCGCCGCGGAAGGCCGGCAGCCGGGGCGCCGGCACCATGCGCGTCAGAGAGCGGCCTTGACCTTTCCGGCGACTTCGGGGCTCACCCATTTGGTCCACATGTCCTCGTAGTTCTCCAGGAAGTACTTCGCCGCGTCCTCGTTCGTGCCCCGGTTCTCACCCATCCAGGCGAGAACCTTGCCGACCGTGTGGTTGTCCCATTGGCGCGTCTTCATGTAGTCCATGGCGATGCCGGCCTTCTCGGAGAAGGCCCTGGTCACGACCGTGAAGACGTCGGAGGTCGGATAGGAATTGACCTTCGGATGCGGGCAATCCGGCACGGCCGTGCAGGTGTCCCATTCGGCCTTGTCGTGCTCCACGCCGAAGGAGAGCTTGGTCATCTCGTACTTGCCGAGGATGGCGGTCGGCGCCCAGTAGTAGCCGAGCCAGCCGGTCTTCGTCTCGAAGGCATTGGCGATCGAGCCGTCGAGGCCGGCAGCCGAGCCCGTCTCGACGAGATCGAAGCCGAGCTTGTCGGCCGCGAGCGCACGGTAGAGGTTGTTGGTCGAGACCTGGCAGTTCCAGCCGGAGGGGCAGTTGTGGACCGCGCCCCTCGACGGATTTCCCGGCGCGGGGAAGAGGTCCGGGTGCTTCAGCGCGTCCTGCACCGTCTTGATGTCGGAATGCGCATCGGCGAGGAATTTCGGGATCCACCAGCCCTCGACGCCGCCTTCCGAAAGCAGCGGGGCGAGCTGGATGAGGCGGCCTTCGGCGATGGCCGCGTCGAGCGGCTTGCGCACCGCGTTCACCCACATTTCGGGCGCCACGTCCGGCGCGCCCTTCTCGTTCATGGAGGTGAAGGTCGGCATGGTGTCGCCCGCCACCAGCGTCACCGTGCAACCATAGCCCTTTTCCAGGATGAACTTGTCGAGATGCGCGGCGACGCCGGCCGACCCCCAGCTCATTTCGGCGATCGAGACCTCGCCGCAATCCGCCGCCCAGGCGGAGCCGGCCAGGCCATGGAGGCCGGCGGCCAAGAGAGCGGAGGCAAGGAGCTTCTTCATAAGGTTAAGACCTCCCAGTCTTGTGATGCAGCCTTCCCCGGAAGAAACGCAGGCCGCTGCGCTGTCCCGGCTACCCGAAAGTTTTGCGACAGCCACGGAGGCGTGATGCCAGGTGAGGCGAGCCAATCCCCTGCTGCAACGGACGCCGATCGTTCTTGTGGTTCGCCGGTGGATGCTCTCGCCGGCGACGTTTCTTCGTGCGTCACCGGTCAAGCCTACGGGTTCCGATAGAGAAATCAACCTGCTGGACGGCACAAGCACCCGGCGGGGTGCGGGGCGGCGGCCGAAATGCCCGGAATTCGACAGGCGCGCGATGGGAAAACGAGCGTGCGCCTCCGGTGCGCACGCATGCCCGCGGCCCCGGATATGCGGGAGCCGTGCACGGTTGCGGAAAGCGGGCACAGGCGCTTGCGAATGCGCCGCTTTCACATCTTCGAAATTTTTCGCGATCTTTCAAAAAAGAGCGCGATTCACCTTTGATTAAGCTTCCGATAACGGTCCGGTAAGGATGTGCCGCTATTGCTTTGTCACGGCGGGGGACACCGCCGCCTGCTCCGGAAAGGTATTGCGTACCGGGGTGCCTGGGCTTCGATGCGTTCTTGTCGAAAGCCGCCATGCGTATTTTGGCAAGCCGTGCATTCCCGAAAGGGATGCACGGCTTTCGCCGTTTCAGGGACGGCGGACGAAAAACGCCGCCTCCCGGAGAGAGGCGGCGCTGGATGCGAGCGGACCTGACGTCGCGCCCGAAAGATCAGCCGATGCTGCGCGTGCGGATGAAGCCGAGCGGGCCGAGCGGGGCGTCCATGACGACGTTGCGCACGCGGGATTCGCTCTTGGGGGCTTCGCCGTTCCAGGCGATCTGAACGAAGTTCGGCTTGCTGAAGATGTACAGCATGTCTTTGGTCCTTGAAACCCGAAGCCACGAGCCTCGGCTGGGTGATGGATTGGATATAGGCCTGCCGGCACCGAAAGTCATGGTCGTTCACGGCGCGACATGTCGCAAAAAGGACATCACGACAGCCATGCTCGAAATGCATGGCGCACTGTGGCGAAACTGCATCTCACGGGCGGTCTGGATTGCGGCAAGATTGTGGTAAATCAGGGCTTTTCGGCGATATGCCGGAATGTTAGGAAGGGCGCATGACCAGAACGATCATGCTCCAGGGCACCGGCTCGGATGTCGGAAAAACGGTGTTGGTGGCAGGCCTCTGCCGCATCGCCGCGAACCGCGGGCTGAAGGTGCGTCCCTTCAAGCCGCAGAACATGTCCAACAACGCCGCCGTTTCCGCCGACGGCGGGGAGATCGGCCGCGCCCAGTGGCTGCAGGCGCTCGCCGCGCGCGTTGCCTCGTCCGTGCACATGAATCCCGTGCTCCTGAAGCCGCAATCGGATACCGGCAGCCAGATCGTCGTGCAGGGCAAGGTGTTCGGCCAGGCGAAGGGGAGAGACTACCAGGCGCTGAAGCCTAGGCTCATGGGCGCGGTGCTGGAAAGCTTCGAGACGGTCTCGGCCGGCGCCGACCTCGTCGTCGTCGAGGGGGCCGGTTCGCCGGCGGAAATCAACCTCCGGGCGGGTGACATCGCCAATATGGGCTTTGCCACGCGGGCGAACGTGCCCGTCGTGCTCGTCGGCGACATCGACCGCGGCGGCGTCATCGCCTCGCTGGTCGGCACACATGCCATCCTGCCGGAAGAGGACCGGCGCATGGTCGCCGGCTACCTCATCAACAAGTTCCGCGGCGACGTCACCCTCTTCGACGACGGAATTGCCGAGATCGGCCGCTTCACCGGCTGGCCCTGCTTCGGCGTCGTGCCGTGGCTCAGGCAGGCGGTGCGGTTGCCGGCGGAGGATTCCGTGGTGCTCGAGCGGCTTGCCGGGGGAGGTGGGGGCGCGCTCAAGGTCGCCGTGCCCGTCCTGCCGCGCATCGCCAATTTCGACGATCTCGATCCGCTGGGGGCCGAGCCGCAGGTCGATCTCGTCTTCATCCGGCCGGGCGAGAGGCTTCCGGCCGATGCCGGCCTCGTCGTCCTGCCCGGCTCGAAGTCCACCATCGCCGATCTCGGCGATTTTCGGGCTGCGGGCTGGGAGCAGGACCTTGCCATGCACATGCGGCGCGGGGGCCGCGTCATCGGCATCTGCGGCGGATACCAGATGCTCGGCCGGCAGGTCACCGATCCGCTCGGCATCGAAGGCAGCACCCGCGCGGTGGCGGGCCTGGGGCTTCTCGACGTCGAGACGGAGATGGCGCCGGAAAAGACCGTGCGCAACAGTACGGCCCGCTCCCTGCAATACGACGTGCCGCTCGAAGGCTACGAGATCCATCTCGGCCGCACCGCCGGGCCGGATGCCCTGCGCCCCGCCGTCAGCATAGACGGGCGGCCGGACGGCGCTCTTTCGCCCGATGGCCGGGTGATGGGCACCTATCTGCACGGCCTTCTTTCGAGCGATGCCTATCGGGCAAGGCTGCTTGCCGATTTCGGCATCGAGGGGGGCGGTTTCGACTACCGCGCGGGCGTCGACGAGGCGCTTGACGGCGTCGCGGCCGAACTGGAGGCGGTTCTCGACCGCCGGTGGCTCGACGGCCTTCTGGGGACCGCTGATTAAACCGCCGTCCTGAAACGTACAGCCATTGGGTTTCTCCTTCGCCGGCCTGCCGCACCAAAGTTGCGCCAGAATTCGGGTGCAAGGATTGGGGAAGTCTGCCCGGCCTGCGGGCGCTGATGCCTTCGCGCGATCCGAAAGGGTGACATATATGGGTTCTGGATCTCTCGCACGTTCCGTTCTGGCCGGCCTGGTGGGGCTGTCGCTGGCCGGCCCTCCGGCCGTCGCCTTCGCCCAGGGCGCCAAGGAGGCCACGAGCGCCGGCAAGCGCTGGGAAGAGGAATTCTCCTTCTGGCAGAGGGCATCCTCCGGCAACGACGTCGCGCAGTACGAGGCCTATCTGAAGCAATATCCGAACGGCACCTTCGCCTCGATGGCGCGCCTGCGCGTCGCCGAATTGCAGGCGGCCGCCCGCACCAAGGAGGCCCAGGCCGCCACCGACGACGGGGCCGCCAAGGCGAAGGCCGCGGATGCGCAAAAGGCCGAGGAGGCGAAGAAGGCCGCCGAAGCCGACAAGGCGAAGGCCGACGAGGAGGCCCGCAAGGCCGCCGAGGCCCGCAAGGCGGAAGAAGAGGCCGCGCGCCTGAAGGCGCAGGCCGAGGCGAAGAAGGCCGGGGAAGCCGCCGCCGCCCGCAAGCTCGCCGAGGACAAGGCCGCGGCGGACGCAAAGGCGAAGGCCGAGGCCGCCGCCGCGGAAAAGGCCCGCGCGGATGAGGCGGCCCGTCTCAAGGCTGAAGCTGCGAAGACGGAGGCCGACGCCCGCAAACGCGCCGAGGAGCAGGCTGCCGAGGCCGAGCGGCTGAAAAAGGAAGCACAGGCCGCCGCCGACAAGGCCAGGGCGGAGGAAGCCGCGCGCGTGAAGGCCGAGGAGGCCGCCGCAGCGGAAAAGGCGCGTGCCGAACAGGAAGCGGCCGCCCGCCGCGAGGCCGAGGCAAAGCGCGCCGAAGCGGAAAAGGCCGCGGCCGCCGAGAAGGCGCGCATCGAGCGGGAAGCCGCCGCCGCCCGCAAGCTTGCGGACGAGAAGGCCGCCGAGGTGGAGCGCCTGAAGGCGGAGGCCGCAAGGGCCGCAGCCGATGCCGAAGCCAAGGCCGCCGAGGCCGCCAGGCTTGCGAAGGAAGCGGAAAAGCGCGCCGGGGAGGCTGCTGCCGCCCGCCGGAAGGCGGAGGGTGCCGCCGCCGGCGGCACGTCGCAGGACGTGCGCAGGACAGACGGCGCCGCTGACGCCGGGAAGGCGGATGCGGCCAAGCGCGAGGAAGAGACCTTCCAGAAGGCCGTGGTCGACGGGTCCGAGAAGGCCTTCCGCGGCTATATCGCCGCCTATCCGAACGGCCGCTTCGTCGCGGATGCCCGCGAGCGCCTCGCCGCGCTTTCGAAGGCCGGGACGGAAACCACGGAGACCCGGCGCAAGGTGGAAGAGCCGGTCGTCGATCCGCGCGAAGCCTATATGGACCGCTCGGTCCGCATCCAGGCGCAGCGCTGGCTGAGCGCGCTCGGCTACAACACCTATGGTGCCGACGGCGTCTTCGGCCCGCGCACCCGCTCGGCGATCGCCGCCTGGCAGGGCTCGTCCGGCTATCGTGCCAACGGCTATCTCACCCGCCAGCAGTACCGGATGCTGCGCGAGGCGGCGCAATATGCCGAGACCCGGCAGAATCGCCAGCGGCGCTACCAGCGCGGCTACGACGTGCTGGAGGGCCCTGTCGACGACTACTATGACGGCCCGTACTATCGCGACGACGGCTATTACCGCCGCCGTGGCGGGGTGGTGATCATCCCCGGCTATTGAGATTGCGACGGGCGGACGGCGGTTTCAGCACAGGCGATGGCGCTGCCTGTCGATTGACTTCCCGGGGGCGGACGCATAATCATCCGCACTATTGGATGGTTCCCGGGTCCGGAAACGGATCGGGGAGTAAATGGGAATGTGACGTGGTGGACCCAACCAGGGCGCTGCAATCACGGCCGACCCCGCGACTGTAGAGTGGCGAGGGACGCTCATCCGGGTGGAGGGGATGGCTGCGGCAAAGGGCAATGGTGCCCCGGACGCGGTTTGTCGACCAGCCGGAAAAGCCACTGGGTGGCATCGCGATAAGCAGGGGTTGGACGCCTCCATTTCTACGAATCGTCCACCTTTCGCGATGCCTTTCCCGGGAAGGCGAGGGCAACCCGCAGGCGTGCGAGCGCCGGACGCCGCGAGCCAGGAAACCTGCCGGCCAATGCGAAGGGCATGTTGCCCGACCCGGGGAGGGGCTTCCCCAACGCCTGCACGGAGGTTGTCATGGCTGTTTCCAACACGTCTTCTATTTCCCTTTCGGCAAACGACCGCCTCGTCGCCGGCATTTTCGCGCTGCTGCTCGGCGCCTTCCTCGTGTTCGGTGCCGGCCTTGCGAATTCGGCCGTGCTGCACGACACGGCGCACGACACGCGTCACTCCTACGGCTTTCCCTGCCACTAAGGAGTTTTCGACATGATCGTTCGTTATCTCCTGGCCGCCCTGGTGGCCGGGCTGTTCTCCGGCGCCCTCATGACGGCCGCCCAGGAGGCGCGTGTCGTGCCGCTCATCCTGCACGCCGAGGAATTCGAGGGTGAGGCGCCGGCTCCTGCCGGCGAGGGCACGACGCCGTCGGCCGACGGTGCCGTCCAGACGCAGGAGCATTCCTCGCTCGGCGCGGCCATCCTCGACGTCGCCGCCTATCTGTCGCCCGTTTCCGTCGCCCAGGCCCATGACGGCGAGGGCCACGAGGAGGGCGGCATCATGTTCGGCATGAGCCGCTTTTCCGGCACGCTGCTTGCAAATCTCGTGACGGGCACCGGCTTTGCGCTCCTGCTCGCCGGCTTCAGCCTGGTTTCCGGCCATCCGATCACCGTTGCCAACGGTGCGCTGTGGGGTGCCGCCGGCTGGCTTGCCGTGCACATGCTGCCGGCCATCGGCCTGCCGCCGGAACTGCCGGGCTTCCCGGCTGCCGATCTCGGCGACCGCCAGGTCTGGTGGATCGCGACCGTCGTCCTCTCGGCGGCGGGGCTCTACCTGCTCTTCCTGAAGGACGGGATCATCGCCAAGGTCGCCGGCATCGTGCTGGTCGCCGCCCCGCAGGTCTACGGTGCGCCCCAGCCGGGCGACATCTCCAGCAACGTGCCGGCGGTTCTCGGCGCGGAGTTCGCCGTCGCGGCCCTCGCCACGACGCTGTTCTTCTGGATCGTGCTCGGCCTGTCGCTGGGCTTTGCCAACGAGAAGATCGCCAGGGCTGACTGACATGAAGACGACATCGCCCGGACCCGTCCTGGTTCTGGGCGGTGCACGTTCCGGAAAATCCGCCTTTGCCGAAAGACTGGTCGCCGAAACCGGTCTTTCGCGCCATTATATCGCCACCGGCCGCGCCTTCGATGACGAGATGCGGCAGCGCATCGCCAGGCATCGGGAAGATCGCGGGAGCGGGTGGCAGACGCATGAGGAGCCGCTGGCGCTCGCCGATCGCATCGCCGCGGTGGCGCGCGCGGACCGCGCGGTGCTGGTCGACTGCCTGACGCTGTGGGTCACGAACCTGATGCTGGAGGAGCGCGACATCGCCGCCGAATTTACCGGCCTTCTCGCCGCGATCGCGGCGGCGCCGGGCCGGCTGGTCTTCGTGTCGAACGAGGTCGGCCTCGGCATCGTGCCTGACAACCGCATGGCGCGCGAATTCCGCGACCATGCCGGGCGGCTGCACCAGAAGGTCGCCGCCCTCGTGCCAGAAGTCTATTTCGTCGCGGCCGGACTGCCGCTGAAAATGAAGGGTTGAGCCATGCTGCAACAGAAAATCCCCGCCACCGTCATCACCGGCTTCCTCGGCGCGGGCAAGACGACGATGATCCGCAACATCCTGCAGAATGCCGGGGGCAAACGCATTGCGCTCATCATCAACGAGTTCGGCGATCTCGGCGTCGACGGCGACGTGCTCAAGGGCTGCGGCGCGGAGGCCTGCACGGAGGACGACATCATCGAGCTCACCAACGGCTGCATCTGCTGCACCGTCGCCGACGATTTCATTCCCACCATGACGAAGCTCCTCGAGCGCGAGAACCGCCCCGACCATATCGTCATCGAGACCTCCGGCCTTGCGCTGCCGCAGCCGCTCGTCGCCGCCTTCAACTGGCCGGAAATCAAGACGCAGGTGACGGTCGACGGCGTCATCACCGTGGTGGACAGCGCGGCCGTTGCCGCCGGGCGCTTTGCCGACGACCACGACAAGGTGGATGCGCTGCGCGTGACGGACGAGAACCTCGACCATGAAAGCCCGCTCGAAGAGCTCTTCGAGGACCAGCTCACCGCCGCCGACCTCATCGTCCTCAACAAGACCGACCTCATCGACGCCGCCGGCCTTCAGTCCGTGCGCGACGAGGTCGCCTCCCGCATTTCCCGCAAGCCCTCGATGATCGAGGCGAAGAACGGCGAGGTCGCCGCCGCCGTGCTGCTCGGCCTCGGCGTCGGCACCGAAGACGACATCGCCAACCGCAAGTCGCACCACGAGCTGGAGCACGAGAACGGCGAGGAGCACGATCACGACGAGTTCGACAGCTTCGTCGTCGAACTGGGTCCCGTCGCGGATCCCGCCGCCTTCATCGAGCGTCTCAAGGGGGTCATCAGCGCGCATGACGTGCTGCGCCTCAAGGGTTTCGCGGACGTGCCCGGCAAGCCGATGCGCCTGCTCGTCCAGGCCGTCGGCAGCCGCGTCGACACGTATTTCGAACGCGCCTGGGCGCCGGGCGAGGCCCGTGGTACCCGCCTCGTCGTCATCGGCCTGCACGACATGGACGAAGCCGCCGTGCGGGCCGCCATCGCCGCAGCCGTGTGATCGCGGCATGAGCATGCGGCTCCTCTCTTCGGCGAATCGGGTTCGGCAGGGCCGTTTTCGGCCTGCCGTGCCGGTTGATCCCCGGGTCGAGTCCGAGGATGACGAAAGAAGGAAGAGATGGTTGCCAACAGCAACGGTTATGCATGCCGCACCGGTCGACAGGCTTCATAACCTGTCCTCCTCTCCGTCATCCTCGGGCTCGACCCGAGGATCCATCGGCACGGCACGCCGCAGAACGGGAGGTGCCGCATGCATCTCCTGCTAGCCCAGAAGGGCACCATCGCCGACGGCAAGGAAGCCATCGACCTCGGCCAGACGCCGGGCGACATCCTCTTCCTCTCCGCCGCCGACACGGAGCTCGCCTCCATCGCCGCCGCCCACCGTGCGCGCAGTGGCGATACGCGCCTGCGCCTCGCCAGCCTTGCCGCGCTGTCGCATCCGATGTCGGTCGATACCTATGTCGAGCGCACGGCGCGGCATGCCAGGCTCATCGTCATCCGCGCGCTCGGCGGCGCCAGCTATTTCCGCTATGTGCTGGAAGCCCTGCTTGCGACGGCCGTCGCCAACGGCATCCGGCTCGTGGCGCTGCCCGGCGACGACCGGCCGGACGAGGGCCTCATTCCCTTCAACCGCATTGATGATGTGGACCGCCAGCGGCTCTGGGCCTATCTCAACGAGGGCGGCGCGGAGAATGCGGACCGCTTCCTCGCCTACGCCGATGCGCTGGTCTTCGGCGGCGAGAAGCCGGAACCGGCAACGCCGCTGGAAAAGGCGGGCATCTGGTGGCCGGGGCGGGGTGTCGTCGATATCGGCACATGGCGGCAGGTTGCCGGTGTTTCACCCCCCTCTGGCCTGCCGGCCATCTCCCCCAATGGGGGGGAGATCGATGGAGGAGCGGTTTCCCTGAATTCAGGCGCTCCTACGCAAGCAGATGCGTGCAACCTGCCAATCTGCCCCCCTGCGGGGGAGATGGCCGGCAGGCCGGAGGCGGGTATCCCCACGGCCGCCGTCTGCTTCTATCGCGCCTATGTGCAGAGCGGCGAGACGCGCCCGGTCGAGATGCTGATCGAGGCGCTGGCCGCCGAGGGCGTGCGCGCGCTGCCGCTCTTCGTCTCCAGCCTCAAGGAGCCCGTCTCCATCGAGACGGTGCGCGACGCTTTTGCCGAGGCCCGCCCCGGGATCGTGCTGAACGCCACGAGCTTCGCCGTTTCGGCGCCCGGCGCCGGCCGCAAGCCGACGGTGCTCGACGAGACCGGTTCACCGGTGCTGCAGGTCATTTTCTCCGGCTCCTCGCGCGAGGCCTGGGAGGCGTCGGGGCAGGGGCTGACGGCGCGCGACCTCGGCATGAACGTCTCGCTGCCGGAGGTCGACGGGCGCGTGCTCTCCCGCGCCGTCTCCTTCAAGGCTGCGGCGCGCTACGACGAGCGGGTCGAGACCAATATCGTCAGCCTCGATCCGGCGGAGGACCGCATCCGCTTCGTCGCGAAGCTCGCCGCCGGCTGGGCGCGGCTGCGGCGGGCCAGGCCGGCCGAGCGCCGTATCGCCCTCGTCATGGCGAACTACCCGAACCGCGACGGCCGGCTCGGCAACGGCGTCGGCCTCGATACGCCGGCCGGCACGATGGAGGTGCTGCGCGCGATGGCGGCGGAGGGCTATGCGGTCGCCGATCTGCCGGAGGACGGCGATGCGCTGATCGCTCATCTCATGGCCGGCCCGACCAATGCCGCGCGCGACGGCCGCGAGATTCGCGAAGCGCTTTCGCTGAGCGATTACAAGGCCTTCTTCTCTTCACTTCCGAAGTCGATTCAGGCGGAGATGACGGCGCGCTGGGGCGCGCCGGAGGACGATCCCTTTGTTGCCGGCGACATCTTCGCCCTGCCGCTCGCCCGCTTCGGCGCGACGCTGGTCGGCATCCAGCCGGCGCGCGGCTACAATATCGATCCGAAGGACAGCTACCATTCGCCGGACCTCGTGCCGCCGCACGGCTATCTCGCCTTCTATGCCTTCCTTCGCCTTCACTACGGCGCCCACGCCATCGTGCACATGGGCAAGCACGGCAACCTCGAATGGCTGCCGGGCAAGGCGCTGGCGCTGTCGGAAGCCTGCTATCCCGAGGCCGTGCTCGGCCCCGTGCCGCATCTCTATCCCTTCATCGTCAACGATCCCGGCGAGGGCACGCAGGCCAAGCGCCGCTCCGCCGCCGTCATCATCGACCACCTGACCCCGCCGCTGACGCGCGCCGAGACCTACGGTCCCCTCAAGGACCTCGAAGCGCTGGTCGACGAATATTACGAGGCTTCCGGCGGCGATCCGCGCCGCATCAAGCTGCTCTCGAAGCAGATTCTCGACCTGGTGCGCGACATCGGCCTCGACCGCGACGCCGGCATCGCGAAATCCGACGGCGAGGAAGCGGCGCTCCAGAAGCTCGACGCCTATCTCTGCGACCTCAAGGAAATGCAGATCCGTGACGGCCTGCATGTCTTCGGCGTCTCGCCGGAAGGGCGGCTGTTCACGGACCTGACGGTGGCGCTCGCGCGCGTTCCTCGCGGCCTCGGCGAAGGCGGCGAGGCGAGCCTTCAGCGGGCGATCGCGGCGGATGCGCTGGATGGCTTTGCCTTCGACCCGCTCGATTGCGTCGCCTCTGACCCGTGGGGCGGCCCGCGCCCGCAAATTCTCGCTTCCCGTTCCGGTGCGCCCTGGCGCAGCACGGGCGATGCGGTGGAGCGCATCGAGCTGCTCGCCGCCGGGCTGGTGGACGGCTCGCTGGCCTGCCCCGAGGGCTGGCACGCCACCCGTGCCGTGCTCGATGCCATCGATACGAGCATCCGCCCCGCAATCGCCGCCTGCGGCCCGGCAGAGATTTCGGCGCTCATGCGCGGGCTCGACGGACGCTTCATCGAACCCGGCCCCTCCGGCGCGCCGACGCGCGGGCGGCCGGACGTGCTGCCGACGGGGCGCAACTTCTATTCGGTCGACAGCCGCGCCGTGCCGACGCCCGCCGCCTGGGAACTCGGCCGGAAATCCGCCGAGCTCATCGTCACCCGCTATGCGCAGGACCACGGCGAATGGCCGACTTCCTTCGGCATCACCGCCTGGGGCACCTCCAACATGCGCACCGGCGGCGACGACATCGCGCAGGCCATGGCGCTGATCGGGGTCAGGCCGACCTGGGACATGGCGTCCCGCCGCGTCACCGGCTTCGAGATCATTCCCCCCGCCATGCTGCGCCATCCGCGTGTCGACGTGACGCTCCGGATTTCCGGCTTCTTCCGCGATGCCTTCCCGGAGCAGATCGCGCTCTTCGACCGCGCCGTGCGCGCCATCGGGGCGCTCGACGAGGACGATGCCGACAACCCCATCGCCGCGCGCATGCGCGCCGAGGCGGCGGTGCTGGCGGCCCGGGGCGCCTCGCAGGACGAGGCGGCGCGGCAGGCGGGTTTCCGCATCTTCGGCGCGAAATCCGGCGGTTACGGCGCGGGTCTCCAGACCATGATGGACGAGGGCCTATGGAGCGAGCGCGGCGACCTTGCCGAGGCCTGGCTCGCCTGGGGCGCCCATGCCTATGACGGCGCGGGCGATGGCGTGCCGATGCGCGAGCGGCTGGCGGCGCGCATGAAGAGCCTCCAGGCGGTGATCCAGAACCAGGACAGCCGCGAGCACGACCTGCTCGACAGCGACGAATACTACCAGTTCGAGGGCGGCATGGCCGCGGCCGCCGAGCACCTTTCCGGCAGGCAGCCCGTCGTCTACCACAACGACCTGTCGCGGCCGGAAAAGCCCATCGTGCGCACGCTGGAAGACGAGATCGGCCGCGTCGTGCGCGCCCGCGTCGTCAATCCTAAGTGGATCGACGGCGTCATGCGCCATGGCTACAAGGGTGCCTTCGAGATCGCCGCGACGGTCGATTTCATGTTCGCCTTCGCCGCGACCACCGGCGCGGTGAAGGACCATCATTTCGAGGCCGCCTACCAGGCCTATGTGCTGGACGAGCGCGTGCGCGACTTCCTTGCGCGGAAGAACCCGGCGGCGCTCGCCGAGATGGCGGCGCGCTTCGCCGAGGCGATAGACCGCGGCCTGTGGACGCCGCGCTCCAACTCGGCGCGCTATGAGCTCGACATGCTCGGAAAGAGGAGGGCGTCGTGATGGATCTCACAGGCCGCTGCCTTTGCCGTTCGCTGACATTTTCCGTTTCCGGCGATATCGTCAGCACGGGCCATTGCCATTGCGAGAGTTGCCGGCGCGCCACGTCCTCGCCGGTCACGACCTTCTTTTGCGTGGCGGCGGGCGATGTCGCGTTCAAGGGCGGGACGCTGCGGCACTATGCATCGTCGCCCGGCGTGCGGCGCGGTTTCTGCGGCAATTGCGGTTCGCCGATGAGCTACGAGAGCGAGAGGCGGCCCGGCATCGTCGATCTCTATGTCGCCTCGCTGGACGATGCGACGGGCGTCGAAATCGCCCAGCACGGTTTTTGGAACGAGCGGGTTTCCTGGCTGCATTGCGAGGACGACCTGCCGAAACGGGAAGACTGACATGACAGACAACCAGGACGAAACCGCCGGCATGAGCGAAGCCGAACTTGCCCGCCACTCGGAGAAGATGGCGAAGAAGAAGCAGGCGCGCGAGAAGATCATGGCGACGAAGACGGACGAGAAGGGCCTCGTCATCGTCCACACCGGCAAGGGCAAGGGCAAGTCGACCGCCGGTTTCGGCATGATCTTCCGCCATATCGCGCATGGAAAGCCCTGCGCCGTGGTGCAGTTCATCAAGGGCGCCATGGTGACCGGCGAGCGCGATCTCATCGAGACGCATTTCTCTAATCTCTGCCAGTTCTTCACGCTCGGCGAGGGCTTCACCTGGGAAACGCAGGATCGCGCCCGCGACGTGGCGATGGCTGAGAAGGCCTGGGAGAAGGCGAAGGAACTCATCCGCGACGAGCGCAATTCCATGGTGCTGCTCGACGAGATCAACATCGCGTTGCGCTACGACTATATCGACGTCAACGAGGTCATCGCGTTCCTCAAGACCGAGAAGCCCTACATGACCCATGTCGTGCTGACCGGCCGCAACGCCAAGGAAGAGCTGATCGAGATCGCCGACCTCGCGACCGAGATGGAGCTTCTGAAGCATCCGTTCCGCTCGGGGATCAAGGCACAGCAGGGCGTCGAATACTGACGGCGGCCTGTCCTCATCTCCCCCCTTGCCGGGGTCTTGCCCCGGTGCGGGCCTACCAGCCGAGCCACACCCTTATCGGATGGCCGGGATCGGCCATCAGGCGGATGGCGAGGGCGATGGAGGTGACGACAAGGAGCGGCTTGATGATCCTCGCGCCGTTCTTCATCGCCACGCGCGAGCCCGCCTGGGCGCCGAGGAACTGTCCAGCCCCCATGACGAGCCCGACCTTCCACAGGACGACGCCGTAGAGGAGGAAGACCACGAAGGCGCCGACATTGGAGCCGAAGTTGAGGAGCTTCGTGTGTGCCGTCGCCTTCAGCACGCCGAAGCCGGCAAGCGTGACGAAGGCCAGCATGAAGAACGAGCCGGTACCGGGTCCGAAGACGCCGTCATAGAAGCCGATTGCCGGCACGACCGTGACGGTGAAGAGGAAGACGCTCATGCGGCGGTGCTTGTCGACGTCGCCGATATTCGGCTTCAGCCCGAAATAGACGGCGATCGCCACCAGCAGGAACGGCAGGATCACCTTCAGCACGTCGCCCGGGACCACCGTCGCGAGCAGGGCCCCGAAAACCGCGCCCAGCGCCGAAAGCGCCGCCATCGGCAATTGCTCGCCGAGCCGCACATGGCCGGCGCGCGCATAGGCGAGCGTGGCCGAGCCCGAGCCGAACAGCGACTGCAGCTTGTTGGTGCCCAGCGTTTCGAGCGGCGGAATGCCGGCGAGCAGCATGGCGGGAATGGTGATCATGCCGCCGCCGCCGGCAATGGAATCGATGAAACCGGCGAGGAACGCGGCGAAAAACAGGAAGACGAGAAGATGGAGGGCGAGATCGACCACGGCGGACCCGGCAGGAGCGAGAGGAAGGACTGGCCGTTCTTCTGTCAGACTGTGCGACAAAAGCAAGGCCCGCGCGGTGCGCTTGCCGCATCCGGCGCGCTGCATGCCGCAAACCGGTTTGACCGGCCTTTGCCCCTCCGGTACTAAAGGGGAAGCGACGGTGCCCCGAGCGGGCCGAGCGGTGTCCGGTGCGGCCGACCCAGAGGGGCCTCATCCGGAACCGTCGGAAACGGCAAGGCCGGGCCCTTTCGCGTGGAATTTTTGCGAGAGACCGCCATGCGAGACGAGGCCCCATCCCCCGACACCGGACGACGATCGCTCGTCCTCGGCCTCGGCTGCGAGCGTGGCACGCCGCCCGCCGAGCTCGTCGATCTCGCCGTTTCCGCCATCGACCGCCCGGAGGCCGTCGCCTTCGTCGCGACGCTGGACGCGCGCGCCGCGGAGCCGGCCATGCACGCGGTCGCGCGCCATTTCTTCGTCCCGCTGGTGACCTTTTCCGCCGCCCGGCTGGAGGCCGAGACGCCGCGCCTTGCCAATCCTTCCGACCTCGTCTTCGCCCATGCGGGCTGCCATGGCGTTGCCGAGGCCGCCGCGCTCGCGCAGGCGGGCGCGGGCGGACGGCTCGTCGTCGAGAAGACGAAATCCGCCCACGCCACCGTCGCAGTCGCGGAGTCTTTTCAGTTGCTTGCGGGCGTTTCCTCGCAAGGCGATTCCACGTCCTCGCATTCTGATTCACGTCCGGAGCACGCCTGATGCACGCCCTGTTCTCCGCCCTTGCGCCGATGGAAAAAGGCAGCGTCTGGCTCGTCGGCGCCGGGCCGGGCGATCCCGGCCTCCTGACGCTGCATGCCGCAAATGCGCTGCAGCAGGCCGATATCATCGTGCATGACGCGCTGGTCAATGCCGAGTGCCTCTCGCTCGCCCGGCCCGGCGCCGTGCTGGAGTTCGCCGGAAAGCGCGGCGGCAAGCCCTCGCACCGGCAGCGCGACATCTCGCTCAGGCTCGTCGAGCTCGCCCGCGCCGGCCAGCGCGTGCTGCGCCTCAAGGGCGGCGATCCCTTCGTCTTCGGGCGGGGCGGGGAAGAGGCGCTGACGCTGGTCGAGCACGGCATTCCCTTCCGCATCGTGCCGGGCATCACCGCCGGCATCGGCGGGCTTGCCTATGCCGGCATCCCGGTGACGCATCGCGAGGTCAACCACGCAGTCACCTTCCTGACCGGCCACGATTCCTCCGGCCTCGTGCCGGATCGCATCAACTGGGAGGGCATTGCCAAGGGCTCGCCCGTCATCGTCATGTACATGGCGATGAAGCATATCGGCCAGATCGCCGCGAACCTCGTCGCCGGCGGTCGCTCGCCGGACGAGCCGGTCGCCTTCGTCTGCAATGCCGCCACGCCCGATCAGACCGTGCTGGAAACGACGCTCGCCCGCGCCGAGGCCGATGTCGCAGCCGCCGGCATCGAGCCGCCCGCCATCGTCGTCGTCGGCGAGGTCGTGCGCCTTCGTCCCTCGCTCGACTGGATCGGCGCGCTGACGCAAGGCCGCAGGCTCGCGCCCGATCCGTTCGGCTCGCGCGAGATGAAGGATCCGGCATGAGCGGACTGCTCGTCGCCGCCCCCGCGTCCGGCTCCGGCAAGACGACGGTGACGCTAGGCCTTGCCCGGGCGTTCGCCGATGCCGGCATGCGCCTCGTCTCCGGCAAGGCCGGCCCTGACTACATAGACCCGGCCTTCCACGCCGCCGCCAGCGGAAAGCCCTGCCTCAACTACGATCCCTGGGCGATGCGCCCGGACCTCATCCGCGCCAACGCCGCCCATCAGGCGGGCGAGGGGGATTTCCTGCTGATCGAGGCGATGATGGGCCTCTTCGACGGTGCCGCCGACGGCACCGGCGCGCCGGCCGATCTGGCCGCGACGCTCGGCCTGCCTGTCGTGCTCGTCGTCGATTGCAGCCGCATGTCCCAGTCGGTCGCTGCGCTGGCGAAGGGCTACAGGGATTATCGCGCCGACGTGCATGTTGCCGGTGTCATCCTCAACAAGGTCGGCAGCACCAGGCACGAGGCCATGTTGCGCGGCGCGCTGGAGGCGGCCGGCATCGCGATTTTCGGCGTGTTGTACAGCGATCCGGCGCTTGCCCTGCCGGAGCGGCACCTCGGCCTCGTGCAGGCCGGCGAGCATGGCGCGCTCGAAACCTTCATCACCCACGCGGCCGGGGTCGTCTCGCGCTGCTGCGATCTCGACCGTCTCGCCGCCGTCGCCGCCGGCCGCGCCGTCCTTCCACCGGCCGCCGCCGTCCCGCACCTGCCGCCGCTCGGCCAGCGTATCGCCATCGCGGCGGACAGGGCCTTCGCTTTCAGCTACCAGCACCTGCTGCTCGGCTGGCAGAAAGCGGGCGCGAGCCTCTCCTTCTTCTCGCCGCTCGCCGATGCCGCGCCGGCCGGCGATGCCGATGCCGTCTATCTTCCCGGCGGCTATCCGGAACTCCACGCCGCCACCCTTGCCAATGCCGGCCGTTTCCGCCAAGGCATGCTGGAGGCGGCGCGCCGGGGCGCGCGCATCTATGGCGAATGCGGAGGCTACATGACCCTTGGGGAAGCGCTGATCGCGTCGGACGGAACGCGCCATGCCATGCTCGGCCTCCTGCCGCTCGTCACCAGCTTCGCCGAGCGGCGGCGCCATCTCGGCTACCGCCGGGTCACGCCGCTGGCGGGTTCGGGTTTTGCCGCGCCGATGACGGCGCACGAGTTCCATTATTCCACCGTCGTTCGGGAGGGGCCGGCGGAACGCCTCTTCGCCGTGACGGACGCCATGGGCGAGAACCTCGGGGAGGCCGGCCTTCGGCGCGACACGGTCAGCGGCTCCTACATGCACGTGATCGACCTCGCGCCGGAGGTGGCATGAGCGCGCCGCGTATCGTCCATGGCGGCGGCATCGCCGCCGCCGCCGCACGTTATGGCGGCCGGCCGGAGGACTGGCTGGACCTTTCCACCGGCATCAATCCCAATCCGGTCGCCGTTCCCGACGTGGATGCCGCAGCCTGGCACCGCCTGCCGGATCGCCACCGCCAGGATGCGGCCCGCGCCGCCGCCCGGCACTATTACGGAACGCCGGATGCCCTGCCGCTTCCCGTGCCGGGCACGCAGTCGGTCATCCAGCTCCTGCCGCGCCTCGTTTCCTCCGGCCGCCGCGCCGCCGTGCTTTCGCCCACCTATGGCGAATATGCCCGCGTGCTCGCCAATGCTGGCGTGCCGGTGGATCGCGTCGCCGGCCTCGATGCCGTGGGCGAAGCGCACGGCCTCGTCGTCGTCGTCAATCCGAACAACCCGGACGGCCGGCTTTTCCCGCGCGACAGGCTCCTCGATCTTCATGCGCGCGTTGCCGCGAAGGGCGGTCTCCTCGTCGTCGACGAGGCCTTCGGCGACATGCGCCCGGAGGATTGCATCGCGCCGCTGGCGGGTAACCTGCCCGGCCTCCTCGTCTTGCGTTCCTTCGGCAAGTTCTTCGGCCTAGCGGGCCTGCGCCTCGGCTTCGCCGTCGGCGAGGCGGCGGTTCTGGATCGCATCGAGGACGGGCTCGGCCCCTGGGCCGTATCGGGGCCGGCCCTGGCGATCGCCGCGACGCTCATGGCTTCCGACACCGCCGCCATCCGCCGCGCCATCGCCGGACGCAAGGCGGCGCTCGACAAGGCGCTTGCCGGTGCGGGACTTGCCGTCGTCGGCGGCACCGGCCTCTTTTCGCTGGTCGAGCATGCCGAGGCTGCCGCCATCCATGAAGGCCTCTGCCGTCACCATGTGCTGGTGCGGCCTTTCGACTATAATCCCCGCTGGCTGCGGTTCGGCCTCGCGCCGGATGCGGCTGCGGATGGCCGGCTTGCCGCGGCGCTGGCGGATGTGATGGGCCGATGACGCAGACGCTTTCGATCCTGTTCCTTGCACTGGTGCTGGACCGCCTTGTCGGCGATCCGGACTGGCTCTGGCGGCGCGTGGCCCATCCGGTCGTGCTGTTCGGGCGGGCGATCGGCGCGATGGACAGGCTGTTCAACGGCAAGCGCCTTTCCGCCCAGACCCGCCGCTTCAACGGCGCGGCCGGCATCGCCGTGCTGCTCGCCGCCAGCGTTTTCCTCGGTTTCGTCCTGCACCGGCTTCTTGCGCCGCTCGGCCTGGCGGGCGCGGCGGTCGAGGTCGTCGTCGTCGCCGTCTTCCTCGCGCAGAAGAGCCTCCACGATCATGTGCGCGCCGTCTCGGCCGGTCTCAAGGAGGGCGGCCTCGAGGGCGGGCGGCAGGCCGTGTCGATGATCGTCGGGCGCGATCCGGCAACGCTGGACGAGCCGGCCGTCTGCCGTGCCGGCATCGAGAGCCTTGCCGAGAACTTCTCCGACGGCGTCGTCGCCCCGGCATTCTGGTATGCGCTCTTCGGCCTGCCGGGTCTTTTCGCCTACAAGATGCTGAACACGGCCGACTCGATGATCGGCCACAAGAACGCAAAATATCTCGATTTCGGCTGGGCCTCCGCCCGGCTCGACGACCTCGCCAACTGGCCGGCCGCGCGCCTGTCGATCCTCTTCATCGCCGCCGGCGCATGGCTGGCGAAGGGCAGGGCGGCCGCCCGCGCCGCCATCGGCACGGCACTGCGCGATGCCGGCCTTCACCGTTCGCCCAATTCCGGCTGGCCGGAAGCGGCGATGGCCGGCGCCGTGGGCATCGGCCTTGCCGGCCCCCGCATCTACGGCGGCGCGCGCGTCGACGAACCCATGATGAACGCCGCCGGCCGCACCGTCGCCACGGCCGCCGACATCGACCTGTCGCTGCGCATCTTTTCCGCCGCCTGCGCCGTTCTTGCGGCTGGCGTGTTGCTGGCAATGATTCCCGCCGCCTTGTTTTGAGCATGCGGAAAGCCGGAAGATAGAATTTTAAGCCTTAACTTCGATTTCTTTTCTTCTTCCTCGTCAATATTGTGGAAGGCTCATACGTCTATAGTCTGTCCTGCTGTCGGACATGGCGCCGAAGCCTGGCGCAATTCAATAAAGGGGAAGTCATGCGTGCCTTGCTTGCGACTGCGGTCGCGTTCCTTGTCGTCCTGTTTCAGGCCGAGACTGCACTTTCCGCCAATCTTCTGGCGGAGGTCAGTCTTTCTTCGCAGACCATGATCGTGATGCAGAACGGCATCGTGAAACACCGCTGGCGCGTTTCGACGGGCCGCAAGGGCTTCGGCACGCCGACGGGGAGCTGGAAGGCGAAATGGGCCTCGCGCGACCACCGCTCGCGCAAATACGACAATGCGCCGATGCCCTATGCGATCTTCTTCAACGGCGGCTATGCGGTGCATGCGACGTTCGACACCAGGCGCCTCGGCCGTCCCGCCTCGCATGGCTGCGTGCGGCTGCATCCCTCGAATGCGGCAACGTTCTTCCAACTCGCCAACCGCAACGGGCTCTCGAACACCCGCATCGTCATCACGCGCTGAGGCTTTCGCCTCAGTCGTTGCCGGCGTAGCGCATCAACCGGTCCATGTCGGGGACGGTGACGTGGCGGTTGTTCTCGATGCGGATGACGTTTTCCTTGCGCAGCTTGGTGAACTGCCGGCTGACGGTCTCGATGGTCAGGCCCAGGAAATCGGCGATGTCGGCGCGCGAAAGCGGCAGGTCGAAGGACGACATGTCGATGCTCTCCGGGTCGATATGGGTGGCGATGAGGTAGAGGAAGCTCGCGACCTTCTCCTGCGCCGTCTTGCGGCCGAGCGTCAGCATCCAGTCGCGCGCCTCGTCCAGCTCCTTCAGCGCTTGGCGGTGCAGCTTGTGCTCCAGTTCCGGCGTCTTCTTGACCAGCCGGTCGAGCACGTTGCGCGGGAAGTTGCAGACCTCGCTTTCGGTCGCCGCTTCCGCGGTGATGGCGCTTTCCTCGATGAAGGGGCGGCCGAGGAAATCGGGGGCGAACTGCAGGCCGACGATCTGCTGGCGGCCGTCCGCCATCACCTTCGTCAGCTTCACCACGCCGCGCATGATGTTGGAATAGTTCACCACCGTCTCGCCCTGGCCGATCACCTCGGCGCCGCTGTCCAGCCGGTGGCGGGAGGAGTGCTTGTTCAGTTCGGTCAGTTGCTCGGGCGTCAGGGCGCCGCAGACGCCGCCGTGTCGTGCCTCGCAGGCACGACACACGAGCGGAATATCGGAATTATGGACATCCTGGCGGCGAACTTCCATATCGGCTTTTCCTTTCGCCTGATGAGGCGGCGCAACGATGGCGTGCTAACGCATACGGGCACGAATATAAAGCGTGTCGCCTCGCGGCAAAATAGCGCTTCCTGACTATTGTCAAATCCTAACGCAGTGCCACGGTCTTTCAATTGATCAAAATCAAATGCCGGAGGCCGTTTCGGGGGTATTTCCGTTTCAAGAAGGAGAGACCCATGCAGGATGCACTCGTAGAACGCCTTTCTTCCCCGGTTCCCCGCTATACAAGCTATCCGACGGCGCCGCATTTCGACGAAAGTATCGGCCCGGAGGTCTATTCCGAGTGGCTGGGAAGGCTGGGGCCGGCGAATCGCCTGTCGCTCTACGCGCATATTCCCTATTGCGACCGGCTCTGCTGGTTCTGTGCCTGCCACACCAAGCAGACGCTACGCTACGAGCCGGTCGAAGCCTATCTCAAGGGGCTTCATGCGGAGATTGCGGCCGTCGGCCGGCGCGTTTGCCGGGATGCGCCCGTGACGGCGCTGCATTTCGGCGGCGGTTCGCCGACCATGCTGCGGCCGGACGACATGGTGGCGCTGAAAAGCTGTCTCGAGCAGAATTTCACCTTCTCGCCCGATGCCGAAATCTCGGTGGAGATGGATCCGAACGATCTCGACGATCTCAGGCACGACGCGCTGGCCGCGATCGGCATGACGCGCGCCAGCCTCGGCATCCAGGATTTCGATCCGAAGGTGCAGAAGGCGATCAACCGCATCCAGACCTTCGAGCAGACGCGGGGCGTCGTGGAGGCCGCGCGGGCAAGGGGCGTACGCTCGGTGAACTGCGACATTCTCTACGGCCTGCCGTTCCAGACGATGGAGACGCTGGCCGAGACCGTGCGCGCCGTCATATCGCTCCGCCCGGACCGCATCGCGCTCTTCGGCTATGCCCATGTGCCGTGGATGAAGAAGCATCAGACGATGATCGACGAGGCCGCATTGCCGGGCATCGTCGCACGTTTTTCCCAGATGGCGATGGCGGCGGAGATGCTTGTTGCCGCCGGCTACGAGGCCATCGGCATCGACCATTTCGCCCTGCCGGCCGACAGTCTCGCCGCCGCCGCGCGGGACGGCACGCTGCGCCGCAATTTCCAGGGCTATACCGACGACCAGGCGGATGCCCTGATCGGCCTCGGCGCGTCCGCCATCGGCCAGTTGCCCGAGGGCTATTTCCAGAACATGCCGGCGACGGGCGAATATCTGCGCCGGGTGGAGGAGGGTGGCGTCGCGGTGGTCCGCGGCTATGCGCTGACGGACGAGGACCGCGCCCGCGCCTTCGTGATCGAGCGCGTGATGTGCGATTTCGGCTTCTCCTTCGCCGATCTTGCCGCCCGCCATCCGGCTTTCGCCGCCGCGATCCGGGCCGAGGCCCGCGGCTTTGCCGCTTCGGACAAGGACGGCCTGTGCCGCATCGAAGGCGAGAGGTTCGAGCTGACGGCGACGGGCCGGCCCTTCGCGCGCACGGTGGCCGCGGTCTTCGACGCGCATCTGTCGAGCGGGCGCGGGCGGCATTCCATCGCGGTGTGACGGCGGGTTCCGGCATGTTCTTTGCGCAACACAGGGGCGCAGATCATGCAGGGCCCTCATCAACCCCATTGGCAATCGCATCGGATTTCCATATAGGATCGCCCAACTATAGATTCATGAGGTATGGGCGTGACTGCTACATTCGACAAGGTTGCCGACATCATTGCTGAAACGAGCGAGATCGATCGCGAGACGATCACGCCGGAAAGCCACACGATCGACGATCTCGGCATCGACAGCCTGGACTTCCTCGACATCGTCTTCGCGATCGACAAGGAATTCGGCATCAAGATCCCGCTGGAACAGTGGACGCAGGAAGTCAACGAAGGCAAGGTCGCGACGGAAGAATACTTCGTCCTGAAGAACCTCTGCGCCAAGATCGACGAACTGCGGGCCGCCAAGGCCTGATCATAAGGGCCCGGCCGCCGCTGGCGGCCCTGTTCCGGACGATCCCGGCGCAAGGGGCTATCGGCCTGCCGTCCTCGGCAGGCCTTTCGGTTTTCGGCGGAGGCATATCCGATGCTGCTAGAATATTTCCAGATGATCGACCGGGTGGAAGCCGTCGACGGCGCGCGCCGCGTGCTTACCGCCCGCTCTGTCGTCCCGTCCAAAAGCCCGGTCTTCGAGGGGCATTTCCCCGGCATGCCGCTCGTTCCGGGCGTGCTGCTCATCGAGACCATGGCGCAGGCCTCCGGCTTCCTCGTGCTGGCGGCATCCGATTTTTCGGCCATGCCCTTCCTGATGAGCGTCGACGGGGCCAAGATGCGCACCTTCGTCGAACCGGACGCGGTGCTCGACATCGAGGCCGTGCTGGAGCATGACGGTTCCGGCTATGCCGTGACGAAGACGAGGATTACATCGGCCGGCAAGAAGGTGTGCGATGCGCAGCTCAAGCTGCGCACCATGCCGTTCGCCGAGGTGCCGCTCGCCGATATCGTGCGCAAGCGCGCGGGCGAGGTGGGTTTGTTCGAGGCGCTGGCAGCGTCCGCTGAAGGGAAGTGAGCATGGCGAAGGCGAAGAACGATGTGGTGATCACCGGCGTCGGCATCGTCACCTGTCACGGTGTCGGGGCCGAGGCCCATGTGCAGATCCTGGGTGCCGCGAAGGCGCCGGAGCTGAAGATCGATACGGAGCGCTTCGCGCCCTATCCGGTCCATCCGATGCCGGAGATCGACTGGAACCAGCAGATCCCCAAGCGCGGCGACCAGCGCCAGATGGAGAACTGGCAGCGCCTCGGCGTCTTCGCTGCCGGCCTCGCGCTCGACGATGCCGGCTTCAAGGACGATGTGGACGCCTGCGGCACGATGGACATGATCGTGGCGGCCGGCGGCGGCGAGCGCGACATCAATGTCGATTCGCTGATCGTCGACGAGGGGCTGAAGCGCAACGACCGCGAGCGCCTGCTCAACGAGAAGCTGACGACGGAGCTGCGTCCGACGCTCTTCCTCGCCCAGCTTTCCAATCTTCTCGCCGGCAACATCTCCATCGTGCACAAGGTCACCGGTTCCTCGCGCACCTTCATGGGCGAGGAAGCCGCCGGCATCAGCGCCGTCGAGACCGCCTTCCACCGCATCCGCGCCGGCCAGTCGACACATACGCTCGTCGGCAGCGCGCTCGTGGCCGAGCGGCAGGACGTTATCCTGCTTTACGAGGCCATCGGCGCGCATGCGACGGGCGGCTGGACGCCGCTCTGGTCGCGCGACCGGAACGCCGGCGGCGGCATCGTCACCGGCTCGGCCGCCGCCTTCCTTATCCTCGAATCCCGCGAACATGCCGAAGCCCGCGGCGCGCGCATCTACGCGACCATCGACGCCATCGGCGGCGACCGCGGCTCGCGTGACGAAGGCAAGCTTGAAGCGCGTCTTGAGCGCCTCGCCGAAAGCGCTTCGGCCGGCAACGAGACCGTCGTCTTCTCCGGCGCCTCCGGCGCGCATGACGCGACGGCCCGCGAAAAGGCCTGGCTCGACAAGCGTTTCGCCGGCAGCGCCCTGCGCGGCTACAGCGCCGTCATTGGCCAGTCGCTCGAAGCGCAGTTCCCGCTCGGTCTTGCGCTCGCCGCGCTGACGCTCGGTTCGGGCGTCAAGGTGGCGCCGTTCGATACGGCTGCCGAAGCCGCCATGAGCGCACCCGCCGCCACGGCCGTCGTCACGACGGTCGGCCATTCGCGCGGCGAGGGCGTCGCAATCCTTTCCGCAGAGAAGTGAGGTTCCGGCCATGACGAATGCCGCTTACAGGGATCATCTCGGCCGCCCCATCGTCGCCGTGACAGGCATGGGCGTCGTCACCTCGCTCGGGCAGGGCCTTGCGGACAACTGGGCCGCGCTCACCGGCGGCGTGTCCGGCATCCACGGCATCACCCGCTTCCCGGTCGACGGGCTGAACACTCGCATTTCCGGCACGGTCGATTTTATCGATGTGCCGGTCGAAAACCCGGTCGAGCGCTCCTATGCCTATGCCCGCGAGACGACGGACGAGGCGTTGGCGCAGGCCGGTCTTTCCGGCGAGTTCGGCGGCCCGCTCTTCCTCGCCGCCCCGCCCATCGAGCCGGACTGGCGCGACCGCTTCGCGCTCGCCGACCGCGCGCCGCCCTCGCAGCGCCCGGGCGATGCCTATGACCGCTTCCTCGCCGTACTGCGCGAGCATCCGAGCCAGGCCCTGCACGAGGCCTGGGCCTTCGGCTCCATCTCCGAGCGTCTTTCCGACCGCTACGGCACGCGCGGCCTGCCGGTCACGCTGTCGACCGCCTGCGCCTCCGGCGCGACGGCCATCCAGCTCGGCGTCGAGGCGATCCGCCAGGGCCGCACCGACCGCGCGCTCACCGTCGGCACCGACGGCTCGGTCACTGCCGAGGCGCTGATCCGTTTCGCGCTGCTCTCGGCGCTCTCGACGCAGAACGACCCGCCGACCAAGGCATCCAAGCCGTTCAGCAAGGACCGCGACGGCTTCGTCATCGCAGAAGGCGCGGCGACGCTTGTGCTGGAATCGCTGGAATCGGCCATCGCACGCGGCGCCAAGGTGCTCGGCATCCTGAAGGGTTGCGGCGAGAAGGCGGACCATTTCCACCGCACGCGCTCCTCGCCGGATGGCGGTCCCGCCATCGCGACGATCCGCGCGGCGCTGGAAGATGCCGGCATCGAGGAGAGCGGCATCGGTTATATCAACGCCCACGGCACCTCGACGCCTGAGAACGACAAGATGGAATATCTCTCCATGTCGACCGTCTTCGGCGACAAGCTGGCGAATATCCCGGTCTCGTCCAACAAGTCGATGATCGGCCACACGCTGACGGCGGCCGGCGCGGTCGAGGCTGTCTTCTCGATCCAGACCATGCTGACCGGCACCCTGCCGCCGACCATCAACTACACGAACCCTGATCCGACGATCCAGCTGGACGTCGTGCCGAACGTGAAGCGAGACAAGCAGGTCAGCGCCGTCCTGTCCAACTCCTTCGGCTTCGGCGGCCAGAACGCCAGCCTTGTCATGACGGCCGAGCCCGCCTGAGCGGACGACCCGGCCCAAACATACGGAAGAAGACCATGCGCGCCCTGCAGCTCCTCGACGATCGCAAGCTGGAAATCACCGACATTCCGGAACCGGAAGCCCCCGGCCCCGGCGAGGTGACGCTGCGCGTCAAGGCCGTCGCCCTCAACCATATCGACGTCTGGGGCTGGCGCGGCATGGCGTTCGCCAAGCGCAAGATGCCGCTGGTCATCGGCGCGGAAGCCGCCGGCGTCGTCGAGACGCTCGGCCCGGGCGTTTCCAACGTGCTGCCCGGCCAGCTCGTCTCGATCTACGGCGCGCGCACCTGCGGCCTCTGCAAGCCCTGCCGCGA
The DNA here is from genome assembly GCF_021401195.1 of Shinella sp. NM-101. Taxonomy (NCBI): domain Bacteria; kingdom Pseudomonadati; phylum Pseudomonadota; class Alphaproteobacteria; order Hyphomicrobiales; family Rhizobiaceae; genus Shinella; species Shinella sp. NM-101. Next base: position 340,946 of record NZ_JACBFT010000001.1, on the reverse strand, counting down.
GGGCCGCGACAATCTCTGCGAACATGTCGGCGGCGTGCACGGCTTCCATCTCGACGGCTTCGCGCAGGAGAAGGTGAACCTTCCCGCCCGCCTGCTGGTCCCGGCACCGCCCGGCATCGATGCTGTCGCCGCGGCGCTTGCGCCCGTCACCTTCGGCACGGTGGAGCACATGCTGTTCGACAACGCCAAGCTCGAATCCGGCGAGACCATCCTCGTCCATGCCGGGGGCTCGGGCATCGGCACGGCGGCGATCCAGCTCGCCAAGAAGATCGGCTGCACCGTCATCACCACGGTCGGCTCTAACGACAAGATCGAGAAGGCGAAGGCGCTGGGCGCCGACCACGTCATCAACTACCGCGAGGACAGGTTCGAGGGCGTCGTGCGCAAGCTGACGAAGAAGAAGGGCGTCGACGTCGTCTTCGAGCATGTCGGCAAGGATACCTGGGCGGGCTCCATGCTCTGCCTCAAGCGCGGCGGCCGCCTCGTCACCTGCGGCTCCACCTCGGGCGTCTCCACCGACATGAACCTGATGATGCTCTTCCAGCAGCAGTTGAAGCTCCTCGGCTCCTTCGGCTGCCGCATGGAGAACATGGCGAACGCCATGCAGAAGATGGCGCGCGGCATCGTGCATCCGGTCATCGACACGGAAGTCACCTTCGACGGCATCGCGACGGCGCTGGAACGCATGGAATCGCGCCAGATCTTCGGCAAGATCGTCCTGAAGCTGGATTGACGCCGTTGCGGATGCTGATCACCCGCCTCGTCCTGGCGCTGCGCAATTCGAAGGACTGGTTCGTCGCGCAGTTCGCCTTTGGGCTGCTCAGCCTGCTGAAGCTCCTGCCGGCCGATGGCGCGATCAATTTCGCGGACCGGGCGCTGCGCTGGATCGGGCCGAAAACCAGGCGCCACACGCTGACGCTGACGAATCTGCGCAACGCCTATCCGGAAAAATCCGAGGCCGAGATCGAGGCGATCGCGCTCGATGCCTGGGGCAATATGGGCCGGCTCGCCGCCGAATACGTCTTTCTCGACGAACTGTTCGATTTCGATCCGGAAAATCCGGCGCCGGGCCGCATCGAAGTGTCGGGCATCCCGCTCTTCCTGGACCTTCGCGACAATCCGCGGCCCTTCATCGTCTTCACCGCACATACCGGCAATTTCGAGCTCCTGCCGGTTGCCGGAGCGGCGTTCGGGCTGGATGTGACGGTGCTCTTTCGCCCGCCGAATAATCCGTATGTCGCCGAAAAGGTCTTCGAATTCCGCAAGGCGCGCATGGGGAACCTCGTGCCCTCTCACGCCGGCTCCTCCTTCACGCTCGCCCGCAAGCTGGAAGCAGGGAAGCCGGTCGGCGTTTTGGTGGACCAGAAGTTCGGCAGGGGCCTTTATACGAAATTCTTCGGCCGCGACGTGCAGACCAACCCGCTGCTTGCCAAGCTTGTCCGCCAGTTCGACTGCGAGGTCTACCCGGCGCGCTGCATCCGTCTTCCGGGTAACCGCTACCGGCTGGAACTGGAGCCCGCAATGGCGGTTCCCCGCAAGGCGAACGGCGCGGTCGATGTCGATGCGACGGCCCAAATGCTCAACGACACCGTGGAGCGCTGGGTGCGGGAATATCCCGGCCAGTGGCTCTGGTATCACGACCGCTGGAACATCAAGCGCAGCCTTATTACTTGAGCGCCTGCCATTTCTTTCTTCCCTTTGCAAAAATGAATACGTTCAGTTTGGCGATTCATGCGAATTTTGACGAATTATGGGTTTGACATCTCCCTTCGCGCTGTTAACATTTGCTAATGTAAGCGCTTTGAACGGCGAGATTTGAGGGAGAGAAGGTCAAGCCGATCCTATTTCTGAACAGACTGAATAATACGATGATGCGATTGCTGTAGATTTCAGCAATTCAGGGAGCATGAATTGAAAGCTCTTGTAGAGTTGTTCTGGTTTAAGTATTCACAACTCCAGCATGCGGTCAAAGCCGGAAACAGGAAGCTCGTTTCCATGCTGGACAAGGAAATCGAACCGGCCCTCATGGCCGTGTTGCAGAAGGAGGCTTGCGATGCCTCCGAACTCCGCTCCCAGTTCCAGTTCGTGGTGGATCTTCTTCGGGAAGAGGCCGACGACAGGTCCTGCGTGCTGCGGCAGGCGCACAATTTCAAGCTCCTGCTGGACCGCTATTTCGGCACGGAGGAGACCGCAAGGCCGTTCGGCCTCGGTCTGGCCGGGGGGCCTCGGCCCGCGATTGCGCCGCGCCTGGTGGAGGACGGGCTGCTCAACGAGGCGATCCTCGACAGCCTGCCGGATCGCGTGGCGGTCATCACCCCGGATTACCGCTATCTCTATTCCAACCCGCGCAATGCCGAGCGGCTGAGCGAGAAGCCCATCGATCTCGTCGGGCGGCATATCGTCGAGTTCATCGGCATCCAGCGGTTCGAGGGCCGCGTGAAGCGGCATCTGGATCGCTGTTTCGCCGGGGAGGTGGTCGAGTACGACTATACTTCCTCGCGCCGGGGTAATGCCCCCATGCGCTGTCGCATGACACCCTGCATGTCGGCCGCCGGCAACGTGCTCGGCGCCATCCTCGTGCTCCAGGAGGTCCTGGAGACGCGGGATCCGATGGCGGCCTGAGCCCTATGAGGCGAGCCTTGGCCCTCGCAGCATGAACTGCTGCTCGAAGGCGATGTGGCGCCGGATCGATTCGAAGAAGCCGCGGAGCATGTAGCCCGCGGCTTCCGCGTTCACGGTCCCGTCGCCGCTGCCGAGCCGCGTCAGCGTGTCGGTCAGCTCCTCTGCGAAGCACTCGTCCTCGACATGCTCGAACTTCAGCCGTGCAATGGCGTCGGCCAGTTCCTGGTTACCCGAACCGGTGGTCTGCAGCATCGGGAAGAGGGCCTCCTCTTCATAGCGATGGATGCCGTTTATCAGCGGAATCAATGACTTGGCGGCGTAGATGCATTTCTGCCTGTTGATGTTGGCCGGCAGGCTGTCGGCGATCTCCTCGAGCGCCGTGCAGAGCGTCAGTTGGGCGTCGTGGGCCTTTTTCAGCCAGTCGAGCGAAACGGCGTCCGTCGGGCGATCCGAAAGCAGCCGGGAGATGCCTGTGTAATCCGTCATGTCGTGCTTCCTCGTTTGGGAAGAGCCGCGGCTGTCTCGACGCGCGGCTGCGTCAACCTGTCCCTTGATGCCGCTCGCTTCCGTTCCCCGCCTTGATCCATATCAAGGATGCTGGCGAGCGCATCTGCGAAGGCTCAATCGAGCGCAAGGGCCGATTCCGCGCGGGAGCCGGTGATTGCGGGACTTTGACAAGTTGGGGGATGCCAACGTGAAATACGTGACGGAAACGATCGTCCTGGCCGTGGGAGCGTTCATCGCGCTGCTCGGCGCGGCTTTTGCCCAGGACAAGCTCTTCGGGGCCCATATGTGGGTTCTCTTCTTCGTGCTGCTCGCCAGCACGCTCCTCATGGTGCGGCGCATTTCCTTCGCGCCGGCCGCTCCGGCCCGGTCCTCGCAGGATGACGCCGGCTACTTCGACGAAGTCGTCAAGTACGGCGTCATCGCGACGGTGTTCTGGGGCGTCGTCGGCTTCCTGGTCGGCGTCTTCGTGGCGCTCCAGCTTGCCTTCCCCGATCTCAACATCGAGCCCTGGCTGAACTTCGGCCGCACGCGCCCGCTGCACACCTCGGCCGTGATCTTCGCCTTCGGCGGCAACGCCCTGATCGCGACATCCTTCTACGTCGTGCAGCGCACCTCGCGGGCCCGCCTCTTCGGCGGCAATCTCGGCTGGTTCGTGTTCTGGGGCTACCAGCTCTTCATCGTCATGGCCGCCACCGGTTATCTGCTCGGCATCACGCAGGGCAGGGAATATGCCGAGCCGGAATGGTATGTCGACCTGTGGCTGACCGTCGTGTGGGTCGCCTATCTCGTCGCCTTCCTCGGCACGATCATGACCCGCAAGGAGCCGCATATCTACGTGGCGAACTGGTTCTACCTGTCGTTCATCGTGACGATCGCCATGCTCCACATCGTCAACAACCTGGCGATCCCGGTCTCGTTCCTCGGCGCGAAGAGCTATTCGGCCTTCTCGGGCGTGCAGGACGCGCTGACGCAATGGTGGTACGGCCATAACGCCGTGGGCTTCTTCCTGACGGCCGGCTTCCTCGGCATGATGTACTACTTCATCCCGAAGCAGGTGAACCGTCCGGTCTATTCCTACCGCCTGTCGATCATCCACTTCTGGGCCCTGATCTTCATGTATATCTGGGCCGGCCCGCACCACCTGCACTATACGGCTCTGCCCGACTGGGCGCAGACGCTCGGCATGGTCTTCTCGGTCATGCTCTGGATGCCCTCGTGGGGCGGCATGATCAACGGCCTGATGACGCTCTCGGGCGCCTGGGACAAGATCCGCACCGACCCGATCGTGCGCATGATGGTCATGGCCGTCGCCTTCTACGGCATGGCGACCTTCGAAGGCCCGATGATGTCGATCAAGTCGGTCAACTCGCTCAGCCACTACACGGACTGGACCATCGGCCACGTTCATTCGGGCGCGCTCGGCTGGAACGGCCTCATCACCTTCGGCGCGATCTACTTCCTCGTTCCGAAGCTGTGGAACCGCGAGCGGCTCTACTCGATCCGCATGGTCAACTGGCACTTCTGGCTCGCCACCCTCGGCATCGTCGTCTACGCCTCGGTCATGTGGGTCGCAGGCATCCAGCAGGGCCTGATGTGGCGCGAATACGACGAACAGGGATTCCTGGTCTACTCGTTCGCCGAAACCGTCGCCGCCATGTTCCCCTACTATGTGCTGCGTGCCGTCGGCGGTGGGCTGTTCCTCCTCGGAGCACTCATCATGGCCTACAACGTGACCATGACAATCCTCGGCTACCAGCGTGACGAGGCCCCGATCCCGGGCGCCGCGCCGACCCTGCAGCCGGCCGAATAGGAGGGGACACGATGTCCATTCTTGATAAACACGCAATCCTCGAACGCAACGCGACGCTTCTCCTCGTCGGCTCCCTCCTCGTGGTCACCGTCGGCGGCATCGTCGAGATCGCCCCGCTCTTCTACCTCGAGAACACCATCGAGAAGGTGGAGGGGATGCGGCCCTACTCGCCGCTGGAGCTCGCCGGCCGCGACATCTATGTCCGCGAGGGCTGCTACGTCTGTCACAGCCAGATGATCCGGCCGTTCCGCGACGAGGTGGAGCGCTACGGGCATTACTCGCTGGCGGCGGAGTCGATGTACGACCATCCGTTCCAGTGGGGCTCGAAGCGCACGGGGCCGGACCTTGCCCGCGTCGGCGACCGCTACTCGAACGAGTGGCACGTCCAGCACCTGACCGAGCCGCGCTCGGTCGTGCCGGAATCGGTGATGCCGAGCTATGCCTTCCTCAAGGAAACGCCGCTCGAGGTGAAGAACGTCGCCATGCACCTGACGGCCAACCGCAACGTCGGCGTGCCCTACACCGACGAGATGATCGCGAGCGCCGAGGCCGACATGAAGGCGCAGGCAGACCCGAACGCCGACACGTCCGGCCTCGAGGCCCGCTATCCGAAGGCCAAGCTCGGCGACTTCGACGGAGACCCGGCGAAGCTCACCGAAATGGATGCGCTCGTCGCCTATCTGCAGATGCTCGGCACGCTGGTGGACTTCTCCACCTACGACGACGCCGCCGGTTACCGCTGAGGAGGACGCCATGGAAACCTATACCGCCATGCGCCACTTTGCCGATAGCTGGGGCCTGCTCGTCATGACGCTGTTCTTCCTGGCCGTCGTCGTCTTCACCCTCCGCCCCGGCGCCCGCAAGGCCGCCGAACGGGCCGCTGAAATCCCTCTCAAGGAGGACTGATCATGGCCGAGAAGCATATTGACGAAATCTCGGGCGTCGAAACCACCGGCCACGAATGGGACGGCATCCGCGAACTGAACAACCCGATGCCGCGCTGGTGGGTCTGGACGTTCTACGCCACGATCATCTGGGCGATCGGCTACACGATCGCCTTCCCGGCATGGCCGCTGATCTCCGACACCACGAAGGGCATGCTCGGCTGGTCGAGCCGCGCCAACATCGCCACCGAGCTCGCCAATGCCAAGGAGGCGCAGGCCGGCTTCGTCGACCGCATCGCCAAGTCGTCGCTCGAGGAGATCCTGGCCGATCCGCAGCTCTCGCAATTCGCGATCGCCGGCGGTGCCTCGGCCTTCAAGGTCAACTGTGCGCAGTGCCATGGCTCGGGTGCTGCTGGCGGCGCGGGGTTCCCGAACCTCAACGACGACGACTGGATCTGGGGCGGAACGGTGGAGGACATCTACCAGACGATCGCCCACGGCATCCGCCATCCCGGCGACGACGAGACCCGCATCTCCGAAATGCCGGCCTTTGGCGAAACGCTCCAGCCGGAGGAGATCAAGCAGGTCGCGGCCTATGTCGTCAGCCTGACGGGCACACCGTCGGATGCGAGCCTCGTCGAGCCCGGCAAGCAGGTCTTCGCCGACAACTGCGCGGCCTGCCACGGCGAGGATGCCAAGGGCAACCGCGAAATGGGCGCCCCGAACCTTGCCGACGCCATCTGGCTGAAGGGCGAGGGCGAGGCCGCCGTCGCCGCCCAGGTCCGCTTGCCCAAGCACGGTGTCATGCCGGCCTGGCTGCCCCGTCTCGGCGAACCGACCGTCAAGCAGCTTGCCGTCTTCGTGCATTCGCTGGGCGGCGGCGAGTAAGCGCCGATTATTTCAAAAACTGGAGGCCGCGGGAGACCGCGGCCTTTTCTTTTGGCAAGGTCGGGCCGGCTCTTGAGGGCAAGTGATGGGTTTCGCTCCCGGCCGATGCAGCAGGCGGTTACGGATGTTGCTTGCCGAACGGGGCGGCGTGCGGTGCCGTCGCCTTCATCGCCGAACTCGCCTGTCGTCCATTCTGGATTTCAATCCGGGAAACCAAGCCGCACCCCGCCATGGCGACGGCAAGGGGCGTTCCGGCCCTCAGGCCACGACCATGTTCCTGCCGCCGGACTTCGCGCGATAGAGGTTGCGGTCGGATGCCGCGAGCGCTTCGGCGGGGTCGAAGCGGGGGGCGCAGTGGAAGGCGCCGATGCTGATGCCGAGGGCGATGAGGGTGCCCGCCGGCGAGGCAAGGTCGATGGCCTCGATCGCCTCGCGGATCGCCTGGGAGTGGTCGAGCATGCGTTCCGGCGAGGCCTGGTGCAGGAAGACGGCGAATTCCTCGCCGCCCAGCCGCCCGACGAGATCGTTGTCTGCGGAAAGCGCCGACAGCAGCGCACCGACGCGACCGAGCGCCTGGTCGCCGGCCGCATGGCCGAACCGGTCGTTGACGGACTTGAAGTGATCGACATCGAGGAAGAGCAGGCCGCCATGCACGCCGGCGCGGCTTTGCGCGTCGAGTTCGGCGAGGAAGGCGGCGCGGTTGAGGACGCCGGTGAGGGCGTCCCGGCGGGCCTGGTGTTGCAGGCGGTCATAGGCGACGGCCAGTTCGTCGCGCGCCTGCGCCAGGGCGGCATTGGCCGCGCGCAGCCTCTCCGCCTGCCAGAAATGCAGGAAGGAGGCCGGGATGGATATGGCAATGGGGCAGGCGATGGTCATGACGAGGCCCGCGCCCGCCACCCTGCCGCCCAGCATCGGCACGAAGGCGAAGCTGATGGCGAGCGATGCCAGCACCGAGAGAGCCGCCACCGCCAATGTCTTGCCGAATATCCCCTGCATCGAGCGCGCCCGCCTGTTCCTGCTGCCAGACTGACTAGGAGCCGATGATTGAAAAAGCCTGAATTCGTTCGGTAAAAATTGACTTAGGGATCACGTTGACGTGACGGCGGACATTCACCGGTCCGACCAGACCGCCAGCTCGTAGCCATCCGGATCGGCGAAGTGGAAGCGCCGGCCGCCGGGGAAGGCGAAGACCGGCCTGACGATCTTTCCCCCCGCCGCTTCGACGCGTGACAGGGCGTCTTCCAGGGCGTCGGCGAAGAGGATGACGAGCGGCCCGCCGCCCGGCGTGACGGGTGCCGTCGTGGTGAAGCCGCCGGTGAGGCGGCCATCCCCGAACTCGCAGTATTGCGGGCCGTAGTCTGTGAAGGTCCAGCCGAAGGCGTCGCCGTAGAAGGCCTTGCTCCTGGCGAGGTCGGCAACGTTGAATTCGATATAGTCGATCTTCCTGTCTGCGCCCTTGCCGCTCATCGCGGAATCTCCTTTTCTTCCATCCGTTCCGCCAGCGAATCGAGGTCGCGGGCGATGTGGGCCGCGTCGGAGGCGAAGGCCTCGTCGTCCATGCCGGCCTGGCGGAGCAGGGTGAACATCACTTCCGCGCCGTCGCCGTTCGGCACGACGCGCAGCGCGTTCTCCACCCGAAGGCCATCCGGCATCGTCACCGTGTGGTCGATGACCCCGAAATCGTTCGGCGGGGCGAATCGCACGCGCACATTGCCGACCGGTCCGCCGTCGGCGATCCAGTCGTCGCCGTCCCGCGTCAGGCCCGCGGCAAGGCCGGAGGCCCAGAGCGGCATGTTTTCCGGCCTCGATGCGAAATCGTAGACCGCGCGCCAGTCGCGCTGGATGGTGCGGTGGACGATGTGGGCGGGAAGGGCGGTCATCGCGTGGTCTCCTTGTCCTCCGAGCATAGTGGGGTGGCGGCATGTTGTCGAACAAAAAGCGAACATTGCTATGGCCGGAAATCATCCCGCTGGTGCGTCCGGTGTCTCGTGCGGCAACCCGCCACGCCCTGCCACGTCGAAAACTTGACGTAGATCAACGATGACGACCGTTGTTGGCGTCATTGTGCCGGCACAACGACAGGTGCGGCCAAGCTTATGCAACAGAATTCCACCACCATCCTCAACACCATCGAACGCCACGAGGCGGAGCCCGTCAATTCGGCGAAGGTGCGCAAGCCGCTCTACGAGAAGCGCAAGAAGATCTTCCCCAAGCGCGCGGAAGGCCGCTTCCGGCAGTTCAAGTGGCTGGTGATGCTGATCACGCTCGGCATCTACTACCTGACGCCGTGGATCCGCTGGGACCGCGGCCCGCACGCGCCGGACCAGGCCGTGCTGGTGGACCTTGCCGGCCGGCGGTTCTATTTCTTCTTCATCGAGATCTGGCCGCAGGAATTCTTCTTCGTCGCGGGCCTGCTCGTCATGGCGGGCTTCGGGCTCTTCCTGGTCACCTCGGCCGTCGGGCGCGCGTGGTGTGGCTATGCCTGTCCGCAGACCGTCTGGGTCGACCTCTTCCTCGTGGTCGAGCGGGCGATCGAGGGCGACCGCAATGCACGCATCAAGCTCGACGACGGCCCCTGGACGTTCGGCAAGCTCTGGAAGCGTGTCGCCAAGCACGCCACCTGGCTGGTGATCGCGGTGGCGACCGGCGGCGCCTGGATCTTCTACTTCGCCGATGCGCCGACGCTGCTCGTCAATTTCGTGACGCTGCAGGCGCCGCCCGTCGCCTACATCACCGTCGGCATCCTCACCGCCACGACCTATGTCTTCGGCGGCCTGATGCGCGAGCAGGTCTGCACCTACATGTGTCCCTGGCCGCGCATCCAGGCGGCGATGCTGGACGAAAGCTCGCTGGTCGTCACCTATAACGACTGGCGCGGCGAACCGCGCACCCGCCATGCCAAGAAGGCGATCGCCGCGGGCGAGAGCGTCGGCGACTGCGTCGATTGCAACGCCTGCGTGGTCGTCTGTCCCATGGGCATCGACATCCGCGACGGACAGCAGCTCGAATGCATCACCTGCGCGCTCTGCATCGATGCCTGCGACAACGTCATGGACAAGCTCGGCAAGGAACGCGGCCTGATCGCCTATGCGACCCTCTCGGACTACTCGGCCAATATGGCGCTGGCGACGGCCGGCGGCGCCGTTCCGGTCGATCCGAGGCGCGTGCGCGACGCCGACGGCCGCTTCAGCGACAAGGTCAGGCACTTCGACTGGCGCATCATCTTCCGCCCGCGCACGCTGCTCTATTTCGGCGTCTGGTCGCTTGCGGGGCTGGCTCTCGTCTTCGCGCTGCTGTCGCGCGACCGGCTGGACCTCAACGTCATCCACGACCGCAATCCGCAGTTCGTCGTCGAATCGGACGGCTCAATCCGCAACGGCTATGCCGTGAAGCTGCTCAACATGATTCCCGAGCCGCGCGTCATCACCGTCTCGATCGAGGGCATGCCGGGCGCGACCATGAAGATTGCGGGCCATGACAGCGCGGACGGCCGCAGCGCCGACGTGCCGGTCGATCCGGACAAGGTGACGGCGCTGCGCGTTTTCGTCACCCTTCCGAAGGATCGCCTTGCAGAAGGGGCCGAAGGCTTCCACATTGTCGCCGAGGACCGGCAGGGTCACGAGCGCGACGTCTATTCCGCCAAATTCAACACGCCGGGAGCAAGGTGATGGTCGCAGAACGCAAGGAACAGGGCTTCGTCTTCACCGGCTGGCACATGCTGGGCGTCATGGTGCTGTTCTTCGGAACGATCATCACGGTGAACCTCATCATGGCCTGGAACGCCTCGCATAGCTGGTCGGGCCTCGTCGTGCCCAACAGCTATGTCGCCAGCCAGGAATTCAACGAGAAGGTCGCCGCCGCCAAGGCATTCGCCGCCAGCGGCATCGAGGGCAGCCTCGCAATCGAGGGCGGCAACGTCACCTATCGCGTGGTCGACGCAAAGGGCGCGCCGGTCGTCGCCGACGACGTCTCGGCCGTCTTCAAGCGCCCGGTGGACGAGCGCGACGACTTCACCCTGCCGCTGCAGCCGGCCGGAGCGGGGCTCTTCACCGCCGAGCGCGCCATTGCCACCGGCCAGTGGGTCGTCGACATCAGCACGAAGAACGACGGCAAGAAGGTGTTCCACCAGACCGTCCGGATCGTTGTCGCGGGAGGGGCGAAGTGAGTTGCTGCGCGCCCGGCACGGAAGGCGCCGCCGACGCGGAACGCGCGCGCCATGCGCTGCCGTCCTCGGAGGAGTTGCTCCTCGCCAGCCGTCCGGTCGGCGAAGGGCTGCGCCAGAGCGACCTCAGCGTGCCGGGCGTGCATTGCGGCACCTGCATCACCACCGTCGAGGGCGCGCTGAACGCGCTGCCGGAAGTCGTGCGCGCGCGCGTCAATCTCTCGACGCGCCGCGTCTCGGTCGTCTGGAAGGAGGAGGTCGAGGGCCGGCGCATCGATCCGCAAGCATTTGCCGCCGCCATCCGTGCCACGGGCTACGACACGCATCTCTTCTCGCTCGTCGCCGAGGGGGACGATGCGCTGCGCAACCAGCTCATCCGCGCCGTCGCCGTTTCGGGCTTCGCCGCCACCAACATCATGCTGCTCTCCGTCTCGGTCTGGTCGGGCGCGGAAGCCGCCACGCGCGACCTCTTCCACTGGATCTCCGCCTTCATCGCCGGGCCGACGCTGATCTATGCCGGCCGCTTCTTCTACAAGTCCGCCTGGAACGCCATTCGCCACGGCCGCACCAACATGGACGTGCCGATCGCGCTCGCCATCACGCTCTCCTATGCCGTCTCGCTCTGGGAGACGCTGCACAGCGCCGAGCATGCCTGGTTCGACGCGACCGTCAGCCTGCTGTTCTTCCTGCTCATCGGCCGCACGCTCGACCATGTCATGCGCGACCGCGCCCGCTCGGCCATCACCGGCCTTGCCCGCCTTTCGCCGCGCGGCGCCATGGTCGTCCGGCCCGACGGCACGCGCGACTATCGGCCCGTCGAGGAGATCGCCATCGGCGAACATCTCTCCATCGCGGCCGGCGAGCGCATCCCGGTCGATTGCCGCGTGATCGCCGGGGCCAGCGACATCGACCGCTCCATCGTCAATGGCGAGAGCGATCCGCTCGCCGCCGCGCCGGGCACGCAGCTCGAGGCCGGCGCCATGAACCTCACCGGCTCGCTCACCGTCGAGGCGACCGCTACCGCCCGCGATTCGTTCCTTTCCGAGGTCATCGGCCTGATGGAGGCCGCCGAAGGGGGCAGGGCCCGCTACCGCCGCATCGCCGACCGTGCGGCGCAGGTCTATTCGCCCGCCGTGCACCTCCTGGCGCTGGCCTCCTTCCTCGGCTGGGGCTTCTTCGACGGCGACTGGAAGCATGCCATGCTCGTCGCGATCGCCGTGCTGATCATCACCTGCCCCTGCGCGCTCGGCCTTGCCGTGCCGGTGGTGCAGGTGGTTGCGGCGGGCCGGCTCTTTGCCGGCGGCGTGATGGTCAAGGACGGCTCGGCCATGGAGCGCCTTGCCGAGATCGACACCGCCGTCTTCGACAAGACCGGCACGCTGACCCTCGGCAAGCCGCGCCTCGTCGACCGGGACAAGCTGAACCGGGCGCATCTTTCCCTTGCCGCCGCGCTTGCCGCCCATTCGCGCCATCCGCTTTCGTTGGCGCTCGCGGGTGCCAATGCCGGTCCCGCGCCGGTCATCGATGCGGTGACGGAGGTTGCCGGCGGTGGGCTCGAAGCCGTCACGGGGCAGGGCGTGCTCCGCCTCGGCAATCGTGCCTTCGCCTGCGGAAAGGCGGTCACGAGCGAGGACGCGCACGGTCTTTCGGAGGTCGTCCTGACCTGCGACGGCAAGGTGCTCGAGACCTTCCGTTTCGAGGATGGCCTGCGGGCGGGCGCCGCCGAGGCCATCACCGCCCTGAAGCAGGACGGCATCGACATGGCGATCCTTTCGGGCGACCGCGCGCCGGCCGTGGCCCGCATCGCCGGCCTTCTCGGCATCGGCCGCTGGCGCGCGGCCCTTTCGCCGCGCGAGAAGACGGAGGCGGTCGCCGAGCGCGCCACGGCCGGGCGCCGCGTGCTGATGGTCGGCGACGGCATCAACGACGCGCCGGCGCTCGCCGCCGCCCATGTCTCCATCGCGCCCGCGACGGCGGCCGATGTCGGCCGGCAGGCGGCGGATTTCGTCTTCCTGCACGAAAGCCTCGAAGCCGTGCCCTTCGCCTACGAGACCGCACGCCGGGCCGGCCGCCTCATCCGGCAGAATTTTTCGCTCGCCATAGGCTACAACGTCATCGCCGTGCCGATTGCGATCCTCGGCCATGCCACGCCGCTCATCGCCGCCATAGCCATGTCCACTTCCTCGATCATCGTGGTGGTGAACTCGCTTCGCCTGCGCGGACGCTTGCCGGCTTTCGCGGTCCGCGCGGCGGACGAGGCCTGTCCCGTCAAGCCCATGGTGCGCGCCGCATGAACACGCTGATCTTCCTCATCCCCATCGCGCTCTTCCTCGGCGCGCTCGGCCTCGGTGCCTTCCTGTGGTCGCTCAAGAGCGGCCAGTACGACGATGTCGAAGGCGCCGCCTGGCGCGTTCTGGACGACGGCGACGACAAGCCGGGTCGGTGATTTCGGGCGGCCGTAAAACGCTTTCCGAACAAACAATTGCTTGTCGTAAATCGATTTGAATGCCAAAACACGTCCGCTGGAGCCAACGCTCCTCACTCTCTTCTTGCGCGGCGTTTCCGGCATGAGTTGCGAAACAATCCCGCCGCGCCATTCTACGGAGGTATTATCGTGGCACAGGCGGAAATCGGTCTTATCGGTCTCGGCGTCATGGGGTCGAACCTTGCGCTCAACATTGCCGAAAAGGGCAACACGATCGCGGTGTTCAACCGCACGGCAGCGCGCACGAAGGAATTCTACGAGGAGGCGGGCGACCTCAAGGACCGCATCGTGCCCTGCGAGACGATTGAAGAATTTGTCGCCGCCATCCGCCCGCCGCGCCCGATCATCATCATGATCCAGGCCGGTACCGCGGTCGACCAGCAGATGGAACTGCTGCGCCCGCACCTGGAAAAGAACGACATCATGATCGATGCCGGCAACGCGAACTTCCGCGACACGATGCGCCGCTTCGACGCGCTGAAGGATTCGGGCCTCACCTTCATCGGCATGGGCGTTTCCGGCGGCGAGGAGGGCGCGCGCCACGGCCCCTCCATCATGGTCGGCGGCACGGAAGATTCGTGGAAGCGCGTCGAGAAGGTGCTGACATCGATCGCCGCCAAGTACAACGGCGATCCGTGCGTGGCCTGGCTCGGCGAGAACGGCGCCGGCCACTTCGTCAAGACCATCCACAACGGCATCGAATATGCCGACATGCAGATGATCGCCGAGATCTATGGCATCCTGCGCGACGGCCTGAAGATGAGCGCCTCCGAGATCAGCGCCGTCTTCGGCGAATGGAACAAGGGCCGCCTTGAATCCTACCTCATCGAGATCACCGCGACGGTGCTCGCCGCCAAGGATCCGATCAGCGGCAATGCGATGGTCGACATGATCCTCGACAAGGCCGGCCAGAAGGGCACCGGCAAGTGGTCCGCCATCGAGGCGCAGAACATGGGCGTGCCGGCCACCGGCATCGAGGCCGCCGTCGCCGCCCGCTCGATCTCCTCCTTCAAGACCGAGCGCGAGGCCGCCGAGAAGATCCTTGGCCTGCCGGCCGTTCCCGAGCTCAAGGTCGCCGACAGGGCCGCCTTCCTCAAGGACCTCGAAAGCGCGCTGCTCGCCGGCAAGATCGGCGCCTATGCGCAGGGCTTCGCCGTGATGTCCGCCGCCTCGAAGGAATATGGCTGGAACCTGCCGATGCCGACGATCGCAAAAATCTGGCGCGCCGGCTGCATCATCCGCTCGCAGTTCCTCGACGCGATCACAAGCGCCTTCACGAAGACGCCGGATGCGGCCAACCTCATCGTCACCCCGGCCTTCGCCGACATGGTGAAGGAAACCGACGGGGCGCTGCGCCGCGTCGTCTCCGCCGCCGCCCTGCACGCCCTGCCGGTCCCGGCGCTCGCCTCGGCGCTCGGCTATTTCGACAGCTACCGCCGCGGCCGCGGCACGGCGAACGTCATCCAGGCGCAGCGCGACTTCTTCGGCGCGCACGGCTTCGACCGCGTGGACGGTGCGGACAGCCACCACGGCCCGTGGGGCTCGGGGCTGAACGGCTGAGGACTGGTGAACGTCTGAAATGGAATGGCCCGGTTGCAAGACCGGGCCGTTTTGTTTGGGCGGAGGGTTGCCCCTCATCCCCCTGCCGGGACCTTCTCCCCGCAGGCGGGGAGAAGGAGATATGCCGCGCCGGTTTCCTTTCCCCTTGCGATCGATGGGAGGAAAACAGTGCCTCCTGCCTTCCTCGCCCCGCTTGCGGGGAGAGGATGCCGGCAGGCAGGTGAGGGGCAGCCCGCGTTAAAAACTCTGCACGGGGCCGACCCGCTACACCTCTCCCGTCGGGATCGGATAGCTCAGCGTCTGCAACTCCTCCGGCGGACGTCCCTCGATGCGGGCGATGACGGCCTTGGCGAGTTCGCGGCCGGCGAGGCGGATGTCCTCGCGCATGGTGACGACCTCCGGCCGCAGCCATTGCAAGAACATGTGCGGCTCCTTGGAGACCATGTCGATGTCCTGCCCGAGCCTGCGGCCCCTGGCCTCAAGCGCCGCGATCAGCGCCACCGCGCCCGAGCCGCTGCCGGAGACGATGCCGTCAGGCCCGTCGGCGGCGTCGAACAGCGCCTCGGCGGCGCCGCGGATCTCGCGAAGATTGTTGTCGAGGTTGACGGTGTTGAAGGGCAGGGCCGTCGCGCCGAAGTCGCGGATGCCCTTCTCGAAGCCCGCCCGCATATGCAGGTAGAAGGTGAGGTAGGGCGGCGGCTGGAGCAGCACCAGGCGCTTGCGGCCGAGCTCGACCAGCTTGCGCACGGCCTCGTAGGCGAAGCGCTCGTTGTCGAAGTCGTGATAGGGATGGGCAAGGCCCATCTCGGTGCGGCCATGCGTGACGAAGGGGAAGTTGCGCTCCATCATCAGCGCGACGCGCGGGTCCTTCGGCTCGGTGCGCGAGATGATCACGCCGTCGGCCGCGCCCGTTTCCAGCACGTAGCGCACCGGATCGAGCGCATTGCCCTGCGTGCGGTAGGGCGTTACCACGAGATGGTACTGCGTTGCGGCGAGCACTTCCGAGATGCCGACGACCATGGGGCTCGTCAGGCCCATGATCTCCTCTTCCAGGCTGAGGATCAGGCTGATGACATTGGTCTTGCCGGTGCGAAGGCGCACGCCCGCCCTGTTCGGCTGGTAGCCGATCTGCCGGGCGACGAGGCGCACGCGCTCCTTCGTCTCGCTGCTGATGTCGGGCGCGTCCTTCAACGCCCGCGAAACGGTGGTGATGCCGAGGCCGGTCATGAAGGCGATGGTCTTCAGCGTCGGCCGCTCGCTGGAGGGGGGCGTCGATGCCGCCCGGCCCCCGCTTTTCATTCTGTCCATCCCCGCCTGTCCACCTCTTCGCATTAGCGGCCGGTTATACAGATTTTGCTTCCGCCCGCCACTCCTTGCCGGAAGAAGCTATAAATCTGAAACGATACAGGTGTTTTGTCGAGGTGAAATTTCCGCAGGTTCGATGTTTTCGTCCTGCTCACGCGATATTGCACCGCAAAGCGATAATTCATGCGATTGCGAATTGCGGGTGTGGAAAACATTGCTATTTCTTGGAAAAATATAACGAAAACAGAATGATATTTCTCTCTCATCTTTGTACTCTCCTGTTCACGTCGAGGCGCAAACAGGCCGTCGTCCGGCGGAAAACGCACAAACGCCGTCCGGGCCGGTTGCGTGTTTAAATCGATTGGTCTACCTTTTTACTGCAACGTTTCAGTGAGGGAGGAGACTCATGAAAATTCGCCATATGGCTGCTGTCCTGGCAGCGACCGTGGTCCTGCCGTTCGCCGCAGCCAATGCGACCGATCTGGAAGTGACCCATTGGTGGACGTCCGGCGGGGAGGCCGCGGCGGTCGCCGAACTGGCAAAGGCATTCGACGCCACGGGCAACAAATGGATTGACGGCGCCATCGCCGGTTCCGGCGGCACGGCGCGTCCGATCATGGTCAGCCGCATCACTGGCGGCGACCCGATGGCCGCGACGCAGTTCAACCATGGCCGCCAGGCCGAGGAGCTGGTCGAGGCCGGCCTGATGCGCGACCTGACGGATGTCGCCACGCGCGAGAACTGGAAGGAGGTCATCCGCCCGGCGAGCCTGCTCGACAGCTGCACCATCGACGGCAAGATCTATTGCGCGCCGGTGAACATCCACTCCTGGCAGTGGCTCTGGCTTTCCAACGCCGCCTTCGAGAAGGCGGGCGTCGCCGTGCCTGGCAACTGGGACGAGTTCGTCGCGGCCGCCCCGGCGCTGGAAAAAGCCGGCATCGTGCCGCTCGCCGTCGGCGGGCAGGCCTGGCAGGCGTCCGGCGCCTTCGACGTGCTGCTGCTTGCCGTCGGCGGCAAGGATACGTTCTACAAGGTGTTCAAGGACAAGGATGCGGACGTCGCCGCAGGCCCCGAGATCGCCAAGGTCTTCAAGGCGGCGGACGATGCGCGGCGCATGTCCAAGGGCACGAACGTGCAGGACTGGAACCAGGCCACCAACATGGTCATCACCGGCAAGGCCGGCGGGCAGATCATGGGCGACTGGGCGCAGGGCGAGTTCGCGCTTGCCGGCCAGACCGCCGGCAAGGACTATACATGCCTTCCGGGCCTCGGCGTGACCGACGTCATCGCCACCGGGGGCGATGCCTTCTACTTCCCGGTCCTGAAGGACGAGGAGAAGTCGAAGGCGCAGGAGGTTCTCGCCTCGACGCTCGTCAGCCCGGGCGCGCAGGTCGCCTTCAACCTCAAGAAGGGCTCGCTGCCGGTGCGCGGCGACGTCGATCTCGCCGCCGCCAACGACTGCATGAAGAAGGGCCTCGACATCCTCGCCAAGGGCAATGTCGTCGACTGGACCGACCAGCTTCTTTCCGCCGACAGCCAGAAGCAGAAGGAAGACCTCTTTTCCGAATTCTTCGCCAATCCCTCGATGACGCCGGAAGACGCCCAGAAGCGTTTTGCCGAGATCATCGCTTCGGCGGAGTGATCGGGCCCGCGTGACCCGGCTGGCGGTTCCGCCGCCAGCCGTTCACCGCCGATCGAAGACCAAGGAAGAGTGACCCATGACGGGCCAGGCACACACCGGTCGCCCCAGCAGACTGCTGCGCAATCTCAGCGCCAAGATCGCCTCCATTCCGATGGTGCTGACCGCCGTCGTGATCTTTCTCGGCGGCACAATCTGGACGGTCGTCTATTCGTTCACCAATTCCAAGCTGCTCCCGCGCGCCAAGTTCGTCGGCCTCGACCAGTACGAGCGGCTGTGGGATGCGCCGCGCTGGATCGTCTCGATCCAGAATCTCGCCATCTACGGCGTCCTGACGCTGATCTTCAGCCTCGTCATGGGCTTCGTGCTGGCGGCGCTGATGGACCAGAAGATCCGCTTCGAGAACACGTTCCGCACGATCTTCCTCTATCCTTTCGCGCTCTCCTTCATCGTCACCGGCCTCGTGTGGCAATGGCTCCTCAACCCGGAATACGGCGTGCAGTCCGTCGTGCGCGCGCTCGGCTGGGAGAGCTTTACCTTCGACCCGCTGTATAATTCCAAAATCGTCATCTACGGCGTGCTGATTGCCGGGCTGTGGCAGGGCACGGGGCTCGTCATGTGCCTGCTGCTCGCGGGCCTGCGCGGCATCGACGAGGACATCTGGAAGGCCGCGCGCGTCGACGGCATCCCGATGTGGCGGACCTATCTCTTCATCGTCATTCCCATGATGCGCCCCGTCTTCATCACCACGCTCGTCATCATCGCGAGCGGCATCGTCAAAGTCTACGACCTCGTGGTGGCGCAGACCAGCGGCGGGCCGGGCATCGCCTCGGAAGTGCCGGCGAAATATGTCTACGACTACATGTTCCAGGCCCAGAATCTCGGCCAGGGTTTCGCCGCCTCCACCATGATGCTCGTCACGGTCGCCATCATCATCGTGCCGTGGGCCTATCTCGAATTCGGAGGGCGCAAGCATGGCTGACACCGCTTCTCTCAAGGCTGCCGCCGAGCCGTGGGGCGCAAAACCCCGCCGCGCGCTTTCCGGCCGCAACATCATGCTCTACGGCACGCTTCTCGTCGCCGCGCTGTACTACCTGCTGCCGCTCTACGTGATGATCGTCACGTCGATGAAGGGCATGCCGGAAATCCGCCTCGGCAACATCTTCTCGCCGCCGATGGAGATCACGCTGGAACCCTGGTCGAAGGCCTGGGCCAGTGCCTGCACGGGCCTCAACTGCGACGGGCTTTCGCGCGGCTTCTGGAATTCCGTGCGCATCACCGTGCCCTCGACGCTGATCTCGATCCTCGTCGCCTCGGTGAACGGCTATGCGCTCGCCAACTGGAAGTTCAGGGGCGCGGACATCTTCTTCACGATCCTCATCCTCGGTGCCTTCATCCCCTATCAGGTGATGATCTATCCCATCGTCATCGTGCTCCGGGAGATGGGTATCTACGGCACGCTCACCGGCCTCGTCATCGTGCACACGATCTTCGGCATGCCGATCCTGACGCTGCTCTTCCGCAACTACTTCTCGTCCCTGCCGGAGGAGCTGTTCAAGGCGGCGCGCATCGACGGGGCGGGGTTCTGGCAGATCTATTTCCGCATCATGCTGCCCATGTCGCTGCCGATCTTCGTCGTCGCGATGATCCTTCAGATCACCGGCATCTGGAACGACTTCCTGTTCGGCGTCGTCTTCACCCGGCCGGATACCTATCCGATGACCGTGCAGCTCAACAACATCGTCAACTCCGTTCAGGGTGTGAAGGAATACAACGTCAACATGGCCGCGACGCTGCTCACCGGCGCGGTCCCGCTCATCGTCTATTTCGTGTCGGGACGGCTCTTCGTCCGCGGCATCGCCGCCGGCGCAGTCAAGGGTTAAGCCATGCAGCATTCCGTTTCCATCAGGGACCTCTCGCTCTCCTTCGGCGCGGTCAACGTTTTGCAGGACCTCAACCTCGATATCGGGGAGGGCGAGTTCCTCGTGCTTCTCGGCTCGTCCGGCTGCGGCAAGTCCACGCTGCTCAACTGCATCGCCGGCCTTTTGGAGCCGACCGGCGGGCAGATCTTCATCAAGGACAGGAACGTCACCTGGGAGGAGCCGAAGGACCGCGGCATCGGCATGGTGTTCCAGTCCTATGCGCTCTATCCGCAGATGACGGTGGAGAAGAACCTCTCCTTCGGTCTTCAGGTCGCCCGCATGCCGAAGGCCGAGATCGACAAGCGCGTCGCCCGCGCCGCCGAAATCCTGCAGATCGGCCCGCTCCTGAAACGCAAGCCCTCGGCTCTGTCAGGCGGCCAGCGCCAGCGCGTGGCGATCGGCCGGGCGCTGGTGCGCGACGTCGATGTCTTCCTCTTTGACGAGCCGCTCTCCAACCTCGATGCGAAGCTGCGCTCGGAGCTGCGCGTGGAGATCAAGCGGCTGCATCAGTCGCTGAAAAACACGATGATCTACGTTACCCACGACCAGATCGAGGCGCTGACGCTGGCCGACCGCATCGCCATCATGAAGAGCGGCGTCATCCAGCAGCTCGCCGATCCGAACACGATCTACAATGCGCCGAGGAACATGTTCGTCGCCGGCTTCATCGGCTCGCCCTCGATGAATTTCCTGCGCGGGGAGATCGTGGAACGGGGCGGCAAGCCGGTCTTCGCCACCAACGGCGTCGACTTCTCGCTGGATGGCTACGCGACCGGCGAGGTGCTCCAGCCGGGCCGCAAGGTCGTGCTCGGCGTCAGGCCGGAGCATGTGAAGGTCAACGAGGACGTGCCCGGCGTCGAGACCCATCAGGCGACCGTCGATATCGAGGAGCCGATGGGGGCGGATAACCTGCTCTGGCTGAAACATGCCGGACATACACTCTCCGTCCGCGTCGGCGGGGCGCGGCGCTTTGCGCCGGGAACGGCGGTGAGGCTCTCCTTCGACATGGGGCTGGCCTCGCTGTTCGATGCGGAGACGGAGGAGAGGATCTAGAGGGCGCGGCCCCTCATCCGGCCTGCCGGCCACCTTCTCCCCGCAGGCGGGGAGAAGGAGACTTGCGGAAACGTCGCCATTCCCTCTCTCCGCTTGCGGGAAGAGGGGCAGGGTGAGGGGCAAGCCCCACGCACAAGTTCAGAGACAATGCCATGACCCAGACAACCGACACCATCGACCTCTCCGGCACCTGGCGGCTCGCCAGCACCGACGCCGCCCACAGCGCGCCGATGCGCGTGCCCGGCGACGTGCACAGCGCGCTGCTCGCCGCCGATCTCATCCCCGATCCCTATGCCGGCCGCAACGAGCGGGACGTGCAATGGGTGGCGGAGAAGGACTGGGCCATCGAGCGCAGCTTCGATCTTGCGCCCGAGATGCTGGAGGGCGACTGGTATCTCGATATCGGCAGCATCGACACCGTCGCCTCCGTCTATGTGAACGGCGTGCTGGTCGAGGACACGGACAATTGCTTCCTCCGCTACCGGCCCGATGTCACCGAGGCGCTGAAGGCCGGCGAGAACACGGTCAGGGTGCTGATCCATTCCAGCATTACGGCCGGCGCCATCCGGCAGGCGGAGCAGCCCTTCTTCATACCTTGGTCCACGGGCAATTCGCCGATCCCCAATGGCAACATGCTGCGCAAGCCCCAATGCCATTTCGGCTGGGACTGGAACATCGCGCTTGCTCCGCTCGGCATCTACGGCGGGATCACGCTGCGCAAGCTGAACGTCGCCCGCATCGAGCATGTCACGACCCGGCAGTTCCACCATGCGGACGGTGCAGTCGACCTCTATGTGACCGCCACCTTCCATGCCGGGGAGCCGGGCATCTTGCCGGTGCATTTTGCGCTCGGCGAGGAGCGGGTGCGGCTCGATATCGGCATCGATGCCGGCGAGACGCAGCTTACCCATATGTTCCGCATCGAGAGGCCGGCTCTCTGGTGGCCGGCCGGGCATGGCGAGCAGGCGATCTATGCCGTACGGGTCGAGACGCCGTCCGAGACGGTGGTGCGGCGCGTCGGTCTCCGGCAGGTGGAGCTGATCACCGACAAGGACGAGGCCGGCAGCCGCTTCGCGCTCAAGGTCAACGGCCGCGAAATCTTCTGCCGCGGCGCGAACTGGATTCCGGCCGACGCCTTGCCCTCGCGCATCACGCCGACAGGCGTGCGTGACCTCCTGCAATCGGCCGCCGACGCCAACATGAACATGCTGCGCGTCTGGGGCGGCGGCTTCTACGAGCCGGACTGGTTCTACGACCTTTGCGACGAACTCGGCCTGATGGTCTGGCAGGACTTCATGTTCGCCTGCAACCTTTATCCCTCGACCGTCGATTTCCTCGACAATGTCGCGGCCGAGGTGGACTATCAGGTGAGGCGGCTCGCCTCGCACCCCTCCATCGTGCTCTGGTGCGGCGATAACGAACTGGTCGGCGCGCTGACATGGTTCGATGCCAGCCGTAAGAACCGCGACCGCTATCTCGTCTCCTACGACCGCCTCAACCGCACCATCGAAGTGGCGATGAAGAAGGCCGCGCCGGGCGCGATCTGGTGGCCCTCCAGCCCGGCCTCCGGCTATCTCGACTTCGGCGATGCCTGGCATGCGGACGGTTCCGGCGACATGCACTACTGGTCCGTCTGGCACGAGAACAAGTCCTTCGACGATTACCGCAGCGTGCGCCCGCGCTTCTGCTCGGAATTCGGCTTCCAGTCCTACACCTCTATGCCCGTGATGAAGACCTTCGCCGAGCGCAAGGACATGAACATCGCGTCGCCCGTCATGGAGAGCCACCAGAAGAACGCCGGCGGCAACGAGCGCATCGCCGGCACCATGTTCCGCTACTTCCGCTTCCCGAAGGATTTTGCGAGCTTCGTCTATCTCAGCCAGATCCAGCAGGGCCTCGCCATCCGCACGGCGGTCGAATACTGGCGCTCGCTGAAGCCCCATTGCATGGGCACCCTCTACTGGCAGCTCAACGACACCTGGCCCGTCGCCTCCTGGTCGAGCCTCGACTACGGCGGAAGCTGGAAGGCCATGCACTACATGGTGCGCCGCTTCTTCCAGCCCGTGGCCGTCGCCGCCATTCCCTCGAAGGACGGCGAGACCATCGGCTTTTCCGTCGTCAACGACACGGCGGAGACTGTCACCATCCGGCTCGAAACATGGCTCGTCTCGCTTGCCGGCGAGCGCCGGCCCTATCGAAGCACGGAAGGCGTCTGCGGGCCGGACAAGGCGGAGATGCTGTTCTCCGTCTTTTCGGCCGACCTGCCGGAGGACACGTTGCTCTTCTGGTCCTTCGAAGCATCGAACGGCATGAAGGGCGAGGGGCATCACGTCCCGGTCAACTACAAGGCGCTGGATCTCGAAGCCTCCGGCGTGACGCTCGACGTCGTGGCCCGAGACGACGGCGCTTTCGCCGTCACCGCATCCGTGACCGGCCTTGCGCTGCATATCATGCTTGAAGCGGACATTGCCGGACGCTGGTCCGACAATGCCTTTGATCTGACGGCCGGCGAGCGCCGCACCGTTATCTTCACGCCCGCCGAGACCGGCGGGGTTCCGCAAATCCGCTGGCTCGACCTTCATTCCTGCCAGGCCAATACCGAATAGTCCGAGGAGACAATCATGCAGACAGTCAGCTTCCAGCTCTACAGCGCCCGCAACTTCCAGCCCTTCGCCGAGGTGTTCCGCATCCTCTCGGATGCCGGCTACAGGCAGGTGGAGGGCTACAACGCGCTTTACGCTGCGCTCGACGATGCGGCCATCCAGCAGGTGAGGGCCGATCTCGACGGCAACGGCCTTGCCATGCCGACGGCCCATTTCAGCCTCGACATGCTGGAGGCCGAGCCGGATCGCGTGATCGCGATCTGCCGCACGCTCGGCATCGAGGCGGTCTATTGCCCCTATCTCCTGCCCGAGGAGCGCCCGACGGACGCCGCCGGCTGGCATGCGCTCGGCGAGCGGCTGCAAAAGGCCGGCGCGCCGATCCGTGCGGCGGGCCTTACCTTCGGCTGGCACAACCACGATTTCGAGTTCTTCACGCTGCCGGACGGCACGGTGCCGCTGGATCGTCTCTTCGAAGGCGGGCCGGACCTTGCCTGGGAGGCGGATATCGCCTGGATCATCCGCGCCGGCGCGGACCCCTTCGCGTGGATTGCGAAATACGGCGACCGCATCACCGCCGTGCATGTCAAGGACATCGCGCCGAAGGGCGAGAATGCCGACGAGGACGGCTGGGCCGATGTCGGCCACGGCACCGTTCCTTGGGGCGATCTCGCCAGGGCGCTCGCCGGCTCGCCGGTAAAGAATTTCATCGTCGAGCATGACAATCCGAAGGACATCACCCGGCTTGCCACCCGCTCCATCGCGACCATCAAGGCGTTCTGAGGATCATCGTCATGAGCAAGGAATACGGAGTCGGCATCATCGGCTGCGGCAATATCTCGGGCGCCTACTTCAAGCTGATCCCGACCTTCAGGAACCTGAAGCTGGTCGCCTGCGCCGATATCAACCCCGCCGCCTCCAGAGCGCGTTCGGAGGAATTCGGCGTGCCGGCGCAGGAGATCGGCGCGCTGCTCGCCAATCCCGATGTGGATGTCGTCGTGAACCTGACGATCCCGGAGGCGCATTACCCGGTCTCGAAACAGGCGCTGGAGGCGGGCAAGCACGTCTATTCGGAAAAGCCCTTCGTGCTCACGCTCGAACAGGGCGAGGACCTGCGCCGCATCGCGGATGCCAAGGGCCTGAAGGTCGGCTCGGCGCCGGATACCTATCTCGGCGGCGCGCACCAGTTCGTGCGCCATCTCATCGACAGCGGCAGGCTGGGAAAAATCATGTCGGGCACGGCGCATGTGCTGGGGCCGGGAATGGAGAGCTGGCATCCGAACCCGGACTTCTTCTTCGCGCCGGGCGGCGGGCCGATCCTCGACATGGGGCCGTATTACGTCAACAACCTCGTCAACCTCGTCGGTCCGGTGAAGCGCGTCGTGGCGCTCGCCAACAGGGCGCGCGAGGAACGGGTGATCGCCAACGGCCCGCGCCTCGGGGAAAAGGTGCCGGTGGCGGTCGCGACGAACATCCATGCCATCCTCGAATTCGTCAGCGGCGCGCAGGTGGCGCTGATGGCGAGCTGGGATGTCTGGGCGCATCGCCACCAGAACATGGAGCTCTACGGCACCGACGGCGCCGTCTTCGTGCCGGATCCGAACTTCTTCGGCGGCACGGTGGAAGTCGCCGGCGACGACAAGGAGCCGAAGGAGGTTGAGGTCTGGGACCATCCGCTGACGGCGCAGAATTACCAGTTCGACTGGGGCATGCAGGCCAATTACCGCGGCATCGGTCTTGCCGACATGATGGAGGCGGTGACGACAGGCCGCGACTATCGCTGCTCGCTCGACCGCTCGCTGCACACGATCGACGTGCTGACGGCAATCCTCCGTTCGGCCGAGGAGGGCAAGGCGATCGCCATCGTGACCACCTGCACCCAGCCGGCGGCGCTGGGGATTGAGGAGGCGCGGGCGCTGCTGCGGTAACCGGTGAAAACCCCTCCCCACAAGGGGGAGGGGCTTTACGATGCCGCTCCCAACGCGGTCTCCTTTGAACGTCGCTGCCGGCAGAACCGGTCGATGAGTTTGAAGCGGGGCGACGGGTCAAGTCCCTCCCTCTTGTGGGGAGGGGTTGGGGAGGGGTATGGAAGTCCGCCTACATAGAGAAGGAACCACACCATGGCCTGGCAGCCGGCGGAAAACCGTTACGACACGATGACCTACAACCGCGTGGGACGCTCCGGCCTGAAGCTGCCGGCGATTTCACTGGGCCTCTGGCACAATTTCGGCGACGACACGCCGCACGAGCGCAAGGTCGACATGTGCCGCACGGCCTTCGACCTCGGCATCACCCATTTCGACCTCGCCAACAATTACGGCCCGCCGGCCGGCACGGCGGAGATCGCCTTCGGCGAGATCCTGCGCACGGATTTCAAGGGCCTGCGCGACGAGCTGATCGTCTCCTCCAAGGCGGGCTATGACATGTGGCCGGGTCCCTATGGCGAATGGGGCAGCCGCAAGTATCTCATCGCCTCCTGCGACCAGAGCCTCAAACGCATGGGCCTCGACTATGTCGACATCTTCTATTCCCACCGCTTCGACCCGGACACGCCGCTGGAGGAGACCTGCGGCGCGCTCGACCATATCGTGCGCTCCGGCCGCGCGCTCTATGTCGGCATCTCCTCCTACAATTCGCAGCGCACCCGCGAGGCCGCCGCGATCCTCAAGGACCTCGGCACGCCCTGCCTCATCCACCAGCCGAGCTATTCCATGCTCAACCGCTGGATCGAGGACGACGGCCTCGTCGATACGCTCGAAGACCTCGGCATCGGCTCCATCGTGTTCTCGCCGCTGGCGCAGGGCATGCTGACCACGAAATATCTCGGCGGCATTCCGGGTGACAGCCGCGCGGCGCTGAACCACTTCCTCAAGAAGGATTTCATCCGCCCCGAGATCATCGACAATATCCGCAAGCTCAACGCCATCGCCGAGCGGCGCGGCCAGACGCTGGCGCAGATGGCGCTCGCCTGGGTGCTGCGCGGCGGACGCGTCACCTCGGCACTGATCGGCGCCAGCCGCTCGGCGCAGATCGTCGATTGCGTCAAGGCGCTGGAAAAGCCCGACTTCACGGCCGAGGAACTGGCCGAGATCGATGTCTATGCCCGGGAGGCCGACATCAATCTCTGGGCCAGCTCCGCCGAGCGCGACTGACGCGCCTCAGCCGCCCTGTCCAAGGCAATCGCGCAGCGATGTGGCGATGCCCTTCATCAGGGTGAAGTAGAGGTCCGGGCCGGGGTCGAGCGTGGCGGCTTCGGGGTCGAGGGTGCCGGATTTCGCCGGCGTGCCCTCGATCACCACGTTCACCAGCTTCGGCTCGAACTGCGGCTCGGCGAAGACGCAGGTCGCGCCGAGGGTCTTCACCTTGTCGCGGATCTGCGTCAGGCGCTCGGCGCCGGGCAGGGTTTCCGGGCTGACGGTGATGGAGCCGGCGGTCAGGACGCCATAATGGTGCTCGAAATACTGATAGGCGTCGTGGAAGACGATGAAGGGCTTGTCCTTCACCGGGGCGACCGTCTCGGCGATCTCCTTGTCGAGCGCGTCGAGCCTGTCGTTCAGGCCGGCGAGGTTCTTCCTGTAAATTTCCGCATTGGCCGGGTCCTTCTCGGCAAGGACCTTGGCGGCCTCGGCGGCGATGGCGCGGGCATTGTCCGGGCTCAGCCAGAGATGCATGTCGAATTCGCCGTGCTCGTGGTCCTCATGGCCGGCTTCCTCGCCATGATCGTGGCCCTCGGCCTCCTTGGCATGGTCATGGCCGTCCCCGTCGTGCGAGTGGCCCTCATGGGCGTGGTCGTGGCCGTCCTCGCCTTCATGCGTATGCGCCTCGAAGGGGCCGCCCTCGCGGAAAGGCAGCTTTTCGAGGCCTGGCGCGTCTTCCAGCTCGACGACGGTCGCCTTGCTGCCCAGCGTTTCCAGCGGCTTTTCCAGGAAGGCCTCCAGGCCGTGGCCGACCCAGAAGACGACATCCGCATCCTGCAACGCTGCCGCGTTTGAGGGCTTCAGCGAATAGGTGTGCGGCGAGGCGGCGCCCTCGACGATGAGGCCGGGTTTGCCGACGCCCTGCATGATCGCGGCGACGAGCGAATGGATCGGCTTGATCGAAACCACCACATCGGGCGCCTCGGCCCGCGCGGCGAGCGTGCCGGCGGCAAGGAGCGCGGTGGACAGAAGGAGGGTGCGAACGGCCTTTTGCATGGAATCTCCGTCTTGAATGTGAATGTAATGTTATTACATCAATTGCGTTATGCTATAACGTGTGCCATATCGGGTGGCAACAGGCTTTTCGGAAAAAATGATGCTGCAAACCTCCACCAGGACCCTCCAGCCGCTCGTCTCGCTCGCGGGTGTCGGCGTGCGCCGCCAGGGCCGCTGGCTCGTGCGCGGCGTGGAATTCTCGATTTCGCCCGGCGAGATCGTCACGCTGATCGGCCCCAACGGCTCCGGCAAGTCGACCACCGCCAAGACGGCGATCGGCGTTCTGAAGGCGGACGAGGGCAGGGTGGAGCGCAAGGCCGGGCTCAAGGTCGGCTACGTGCCGCAGAAGCTCGCCGTCGACTGGACCATGCCGCTTACCGTCGACCGGCTGATGACGCTGACCTCGCCGCTCAAGGGCGCGGAGATCGACGCGGCGCTGGAGGCGACGGGCATCCGGCATCTCGCGCGCGCGGAGGTGCAGCACCTTTCCGGCGGCGAGTTCCAGCGCGCGCTGCTCGCCCGCGCCATCGCCCGCAAGCCGGACCTGCTGGTCCTCGACGAGCCGGTGCAGGGCGTCGACTTTTCCGGCGAGATCGCGCTCTACGACCTCATCAAGACGATCCGCAACACGACCGGCTGCGGCATCCTGCTCATCTCGCACGACCTGCATGTCGTGATGGCCGAGACGGATACCGTCATCTGCCTCAACGGCCATGTCTGTTGCCGCGGCACGCCGGAAACGGTGAGCCAGAGCCCGGAATATCAGCGCCTCTTCGGCGCGCGGGCGGGCCAGACGCTCGCCTTCTACAACCACCACCACGACCACACGCATCTGCCGGACGGCCGCGTGCTGCATGCCGACGGCTCGATCACCGACGATTGCCGGCCGGACGACGGCCACCATCCCGTCGATATCCTGCCGGACGGCGGCCGGGCGGGGCCGATGCGCCTCGGGCATGTGCACGGGCCGAACTGCGGCTGCGGCCACGAGCCGGCGCGCGGGGCGGACAGTCAGGAGCGGCGCGATGCTTGACGATTTCTTCATGCGCGCGCTCGTCGCCGGTGTCGGGCTTGCCGTCACCGCCGGCCCGCTCGGCTGCTTCGTCGTCTGGCGGCGCATGGCCTATTTCGGCGATACAATGGCCCATTCGGCGCTGCTCGGCGTCGCGCTGTCGCTGCTGATGAACGTCAACCTGCTTCTCAGCGTCTTCGTCGTCGCGGCGACCGTCTCGGTGCTGCTGCTGCTGCTCCAGAAGCGCGGCACGCTCTCCACCGATGCGCTGCTCGGCATCCTCTCGCATGCGACGCTCGCCATCGGCCTCGTCATGGTCTCCTTCATGACCTGGGTGCGCATCGACCTCGTCGGCTTCCTGTTCGGCGATATCCTCGCCGTCTCGCGCGCCGATGTGGACCTCGTCTGGGGCGGCGGGATCCTCGTCACCTTCGCCATCATCTGGATGTGGCGGCCGCTGATCGCCTCGACGGTCAACCCGGAACTGGCGGAAGCCGAGGGCATGGAGCCGGAGAAGACCCGGCTCGTCTTCATGCTGCTGATGGCGCTCGTCATCGCCATCGCCATGAAGATCGTCGGCATCCTGCTGATCACCTCGCTGCTCATCATTCCCGCCGCGACGGCGCGGCGGTTTTCCACGAGCCCCGAGATCATGGCCGTGCTCGCCTCCGTCGTCGGGGCGCTGGCGGTGGTCGGCGGGCTGTTCGGTTCATTGAAATTCGACACGCCCTCCGGTCCCTCGATCGTGGTTGCAGCGCTTGGCCTGTTCATACTAAGCCTGCTGACGAAGCCGAGGACGAGCGGAGTGGCCGCAAGTGAAGGAGGCCCGGCATGACAAGCCCCATGACCACGCAGCAACTGACGCGCAACCAGGGCCTCGTCTTCGACGTGCTGTCGCATTCCGACAGCCCGCTCAGCGCCTATACCATCCTCGACAAGCTGCGGGACGACGGGTTCCGCGCGCCGCTGCAGGTCTACCGGGCGCTCGACAAGCTGCTGGAATTCGGCCTCGTGCACCGGCTCGAAAGCATCAACGCCTTCGTCGCCTGCGCCCACCCGGACGAGGGCTGCCATGCCCATGGCCTGACGGCCTTCACGATCTGCGAGACCTGCGGCAAGGTGACGGAGTTCCACGACCATGTGATCGAGGAGCGGCTGAAGAGCTTTGCCAGGGACCGCAACTTCAAGACCGGCAAGACGACCATCGAGATCCGCGGCACCTGCGCCGGCTGCGCCTGAAACCCGGATTTTCCCGCATTTCCAGACGCAGGACCGCTGCGCACTTTTGCTGGAAATGCTTCAGCCGATCGGCTTCAGGCCTCTCTTGAAGCGCTGCCAGTTGCGCACGTAGCCTTCGGCCGAGCGCTTCAGGCCCTCGATGGCCTCGGCATCCAGCGTGCGGACGGCTTTCGCCGGGGAGCCGACGATCAGCGAATTGTCGGGGAAGACCTTGCCTTCCGTCACCAGCGCATTGGCGCCGACGAGGCAATTGTTGCCGATCACCGCGCCGTTCAGCACCGTCGCGCCCATGCCGATCAGCGAATTGCTGCCTATGGTGCAGCCGTGGATGATGGCGCCGTGGCCGATGGTGCAGCCTTCGCCGATGATCACCGGCTTGCCGGGATCGGTATGCACGACGGTGCCTTCCTGGATGTTCGAGCGCGCGCCGACGATGATCGGCTCGTTGTCGCCGCGCAAGGTCGCGCCGAACCAGATGCCGACATCCTCGCCGAGGATGACCTTGCCGATGACATTGGCATCGGGCGCCACCCAGTAGCGGTCGTCCGCAGGAAGCGTGGGCGTCCGGTCGTCAAGGGCGTAGAGCGGCATCGGGTTCCTCCTTCGAATCCTCGCGGCCACTCTAGCATCCATCCGGCGGGGCGAGGAAAGGCCGAGGGTGGTTTTTCCCGGCCATATGGAGTATGAGCCGCGCCATGACGACGACAGGCACATTCTACCGGCAGGCCGTGGAGACGGGGACGAAGATATTCGCCACCGCGCCAATGATCGACTGGTCCGATCGGGCGTACCGCGTCTTCGCGCGGCAGCTCACGAAGAACGCGCTGCTCTTCACCGAGATGATCGTCGCCGATGCGATCCTGCGCGGCAATCGCGACCGGCTGCTCGGCTTCGACGTCGTGGAGCAGCCGGTGGCGCTCCAGCTCGGCGGCAACAGCCCAGAAAAGCTGGCGGAGGCGGCGCGGATCGGCGAGGGGTTCGGCTATGCCGAGATCAACCTCAATGTCGGCTGCCCCTCGGACCGGGTGCAATCCGGCACCTTCGGCGCCTGCCTGATGCGCGAGCCGGACCTGGTGGCCGAGTGCGTGGCGGCGATGAAGGCGGCGGTTGCCATTCCCGTGACCGTCAAGTGCCGCATCGGCGTCGACGACCAGGATCCGGAAGTGGCGCTGCGCGATCTCGTCTCGAAGGTGAAGGCGGCCGGCACGGATGCCGTCTGGGTCCATGCGCGCAAGGCGTGGCTTCAGGGGCTTTCGCCGAAGGAGAACCGCGATATCCCGCCGCTCGACTATGGTCTGGTGCGGCGGCTGAAGGCGGAAAACCCGAATCTTTTCATCGGCCTCAATGGCGGGCTTCATACTTTGAGTCAGGCTGTTGAAGAGATGGATGGCCTCGATGGCGTCATGCTCGGAAGGGCTGCCTATCAGGATAGCGGCGTCCTGACGGGTGTGGACGAACTTTTTCCGCATCCGCTCATGGGAGGCCAGCCTTCCGGTATCCCCTCCAGCCCGCAGGATCGTCCGGCCGACTATTGGGAAGCGGTGCGCGACGCCATGATGGCCTATGCGGCCGAGGTGAGCGCGCGCGGCGGACGGGTGGCGCATGTGACGCGGCATATGATCGGCCTCTTCCAGCGGTTTCCGGGCGCGCGGCGCTACCGGCAGATCCTTTCGGCCGACGCCACGAAGCCCGGCGCGGGGCCGGAGGTGATCGCGGCGGCTTTCGCGGCGGTGCTGTCGGCGCGGGCCCAGGCCGAGACCGGGACCGAGGCGGCGGAATAACGCTTTCTGTGCATCGCCGCCGCGTCACCACAATTTCGTCCCCTCCGGGTCGGAAAACGGCGTAAACAACGAACGAAGCAGTACAGAAGCAGGTCCAGCAAAAGTGCGCAGCGGTTTTGCGTCCGGACTTGCGAAAGACAGGCAGAAACAGACAGGTGGCCGCGTGATCGATCCCTACGCCATGCTCGGACTGGAGCGCGACGCCGACGATGGCGCGATCAAGACCGCCTACCGCAAGGCCGCCAAGGGCATGCATCCCGATTCGGGCGGCGATACCGACCAGTTCGCCCGCCTGCAGGCCTGCTACGACCTCCTGCGCGACCCCGTGCGCCGAAAAGTCTTCGACGACACCGGCTTCGACCCACAGCTCGCCGACCCGCGCGATCTCAAGGGCCTGATGCTGCTCGAACCGCTGGTCAACGACGTCATCCTCGACGAGCGCGAGCCTGGCAGCTTCGACCCGCTGGCGGCGATGCGCCGCAAACTCTCCGACGACATCGTCAAGAGCCGCTTCCACATCCTGGAACTGGAACGCCACCGCAACCGCGTGCGCCAGCATATCGATCGCCTCGGCCGCAAGACCGGCACGGATTTCCTCGGTTCAATGCTGCGCGCCCGCTCCCAGTCGATCGCCGAGGCGATCCACAACGCGGAAGGGCAGATCCAGGCCATCGAGCAGGCCTATGCCATGCTGGAAGGCTATTCCTACGAGCTGGCCGCGGCGCTGGAGCCGGTGAAGGGCGAGGCGGCGGAATAGCTTGTGGAATTTGACCTTGCGGGGTCTTCCTCAGAGAACGCAGTCCCATCGCATTTGAAGGGAAGCCGTTGCCACACCTTTCCTTCTCTCCTCGGGGAGACGGTGCCGGCCGGCGGATGAGGGGGCGCCGAAGGCGGAAAAGCCAAGGCGTTCAGTGCGCCACCCCCTCATCCGACCCTTCGGGCCACCTTCTCCCCGAGGGGAGAAGGAAGAGCTGCAACGCAGAATTCCATAAGCGATAATCGTTTCGGTGAGGGTAAGGGCTTGCCGTCAATTGGGCCGGCCTCGGCGTGGCGGCTTACCGCCCCGGCCGCCCCGTCTTGCCCTTGGTGCGCCCCTTGCGCTTCGCTTCACCCGGATCCTCATAGCTTCCCACGCCGATCTTTTCCCGGCGGACCGGCTTCGGTTCGTCGGGCAGGGGCGCGGTGCGTTTCTTGGTGGAGAGGGTTTCGTCCGGGCGTTGGGGGAGGTCGCCGGTGACGGGTTTTTCGGTGCGGCCGACGGTCATTTCGTCGAGGGTGTTCCTGCGGAAGAGGGACTTGCCGGCCGGGGTGGCGACGTCGCGGCCCATCTCGTCGAGGTCGGGCTTGCGGAAGAGCGGGCGTTCGGTGTCGGTGCCCGGGCCCATGTCGTCGAGCGAGGGTTTGGCAAAATAGCTTTTGCCATTCTCTTCTGTGCTCACGGCCGTACCGCCCTTCGGGCTGGTCTCCGCACGGGGCGCAGGACGACCGGCGACGGCCGCCTGGCCTTGCGGCTTCGCCGAGCTTTTGCCCTTTCCTCCACCTTCCTGTGACCGCGCTTCGTCGCGCGCCATCGGGTCGTCCATGACGGCGAGTTCGGCGGCCTTGAGGCGCTTGATCTCGTCGCGGATGCGGGCGGCGGCTTCGAAGTCGAGGTCGGCGGCGGCATCGCGCATCTGCTTTTCGAGCGCTTCGAGATGGGCCTTGAGATTGTTGCCGACGAGGTGGCCGGCATCCGCAAAACCCTTGCCGGAGACGCCGGAAATGTCGGCGCGGACGTGGTCGCGCTCGTAGACCGAGTCGAGGATGTCGGAGATCTTCGCCTTCACCGATTCCGGGGTGATGCCATGCGCCTCGTTGTAGGCGACCTGCTTTTCGCGGCGGCGGGTCGTCTCGTCCATGGCGCGCTGCATCGAGCCGGTGATCTGGTCGGCATAGAGGATGACCTTGCCGTCGACGTTTCGCGCCGCGCGGCCGATGGTCTGGACGAGCGATGTCTCGGAGCGCAGGAAGCCCTCCTTGTCGGCGTCGAGGATGGCGACGAAGCCGCATTCGGGAATGTCGAGGCCTTCGCGCAGCAGGTTGATGCCGACGAGGACGTCGAAGGCGCCGAGGCGCAGGTCACGGATGATCTCGATGCGCTCCAGCGTGTCGATGTCGGAATGCATGTAGCGCACGCGTACGCCCTGCTCGTGCAGGTATTCGGTGAGGTCCTCGGCCATGCGCTTGGTGAGGACGGTGACGAGCGTGCGGTAGCCGGCCTGCGCGGTCTCGCGGATCTCGCCCAGCACGTCGTCCACCTGGCTCTTGGCCGGACGCACCTCGACAGGCGGGTCGATGAGGCCGGTCGGGCGGATGACCTGCTCGGCGAAGACGCCGCCGGACTGTTCCAGCTCCCAGCCGCCGGGCGTCGCCGAGACGGCGACCGTATCCGGGCGCATGGCGTCCCATTCCTCGAAGCGCAGCGGCCGGTTGTCCATGCAGGAGGGCAGGCGGAAGCCGTATTCGGCCAGCGTCGCCTTGCGGCGGAAGTCGCCCCGGTACATGGCGCCGATCTGCGGGATCGTGACGTGGCTTTCATCGATGAAGATCAGCGCGTTGTCGGGCACGTATTCGAAAAGGGTCGGCGGCGGCTCGCCGGGGCGGCGGCCGGTGAGGTAGCGCGAATAGTTCTCGATGCCGGCGCAGGAACCGGTGGCCTCCAGCATTTCGAGGTCGTAGCGCGTGCGCTGCTCCAGGCGCTGGGCCTCCAGCAGGCGGCCGGCCTTTTCCAGTTCGACGAGGCGATGCTTCAGCTCCTCGCGGATGTTCTTGATGGCGCCGTTCAGCGTCGGGCGCGGGGTGACGTAGTGGCTGTTGGCGTAGATCTTCACCGATTTCAGGTCGCCGGTCTTCTGGCCGGTCAGCGGGTCGAATTCGGTGATGGCGTCGATCTCGTCGCCGAACATGGAGATGCGCCATGCCGCGTCTTCAAGGTGGGCGGGGAAGATCTCGATCGTGTCGCCGCGCACGCGGAAGGAGCCGCGCTGGAAGTCCATCTCGCGGCGCTTGTATTGCTGGGCGACGAGGTCGGCGAGGAGCTGGCGCTGGTCGAGCCGTTCGCCGACCTGCATCTGGAACGTCATGGCGGTGTAGGTCTCGACCGAGCCGATACCGTAGATGCAGGAGACCGAGGCGACGATGATGCAGTCGTCGCGCTCCAGCAACGAGCGCGTCGCGGAGTGGCGCATGCGGTCGATCTGCTCGTTGATCGAGGATTCCTTCTCGATATAGGTGTCCGAGCGCGGGACGTACGCCTCCGGCTGGTAATAGTCGTAGTAGGAGACGAAATATTCGACCGCGTTTTCCGGGAAGAAGTTCTTGAACTCGGAATAGAGCTGCGCGGCCAGCGTCTTGTTCGGCGCGAGGATGACGGCGGGGCGCTGCGTCTCCTCGATCACCTTGGCCATGGTGAAGGTCTTGCCCGAGCCGGTGACGCCGAGCAGGACCTGGCTGCGCTCGCCCTCGGCAAGGCCGTCGACGAGGTCCCTGATGGCGGTCGGCTGGTCGCCGGCGGGCTGGTAGTCGCTGATCATGCGGATCGGGATACCGCCTTCCGACTTTTCCGGCCGGGCGGGGCGGTGCGGCGTCCAGAGCTTGCCGTCCTTGAACAGCGGGTTGCCGCTCTCGATGAGCTTCGACAGCGCCTCCACGGTGGCGGTGACGCCGGAGCCCTTGTCGAGCGCGGCGGCGTCCTCCAGCGACACGTCGAGGCCGGAGACGGGGTTGAGGCCGGCGGCGGTGCGGGTCTTCGGATCGGACGAGCCGCCGATGGAGACGCCGCGGGAGGTTTTGGAGACGGTGACCTGCTCGGTGTGGCGGCGCGCGGCGTTCTCAACCGTCTTGCGGTGCTTGCCGGCCTTGGATGCGACCTCGCGGCGGCTTTCGATGCTCGCGGCCTCCGCCTCGGCCTCAAGCTGCTTCACCCAGTCGGAGACGCTGCCGGAGAGCGGCTCTCCCTCGAAGGGCGATTGCGGGGCTTCCTCGAAACCGGGGTTCGGGGCGCTGGATTTCTTCGGTGATCTGGCCATGCGGGGAATATGGAGAGAGTCACCGCGAAAGGGAAGGGGTGACGAGTACAAAAGGGAAACGAATCCGCCGTGGCGCCCTGTCGCGGGTGATCCGGGTGGTGTGCCGGTGGCGATGCCGATGAGGGCGGGTTTTCGCGGCGGTAGCCTGCCGCGCGTTCCGGCTGCTTCACCGCGCGGTTGAGGCCCGGACGACACGCATGGGATCGTCTTGACGGCAGATCGCGGCAATACACGCGCTGCGGCCTTGACGGCGGCGGCGGCTGAGCTATGCCGATGGCTTATTTCCTCGGTTTCAGGATTCGCCGATGCCCTTCAGCCTCAACCCCGCGGCCGTCTGGCCCATCGTCATGCTCTGCCTCTCGAACGTCTTCATGACCTTCGCCTGGTACGGGCACCTCAAGTTCAAGTCCGCGCCGCTCTTCGTGGCGGTGCTGGCGAGCTGGGGCATCGCCTTCTTCGAATATTGCCTTGCCGTGCCGGCCAACCGCATCGGCCACGAGGTCTATTCGGCCGCGCAGCTCAAGACGATGCAGGAAGTCATTACGCTCCTCGTCTTCGCCGGCTTCTCGGTGTTCTGGCTGAAGGAAAGCCTGACCTGGAACCACGCCGTCGGCTTCATGCTGATCGCCGCCGGAGCGGCCTTCGTCTTCAAGGGCTAAGCGCCTTACTCCAGCATGTCGAAGGCGCGGAAGATCCAGCTCAACTGGTAGAGGATGCCGAGGGTGACGAAGGCGGTGTGGTAGCGCCGGCTCGCCGTAAAGGCCGCCACGAGGCACAGCACGATGAAGGCGGCGTTGCGGGCGGGGTATTCGTAGCCGAACGAGCCGAAATAGGCCTTTCCCTTCAGCGCCGTGTCCAGAAGATCGACCGCGAAGACGAGCGCGAAGGCGCCGAAGAACCATTTGCGCCGCGAATAGAAATAGTCCTCGTAGCCGGCATAGTCGTCCAGCGTCGTGGGAAACAGGAAGACGGCGAGCAGGAAGAACAGGCAGCAATAGCTGATCAGGAAGAGATAGACGCCGAAGCCGATGGTCGTCAGCGCCTGGAGGCGGAACTCCCACCACCAGAAATGCAGGAGGAAGAGGAGGAGGAAGCCGGCCCAGGCGAGGTGGACCGGATAGGCCTTCACCTTGCCGGGATGCTGGACGAAGAGCGCGACGCCGGTGAGGATGCGCGCCACGCTGAGACTGACCACCATGCCGATGACGACGCGCACATGGCCGAAGAGGGCGGGATCGTGCGGGACCTGTTCCATGGCGCGCCTCCCGCCGGCTATTCGACGGGGACGGGGGTCGGGTGCCCGTCGCGGTCGAGGGCGACCATGACGAAGGTGGCGCCGGTCACCTTCTCCAGCGTCGTGGTGAGGTAGCGCTGCGACCAGGCCTCCACCGTCAGCGTGATCGAGGTGCGGCCGACGCGCGCGATGTCCGTGTATATGCTGAGCGTGTCGCCGATCTTCACGGGCAGCTCGAAGGCCATCTCCTTGACGGCGGCGGTGACGACGCGGCCGTTGGCGCGCTCGGCGGCGCGGATGCCGGAGGCAAGGTCCATCTGCGCCATGACCCAGCCGCCGAAGATGTCCCCCGCGGCATTGGCGTCGCCCGGCATGGCGAGCGTGCGAAGGGTGAGCTGTCCGTTCGGTGTCCTGCTGTCGGTCATGAGGTTCCTTTCCGTCTTTCCTTCCGGTCTAGCCGAATGGCGGCGCAGGAGAAAGAGGGGGAGCTATCCTTACGGAAGGTACTTCCAAGTATCTCTGATCTCCAAGATTTGATGACTACAGTTTTATACGATTTTAAAGGGTTTCCCGGATTTTCGACGATGAGGAACGCCGCGTTCCGGAACGTCCAGGAGAATCCGTTGAAGAATTTGAGAATATCCACGCGCCTGTCACTACTTGTCGGCCTCGCACTGACGATATTCGCAGCGGCGCTCGTCTATAGTCTCTACCATTACCAGGACGCGATGGTCGCCGAGCGCAAGTCGAAGCTCGCGGCCATGGACGAGAACATGCTGACGCTCTTCAAGCATTACCATGAGCTCGAAACCGCCGGAACGCTGACGCGCGAGGAGGCCCAGACGCGGGCGAAGGACGCCGTGCGGGCACTGCGCTACGAGGAGAGCGGCTACTTCTGGATCAACGATATGAACGCCGTGATCGTCATGCATCCGATCAAGCCGGCGCTCGACGGCACGGACCAGTCCGGCATGGCGGATCCGACCGGCAAGCACATCTTCACCGAATTCGTGAAGGCCGTGAAGGCGAGCCCCACGGGCCAGGATTTCGTCGACTATTACTGGCCGAAGCCGGGCTTCGAGGAGCCGGTGCTGAAATATTCGCATGTCGCGGGCTTTGCCCCCTGGGGCTGGGTCGTCGGCACGGGTGTCTACGCGGACGACCTTGCCGCCCTGTTCCGCCGCAATGCCATCGAAATGGCCGTCATCCTCGCCGCCGGCGGGCTTGCCACCATCCTTGCCGCCTATGCCATCGTGAAGAGCGTCACCGGCCCGGTCATGCGCCTCAAGGCCTCCATGCAGGCGATCGCGCAGGAGGACGTTTCGGGCGACGTGCCGGAAACCGACCGCAAGGACGAGATCGGCGAGATGGCGAAGGTCGTCTCGGTGCTGCGCCAGTCGGTCGCCGAGCGGGCGGAGCTGCGCATCCGCGACAGCGAGCAGCAGGCACGGCTCGACGACGAGCGGACGGAAGGCGAGCGCCGCCAGCGCGCCGTCAGCCAGGGCCAGGCCGATGCCATGCACACCGTGGGCGAGGCGCTGGAGCGGCTGGCCGCCGGCGACCTGACGGTCTCGATCGATGCGATCGCGCCGGAATACGCCAAGCTGCGCGAGGACTTCAACCGCGCGGTCGAAGCCCTTTCCAGCGTCATTGGCGCCATTTCCCGCTCGACCGACGTCGTGCACGGCAGCGCCGCTGATATTGCCGGGGCGGCCAACAACCTCTCGCACCGTACCGAGCAGCAGGCGGCCTCGCTGGAGGAGACCGCCGCGGCGCTCGACGAGATCACCGCGACCGTGCGCAATGCGTCCGAACGCGCCGCCGAGGCGAGCCGGATGGTGGCCGAGACGCGGCAGTCGGCGGACCGCTCGGGCACGATCGTGCGCGACGCCGTCGCCGCGATGAGCCGCATCGAGGACGCCTCCAGCCGCATCGGCCAGATCATCGGCGTGATCGACGAGATCGCCTTCCAGACCAACCTGCTCGCGCTCAATGCCGGCGTCGAGGCGGCGCGGGCGGGCGAGGCGGGCCGGGGCTTTGCGGTCGTGGCGCAGGAGGTGCGCGAGCTCGCCCAGCGCTCGGCCAATGCGGCCAAGGAGATCAAGGGCCTCATTAGCAATTCGGCCGCCGAAGTCGGCAACGGCGTCACGCTGGTGCGCTCGACCGGCGATGCGCTGACCGAGATCGAGGCCCTCGTCAACCAGGTGAACGACCAGGTGATCTCGATCGCCACCTCCGCCCGCGAGCAGGCGACGGGCCTTGCCGAGGTGAACGCCGCGGTCAACCAGATGGACCAGATGACCCAGCAGAACGCCGCGATGGTGGAGGAAACCAACGCCGCCGGCGGGACGCTGACCCAGGAAAGCGAGCAGCTCAAGGCGTTGCTCGGGAACTTCCGGCTGAACACGGCCGGAGCGGCGGACCACCGGCGCCGCGCCGCATAACCAAAAGACGATCTCCGGACAGCTTGCCCCGGCGCCCCCAGCGCCGGGGTTTTCGTTTCCGCCGGGAACGCTTCGTTTAC
Source organism: Shinella sp. NM-101 (assembly GCF_021401195.1). NCBI lineage: Bacteria > Pseudomonadati > Pseudomonadota > Alphaproteobacteria > Hyphomicrobiales > Rhizobiaceae > Shinella > Shinella sp. NM-101. The sequence goes on along the minus strand of NZ_JACBFT010000001.1, from coordinate 301,459 downwards.
CCTGTTGCGACAAAATCCTCCATGAAAGCAGGGATGTCGGCCTGCGGTCCGGTTTTCAGGCATCGCCGTCCGAATGCGGACAAAAGCGGCCTGCACCATCGCCGGACAGGACTGTGTGCAACCGGGACCTCCGCATCGGGCGGAGGCGGGCGCCGGGCGGATGTGACCATGGGTATTGCGTTTGTTTCTCGCCTGCGAAGGCCGCTCGGGCTGCTTCTGGTCCCGGCGATGCTGGCTGCCTGCTCCGGCGGCATGAGCCCGCCCGACGACATCGACGGGCTCGGCGTCGGCGCCGTCACCCCGGCGGTCGGCGTCGGCGGTGCGGGCGGCGGGAGCGAAATGGCGGCGCCTGCGCGGCAGAACAGGCGCCTGCCGATGATCGACAGCGACGAGGCGATGGGCGTCACCGCGCCGGTGCAGGCTTCCTCCGGCGTGCTCGCCATTCCCGACGGCGGCGTGAACATGGACGACGGGCTCGGTGTCGGGCGCGTCCAGGGCCTTGCCGAGGCGCAGGCCGGCGAGATCGCCGAAGGCAATGCCACGCAGGTCGTCGTCGACGGCATCGGCACGGACATGCCGCAGCAGCTCGGCCAGCCGGGCGCGATCCCGATGTCCGATGCGGGCGCGGAAGCCGAGGGCGGCGGATACCTTCGCGTGCCGGACAAGGCGACGACGCGCCGCCGGCAGGCGGGCGACGGCGAGCAGGTCGCCTTCCTGCCGCGGATGAGCGATCCCACGCAGATGCCGGAGGCGATGGGCGGCATGCCCGCTTCCGAGCGGGCCTGCCGGCAGCGGCTGCAGAAGCTCGGCGTGAAATTCCGCGACGTGCCGCGCATCTCGCGCGGCCGCTCCTGCGGCATCGAATGGCCGGTGGAGCTCTCGGGCCTTTCCGGCGGCATCCAGATCAAGCCGGCCGCGCAGGTCAACTGCCAGATCACCGAGGCCTTCGCGCGCTGGGTCAAGCAGGAGCTCGTGCCCTCGACGCGCATGCGCTACCTCTCGGGCGTCTCGGCCATCCACCAGATGTCCTCCTATTCCTGCCGCACCATGAACTCGCAGCGCGGCGCGGCGATGTCGGAACACGCCAAGGGCAACGCCATCGACGTCGGCAAGATCGTGCTGACCTCCGGCAAGGCCATCGCCATCGAGAGGAAGGGCTTCTTCGCCTTCCGCGAGAAGGGGCTGCTGAAATCGGTGCGCGGCGATAGCTGCAAGTATTTCTCGACGGTGCTCGGGCCGGGAAGCGACCGCTTCCACAAGGATCATTTCCACTTCGACCTGCGCGCGCGCAAATCGGGCTACCGGCATTGCAGCCTTTAGGGTCGTGATCATTTTTCAGTCCCGATGTCGGGATCGCGTCCGGTAGTGCGTCTTCAAGACGGCAAGCGATGGAGGCCGCGATGACGATCACGATTACCGCATTCGAAAACTCGCCCGACCGCGGCAGGGGGCTGGCACGGGACATGCGCGTCCGCTGGGCGCTCGAGGAGGTCGGACAACCCTATGAGGTCCGCCTCGTTTCCTTCGACGCGCTGAAGATGCCCGCGCATCTCTCGATTCATCCTTTCGGGCAGATCCCGACCTACGAGGAGGGCGGTCTCGCCCTGTTCGAGTCCGGGGCGATCGTGCTGCACATCGCCGAGCGTCATCCAGGCCTGCTGCCCGAGGGTGCCGATGCGAGGGCGCGCGCGATCATGTGGATGTTCTCGGCGCTGAGCACGGTGGAGCCGCCGATCGTCGAGAATACGATGGCGTCCCTGTTCGAGCGCGACGAGCCCTGGTATGCCGAGCGCCAGCCGCTCCTCGACAAGCGCGTCCGCACGCGGCTCGACGAACTCTCCCGCCGGCTCGGCGATGGCGAGTGGCTGGACGGGGCGTTCAGCGCCGGCGATCTGATGATGGTGACGGTGCTGCGCCGGCTGGAGCGTTCCAGCCTGCTGCAGGAATTCCCGAACCTCGTCGCCTATATCGCCCGGGGCGAGGCCCGGCCCGCCTACGAGCGCGCCTTCGCCGATCAGCTTGCGGTGTTCACCCATGCGGCGGCCGGTTGAAGCGGCATGTCTCCGGCGGACAAAAAAAGACCGGCGGGACGCCGGTCGAAGGGGCGGCAGCGCGCAGGGCGACTGCCTGGAACTGTCACGTTCCGCCACCCGCGCCGAGGGGACCGGCGAGGATGCAGGCGAGGCTTCCACGGGGGGAAGCGGGCGGATGGGGCCGCCGGAGGCTCCCGGGGTTGGGGAGCAAGGCCGCTGCATGGGACAGGGGAGCGACGGGATGCGTGGGGCGCAGCCCGTTTCCGTCGGCCTTGCGCAGACCATCGCCGAGATAGATCACGGTTTGATGACGGCGGCGCCGCCGGTCCATGAAGGTTTTGCGAACGCGGGCTTTCCGGGTTTCGCGCCGCGCCTTCCGCCCGTCGCCATCAGCGCGATTTTTTTCCGCGGCACGGGTGAAAATTGATGAAGGACACGCCATATAGGGTGTCCTTCCGCATGAATATCCTCTTTCCGGACCCTCCCATGGCGCCCATCGTTTCCATTCGCAATCTCACCAAGAGCTATGCCTCGGGGTTCCAGGCGCTCAAGGGCGTCGATCTCGACATCGAGGAGGGCGAGATCCTCGCGCTGCTCGGGCCGAACGGCGCCGGCAAGACGACGATGATCTCGATCATCTGCGGCATCGTCACGCCGAGCGGGGGCACCGTGACCGTGGCGGGCCACGACATCCTGCGCGACTATCGCGAGACGCGCTCCATCATCGGCCTCGTGCCGCAGGAGCTTACGCTCGATTCCTTCGAGACGGTGTGGAACACGGTCGCCTTCTCGCGCGGCCTGCATGGCCGCAAGCCGGACCCGGCGCTGATCGAGCGCATCCTGAAGGACCTGTCGCTCTTCGACAAGAAGGACACGATGCTGCGCCACCTCTCCGGCGGCATGCGGCGGCGCGTGCTGATCGCCAAGGCGCTCTCCTACGAGCCGAAGGTGCTGTTCCTCGACGAGCCGACGGCGGGGGTGGACGTGTCGCTGCGCAAGGACATGTGGCAGCTCGTCGCTCGCCTGCGCGCCGCCGGCGTCACGATCATCCTGACGACGCACTATATCGAGGAGGCCGAGGAGATCGCGGACCGCATCGGCGTCATCAACCACGGGCAGATCCTGCTCGTGGAGGACAAGAAGGCGCTGATGGCTAAGCTCGGGCGCAAGCAGATGACCGTCGAGCTCGCCGAGCCGGTCGAGGCCATTCCCGACACGCTGTCGCCCTTCCGCCTGACGCTGGCGGACGAGGGTGCGCGGCTCATCTATGAATTCAACGCCTCGGGCGAGCGCACGGGCATCGCCTCGCTGCTGTCCGCCCTGTCGCAGGCGGGGCTGAGGGTCCGGGACATTTCCACCGAGCAGAGCTCGCTGGAGGACATCTTCGTGGAACTGGTGGGAGCCGGCAAATGAACTTCGAGGCGATCAGGTCCATCTACGCATTCGAGATGGCGCGCACGCGCCGCACGCTTCTGCAGAGCGTCGTGTCGCCGGTCATCACCACGTCGCTCTATTTCATCGTCTTCGGCGCGGCGATCGGCTCGCGCATGCAGGAGGTGGGGGGCGTGTCCTACGGTGCCTTCATCGCGCCCGGCCTCATCATGCTGACGCTGCTCAACCAGTGCATCGGCAACGGTTCCTTCGGCATCTACTTCCCGAAATTCACCGGCACGATCTACGAGATCCTGTCCTCGCCGATCTCGATGATCGAGATCGTCATCGGCTATGTCGGGGCGGCGGCGACCAAGGGGCTGATCGTCGGCACGATCATCCTCATCACGGCCTCGCTCTTCGTCGACATATCGATCAAGCATCCCTTCATGATGGTGCTGTTCTTCGTGCTGACGGCGGTGAGCTTCTCGCTATTCGGCTTCATGATCGGCATCTGGGCGAAGGATTTCGAGCAGCTCAACCTCTTCCCGATGCTGATCGTCCCGCCGCTGGTCTTCCTCGGCGGCAGCTTCTATTCCATCGAGATGCTGCCGCCCTTCTGGCAGACCGTCAGCCACTTCAACCCGGTGCTCTACCTCGTCTCCGGTTTCCGCTGGAGCTTCTACGAGATCGCCGACGTCAATCCGATCGTCAGCCTCGTGATCGTGCTCGGCTTCCTTCTGGCCTGCCTGTCGATCACCGCCTGGATCTTCAAGACCGGCTACAAGCTGAAGAACTGATCCTCCTCCCGTCTCGACATCGTGGGCACCGTCCTGCTGACCCAAACATCAACGGGCACACCTTTCGCCGGCACCGTCCGGCACGGTGTCGCGCCGTTGCAAACGGAGGTTCTGCGATGAACGACATCGCCGATCACGGTGTCCGTTTCGGACGGATAGCGGCCATGCTGCCGGTCAGGGACATGGGCAAGGCCCATGACTTCTACACGCGCGTTCTGGGTTTCACGAAAGTCTTCGAGAACGGAAATCCCGTCGGCTTCATGATCCTGAAGCGCGATGCGGGGGAGCTGCACCTCACCCTGCAGCCCTCGCACGAGGCGGCGAATTTCAACGTCGTCCATCTGATGGTGGACGATGCCGATGCGCTGCATGCCCTGTGCCAGCGCCATGGCCTGAGGATCATCAAGCGCCTTCAGGACAAGGACTACGGCCTCAGGGCCTTCGTGTTCGAGGATCCGGACGGCAACCGCATCGATGTGGGGCAGCCGATCTGATGGGCGTGGAGCGGGGCGGCAACCGTCCGCCCCGTTTTCCTTTGCAACGAAACGTCAGTCCTTCAGCCGCAATTCGTCGCGCGTGATCTCGATGGAGCCGAGGGTTTCGAGGAAGCTCATGCCGAGGAGACTCTGGTCGAGGCGGCCGCGCTCGGTGACCATGCCGCGGATCGTGCCGCGCAGGATGGGGCCGATGGCGACCTGGCGCAGCGTGACGGGGGCGGCGAGCGCCCGGCCGTTGGCGGTGGAGACCTCGATGGAGAAGACGAGGTTGGCCGGGTCGATGCCGAGGCGGAGCGCGTCCTCATAGGACAGCACCACCGAGCTTGCGCCGGTATCGACCAGCATGCGCAGCGGCACGCCGTCGATGCTGACATCCGCCTCGAAATGGCCGGACACGCCCTTGTGGATGACGAGGATCTGCTCGCCCCCGGCATTCGTCGTCACCACGGCGCGGCCGGGGATGAGGCCGGCGGTCAGCCGGTTGCCGACGGCCTGGAGGTCGAAGCGGTAGAGATAGCCCGTGGCGAGCGCCAGGATGATCACCAGCCAGATCGCGGCCTGGCGCAGGCTGTCGCCCCATTGCCGGCGACCGGCGAGAATGCCGGCGGCGAGCATCGTGCCGATGGCCGTGAGCGAGACGAGCCGGCCGAAATCGTCGTTGGCGATGCCGAGCGTGCGGCCGCTGTCGTGGTTGAGGATGAGAAGGGCAAGGCCGGCGGCGAGGATGCCGAGAAGGATATAGAGCCTCATGTCTCGCTGCGCTCCCGCGCCATGCGGGTCCGGCGCGTCTCGCGGCGCGGCTTGCGCTCGACGGTGGCGAGCCGCGCCGGCAGCCCGGCCATGATGGCGCGGCGCTGCTCGTCGGTGTAGAGCGTCCAGCCGCCGATTTCCTCGCGCGTGCGGCCGCAGCCGAAGCAGTAGCCGGTCACCATGTCGATCGAACAGACGAGAATGCAGGGCGATTCCATCGCGGCTCCAGACGATAACCCTTTCTATATCGGCGGCTCAAAGCGCCAAGGCAAGGGCGAACAGCACTGACATTTCCGCGAGTTGCTGCGTGGCGCCGATCGTGTCGCCGGTATGGCCGCCGATCTTGCCGAGCGCGATGCGGTTGAAGGCGAGGACGGTGATGACGGCGGCGGCCAGCGCGAGGGTGAAGGAAAGGATGGTGCCGTGCGGCAGGAGGAGGAGCGCGGCGATGGCGATGCCGCCTGCCAGCGCGACGGTGGTCGCGCCGCTGTCCGGCTCGCCGACCGAGGCGGCGACGCCGTCGCGGCGGGCCGGCGGCAGCAGCGACCAGTGCCAGACCATGGCGGTGCGGCTCATCGCGGCGACGGCAAGCAGCGCCATGCCGAGGCCGGAGGGCGTGAGGACGGCCGCGAGCGCGGCGATGGCGGCGGCGCGCAGGCCGAAGGAGAGCACGAGCGCCACGACGCCGTAGGAGCCGACGCGGCTGTCCTTCATGATGGCGAGCGCGCTGTCGCGATCCCGCCCGCCGCCAATGCCGTCGGCGGCGTCGGAGAGCCCGTCCTCGTGCAGCGCGCCGGTGAGGAGCACCTGAAGGGCGAGCGTCGCGAAGGCAAGGAGCATGGGCGGGGCGTGGAACGCCGAGAGGATGGCGGCAAGGGCCGCGGCGGGAAGCACGATCAGAACGCCGGCGAGGGGGAAGGCGCGCACGGCGCGGGAGAGGCGGCCGTCATAGCCGATGAAATGGCGCTGCGGCATCGGCAGGCGCGAGAGGAAGGCGACCGAGCGCGCCGTGTCGTCGATGAAGTTCCGGATGGTCGTCACTGTGTGGCCCCTGCTGTGGACGGTTCGCGGGAACCGCCGCCTTGCCGCGAAAGGCGACGCGGGCCGCCGCAAATGCGGTTGTCGGACTCGCGCCCTCGCTCTATTAGGAGACACCAAACATCCGCCTTTGAAAGCCCAAAGCAAGGAATTCCCCAAGATGAGTGCCAGCGGCCTGCCGTTCGATGACTTCCGTGAATTGCTGCGCAACCTGCCCGGCCCCGATTCGGCGGCACTGGTGGCCGCGCGCGATCGGGATTCGCAGCTCACCAAGCCGCCGGGCGCGCTCGGCCGGCTGGAGGAAATCGCCTTCTGGCTCGCGGCCTGGACCGGCCGCCCGCCGGCCGTCACGCGCCCGCTCGTGGCGATCTTCGCCGGCAACCACGGCGTCACGAAGCAGGGAATCACGCCCTATCCGTCCTCCGTCACGGCGCAGATGGTCGAGAATTTTGCGGCCGGCGGCGCGGCGATCAACCAGATCTGCGTGGCGAACGATCTCGGCCTCAAGGTCTTCGACCTCGCGCTCGACTATCCGACCGCCGACATCACCGAGGAAGCCGCCCTTTCCGAGCGCGACTGCGCCGCCACCATGGCCTTCGGCATGGAGGCCATTGCCGGCGGCACGGACCTCCTGTGCATCGGCGAGATGGGCATCGGCAACACGACCATCGCGGCGGCGATCAACCTTGCGCTCTACGGCGGCACGGCGGAAGAATGGGTCGGCCCGGGCACGGGCTCGGAAGGCGAGGTGCTGCAGCGCAAGATCGCGGCGGTGAAGAAGGCCGTCAACCTGCACCGCGCGCACCTTTCCGATCCGCTCGAGGTGCTGCGCCGCCTCGGCGGCCGCGAGATCGCGGCGATGGCCGGGGCGATCCTCGCCGCCCGCATGCAGAAGATCCCCGTCATCATCGACGGCTATGTCGCGACGGCCGCCGGCGCGATCCTGCGCGCGGCCAATCCCTCGGCGCTCGACCATTGCCTGATCGGCCATGTCTCGGCCGAGCCGGGGCATCTGAAGTCGATCGAGAAGCTCGGAAAGACGCCGCTGCTGGCGCTCGGCATGCGGCTCGGCGAGGGCACGGGCGCGGCGCTGGCCGCCGGGATCGTCAAGTCGGCTGCCGCCTGCCATGCCGGCATGGCGACCTTCGTTCAGGCGGGTGTCAGCAACCGTTCGTAGCGCTTGGTCGGGGAAAGTCCCGGTCGTGTGAATTGAGAACCCCGCATGCCCGTTCGCCCGGGCCTGCGTCGGCGAGAGCGGAGTGGCAATGGCTCAGGGACCAATCGAGAAGAAGACGGGCTTCGGCCACCTGTTCGCGGCCGCGATCTATTCGGCGGCCGGCGCGCGCCGGCTGCTCGGAGAAGCGGCCTTCCGCCACGAGCTGCTCGCCTTCTGCGTCGCCATGGTGATCTTCACCGTCGTCGGCGCGTCGTTCTTCCAGTATGTGGCGATGGCGATCCTCTTCCTGCTGCTGATCGCCTTCGAGGCGCTCAACACGGCGATCGAGGAGATCGTCGACCGGGTCTCGCCGGAGATTTCCGAGATGGGCAAGCATTCGAAGGACCTCGGCTCCTTCGCCGTCTTCTGCCTGATCGTCGCCAATGCCGGCTATGCCGGATATGTAGTGGTTTCCAGATTTATCTAGCGCAGGCGGTAAATTCCAACCTCTCCTCAGCCACCCTTGTCTGTTGACGGAAAGGAGGAGGGGCGGCCCTTCTCTTGGATGGGGGGGAGCTAAGCCGCCCTCAGGCGAAGCTCTTCCTGCGCCGGGCGACGGCCTGCGTCTCGCTAACGGCGGGCAGGCTCTGGAGCACGCGCTTGGCTGGCAGGATGGCGATGGCCTCGGTGCCCTCGCGCAGCTTGGATTTCAGGATGAACTCGCCGTTGTGCTTGGCGAGGATGGCCTGCACGATGGGCAGGCCGAGGCCGGTGCCCTGTTCGGCGCTCTTGATGGCGATGGAGCCCTGGCCGAAGGCGGAGAGGACGACGGGAATCTCGTCCTCCGGGATGCCGGGGCCGTTGTCCCTGATGGAGACGTACTGGCCGCCGCCGGCCGTCCAGCCGGCCTTGACGACGATCTCGCCGCCCTGCGGGGTGAATTTCACCGCATTCGACAGGAGGTTGAGGATGACCTGGCGCAGCGCCTTCTCGTCCGCCCAGACGGCCGGCATGTCCGTTTCGACCTGCTCGGAAATCGTGATGTTCTTCGCCCGCGCGCGCAGTTGCACCATGCCGATGCAGTCCTCGGCGATGTCGACGAGATGCACGGAATCCTCCGCGAGGTCATATTTTCCCGCCTCGATGCGCGAGAGGTCGAGAATCTCGTTGATGAGGTTGAGGAGATGCTGGCCCGAGCGGTGGATGTCGGAGGTGTATTCCTTGTAGACCGGGTTGTTCAGGGGCCCCAGCACTTCCGTCGACATGACCTCGGAAAAGCCGAGGATGGCGTTGAGCGGCGTGCGCAGCTCGTGCGACATGGAGGCGAGGAAGCGGGATTTGGCAAGGTTCGCCTCCTCGGCGCGGCGGCGCGCCTCGTCCGACATGGACTTGGCGACCTCCAGCTCGGCGATGAGGTCGTCCTTCTCCGACTGGGAGGAGAGGAGCTGCGCGCTGGTGTGGCGCAGGCGGTGCGTCATGAAGACGAGGAAGGCGAGGGCGGCGGCGATGATCGCCGTCATGCCGACGGTCGCCGGGTCGGGGCGCAGCAGCGAGGAGACGGAGAGCGCCAGGACCGTCGGCGCGAAGGCGCAGAGGATCGCGTGGCGCAGCATGAGGGTGCTCATGGCCGTCACCGCGAGGGCGACGAGCAGCGAGGACCCCTTGTAGAATTCGAAGACGCCGCCGGAGCAGCGGCCGCAGCCCTGCAGCGCGAAGGTGGCCCAGGCGATGCCCATGAGGACCTGCGCGAGGAGGAAGCGGCGCTGCCAGCGCCGCACATTGTCCGCGGTGATGTCCTGATCGCGCGCGCGGCGCGCGACGAGCATGCCGATGGCATGGACGCTGAGGGCGAGCACGGCCCAGGCGAGGAGGCCGGTTTCCTGCGTGAGATAGATGCCGCCGGCGGCGATCAGCACCACGATCATGGGGATGGCGAGCGCGCCCTGCACGGTCGAGCCGATGTGGAGCTGCATCATTTCCCGCTCGAAGCCCGGCGAGTTGCCCGTCGCGGTCTGCAGCCGTTCGCGGGTCGCGCGCACAGCCCGCGAGACAGCCTTGTTACGATGGCTGCGCGACTTGTCGACGATGATCTTGTCGGTCGAGGTACTGACGCCGGTACTCATCACGATTGCAACTGTTGCGGACAGCATTGAATTCTAGGGGGGAATCCTTAAGAAGATGCTGCCGCGCATAAACCATTTGCGAACCATTCCGACATTTTCCGTAGCGTGAATTCGGCGGTCCTTCGGCATATGACGCAAGGTCGACAACCAGGATGGGAACGGGTTCCATGGGGCTTTCCAGGCGGGCGCGCGATGTCGGCGTGGCGGTTGCGATCCTCGCGCTGACGGCGCTGATCGTCGCGCGCCTCGACGGCGAGGGCGGCGAGACGCTCACCGGCACGGCGCGGGCGGCGGACGGCGACACGCTGACGCTGGACGGTCATCGCATCCGCCTGCTCGGCTTCGATGCGCCCGAGCTGACGCAGATGTGCCGGCGGGACGGCGAGGAATGGCGCTGCGGCGCCGCCGCGCGCTCGCGCATGGCGGAGCTCCTGCGGGCCGGGGCGATCACCTGCCGCACGAGGGGCACGGACAAGTACGGCCGCTGGCTGGCGCGTTGCGACGGAGCCGACGGCGCCGACCTCGGCGAACGCATGGTGCGCGAGGGCCTGGCCGTCGCCTATGGCGGATACGAGGACGAGGAGCAGTTCGCCAAGGCCGAACGCAAGGGATTGTGGGGCGCGCAGTTCGAGATGCCGCAGGAATGGCGGCGGATGAACGGCAGGCCGCGGGAAGAAATCCACGACGCGGAACCCGGCCTGCTCGGCGGCATTCTGGAAACGCTGGGGTTGAATTGACGGATAATGCGATGGACGGCGACAGACCGGCAGGCGACATCGAGGCGCTGACCGCGGCGATCGCGGCCTGCCGGCTCTGTCGCGACACACCGGCGAGGGCTGGCGACGCGCTGCCGCACGAGCCGCGGCCGGTCGCGGTGCTTTCCGCCGGTGCCCGCATCCTGATCGCCGGGCAGGCGCCGGGGTTGCGGGTGCACGAGAGCGGCCTGCCGTTCAACGATGCTTCGGGCGACCGGCTGCGCATCTGGCTCGGCGTGACGCGCGAGGAATTCTATGATCCGCGGACATTCGCCATCGTGCCGATGGGCTTCTGCTTTCCCGGCTACGACGCCCACGGCAGCGACCTGCCGCCGAGGCGCGAATGCGCGCCGCTGTGGCGGGGTCGGGTGATGGCCGCCATGCCGCAGGTCGAACTCGTGCTGGCGATCGGCCAGTATGCGCAGGCCTGGCATCTCGGCACGGCGAAGGCGGCGAGCATGACGGAGACGGTGCGCGACTGGTGCCGGCATCTCCACCGCAACGACGGACCGGCCGTGCTGCCGCTGCCGCATCCGAGCTGGCGCAATACGGCCTGGCTGAAGCGCAATCCATGGTTCGAGGAAGAGGTGCTGCCGGAATTGCGAAAGCGGGTGAAAACTCTTTCCAGGTGAAATGCATTTCTTCCCATTTGCCGTAATTTGGGTGTATGAGGGAATTAAATTTCAGGATGGGGAGATCAATGGATCGTCTGGACCGCAAGATTCTGCGTCTGCTGCAGGAAGATTCCACGCTCGCAGTGGCGGACCTCGCCAAGAAGGTGGGGCTTTCCACCACGCCCTGCTGGCGGCGCATCCAGAAGATGGAAGAGGACGGCGTGATCCGCAAGCGCGTCGCGCTGCTCGATCCCGGCAAGATCAACACGAAGGTCACCGTCTTCGTCTCGATCCGCACCAATTCGCATTCGACGGAATGGCTGAAGCGCTTTTCCGAGGTGATCGTCGAGTTCCCGGAGGTCGTCGAGTTCTACCGCATGAGCGGCGAGGTGGATTACCTCCTGCGCGTCGTCGTGCCGGACATCGCGGCTTATGACGCCTTCTACAAGCGCATGATCGCCCGCATCGAGATCCGCGACGTCTCCTCGGCCTTCGCCATGGAGCAGATCAAGTACACGACCGAGCTTCCGCTCGACTACATGGTGGTGGACAACCAGAAGAGCGGCGAGGAATAGGCGCCGCTCACATATCCGGCCGCTTGAAGGTGACGACGAGCGATTTCCACGCCGCATGGGGCGCAAGCTCCGCCAATCCCCTGGAGGGTGCGCAGCGCACGACGGCGCGCACCGCGCTCGCGGCAAAGGCCTTCGTCGCCGGATCGCCGGCGACGGGGCCGTCGATTTCGGGCGAACCGTCGAGTTCGCCCGCCTCGGACAGCGAGACTTTCACGCGCACCGGTCCGACATCATCGGGCATGTCGGCCGGAACAGCCCAGCACCGGGCGATCTGCCGGTGCAGCGCCGTGGCGAGCGCCGGCGTGGCGTCCTCGGCCCTCGCCGGTGCGGAGAGGGCGAGGGCGGCCAAAGCGACAAGCGCTGCGCGGCGCAACACCCTATTTCCTTTCGAGGCGCGCCAGCAGCGAGGACGTGTCCCAGCGGTTGCCGCCCATGTCCTGCACGTCGCCGTAGAACTGGTCGACGAGGGCGGTGACGGGCAGCTTGGCGCCGTTGCGGCGGGCTTCGGACAGCACGATGTCGAGGTCCTTGCGCATCCAGTCGATGGCGAAGCCGAAATCGTATTTGCCGGCATTCATCGTCTTGTGGCGGTTCTCCATCTGCCAGGAGCCGGCGGCTCCCTTGGAGATCACCTCCACGACCTTCTCGATGTCGAGGCCGGCCTTCTTGCCGAAATGGATACCCTCGGCGAGGCCCTGGACGAGGCCGGCGATGCAGATCTGGTTGACCATCTTGGTGAGCTGACCGGCGCCGGCCGGGCCCATCAGGCCGACCATGCGGGCATAGGCCTCGATGACGGGCCGGGCCTTCTCATAGGTCGCCTCGTCGCCGCCGCACATGACGGTGAGGACGCCGTTCTCCGCGCCGGCCTGGCCGCCGGAAACGGGGGCGTCGATGAAGCCGCAGCCCTTTTCCTTCGCGGCGGTGTCGAGCTCGCGGGCGACCTCGGCGGAGGCTGTGGTGTTGTCGATGAGGATCGCGCCCGGCTTCATGCCTTCGAGAACGCCGTCCTTGCCGATCGTGACGGCGCGCAGGTCGTCGTCGTTGCCGACGCAGGTAAAGACGAAATCGGCGTCCTTCGCCGCTTCCGCCGGCGTGCGGAACGCCTTGCCGCCGAACGCGGCCGCCCATTTCTCCGCCTTGGCGAAGGTGCGGTTGTAGACCGCCACCTCATGGCCTCCCTTGACCTTCAGATGGCCTGCCATGGGATAGCCCATGACGCCGAGACCGATGAATGCAACCTTTGCCATGTCGTAACCTCCTGCAATTGCTGGCAGGTGGTGTAGCGGATGATCGATTCCGGCGAAAGTGTTTCTCGCAAAAGGGGATGGTGGCAGGCATGGATGGATCCTCGGGTCAGGCCCTAGGATGACGGAGGGGAGGAGAGGGTTTCCCGTCCGTCGAGCGGTGCGGCATGCGTCAGCGTCACATGTGACGCCAAACCTCTCGTGTTATCCTCGGTCTCGACCCTGCGCGAAAACCTCCCGGTCAGCCGCGATACTTCGCCAGCACCAGATGGCCGGCAATGGGCTTGCCTTCCTCCATGCGCACGGTGATGTCCGTGATCTCGACGAGGTCGAAGCCGGTCTCGTCGAGGCGCTGGCGGACATAGCCGGCGGAATGGGCGAAGCGCTGGTGCGGGCCGACCATGAAGGGCCGGCCGGCGAAGGTGTCGTCGGGCAGCGTCTCGGAGGAGAAGATGAAATGGCCGCCGGGCACGAGATTGTCGGCGGCGCCGAAGAACAGCGGTTCCAGCGCGCCGAGATAGGGCAGCACGTCCGTCGCGGTGATGAGGTCGAAGGACTCGTCCTCGTTGTCGTCGAGGAAATCGACGGCCTCGGAGACGTAGAGCGTCTCGTAGAGGTCCTTGTCGTGGGCGACCTCGACCATGTTCTCCGAAAGGTCGACGCCGGTGATGTCCTCGGCCATGTCGCGCAGCGCCCCGCCGGTAAGGCCCGTGCCGCAGCCGAGGTCCAGCACGCGCCTGAACGGCCCCATCTCCAGCGCCTGGAAACGCTGGCGCACGAGCAGCGGCACGCAATAGCCGAGCTGGTCGACGAGCACGTTGTCGAAGACCTCGGCGTGCTGGTCGAAGAGCGTGGCGACATAGGCGTCGGGCGCCTTTTCGGGCGTGTCGCCGCGGCCCATCGAGGCAAGGCGCACGGCCGCCCCGCCATGGTCTTCCGGGTCGAGCGCCAGCACCTCGGCATAGGCCCTGGCTGCGGCGTCGAAATCGCCGGATTTTTCCAGCGAGAGGGCGCGGTTATAGGCGTCCGCGAGCGCATCTTCGTCGATCTTCTTCATGCGGCGTCTCTTAAGGTCCGTGCCGGGCTTTGGCAATGGAAGGATGCGCGCGCAAATAGGCATTTATCAATCGGCGAAAGAGGCGCATGATCGTTTCCAAGACCAAAAAGACCAGCAGGAGGAATGCCATGCCCGCCGATATGTCCCCCTCGTCGCTTTCCCTCGAAGCCAGGCGCCCCGCCAGCCCCCCGCTGCCCGGCACGCCCGTGGAGACGATCAACACGATGGTGCACTACTATCGCGGCGAACTCGGGCGCATGGCGGGATGGCGCGACCGGATCGACCGCACGACGAACTGGGCGATCACGGTGGTCGCGGCGCTGCTCTCCGTCTCGCTGTCGACGCCGACCTCGCATCACGGCGTGCTGCTCTTCGCGATGTTGCTGGTGACGCTGCTCCTGCTCATCGAGGCGCGGCGCTACCGGTTCTTCGACGTCTACCGGGCGCGGGTGCGGCAGCTGGAACGGTTCTATTTCGCCGAAATCCTCAATCCGCGCGGCCAGCTCGCGCTCGATTGGGCCGCCCCCATCGCCAAGAGCCTGCGCAAGCCGGACTTCCTGATCAGCTACCGCGACGCGGCCTGCCGGCGGCTGCGGCGCAATTATTGCTGGATGTACCTCATCCTGCTCCTGGCCTGGGCCCTGAAGATCTCCTCCTCGACCATGCAAATCCAGGCGGGCCAGGGCAAGGATATCGCGCTCGCCTTCGAGCACGTCGTCGCCAATGCGGCGCTCGGGCCCGTTCCCGGCAGCGTCGTGCTCGTCTGCGTGACGCTCTTTTATGCCGCCATCGCCTATGGCTCGCTGAGGGTCAACATGACGGACAGCGAACTGGCTTATGGCGAGGTCCACGTCTGAACCGGCACCCTCAGTTGATGATGAACTCGCCCTTCAGCGCGCGCCATTCCGTCGCCGAGATCAGCCGGCGGTGGACGTAGCGGACGGAGTGCAGGGGCCCGTCCAGCTTTTCCTGCCAGAACCTGAGGAAGCTGTTCATTTCCGGGAAGTCGGGGGCCAGATCGTAGTGCTGCCAGATGTAGGTCTGCAGGAACTGCCGGTGGTCCGGCATCCGGTAGAGGATCTGGGCCGTGGTCATGCCGTAGCCCCTGAGCTGCATTGCCATGTCGTTCGTCATAGCGACCTCATTGCATGGTGAATGATGGTCCCTATGATTGAGCGCCCGCAAGGTTAACGGAAGCTTAAAATGCGGATGGCGTCGGGAAAATTTTCGTGAAATCAGGATGTTGGCAGCACCCTTTGCCGAGTGCTGCCATGGAGTTCAGCGCTTGAGATGGCGCGTCAGGCGCGCTTCCAGCCAGGCCCAAAGGTTGCGCAGCAGCTCCACGATGATGAGGTAGAGCAGCGCCGCCCAGAGATAGGCCTGGTAGTCGAAGGTGCGCGAGAAGGCGCGGCGGGTCTCGCCCATCAGGTCGAAGACCGTGACGATGGCGACGATGGCCGAGCCCTTGATCATCAGGATGATCTCGTTGCCGTAGGGGCGCAGCGCCACGATGAGCGCCTGCGGCAGGATGATCTTGAAGAAGGCGATCTTTTTCGGCAGGCCGAGCGCGGCGGCGCCCTCGTGCTGGCCGCGCGCCACGCTCTCGATCGCCCCGCGCAGGATCTCGGCCTGGTAGGCGGCGGTGTTGAGCGTGAAGGTCAGGAGCGCGCAGTTCCACGCATCGCGGAAGAACCACCAGAGCCCCCAGGCCTTCAGCTCGGCGGAGAAGCTGCCGAGGCCGTAATAGACGAGGAAGAGCTGCGTGAGCAGCGGCGTGCCGCGGAAGAAGTAGACATAGCCATAGGCGAACCAGGAGAAGGCCTTGTTCTTCGACATGCGCGCGAAGGCGAGCGGCAGCGAGAGGATGCCGCCGAGAACGACGGAAAGCCCGACGAGCAGCAGCGTGACGCCGAGGCCGGAAAGGTAGCTCGGGCCGTATTTGGTGAATTTCTCGGGATCCCAGCCCTCGACCATCATAAGGAAGATGCCGACGGTGAGCGCCAGCCAGACGCCCATGAAGAGGTTGCCGAAGAAGCGGCCGGTGGTGAAGGGCTTGGCGGGGGCGGGGGGCGGGGCCTGCGGCGGAAGGAGGGCGGTGACGTGGCTCATCGTGCAACCTCCGAGCGCTTGGCCCATCCCTCGATCGCCGAGAAGACCAGCGAGGAGAGGAAGGCGAGGATGAGGAAGAGCAGGCAGGCGATCGCGTAGAATTCGAAGGCCTGCTTGGTCACGCGCGCGGCGACGCCCGTCTGGCGCAGGATGTCCGGAAGGCCGATGACGGAGACGAGCGCCGTGTCCTTGAGCAGCGCCATCCAGAGATTGCCGAGGCCGGGCAGGGCGACGCGGATGAGCTGCGGCAGGACGATGAGCCGCATGGTGCGGCCGCGGTGCAGGCCGAGCGCATACCCCGCCTCGTACTGGCCGCGGGGAATGGCCTTGAAGGCCGAGAGCAGCACTTCGGAACAATAGGCCGAGAAGACGACGCCGAGCGCGACCATGCCGGCGGCGAAGGCGTTGATCTCCACCCTGCCGTCATAGCCGATGGCCGTCATGAAGTTCTGCACGAGGATCTGCAGGCCGTAATAGACGATGAAGAGCGTCAGCAGTTCCGGCAGGCCGCGGAAGAGCGTGGTGTAGATGTTGGCCGACAGCCGCAGCGACTTTTCCTCCGACTGCTTGGCCAGCGCGATGAAGAAGCCCATGACGAGGCCGATGGGCAGCGTCGCGACGGCGAGCGTGCCGGTGACGAGGAAGCCGAGGGCGATCTCGTCGCCCCAGCCGGCGTCGCCGCAAGCCAGGAGCGTATTGCCCGCGAACAGTTTGAAGATGCCGATCGGCCCGCAGAGGGGATCGATGATCCCCAGGAACGCGGATGCCGCCTCGGCAATAGCGGTGAAGAACCCGCCCATGCCAGAACCCCCGATGCGCTTTGCGCTTCTTGTTAAGGCGCTTTATGCGCCCCGTCTTTTGCTTGCATGGACGGCGTTGCTATGGCGGAACGGCGCCCATGTTCGAGTTCTCAAGCAAATGCGGCGGAAGGGCAAGCCCTCCCGCCGCTGCATTCTGGTGATGGGGTCAGAAAAAACCCGCATGAAGAGAAAGATGTTGCCTATCAGTCGCCGTAGACGTCGAAGGGGAAGTACTTGGCGTTGATTTCCTGGTACTTGCCGCTCTCGCGGATTGCGGCGATCGCGGCGGTGAACTTGTCGGCGAGCGGATCGCCCTTGCGCACCGCAATGCCCGCGCCTTCGCCGTTGATGACCGGGTCGATCGGCAGCGTGCCGAGCAGCTTGCAGCAGGCGCCGTCGTCGGTCTTCAGCCATTCGGAAAGCACCACGACGTCGTCGATCACGGCGTCGATGCGGCCGTTGGCGATGTCGAGCTTGTACTCGTCAGCCGTCGGGTAGAGCTTGACCTCGGCGTCCTTCATATGCGCTTCGGCATAGTTGGAATGCGTCGTGGAGCCCTGGGCGCCGAGCGTCTTGCCGGCGAGCGCCTCGGGGGTCGCTTCCTTGATGTCGGAATCCTTCGGCACGACGATGGCCGGCGGGGTATTGTAGTATTTCTTGGAGAAGTCGACCTGCTTCTTGCGCTCGGCGGTGATCGACATGGAGGCGACGATGGCGTCGAACTTCTTGGCGATGAGCGCCGGGATGATGCCGTCCCAGTCCTGCGTGACGAAGGTACACTCCGCCTTCATTTCCTCGCACAGCGCCTTGGCGATGTCGACGTCGAAGCCGGTCAGGGTGCCGTCGGATTCGAGGTTGTTGAAGGGCGGGTAGGCGCCTTCCGTGCCGATCACGATCTTCTCGCCGTCTGCCATCGCGGCGGACGAGGCAAACAGCGCGATGACCGCAGCCGAGGCTGCGAGCGTGAAACGTTTGGAGATACGCATTTTAGTCCTCTCAGTTGAAGGCGCTCCGGTTCTTGTTCTTGTCCGGGCCTTGAAATCAAGCGGGCAGGGTTGTCCGCTTGGGGGGATAATCGACCGTTTTCCGCCAGAAAATCAACTGGTTTTCCGCCGTCATTCCGCCCCGTTTCCCCGACAATTTCGCGCCCGCCTCTGGCCATGTCCGGGGCGTGACCTATCTCGTCGGTCAACAGAGGGTTGTTCAGCCGGCGTTCAGGCGCTTCTGGCTAGGCCTTTGCTGGAAGACGGGCGATTTGCCGACCGGTCGCAAGAGCCGGCAGGCAGCTCTCTAAACAACAGACGGGACACCGTGAGGACAGAACGATGACTTTCCGCTCAAGACTTTTTGCCACCGTGGCGCTTCCCGTGCTCTCGGCGTCGCTGATCGCGACGCCTTCGCTGGCGGACGCCCTGATGAAGCCTTTCGAGGTTGCGCAGGACAGCTCCGGCGAGGGCCAGCCGAGTGAAGAAGAGCTGCTTCTGCTGAAGAAGCAGCAGGAAGAACAGCGCCAGGCCGAGGAAGAGGCCCGGCGCCAGGCGGAGGAGCAGCAGAAGGCTGCCGAGGACCAGCAGCGCCAGGCCGAAGAGCAGCAGCGCGCGGCCGACGAAGAAGCCCGTCGCCAGGCCGAGGAGCAGCAGAAGGCCGCCGAGGAACAGCAGCGTCAGGCCGAGGAACAGCAGAAGGCCGCCGACGAGGAAGCCCGGCGCCAGGCGGAGGAGCAGCAGAAGGCTGCCGAGGAACAGCAGCGCCAGGCCGAGGAACAGCAGAAGGCCGCGGACGAGGAAGCCCACCGCCAGGCGGAGGAGCAGCAGAAGGCTGCGGAGGAACAGCAGCGCCAGGCCGAGGAACAGCAGAAGGCCGCCGACGAGGAAGCCCAGCGCGCCGCCGGAGAGCAGAAGCGCCAGGCGGAAGAGCAGAAGGCCGGCGAGAAGCCGCAGCGGCGGAACAAGGAACGGCAGCAGCAGCCCGCCGAGGAACAGCCGGTCGAGGAGCAGCAGACCGGGCAGCCGGATCAGGGCGAGGCCGAGCAGCCGGCGGTGACCGGCGAAGAGGCGCCCGCAGAGACCGGGACCGAGCAGCTGCCCTCGACCGCTGAAGACGGCGCGCAGCAGCCGGCAACGTCCGAGACGGGCGGCGAGCAGCAGCAGCCGCCGGCCACGGCCGAAGGCGGCGAGCAGCCCGCGGGCGAACAGGCTCCGGTCGTCGAGACGCTGACGGAAGAGCAGAAGCAGGAAATCGCCGAGGACCCGGGCAAGACCGACGAGACGGTCGTGCTGCCGGTGGAGAACGGCGCGGCCGTGCTCGACAGCGACAAGGACGCCGACAATGCCGGCGGCCAGACCAGCCGCGACGAGCGCCGCAAGAAGCGCGAGGAACTGCGGGCCGAGGAAGAGGCCGCCCCCCCGCCGGAAGACGACGGGTCGGCCCAGGCCGACATCTCGCCCGAGGTGCGCGAGGCGGTGTCGCAGAAGATCGAGGCGGCGAACAACGAGAAGGGCAAGCGCCTCGACGCCGTGCCGGTCTTCGAGGTGCCGCAGACGACCAATGTCATCAACAACACCGTGATCAACAACACGGTGGTCAACAACACCACCGTCAACAACAACACGGTGAACAACAACGTCACGCGGGTGGACGTGGTCGAGCGGTTCGATAACCGCATGGTCCTGTCGATCGGCAACCAGCTCGTCGTGCGCGGCGACGATCGCCCGCGCCTTCGCCGCGACTCCGAGGATGTCTATTATGACAATCTCGCCCGCGGTCGCGTCCGCGAAACGATCCTTCGTCCCGGCGGCGCGCGGATCGTGACGATCTACAACCGCTATGGCGACATCATCCAGCGCTCGCGCGTCGGCGAGGACGGCCGCGAATACATCCTCGTCTATGCGCCGGAACTGGAGGAGGACGACGCGCCGCGTCCCGACTTCATCGACGTCGGCTACGAGCTGCCCCCGATGCGCCTGCGCATTCCGGTGCGTGACTACATTGTCGATACGTCGAGCGATCCGGACCGGGACTACTACGAGTTCCTCTCCGAACCGCCGGTCGAGCGCGTGGAGCGCGTCTACACGATCGAGGAGGTGAAGCACTCCGCCCGCCTGCGCGACAAGGTGCGCCGTATCGACCTCGACACGGTGACCTTCGCCACCGGCAGCGCCGAGGTGCCGATGTCGCAGGCCCGCACGCTGCGCAAGGTGGCCGATGCCATGCAGAAGGTCCTCGACAAGGATCCGGGCGAGACCTTCCTGATCGAGGGCCACACGGACGCCGTCGGTTCGGACAAGTCGAACCTCGTGCTTTCCGACGAGCGCGCCGAATCGGTCGCGAGCCTGCTCACCGAGGTCTACGGCATTCCGCCGGAAAACCTGCAGACGCAGGGTTACGGCGAGCGCTTCCTGAAGGTGCGCACCCAGGCCGCCGAGCAGCAGAACCGCCGCGTCACCATCCGCCGCGTGACGACGCTGGTCCGCCCGGTCGCCAGCGCGAACTGATCCGGCTCACGGAAAACGGAAGGCCGCGGGATTTCTCCCGCGGCCTTTTTCATGCGTGCTGTTCAGGCGGGCGCCGGCAGGCCCGCCACCTGGACGACGAAATCGGCGATGGCCGCGGTGTCGTCGAGGTCGAAGACGGGAAGGGCCGTGTCCGTCACCGGGTGGTCGGCGGCAATGGCCGCGATATGCGGGTCTTCCGGGGCGAGCGGCGTGCGGTTGGCCGCTTCCAGCCGGCGTGCCTCGATCTTCGGGATCGGCTCGCGCTTGTAGCCTTCGACGAGCACGAGGTCGCAGGGGGCGAGGCGGGCGAGGATTTCCTCGAAGGCGGGTTCGGGCGCACCGCGCAGCTCGCGCATGATGGCGTAGCGGGTGCCCGAGACGATGGTGACTTCGTGCGCGCCGGCCTGCCGGTGGCGGTAGCTGTCGGCCCCGACCTTGTCGATATCGAAATCGTGATGGGCGTGCTTGATGGTGGAGACGCGGTAGCCGCGGGCGACGAGTTCCGCCACGAGCCGCACGGCAAGACCCGTCTTGCCGGAATTCTTCCAGCCGGCAATGCCGAATATCCTCGGTCGCGTCATCGTTCCAGCACCCAGAGCCAGTTTTCCGCCGCGTCGAGATCGTCGGGCGTGTTGATGTTGAAGAAGGGATCGAACGCGCCGCGCGGCGTTTCGACCGGCGGGAACAGCACCTCCCGTGCCTGGTGGCGTTCGAGGTAGCTGCGCACGCGCAGGGCCCCCCCGCCGGCAAGCCATTGCGCAAGGTCGTCCATGAGCGCGACAGGCCAGAGCGCGAAAACGGGGTGGGGGCCGCTTGCCGAGCGGGCGGCGGCGATGCGCTCCGGCGCATCGATGGCGCGGGAAAGCCGGGCGACCAGATCTGCCGGGAAGAAGGGGCTGTCCGTCGGCACCGTCGCGACGTGGCTGGCTTCGGGATGGCAGCGGCGCGCATGGTCGAGCGCGGCGAGCACGCCGCCGAGCGGGCCGGAGCGCGAGGGATCGAGATCGGCGAAGACCGGCAGTTCCTCGCCTTCGGCAAAAAGGACCGGGCCGTTGGCGTTGACGGCGAGGGACGAGACCTGCGGGCGCAGCCGCCGGGCGGCGCGATCGACGAGGGAGGCGCCGCCGAGGCGCAGGCGCGCCTTGTCCTGCCCCATGCGGGAGGACAGGCCCCCGGCCAGGATCACGCCCGGTATCGCCTCCGTCGGTGCCATGTTGCTCCCCTTTACGTTCCTCCATTCGATCTAGGCGCTGCGGCGCATGGCTGCAAGTGCTTAGGATGTCACGGGGATTCGGGTTTCGAGCCCTGCGCCACGATCTCGGCCCTGCGCCGGTTCTCGCGGTAGAAGGTGTAGAGGCCCGACGCGACGATGATGACGATGCCGACCGTCATCCAGAAATCCGGGAGGTCGCCGAAGAACAGGAAGCCGATGGCGATGGCCCAGATGAGGCTCGTATAGCGGAACGGCGCGATGAAGGAGATTTCGCCGAAACGCATGGCGCCGACGATCGTCTGGTAGCCGACGAGCAGCAGCCCGCTTGCCGCCGCGAGCCGGGCGAGCACGTCGAGCGACATCGGCTTCCAGCCGCCCATCGGCACGACGAGCGCGGCGCCGGTGAGGGTGATAGCGATCGCGGTCACGGCGCTGATGAAGATGGAGGGCACGTCGCTCCTGATCCTGCGCGTGGAAAGGTCGCGGGCGGCGGCGCCGACGACGGAGGCGACGACATAGATCGCCGCCATGGAAAAGCCTTCCGGGCCCGGGCGGATGATGATGAGCACCCCGGCGAAGCCCGCGGCGATGGCGAGCCAGCGCCGCCAGCCGACCTCCTCGCCGAGGAACAGCGCCGCGCCCAGCGTGACGGCGAGCGGCAGCGACTGGAGGATCGCCGACGTGTTGGCGAGCGGCATGGCCCCGAGTGCCGAGACATAGGCGAGCGAGGCGACGATCTCGGCCGAAAGGCGCAGCGCCATGGCCGGCTGCAGCACGATCCGCCAGGAACCGAGCGCGCCCAGGCTGCGGGCGATCACGAGGACGAGCACGCTCGTCATCAGCCCGCGCACGAACAGGATCTGGCCGGTGTTCATGGCATGGGTGACGGATTTGACGAGGGCGTCGTTGCAGGTGAAGGCGGCCATGGCGATGACCATGTAGAGTGCGCCCCTGGCGTTTCCGGAAGAGTTCATGCAGGTGATTCCGAGCGTGTACCTTCCCGTCATAGGCGCAACGCCCCGCGAGATCGACCGAAACAAACGGCATCGATGGCGAAAGAGCGGGCAAATGGGCGAAAAACGGGCGAAAAAGCCTCGCCCCCGGTGGCGGCAGCTCGAATTGCTGCCGCCGTTACGAAGGATTTCATTAAGCTTCGCCACCTATCGTTGCCTCATCCCAACGAGCGGTCGCATGATGCGGCGGGTGAGGGCGCGCCGCCTGATGGAAGAGCGGCAGGCGCCCCGACAGCGAAACGCCGGCCGCGCTCGCATGGCGAGCCTGAGCGGCCGCTTCGGCTTTGACAAGCACCCTGGGAAATCTTGGCCGTCATAAGAAACGTCGGGGAACCCCATGTCATTCATCGACCGCCTGCTCCAGCAGCGCCGCATCGTCACGAAGGTGCTGCTCTTCGTCATTCCTCTGGTCGCCCTCATCGCGGGCATCGGCCTTGTCGGCTACTTCACCGCGAGCACGCTGAACGGCCACATGACGGTGACGCGCGAGACGATCAGCAGCCTGTCGCACTTCCAGAACCTGCGCACCGGGCTTCAGGACTTCGTCGACCGGCCGGGGGAGGAAACGCGGGACGCGCTCACCGCGCGGATCGACGAGCAGGAGGACGGTATCCGCGACCTCGACGCGCTGCTGCCGGATGCGACGGAGAAGGCGAAGATCGCCTCCGTCGTCGCGCTCGCCGCGACCATGCGCAACCAGACCGAAACGCTCTGGGCCATCGACCAGCAGCGCAACGCCGTGACCGCCGAGCTCGAGGGCGCGCTTGCCGCCATGGCCAGGGACGGCGCCTTCGCCGAAAAGCAGATCGGGGTCATCCGCGGCGAATCGGGTGAAAAGGAAGCTTTCGCCAAGGCGCTTCTCTTCGACGCCGCCGCCTACCAGGGCCTTTCCGAGCGCATCGGCAAGTTCCGCAAGCCCGTCGCCCTCGCGATGAAGGCGGAGGACAAGGTGAAGGCCGCGGAGAACTACCTGCCGCAGCTCCTCAAGCAGCTCGGCGAATCCAGGGCGATCGCCTCCGCGAAGGCGCTGGAGCAGATCACGCCGCTCGAGGCCGAGATTACCACCATCAAGGAGATCCTCGCCGGCAGCGACGATGCGGAGGCGAAGAAGGCGAAGTTCGTGCCGGTGCTGACCAGGCTCGCCAAGTTCGACGCCGACTTCCTGAAGGAGGCCGGCAAGAATTCCGACACGGCGGCCAAGCGCTTCGTCGGCATGGACGCGGAGATCGCCCTCCTCAAGACGCTGATCACGCTGATGGGCGATACCTTCAAGGGCATCGACGAAACGCGCCTGCATATCAGCGAGCTGCACCGCAAGCTCGACCAGGCGAGCCGGGATGCCGTTCTGGCGGACGTGAAGGCCGTTTCGGCCAGTGCCGGCGAGCTTGCCGGCCTCGGTGCGAAGAACGCGGCGTTGCGCGACCTCTCGGAAAAGCTCGCCCCCTCGCTCGCCAGGATCGAGCGGGGCACGCAGGACCTCATCTCCGTCGGCGAGAAGTGGCAGGCCGCGCGCATCGCCGCCTATGCCTCGGTCGCCGATGCCAGCCAGACGCTGGAGCAGTTCGTCTCCAGCGCGCAGGAAGCCGGCAAGAAGGACAGCCAGCGCTCGGCCAACGTCTCCATCATCGCGATGGTCGCCGGCACGCTGCTCGCCATCGTCGGCGGCCTGATGCTGGTGGAAACCCTGCGCGGACCGCTCAAGCGCGTCACCGAGGCCATGTCGCGGCTTGCCAGCGGCGACCTCGACATCAGCATCGACGGCCGCAACCGCGGCGACGAGATCGGCGACATGGTGCGCTCGGTCGCCGTCTTCCGCGATGCGGCGCTGGAGAACATCCGCCTGGAGCGGGAGGCGGAGGCCCAGCGCCAGCTCACCGCCGAGGAGCAGGCCCGCCGCGCCAGCGATCGCGCCCGCATCGAGGCGGAGCAGACGGAGGCGCTGACGGCGCTGTCCGACGTCCTCGGCCAGCTTGCCGCCGGCAATCTGGAGGAAAGCATGACGGAGGCGCTGGCCGCCGAATATGTCGCGATGGCCCGCACCTACAACAATGCGGTCGAGGCGCTGCGCGTCACTCTTTCGGACGTTCGCGCGACGACGATGGAGATCAACAGCGGCACCGGCAACCTTGCCGTCTCCGCCGACGATCTCGCCCGCCGCACCGAGCAGCAGGCGGCGGCGCTGGAGGAAAGCTCGCGGGCGCTCCGCCAGCTCACCGAGATCGTCCGCTCGACGGCCGAAAGCGCGCAGCAGACCGCCGTCTCCGTCAACGAGACGCACAGCTATGCCCTGCGCTCCGGCAATGTCGTGGCCAAGGCGGTCGACGCGATGGGCGAGATCAACCGCTCCTCGGAGAAGATCGGCACGATCATCGGCGTCATCGACGAGATCGCCTTCCAGACGAACCTCCTTGCTCTCAATGCCGGCGTCGAGGCGGCGCGGGCGGGCGAGGCGGGCCGGGGTTTCGCCGTCGTCGCGCAGGAAGTGCGCGAGCTGGCCCAACGCTGCGCGGGTGCCGCCCGCGAGATCAAGGGGCTCATCTCCGACAGTTCGGCGCAGGTCCGCAACGGGGTCGCCCTCGTCACCGAGACTGGCGAGGCGCTGACGGTGATCAACCGGCACATCTCCTCGATCCACACGCTCGTCGGCAAGATCGAGGCCGCCGCTGCCGCCCAATACGAGGGCATCAACGAGGTGAACCAGGCGGTGCACCAGGTCGAGCTCATCACGCAGCAGAATGCGGCGATGGTGGAGGAGAACACCGCCGAGATCCACGGCCTGCGCCGGCGCGTGCAGAACCTCAACGAGAAGATCGACCACTTCAAGACCCGGGACCTCGACCTGCGGCAGGACGACGGCTACGGCCGGCATCATGCGGCCTGAGGATCGGACATCGCGGTTGGAGCGGCCGGGCGAAAGCCCGGCCGTTTTCGTATCGGACCTTACCTGCCCGCCTCGTAGACGACATAGCTTTCCGGAACGTCCGGCAGGGGGTCGCCGTAGGTTGGGTCGAATTCGAAGCGGGTGAGCACGAAATCGCCGTTGCGGAACACCCATTCACCGCTGTCCCAGGCATCGCCGATGCCGCGCCATGCGGTGTGGCTGTTTATCGTCCGGCTCTTCTCGTCGAAACCGGCGTTCACCAGCAGGGGCGTTGCGCGGAAGCCGCGCACGCTCGGCTCGGCTTTCAGCCTGTCCTGATTGTCGTCCGCATAGCTGTAGTCGATCTCAGGCATGGCGAAGGCGATGAGCTTCGGCGTGTCGTCATCGCTCGTCTTCAGCACGACGGCATTGCGGATATTGTAGGCGCCGGAACCGCAGAAGAGCAGGTAGAGCTCTGCCTGAACCTCTTCGCCGTCGGGATTGTAGGTGGGCTTGTAGGAGAAGCGGTAGATGGAATGGGCGAGGCCTTCCGCCCCGGGCCCGGCGATCGGAACCTCCTCCATGCCGTTCATGTCGCAGTTCTCGCCGAGAGCCGCTTTGGCGATGGCCTCGGCGGCGGCGATGCCGGCCGGGCGGTCGGCCGCGAGGCCGGGCACGGCAAGGGCGATGCAGAGGAGGGCTGCAAGAAGACGGTTCACCTGGCCTCCGTTCCGGCGATCAGCCGCCGGTGACGCTCATATGGCGGGCGACGGCCGGGCGGTTGCGGCGGTCGATGATGAAATCGTGGCCCTTCGGCTTGCGGCCGATCGCCTCGTCGATCGCCTGAGAGAGGAGGGCGTCGTCCTCGGAGGCACGCAGCGGCAGGCGAAGGTCGGCCGCGTCGTTCTGGCCGAGGCACATGTAGAGCGTGCCGGTGCAGGTGAGGCGGACGCGGTTGCAGCTTTCGCAGAAATTGTGCGTCATCGGCGTGATGAAGCCGAGGCGCCCGCCGGTTTCCCCGACCGTGACGTAGCGCGCCGGGCCGCCGGTGCGGTAGGCGTTTTCGGTGAGGGTGAAGTCCTCGGCGAGCCGGGCGCGCATTTGCGAGAGCGGCAGGTAGCGGTCCGTGCGGTCCTCCTCGATTTCGCCCATCGGCATGGTCTCGATGAGGGTGAGGTCCATGCCGCGGCCGTGTGCCCAGCGCATCAGCTCGGGGATTTCGCGGTCGTTGAAGTCCTTCAGCGCCACGGCGTTGATCTTGATTTTGAGGCCTGCCGCCTGCGCCGCGTCGATGCCCTCCAGGACCTTGGAAAGCTCGCCCCAGCGGGTGATGGTCCTGAACTTTTCCGCATCGAGCGTGTCGAGCGAGACGTTGATGCGGCGCACGCCGCAGTCGACAAGCTCGGCCGCGTGTCTTGCAAGCTGGGAGCCGTTCGTCGTCAGCGTCAGCTCGTCGAGGCGGCCGGCATGGACATGGGCGCCGAGCGCGCGCACGAGATGCATGATGTTCTTGCGCACCAGCGGTTCGCCGCCCGTCAGGCGCAGCTTGCGCACGCCCTTGGCGATGAAGGCGGAACAGAGCCGGTTCAGTTCTTCCAGCGTGAGAAGATCCTTCTTCGGCAGGAAGGTCATGTTTTCCGCCATGCAGTAGGTGCAGCGGAAATCGCAGCGGTCGGTGACCGAGACGCGCAGGTAGGTGATCGCCCGTCCGAAGGGGTCGATCATCGGCGCTTCGGATCGCGCGAGCGCGTTCGCGCCATTCCAGGGTCCTGCATGCGAATTCAAACTACGTCTCCTTTATCGACATGTCGTGCGCGGGGCGCGCTCCGTCAAGCCGATGCGGCGATTATGACAGCATTTTCGGCCTTGCGCATCCCCGGCTTGCGGCATAGTCCTTCGCGAAATCGAATGGAAAGGGATCAGGCATGAGCGACCTCTGGCCGACCGAGCTGCGTGTGTCCAAGGACCGACAGCGCCTTCTCGTCACCTTCAACGACGGTGTGAGCTTCGATCTTTCCGCCGAACTGCTGCGCGTGCTTTCGCCATCCGCCGAAGTGCAGGGCCACGGGCCGGGGCAGAAGGTGACGGTGCCGGGCAAGCGCAACGTCGCCATCATCTCCATGATCCCGACCGGCAACTACGCCGTCCGCATCGGCTTCGACGACTTTCACGATACCGGCATCTATACGTGGTCCTATCTCAGGGAACTCGGGGAAAAGGGCGCGGACCTCTTTGCCGATTACGAGCGCGAGCTTGCGGAGAAGGGCATGAGCCGCGATATTTCCGAAAAGCCGCGATGATCCACCGGACTGCCTGCCCGAGGTAGCGTCCACCCCAAACACGAACGGGAGATGCCCTTTGGCAGCAGAAGCGAACGCAAACGATCTCACCCAGGTTGTCGTGCTGCTGGCGGCGGGCGTCGCCGCCGTGCCGGTCTTCAAGAAGATCGGCCTCGGCTCTGTGCTCGGCTACCTTGCTGCGGGCCTGGCGATCGGCCCGTTCGGCTTCGGCTTCTTCTCCGATCCCCAGGCGATCATCCATGTCGCCGAGCTCGGCGTCGTGATGTTCCTCTTCATCATCGGCCTTGAAATGCAGCCCTCCCGGCTCTGGGGCATGCGCAAGGACATCTTCGGGCTCGGGACGTTCCAGGTGCTCGGCGCCATGGCGGCGCTCACCGGGATCGGGCTTGCCTTCGGCTTCCCGCTCATTCCCTCCTTCGTCGCCGGCACCGGCTTCGTGCTGACCTCGACCGCCATCGTCATGCAGATGCTGCAGGAGAGGGGGACACTCTCCACGCTCAAGGGGCAGCGCATCATCGCGATCCTGCTCTTCGAGGATCTTGCCATCGTGCCGCTGCTCGCCATCGTCGCGCTGCTCGGTACCGGGGCGGTGGCGACGGATGCGTCCGACCGCTGGCTGTCGATCGCCATCGCCATCGGCGCCATCGCCGCGCTGGTGCTGGCCGGGCGGTACCTGCTGAACCCGCTCTTCCGGGTGCTGGCGGCATCCGGGGCGCGCGAGGTGATGACGGCGGCGGCGCTGCTCGTGGTGCTCGGCTCGGCGCTTGCCATGCAGCTCTCGGGCCTCTCCATGGCCATGGGGGCCTTCCTGGCCGGCGTGCTCCTGTCCGAATCGTCCTTCCGCCACCAGCTCGAAGCCGACATCGAGCCGTTCCGCGGCATCCTGCTCGGCCTGTTCTTCCTCGGCGTCGGCATGGCGATCGACCTCTCCGTCATCGCCGCCAACTGGCAGCTCGTGGTGGCGAGCGTCGTCGGCTACATGGTCGCCAAGACGCTGCTGATCTATGCCGTTGCGCGCCTTCTCGGCACCTGCCACAGCGAGAGCCTGGAGCGCGCCGTGCTGATGGCGCAGGGCGGCGAGTTCGCCTTCGTGCTCTATGCCGCCGCCGTTGCCGCCGGCATCCTCAATGGCGAGCAGAACGCCATCCTGACGGCGACCATCATCATCTCGATGGTGCTGACGCCGCTCTTCGTCATCCTGCACGACCGGCTTGTGCCCAAGAGCCAGCCCTCCACCGAGGGGCTGACGCTGCCGGAGAATGTCGAGGGCACGGTGCTGATGATCGGCTTCGGCCGCTTCGGGCAGATCGTCAGCCAGCCGCTGCTGGCCCGCGGCTACACGCTGTCGCTGATCGACAAGGACGCGGAGTTCGTGCGCGACGCCTCGGACTTCGGCTTCAAGGTCTATTACGGCGACGGTTCGCGCATCGACATCCTGCATGCCGCGGGCGCGGCGACGGCGAAAGCGATCCTCATCTGCGTCGACGACAAGGAAGCCGCGGTGAAGATCGCGGAGGTCGTGCACGAGGAATTCCCGCTCGTGCCGCTGCTTGCCCGTGCCTATGACCGCGGCCACGCCATCGACCTCGTCCATGCCGGCGTCGACTTCCAGATCCGCGAGACCTTCGAATCGGCCCTGCTCTTCAGCCGCGAGACGCTCAAGGCGCTCGGCGAGGACGACGACCTTGCCGCCGAGGTGGTGGAGGACTTCCGCGACGTCGACCGGGAGCGCCTGGCGCTCGAAACCGTCGGCGGCATCTATGCCGGCCGCCAGCTCATCCGCGGCAATGTCCAGCCGGCCGACATCGTCGCCGCACGCACCGCGCGCGAACGGGCGGCCGCGGAAGAGGGCCGCCAGCGCCACGCGCAGGAAGAAGAGGCAAGCGACTAGGGTCCGTGGACAATAAAATCTGTTCTAAAGCCAAAAAGCACGAGCATGAGGCGGCAGTTTTTTCAGACAACGTTCGAATGCGACTTCATCTACATACTTGCGCAGAACGCAGGCAACATCATTAATTGCAGTATCAGGGGAGAAGTTGTGATTCTTGCGAAGCTGCTTCACCTCGTCTGCCATCAAGTCCCGATCCCATGATTTTTCCTGCAGCTCATTGGTGTTCCAATCGCTAACGAATAAAGCTCGGAGCATTGCAGGCAAGACTTGCACAAATGAAATCGCATCATGAATACTCAGCCTGCGCCTGAAACAAAAAAACACTCCTTGCGTAGTTGTATATGCCTGGTGTCTGGAACCCAAATTCGTTTTCATAGCGACATCTGCCAGAAAATTATCGAATTCCTTGGCCGCAAGCCTGTATTCCATTGGTATAGGCATTGGAAATCCTTAACTTTTGCCAATCGACGGCGCTGGTGTCTGTCGACACTAATGGTTTACTCGCGATCTCGTTTCTGATTCAAGCTTCCCAACTGGAGATTTGAATGGACGAAACACGGTTTGTGGTATCGGATGCGGCGTGGTCCCGCATTGAGCCCTTGCTTGTCGGCAAGCAAGGAGATCGAGGAGTAACTGGCAAAGATAACCGCGTGTTTCTTGTAGCCGTTCTGTGGAGAGTGCGTACGGGATTGCCATGGCGTGATCTCCCAACGGCGTTCGGAAACTGGAACAGCGCGTTCCGGCGTTTTCGCCGTTGGGCCAAAGCCGGGGTGTTCGAGTGACTTTTCAAAGGTATCCGGGGCATCCCGGACTTCGAATACGCGCTCATGGACGGCACAGCAGTCCAGGCTCACCAGAAGGCCAGTGGCGCAAAAGGGGGACTCAACCTCAGGCCATCGGGCGTTCGCGCGGCGGATTGACCATCAAAATCGTCGCCCTGGTCGATGCGCTTGGAAACCTGTTCGATTTTCACCTGTTGCCCGGTCAAGCCCATGACATGAAAGGGGTTGCCCCGCTCATCGACAATGTGTCGTTCGGAGCGCTGCTCGCGGACAAGGCCTTCGATGCGGACTGGCTGCTTTCAGAACTCGATCAGCGTGGCACAGCGGCGGTCATTCCACCAAAAGCCAACAGAAAGACGCAGCGCGACTTTGATCGCCATGCATACAGGTGGCGACACCTGATCGAAAATTTCTTTGCGAAGATCAAGGAATTTCGAGCAATCGCAACGCGGTATGAGAAAACTGCATGTAGTTACGCTGCAAACTGGCACCTCGTCGCAACCATCATCGCGTTAAAGTAAATGTCCACGGACCCTAATCCTCGTCCGCGACCTCATCGCCTTCCATCGCCTGGAGGATGCGGATGATGTCCTCCATGGCTTCTGCGACCTGAAGGCAGCGGTCGGCGGGTGTCTGCGAGAGGATGCGCTCGATCATGCCGGTTTGGATGGCCATTGCCTGCCGGGTCAGGTCGCGGCCGGCCTCGGTCAAGGAAAGGCGCAGCACGCGCTTGTCCTTCGCGTCGGGCCTGCGAACGATCAGGCCGCGCCGTTCGAGCTGCGGCAGGAGCATGCTCATGTTCGAGCGGCCGACGAGCAGCTTGCGGGCCAGCTCCTGCTGGGAGATGCCGTCGAAGCGGTAGAGGTTGATCAGGATGTCGAGATGCGGCGTCTTGATGCCGAGATCGGCGATCGCCCGCGTCATCGCCTGCTGCATGAGCTGGCATGCGCGCGCCACGCCGATCCAGCTGCGAAAACGCGGATGATCCCAGGGGAAGGGTTGATTTTCGTTCATCGTTGTACTTTATTGTTCAGCATTGAACATTTTTGAGATTCCCACTATGGCATCCTTTGGCTTGAAGGTCATCCGGCGCGCGCTGTCCGGCATCGCCGCCGTTTCTCCCTATGCGGCCGGCCGCGTCGCCTTCCGCCTCTTCGCGACGACGCCCGCGCGCCGGCCGCGGACGGCGAAGGAGAAGGCGCTGTTCGCGCGCTCGCAGGGCTGGATGCGGCAGGCGCAGCGCGTCGAACTCTCCTTCGCCGGCGGGACGGCCGTTGCGCATCGCTTCGCCGCGCGCGACCACGCGGCGTCGGCCGGGCGCGTTCTCGTCGTGCATGGCTGGGGATCGCGGGCGGCCTATCTTGCCGCCCTGACGGAGCGGCTGGTCGCCGCCGGGCATGAGGTGGTGGCGCTCGACCTGCCGGGGCACGGCGCCTCGCGCGGGCGCACGCTGACGCTGCCGATGGCCGTGCGCGCCATCGATGCGGCCTGGCAACGCTTCGGCGGGTTCGATTATTTCTGCGGCCATTCCTTCGGCGGCGCCTCGCTCGCCTGCGCGGCGAGCGGCCTCGTGCCGTCGGTTCCCGCACACCGGCCGCGCCGGCTCGTCACCATCGGCTCGCCGAGCGAGATGAGCTGGCTGTTCAAGGACCTGGGACGCCTGCTGAGGCTTGGGCCGCCGGCGCAGGCAGCGCTGGAAGGGCATGTCGAGCATATCGCCGGCGCGCCGCTTTCGGCGTTCGATGCGGCGCGCGGGGCGGGGCGGCTCGATGCGCCGATCCTCGTCATCCATGCCGAGGACGACAAGGAGGTGCCGGCGTTGCATGCCCGGCGCTACGCCGCCTCAGGGGCGAACGTCACGCTCGAATGGGCGAACGGCCTCGGCCACCGCCGCATCGTCTCGGCCGAGCCCGTCATCGAGCGCATCGTCGATTTCCTGGCCGAGGACAGGCGGCGCATCGCCGCCTGACAGCATGGTCAGAAGGGCTGGATCCAGATGAGGCTGCTGACCATCAGGGCGGCGATCATCGTCATTTCGAGAAATCCGGTTTGCATGGCACGTACCTCCTTTTGCCGTGGAAACGCTCGGATGCCGCCACGGTTCCGCCGAATTCCGCGATGGGAGAAGTTTCGTTGCCAAAATGCAAAACGGCGCCGCAGGGGCGCCGTTTCGGGACAGGTTCGGGAAGGCCTTACTTGCGGTAGATGAGCCAGCTCTTGACGAAATCCTTCTTCATGCCGTCCTCGAAAGGCATCGTCCTGTTCCGGCCGCCGTTCTTGGCGCAATAAAGGGCGATGTCGGCCTTGGAATAGAGTTCGCCCGGGCCTTCCGCCCAGGAGGCCATGCACAGGCCGAGCGAGATGGTGATGGGGCCGTAGTTGACGCCGGTCTTGGAATTCTTGAAGGGCGTGTGCTCCAGCGCGATGCGGATGCGCTCGGCGATCGCCATCGCCTCTTCTTCTGTGTTGCCTTCCACGATCATGGCGAACTCCTCGCCGCCGGTGCGGGCGACGAGGATGTCCTTGCGCACATTGGCGCGGATCAGGCTGCCGACGGAGGCGAGGATCTTGTCGCCGACCGGGTGGCCGTAGGTGTCGTTGATCTTCTTGAAATGGTCGATGTCGGCGAGGATCAGCGCGGTGACGTTGCGCGACATCGAAGAATTGTAGATGGCCGAGAGCTTGTCGTCGAAGGCGCGGCGGTTGGAGAGCTGCGTCAGCGAATCGGTGTTGGCGATGCGCTTGTACTCGTCCAGCTCCTTGCGGACGTTCTCCATCTCGAGCGATTTCTGCGTGACATTCTCGACCATCTCCTTGCCCTGGGTGATGGTGTCGCCGGTGGCCTGCGTGAGGACGCCGATGACGCTCTTGATGATGTCGACGCTTGTGGCGTTCTTGCCGTTGATGCGCACGAAGGTCTCGTCGAGCAGCCTGTTATAGCTTTCGAGCGACGTCTGCTCCTGCCGCAGAAGGCGCAGCAGGCCCTCCAGTTCGCCGACGATCTTGGTGTGCACGCCGTCGATGGCGGTTGCGCCGTGGTGATGGCCGAAATATTGCGCGCCGATCTCGTCCAGTTCCTCCTGCGAGGCCTTGCTGCCAAGGGCAGCCAGTTCCCGCGTCAGCTTGGGATTGGAGCCGATATAGGCTTCGTAGAACAGCTCGTAATTCCGCGGGATGGGAGAAACGCCCATTATGCGCATGGCGTAAGTCACCTGTGCCGCGATGTCCGGCACCTGGACCTTCTGCGCAACTGCCGTGTTCATATCGGCTGCTCCTGATTCCGTTCGTTGACACCCATCCCGTAAAATACCGCGAAAATGCTTTGGGAAAGATTAACGGTTGTGTGTGCCGTAGCGGAAAGCCTTATGAAAAAAGGCCGCAAATCCAACGATCTGCGGCCTTCCGGTCGTTTATATTCAAGGAAACTTCTTCAACCCGGCATGATCATCTTTTCCGGGCGCACAACCTCGTCGAACTCCTCGTTCGTGACGTAGCCGCCGCCGACGGCCTCCTCGCGCAGCGTCGTGCCGTTCTTGTGCGCGGTCTTGGCGATCTTGGCGGCGTTGTCGTAGCCGATCTTCGGGGCGAGCGCGGTGACGAGCATCAGCGAGCGGTCGAGCGCGGCCTTGATGTTGTCCTCGCGCGCCTCGATGCCGGTCACGCAATTGTCGGTGAAGGAGATCGCGGCGTCCGACAGGAGCTGGACGGATTGCAGGAAGTTGTAGGCCATCAGCGGGTTGAAGACGTTGAGCTCGAAATGGCCCTGGCTGCCGGCGAAGGTGAGGGAGGCGTGGTTGCCGAAGACCTGGGCGCAGACCTGGGTGAGGGCCTCGCACTGGGTCGGGTTCACCTTGCCGGGCATGATGGACGAGCCGGGCTCGTTTTCCGGCAGGGCGAGCTCGCCGAGGCCGGAGCGCGGGCCGGAGCCGAGGAAGCGGATGTCGTTGGCGATCTTGAAGAGCGCAGCGGCGGCCGCGTTGATGGCGCCGTGCGAGAAGACCATCGAATCATGGGCGGCGAGCGCTTCGAACTTGTTCGGCGCGGTCTTGAAGGCGATGCCGGTGATCTTCGCGATGTGGTCGGCGACCTTTTCCGCAAAGCCGACCGGGGCGTTGAGGCCCGTGCCGACGGCGGTGCCGCCCTGGGCGAGCTCGCAAAGGCCCGGCAGCGTCAGCTCGATGCGCCTGATGGAGGAGGCGACCTGCGCGGCATAGCCGGAGAATTCCTGGCCGAGGGTCAGCGGGGTGGCGTCCTGCGTGTGCGTGCGGCCGATCTTGATGATGTGGTCGAAGGCCTTGACCTTGGCTTCGAGCGCGGCGTGCAGGTGCTTGAGCGCCGGCAGGAGGTCATGGACGATGCGTTCGGCGCAGGCGATGTGCATGGCCGTCGGATAGGTGTCGTTCGACGACTGGCTCATGTTGACGTGGTCGTTCGGGTGCACCGGCTTCTTGGAGCCCATGACGCCGCCGAGCATCTCGATCGCCCGGTTGGAGATCACCTCGTTGGCGTTCATGTTGGACTGGGTGCCCGAGCCTGTCTGCCAGACGACGAGCGGGAAATGATCGTTGAGCTTGCCGTCGATGACTTCCTGCGCGG
The DNA here is from genome assembly GCF_021401195.1 of Shinella sp. NM-101. NCBI lineage: Bacteria > Pseudomonadati > Pseudomonadota > Alphaproteobacteria > Hyphomicrobiales > Rhizobiaceae > Shinella > Shinella sp. NM-101. The sequence goes on along the minus strand of NZ_JACBFT010000001.1, from coordinate 266,385 downwards.
CTTCCGTGATGGCCTTGCCGATGGCCGGGTCGAGGCGGCCGAGCTCCATGTTGGCGCGGGCGGCGGCCTGCTTGACGATGCCGAGGGCACGCACGACCGAAAGCGGCTGCTTTTCCCAGCCGATCTTGAAGTTGCCGAGCGAGCGCTGGGCCTGCGCGCCCCAATAGCGGCTGTTGTCCACTTCGATGGGGCCGAATGTATCCGTTTCCGTGCGCGTCGATGTCATTGTGCTTCCCGCTTTAAAGCCCATGCGCTCCGTCCTGCCGCCGGCGATGCCGCCGCATGGGACGCGGCAGGCCGGGCGAGCGCGGGCCGTTCGGGAAGGGCCGCGCCGGCGCGATAAAATCGCGCAAATCTCTGGCCCATCTCAGACCCGGTTGCAAGGGCGGAATGGCGGCGGAAGGCGAGACTTTCGGTTAAAATCGATTAGGCGCCGGATGCGCTCCGGCGAAGGTGCGGCGGGCCGATCCGCGGCTGTGCTTTTTCCATCACAACTGCGCGCACAAATTTTTTATGCTTTCCGATGGCCGTTCTTCCGAAACCGGCCATACGCAAGAAAATCCGCGTCAATTCAAATTTTTACGGGGAGCCGCGCGTCCTTTCCGCAAGGGTCCGGCATGACGGTTTCGTGAGGCGCGGAAGGGCCGGCGGGCCGGGGCGTTTCCTTTTCATTCACCATCCTTTCCTATAACTTACCGGCCTGCTGGTTCGGGCGCCACCAGAGGCCGCGACATGCGGTTTATTCGGGGAATGGAATATATATGAAGCTGACAAAGACTGCCGTGCTGGCCGCTGCGCTGGCTCTGTCCTGCGCCACCATCACGCTTAACGCCGCGCCCGCAAATGCCATTACGCTGATGGATATCCTTCGCGGCGGCAAGAAGAAGGAGCCGAAGCGCGAGGAACTTCCGGGCGTGCAAACCGGCGTGATGATGCCGAACGCCGAGGCGAGGCAGGCGGCAAAGCCGCTGCCGCGCGTGACCGGCCCGCAATACTATACCTACAAGGCCGACGCCCTGAAGCGCGTCGCCGTCGACAAGCTGGCCGACCCGGTCGTGACCAGCTCGATTTCCGCCGACGTCGTACCGGCCGGCGATTCCGGCGTTCGCGCCGCCTTCGCCACGGTCAACGTGCGCACCACGCCGGATGCCGCCAAGGCGGTCGAGGCGTTCTACGGCGATCACAAGAAACTCGTCTGGGTTGAAGGTGATGGTATCAACGAGAAGGCCAAGGCCGCCATCGCCGTGCTGGCCGATGCCGCTTCCGTCGGCCTCGACCCCTGGGATTATGCGGTGCAGATTCCGTCTGACGGCTTCGACCGCGCCGACATGAACAGGCGCTACAACGAGCTCGCCACCTTCGAGATCGCCCTGTCCTCGGCCGTCGCGACCTATGTGCAGGACGCCGCGCGCGGTCGCATCGATCCGAACCGTATTTCCGGCTATCACGATTTCAAGCGCAAGGACGTCAACCTCGTCGCGGCGCTGAAGAACGTGGCGCTGAGCGGCAACGTCAAGGCCTATCTGGAAAGCCGCTCGCCGGCCAGTGCCGAGTTCCAGGCGCTGAAGGCCGAGCTCGCGCGGCTGCGCGCCGAGACGGAAGGCGGCGACCGCGTGGTGATCGCCGAAAACACGCTTTTGAAGCCGGGCCAGAGCAATCCCGAGCTTGCCAATATCGTCAAGGGCATCGTCAAGCACGGTTCCGATGCGCTGAAGACCGACCATTCCGTGACGATTGCGAGCTATACGGGCACGCCGGACTATACGCCGGAGTTGGTTTCGCTCGTCGAGGCCTTCCAGAAGGAAAACGGGCTGAAGCCGGACGGCGTCGTCGGCAAGGCCTCGATCCGCAAGCTGACGGGCGGCGATTCGGTCACCGACAAGATCGCCAAGCTCGAAGTGGCGCTTGAGCAGGCGCGCTGGTTGCCGGTCGATCTCGGCCCGCGCCATGTCTTCATCAACCAGCCGGCCTTCATGGTCTATTACCATGAGGATGGTGCGGAAAAGTTCTCCATGCGCACGGTCGTCGGCTCGAAGTCGAACCAGACCTATTTCTTCGAGGACCGCATCCAGACCGTGGAGGTCAATCCGTACTGGGGCGTGCCGCAGTCGATCATCATCAACGAGATGCTGCCGAAGCTGCGCAACGACCCGTCCTATCTCGACCGGATGGGCTATGAGGTTGCCGTCGGAGGCCGCGCGGTGCCCTCGTCCTCGGTCAACTGGAACGGTTCGACGGCGGGCGTTTCCGTGCGCCAGCCGCCGAGCGGCGACAATGCGCTCGGCGAATTGAAGATCCTCTTCCCGAACAGCCACGCCATCTACATGCACGACACGCCGTCGAAGAGCTTCTTCAAGAAGGACATGCGGGCGCTCAGCCACGGCTGCGTGCGCCTTGCCGAGCCGCGCAAGATGGCGGCGGCCGTGCTCGGTGTCAGCGAGGCGGATGTCGGCAAGGAGATCGCGGCGGGCCGCAACAAGGCGCTGAGCGTGAAGGCGGACATTCCGATCTACATCGCCTATTTCACCGCCTGGCCGAACAAGGACGGCGCGGTCGAATATTTCGACGACGTCTACGGCCGGGATGACTACATGCGCAAGGCCTTCGCCGCCACGCGATCGGCACGGCAGGTCCAGGGCTGATTCGTCAGCCCCAGGTCAGCGGGTCCAGCCTGAGATAGAAATCGAGGCGCTCCCTGTCGGGCGCCTCGATCTGCATCGTGGCGAAGAGGATGTCGAAGGCGCTGCTGGCCTCGTCCTCCGTTCCCCAGGTCTCCCGCGCATTGGTAAGCATCAGCGTCAGGTCGGCATAGCGATCCGCCGTGCCGAGACGGCCGAGATCGATCAGGCCCGTGCAGCGGAGCGTCGCCGGGTCCACCATGAAATTCGGCATGCAGGGATCGCCGTGGCAGACGGCGCGCTCCTCCGCTTCCTGCGCCAGCCGCAGGGGCAGTTCGGCCTCGACACGCGCCAGCAGATCGCGTGCCGGCACGTCCCTGTCCTCCGCGGCCAGGAAATCCGGATTGACGGCGCCGCGCGCCACCACGTCGGCCGCTCGTGCGACCATGCCGGAAAGGTCTTTCGTGAAGGGGCACCCGGCAACGGGCAGGGCGTGAAAGGCGGCAAGGCTTTCGGCCATGGACGGCCAGGCTTTCAGGAGGTCCGGGCCGGACAGCGTTGCTGCCGGAACGCCCGGAAGCGCGCTCATTGTCAGGCAGGCGCCATCGTCGTTCGCGTGCCAGCCGAGGGGGGCGGGGCAGGCGATGCCCTTGCCGGCAAGCCATTGCAGCCGGTCCCGTTCGCCGGCAAGCTCGGCTGCGCGCGGGCCCTGCGCCAGCTTGGCGTAGCGCTGCCCATCGATGCTGCGAAAGACGCGATCGCCGGATTCGCCCTGATGTGCGGGTGTCCAGCCGGACCGGGTGTCGAGCAGGGTTTCGGTCCAGTCCAACAGGCACTCCCCGGCAAGGTCAGCGAGCGATGAGCCGCTCGACGAGATCGGGCGTCAGCTCGTCGAAATGGGCGATGACGTGGTTCGGTTCTAGCTCGGCGACCGGCACGTCGGAATAGCCGAAGGGCACGCCGATCGACGGGACGCCGGCATTGCGGGCGACGAGCATGTCGTTGAGGCTGTCGCCGATCATCACGGTTCGCATCGGATCGGCCTCGGCGCGGCTGATCGTGCCGAGCAGGTGCTCGGCATCCGGCTTGCGGACGGCGAAGGTATCGCCGCCGGTGATCGCCGAAAAGCGGGCGGTGAGGCCGAGGCCGTCGACGAGGCGGCGGGCAAGGCCCTCCATCTTGTTCGTGCAGACGGCAAGCCGGTAGCCCGACGCGGCGAGGCGGTCCATGGCATCGGTGAGCCCCGGATAGGGCACCGAGACGCCCGGCATGGCATCCGCATAGTGCTCGACGAAGACGGCGAGCATGCGCTGCAGCTCGGCATCGGTGATCTCGCGGCCGCGCAGCGCGAAGGCGCGCCTGATCATCACCTGGCCGCCATGGCCGACGAGATGGGTGAGGTCCCCATAGCCGACGGGCTCCAGCCCTTCGAGGCCGATCGTGTGATTGAGGCTCGCCACGAGGTCGTGCGCCGTATCGATGAGGGTGCCGTCGAGGTCGAAGACGACGAGAGGAGCGGACATGGCATACCTTGGGAATTGAAGGGACAGGCTTCTCGGTATGCGATGGCGGCGGCTTTTGCAATCGGCTTGTCGGCCGCAGCGCGGGCGGCGATTTTGGCTTTCGTTTGCCATTCAGGGCGTGTAAGTGTCTCACCGGAAATCCGGCCGCTTCGCGCGTGCCGGCGGGTACTCGTTGAGGGAGTTTTGGGGCATGGACGCCCGTGAAATGAAGATCAGGGCCGCCGAGGCCGCGCTCTCCTACGTGGAGGACGGCATGCGCCTCGGCATCGGCACCGGCTCGACCGCCGAGGAATTCGTGCGGCTTCTCGCCGAACAGGTGGCGGGCGGCCTTCGCGTCGAGGGTGTTCCCACCTCCGAGCGCACGGCGCGGCTCTGCGTCGAACTCGGCGTGCCGCTGAAGTCGCTGGACGAACTGCCCGAACTCGACCTCACCATCGACGGCGCGGACGAGGTGGACGGCAGGCTGCGCCTCATGAAGGGCGGCGGCGGCGCGCTGCTGCGCGAGAAGATCGTCGCCAGCGCCTCGCAGCGCATGATCGTCATTGCCGACGAAAGCAAGGTCGTCGAGACGCTCGGCGCCTTCAAGCTGCCCATCGAGGTCAATCCGTTCGGGCTTGCGGCGACCCGCATCGCCATTGAGAAGACGGCCGCGCGCCTCGGCCTTTCCGGCGCGATCACGCTGCGCGCCTCCGGCGACGGCACCTTCACGACGGACGGCGGACACTACATTCTCGACGCATCTTTTGGCCGCATTCCTGATGCAGATGCGCTCGCAAGCAACCTCAATGACATACCGGGCGTCGTCGAACACGGCCTCTTCATCAACATGGCGTCGCTGGCCATCATCGCGGGACCCGCTGGTGCGCGCACGCTGACGGCAAAAGAATAGACAGGAGCACAGACCGACATGATCAAATTTTCTGGTTTCGGCCGGACCCTCGCGGTGACCCTCATCGTTTCGGCAGGCCTTGCCGGCGCCGCCAAGGCGCAGGAGGTCACGGAAGAGCAGATCAAGACCGCGCGCGCCGCCATCGACGCCATCGGCGCGACGAGCCGCTTCGACGACATCCTTCCGGGCCTTGCCTCCCGCGTGAAGTCGACCTTCGTGCAGGCCTCGCCGAACCATGAGCAGGAAATCAATGCCGTGGTGGACGAGCAGGCTCTTGCGCTCGCTCCACGCCGCGCCGATCTGGAGAAGGAAGCCGCGACCATCTACGCCAAGACCTTCACACAGGAAGAGCTCAAGGCCATCGCCGACTTCTATGCCTCGGCGGCCGGCAAGAAGCTTCTGGCCGACGGCCCGATCGCCACGCGCGAAGTCATGAAGGCCGCCGAGATCTGGGCTGCCGGCGTCGACCGCGACCTGCGCACCGAAAGCGGCAACAAGCTCGACAAGATGCTCGGCGCCAAGCCCGCCGAGGGCGGCGACGCGCAGCCGCAGCAGTAATCGACAAGCTGAAAAGGCGGCCACCGGCCGCCTTTTTCATCCGCAGGCCGTTTTGGCCAATGATGCGATTTAATCCGTTGCGCCCGGTGTCTTTTCGCCATGATCTTGTCCTATGGGGCCGACCGTCTTCTTGCGGAAAGCCGGTTTCATGACTGCTTGGTCTTCGCCGCCGAGGAACTGCTCGCCACCCATCAGGAAATCCCGAAGGAGGTGCGCTATCTTTCGGACCTGCAGAAATGGCTGCTCAGCCAGGCGACTCTCGCGCTGCACTTCGAACACCGGCTCGATCCCGCGCGCCCGCCGATTTCACCGACGAACCTCCTGCGCTTCCTTGCCGGCACGCCGATTGCCAGCCGCAACACGGTTCTCGCCTTCCTGAACGAGATGCGTCATTACGGGCTTGTCGAGCAGATCGCCTGCGCGGACCGCCGGCAGCGGATGTTCCGCGCAAGGCCGTACACGGAGGACCTGATCCGCCGCTGGTACGGCACCCATCTCGAAGCGCTCGATCGCATCGACACGGCAGGACGTGCCGCGCGCCTGCGGGACGATCCGGACCTGATCGTCTATGCCCAGACGCGGATGGCGCGTCTCATGCTCTCGTCACGAGGCTGGTGCCATCCGCCAGCGTCCGTGGGGCTCTTCACGCGCGCCGAGTCGGGCAGCAACGTGCTGCACGAACTTGCCGCCCGGGCGCCATGGCATCTTCCGGCCGGGCGGGTGTGGATAGGACCGGTGTCGGCGAGCGGCGTCGCCGCCCGCTATCGCATCTCGCAGAGCCACACCGCGAGGATCCTGGCGGCGGCGCGCGGCGCCGGCCTGATCGGCTGGGAATTTCCGGGAAACAGGGGGAACTGCTGGGTCTCGTCGGACTTCGTGATCGATTACCGGTCCTGGCAGGCGTTGAAGTTCTCGGCGGTCTCCGAGGCGTTCTCGCAGGCTGTCGCGCGCGCCGGATAGGCCGGGCCGCCCTCGGTGAAGCCGGCCCGGTCCGTCTTATTCGTGGATCGTATAGGTGCCGAGTTCGCAGAGGTTCTGCGTGTCGGTGGTGGTGTCGAGATCGGACTCCTCGGAGAACTCGAAGCGCATGTCGTACTCACAGACGCTGCGGCCGTCTGCGATGGTGATCTCGATCGCTTCGCCCGGTTCGAGGACCTGGTTGCCGAAGACATCTTCTTCCCACTTTTCGACACCGACCGGGGACGTGTAGAAACGGGTGAGAACGGAGCCGGTGCCGTTCTTGAGATTGAAGACGAGGTCTTCCGCCGCGGCCGGGCCGGCAAGCATGGCGCATGCTGCGGAAAAGGCTACGAAATATGCTGATTTATTCATTTTTATCATCCACTTAGACCACGATTGGTCGGGAACTTTACTTAAATCCGGTTTGCGGCGGCGTAAATCGGATTCCGCACGGCCGGCCTACCCATTTTTGGCAAGATCGCGGGGAGCCCGCTGTGGCGGTGATCGCGGCATCGTTGCCTTTTCCTTTTGGATGCGCTGTTCCTATATGTGTCGGGCTGCGGCGGATTCGCTGCCGTTCCGCCCCAAGGCCATACGGCCAGGCTTGCCCGCAGGAGATCGCGACATGACGACATTCGACTACGACCTTTTCGTCATCGGTGGAGGCTCCGGCGGCGTGCGCAGCGCGCGCCTTGCCGCCGCCATGGGCAAGAAGGTGGCGATCGCCGAGGAGTTCCGCTTCGGCGGCACCTGCGTCATCCGCGGCTGCGTGCCGAAGAAGCTCTATGTCTATGCCTCGCAGTTCCACGAGCATTTCGAGGACGCGGCCGGCTTCGGCTGGCAGGTCGGCGAGACGAAGTTCGACTGGCAGGCGCTGGTCGCGGCCAAGGAGAAGGAGATCACGCGCCTCGAAGGCCTCTACCGCAAGGGGCTGGAGAATGCCGGGGCGGCCATCCTTGCAACGCGCGCCGTGCTCGTCGGACCGAACACGATCCGCCTGACCGCCACCGACGAGCTGGTGACGGCCGAGCGCATCCTGATCGCGGTCGGCGGCCATCCGACGCCGCATTTCGACTTGCCCGGCCACGACCTCTGCATCACCTCGAACGAGGCGTTCGACCTGCCGGAGCTGCCGAAGTCCATCCTGATCTCGGGCGGCGGCTATATCGCGGTCGAATTCGCCAACATCTTCCACGGGCTCGGCGTCGAGACGACGCTGATCTATCGCGGCAGGCAGATCCTCTCGCGCTTCGACCAGGACATGCGCCACGGCTTGCAGTCCGCCATGATAGCCAAGGGTATCCGCGTCATCTGCGAGGACATCATCACGCGCGTCGAAGAGGGCGAGGGCGGGCGCCGCATCGTGTCGACCAAGTCCGGCGAGACGCTGACCGTCGACCAGGTGATGCTGGCGCTCGGCCGCATGCCGAACACCGGCAGCCTCGGGCTGGAGACGGCGGGCGTCGCCATGAACGAGCGCGGCGCCATCATCGTCGACGCGCATTCGCGCACCAACGTGGCCGGCATCTTCGCCCTCGGCGACGTGACCGACCGCGTGCAGCTCACGCCCGTCGCGATCCATGAGGCCATGTGCTTCATCGAGACGGAATTCCGCGGCAATCCGGTCTCGCCCGACCACGACCTCATCGCCACCGCCGTCTTCTCGCAGCCCGAGATCGGCACCGTCGGCCTCAGCGAGGAGGAGGCGGCGAAGACGTTCGACGATCTTGAGATCTACCGCGCCGAGTTCCGCCCGATGAAGGCGACGCTGTCCGGCCGGCAGGAAAAGACCATCATGAAGCTCGTGGTCAATGCCGCCGACCGCAAGGTGGTGGGCGCGCATATCCTCGGCCACGAGGCCGGCGAGATGGCGCAGCTCCTCGGCAGCTCGCTGAAGGCGGGCGTGACGAAGGACGACTTCGACCGCACGATGGCGGTGCATCCGACGGCCTCCGAGGAGCTCGTGACGATGTACCAGCCGAGCTACCGCGTGCGGAACGGCCAGCGGGTCTGACGAGGTCCCGCGTGTCGCCGCTTTTGGGACAGCCGCCACTGGAACTGCGGCTATGCAAGAGCCATCTGACGGTTTATAAGCCCGCATCTTCAAAACGGAGGGGCGTTCGTCCGCTTCGCGAACGCTTCAGGACAGGTGAGTATCATGGCACAGAATTGGACGCCGAATAGCTGGCGGGACAAGCCCATCAGCCAAGTTCCGGATTATCCCGATCTCGCCGCATTGGCGGCGACCGAAGAGCGCCTCGCGAAGTTTCCGCCGCTCGTCTTCGCCGGTGAGGCACGCCGCCTCAAGACCGCGCTTGCGAACGTGGCCGAGGGCAAGGGCTTCCTGCTTCAGGGCGGCGATTGCGCCGAGAGCTTCGCCGAGCACGGCGCCGATACGATCCGCGACTTCTTCCGCGCCTTCCTGCAGATGGCCGTGGTGCTGACCTTCGGCGCCCAGCAGCCGGTCGTGAAGGTCGGCCGCATCGCCGGCCAGTTCGCCAAGCCGCGTTCCTCCGGCATCGAGAAGCAGGGCGACGTGTCGCTGCCGTCCTACCGCGGCGACATCATCAACGGCATCGAGTTCACCGAAGAGGCGCGCATTCCGAACCCGGAACGGCAGATCATGGCCTACCGCCAGTCCGCCGCGACGCTGAACCTCCTGCGCGCCTTCGCGATGGGCGGTTACGCCAATCTCGACAACGTGCACCAGTGGATGCTCGGCTTCGTCAAGGATTCGCCGCAGGCCGAGCGCTACCGCAAGCTCGCCGACCGGATCTCCGAAACCATGGACTTCATGAAGGCCGTCGGCATCACGCCGGAAAACCATGCGAGCCTGCGCGAGACGGATTTCTTCACCAGCCACGAGGCGCTGCTGCTCGGCTACGAGCAGGCGCTGACCCGCGTCGATTCGACCTCGGGCGACTGGTATGCGACCTCCGGCCACATGATCTGGATCGGCGACCGCACGCGCCAGCCCGACCATGCGCATATCGAATATTGCCGCGGCATCAAGAACCCGATCGGCCTCAAGTGCGGCCCGTCGCTGACCGGCGACGGCCTGCTGGAACTGATCGACCTCCTCAACCCGCAGAACGAGGCGGGCCGCCTGACGCTGATCTGCCGCTTCGGCCACGACAAGGTGGCGGAAAACCTGCCGCGCCTCATCCGCGCCGTCGAGCGGGAAGGCAAGAAGGTCGTCTGGTCCTGCGACCCGATGCACGGCAACACGATCACGCTCAACAACTACAAGACCCGCCCGTTCGAGCGGATCCTGTCGGAAGTCGAGAGCTTCTTCCAGATCCATCGCGCGGAAGGCACTCATCCGGGCGGCATCCATGTCGAGATGACCGGCAACGACGTGACGGAATGCACTGGCGGCGCGCGGGCGCTGTCGGGCGACGATCTCGCCGACCGCTACCACACGCATTGCGATCCGCGCCTCAACGCGGACCAGGCGCTGGAGCTCGCCTTCCTCCTTGCCGAGCGCATGAAGGGCGGCCGCGACGAGAAGCGCATGGTCGTGAACGGCTGATCGCCTTTCGTTCATGCTTCGGCTCCGTCGATGAACGGGGCTGATGCATGCATTCAGGAATGTGAAATTGACAGGACCGGGCCGGCTGGCAAAGCTGGCCCGGTTTTCTTTTGGGGGGAGCGCATGAGCGAGGAACATCATGGACATTGCCTTTGCGGCGCGGTGCGCCTGCGCACGGTCGGGCCGCTGCGCGAGGTGATTGCCTGCCATTGCAGCCAGTGCCGCCGACAGACCGGGCATTTCTACGCCGCGACCAATGTGCGTGACGACAGGCTGACGGTGGAGGGCGGCGACAACGTCACCTGGTACCGGGCGAGCGAAGGGGCGAGCCGCGGTTTCTGCCGCACCTGCGGCTCCACCCTGTTCTGGAAGGGCGACGGCTCGGACTATACCTCGATCCTGGCCGGCGCCTTGGAGCAGCCGACGGGGCTGCGGATCGGCATGCATATCTTCTGCGCCGACAAGGGCGACTACTACGAGATCGCCGACGGCGTGCCGCAATTCGCGCAGGGCAGGTGACGCCCGGCTATCGCCTCACTGGACGAGGGCGGGACGCTGGCAGCGCACGCCCGTCACGCGGATGTCTGCCTCGCCGACCTTCACGCCGACGGCCAGCAACAGGTTGTAGAGCAGTTCGTCGATCGCCGGCGTCACGGTCGTCAGCGTGGAGGCGAGCGCCTTGGTGACGAGCGAGGTATTGAGCGCGAGGTTGAGCAGCTTGATGTTGACCTCGACGTCCAGGTCTCCCAGCAACGATTTGATCGCGGAGGTGAGCGTGTCGCGCGTCGAGACGGATTTGGTCGCCTTGGCGGCGATTTCCGTCGGCGTATAGGTGAGGCGGGTCTTCGTGAGGTTCTTGACCTCGCCGTGCGCGAGCGCATCGATGCTGAGGAGCGCGGTATCGACGAGGCGGGCCTTGCGCACCCGCGGTTCGTCCGAGAAGTCCGACAGGACCGACGGATCGACCTTGCCGACGGCAAGTTCCGCGACGCCGGGCACGGCATCGACGAAAACGTTGGCATTCGTTGTCGCGCCGCCGAGGCAGCGAATATCGGCGAGCTTCGCCTCGGACGCCGCGACCTCGACATAGAGCGGCAGCTTGACCCGCAGGCCCGCCAGCGCGGCAAGGCCATCGATGCCGACCTCCACGGCAAGCCGTGTCTGGGCGCTGCGCACGGCGCTGCCGGGCGCGCCGAGGCGATGCGGCGGCGTCTCGACCGGCGGCTCGCCGATCGCCAGGCTGACGGTCACGCCGGCAAGGCCGGGAAGCGTGATGCCCGTGTCGAGGGCCACCTGGTTGCGGCCGTTGGCGAGGGCGGCCGCGGCGGTCACCATCTGCAGGGCATTGACCGACATTTCCCAGTCGCCGCCGGTCGTCACCGCGACGCCCTTCTTCGGATCGATGTTGAGGATGCGCGTGAGGGGGAGCTTGACCTTGCTGCCGGCGGCCGCCTTCTCGATTGCGTGCAGGGCCGAGCGGACGGGGCCGGAAAGCCCCTCGACGGCGCGCATCGAGGCTAGGAGCTGCGGCATGGTGATGCCGGCGTTCAGCACCTCCTCATAGGTGCCTGCCGTGAGGTTGAGCTGCGTCGCGACCGCCTTCAGGAAGGGCTGGACGGAAAGGTCCGCATCGACCAGCGCCCGGTAATCCATCACCTTGAGCGAGAGGCTGGTGCCGAGAAGCTGGCCCAGCAGGGCGTTGAGGATGCCCTCGTTGAGGCTGGCAAGGCGCGTTCCGATCGAAAAGGCGGCGATCTTGGTGCGCGATGCCGAGCCCGTCGCCGACAAGAGCGGCGATTGCGGCATGAAGACGCCGGCAACGAAGAGATCGGCGGGGCGCGAAAGGGTGACGCGCGCGGCATCGGCTTCCGCGCCCGCCGGCGTGAAGCGGTCTTCGGGCGCGATGTCGGGATCGGCGATGTAGCGGCCGCGCTCGACGCTTGCCCTGGCGGCAGAGGAAACGCCCGGCGGCGTCGAGGGGATCGTGACGCCGTTCCTGCCGGTGACGGTGACGGAAAGGCGGTTGAGGGCGAAATAGGTCGCGGCCGCCTTTTCCGCCTCCGTCACATTGGAGGCTGCGGCGATGGCGGCAAGGTCTGCCGAAGCCTGCAACTGGCGCTGTTGCACCGTGAGGTAGCCATAGTCGACGCCGAGGGCGAGGGAGAAGATCATCAGCGGCAGGCTGAGGGCGGCAAGCGTGCCGATATTGCCGGACCGGTCGGCGAGGAGGCGGGATGGTGTCATCTCACATTCCTCCCACACGCACCGTGGCGTAGCGCTGGATATTCTCATGCGGCAGGGCGAAGGTAAAAAGCTTCCAGATGGGCAGGTCGCTGGAATCGTAGGTGATCGTGACCGTGAACTGGTCCGGGTTGCCGGGATCGTCGGTGACGACTACCTGCATCTTCGCGCGGTTGATGAAGGAATAGTCGAGGCGCGAGGCATCCAGGTAGCGGTTGACGAGCGTGACGCGCTCGGCCGGGTTGAGGCCCGCGACCGCCGTGCGCGCCGCGTCCGCGGCGATCTGCTGCACGGAATGGGTGACGGAGAGATAGATGCCGTAGGCGATCAGTGTGAAGAGGGTGAGGAAGAAAAGAGGGGCGACGATCGCAAATTCCAGCGCCGAGGTTCCGGCGCGATCCTTCGACAGGCGGGTGAGGGCGTGCATTACATGTCCTCCTTGGGATTGTCGGATCGCAAGGCATCCCGCATTCGGAATGCCGATGCAGCTTTATCGTGCGCCCAGAGTCTTAATTTCTCCTATAGATTGATGTACGCCAATTTGGGGGTATCAAAGGCTGTGGCTGGTTGTCACTCCCTTTCGCGCAACACGTCTTGCAGGCGCAGAACTTCCAGCTTGAGGGCGGCGATCTCGCCGAGGAACTGCGTATCGACCTTGTGATGCAGCGCCATCAGCTCGATCTCCGCCTTCAGGTTCACCTCGTAGTCTTTGGAGGCCTCGAAGCGGTCGCGCGCCGCCTGCCGGTTCTGCGACATCATGATGATCGGCGCCTGGAGCGCCGCCAGCATGGAAAGCACGAGGTTGAGGAAGATGAAGGGGTAGGGGTCGAAGGCGTCGCGGGTCAGCACCAGCGTGTTGACGATCGTCCAGACGAGCAGGAAGCCGAGGAAGGCGATGATGAAGGCCCAGGAGCCGCCGACGCGGGCGATGGCATCGGCGATGCGCTCGCCGAGCGATTGCCTGGCCTCGTAGGCGACGTTCCTGTCCTGCGAGAGGATGCGGCCCTCGCGCGAATGAAGCAGGACCTCGCGCTCGGTTTCGTCGAGCTGGTCGGGGGACTTGCCGAACAGGATCTGGGCGGCGTCGTCGAAGGGTTTCATGGCAGGGCTCCGGAAAAGCGAATCGGAGCCAGAACCCAGCGTCGTTTCGGTGAAAATCAGTAGCCGGCCGACATCAATTCCGCGTGGGAATCGAAGAAACGTTCGAGGCCGTACTGCTTGCCGAACATGATGTCATGCTGGAGGAAGCGGAAGTCGCGCACCAGCGGGTCGACCGTCTTCCTGCGTGCCCAGTCGGCCGTCGCATTGCCCTTGGCGTCGATCAGCATGTAGCGGTCGATGACGCGCAGCTTGTCGTGCACCGCACCGAGGAAGCCGGTGTAGTAGGGGTGCTCGTAACCGGCCTCCTTGAGGATGTAATAGGACAGGAATGCCGGGCTGATCGTGCCGATCTCCTTTTCGACGCCGGTCTTGTTCGACCAGATGACGAGCGGGGTTTCGTGTTCCTTCTTCATCTGTTCCGCCGTGCCCTTGCGCGAGGCGGTGACGCCGGGCATGTAGCCGGAATTCTTGTAGACCGTGTTGAGCGGCGGCAGGTGGTCGCCGAAGACGACGATGATCGTCTCGCGGTCGCGCTGGCTCGCCCAGTCCATCAGCATCTTCAGGCTTTGGTCGGCTTCCTTCACGCCCTGCGCGTAGCTTGCGAGCATGCGGTTCTCGCGGGCGTCGAGCGTGCCGTCGATGGCGACGTCGGTCTTCTTGTAGCGGCCGTCGTCATAGGGGCCGTGGCCCTGCAGGGTGACGGCGAAGAAGAAGAACGGGTTTTCCTGCGCATCCGCCTGGCGGATGATTTCCTTCGTCAGCGCCTCGTCCGAGGTGAAGTTGCCGCGTTTTGCGAGCGGCGGCATCCTGTCGACGTCCTTGAAGGTCTCGAAGCCGAAGGCCTTGTAGACGCTCGTGCGGTTCCAGAACCAGCCGGAGAACGGATGGATGGCGCGCGCCGTATAGCCTTCCGCGCGGAAGAAGGTGGCAAGCGAGGGGATCGGCTTGCGCACATATTGCTGGTAGGGGATGCTGCCCGTCGGCAGGAAGGCATTGGAGAAGCCCGTCAGCGCCTCGAACTCGACATTGGCGGTGAGGCCGCCGAATTCCGGCGAGAAGACGTTGCCGCTCGAATTCTCGCGGATGACCGGCATCGGATCGGGCGACAGCTTCACGGTCCCAAGGCGCGTCGGATCCCACAGGGATTCGCTCATCACCACGATGACGTCGGGCTTGGAGCGGTGCGTCGTTCCGGCCGGCAGGGGCTTGGAGGGAATCTTGTCGATGGCGTCGATCATGTAGCCGGCCGGCGCCTTCACATTGGCCATCGGCAGGTTGATGGTGAAGGCCATGACGAAGCCGTTATGGCGATAGTTCTCGGCCTGGTCCCACATGATCGGGAAGACCTTCAGCCGGTCGCGCATCCAGGAGAACTCGTTGTAGTCCATGATGGAGACGAAGCCCGCGAGCAGCGGCAGCGCGATGGCAAGCCGCGTCAGGCGCTCCCTGCGCGTCAGCGGCCGGAAGCGGCGCCAGGCGAAGACCCAGAGGCCGACGAGGCCGACGAGGCCGGCGGCAACGGCAAGCGCAAGGGCGGCGGCGGTCCACGGGCGATCCTGCACCAGCACCGGCAGCAGTTCGAGGATCTGGCGGCCGAAGAGCAGGTCCGTCGGATAGAGCGGGTCGGTGAGGAAGACCTGCTTCTGCTGCGAGATGACGCCCATCAGCACGACGAGCGGCGAGACGAGGAGCACGGCCTTGTGCTGCCGGCCGATCAACGCGTCGATGGCAAGGTACAGCAGGAAGAAGATGCCCGTCGTGGTCCAGCCGGGCTGCTGGAGATTGGTCAGGTAGGCATAGGTCTGCTGGAGCGAGCCGCGGGTCACGAGCTCGATGACGGCGACGGTCGCAAGCGCGAGAAGGGCGGAGACGGCAAGCGAGCGCAGAACGGCGAGCGCCTTGGCATGGCGTGCGAGGAAGCCCGCTTCGGCGGCTAATCCTTCGGTGGCTTCGATCGCCACGGCTGCAGGCGTAAACAGGGCCAAGGCCTTCTCCAGATTTCATAAAACCTTCGTGTATCTGTCATACGGATGTCATCTTGAACAGAAGATGAATGCTTGCAGCAACGTTCCCCCACCGCTTTGGTTCCTCGTGTTGCATTGCGGCAATGGCCTCCGGAACCTTCTGAAAACCCGATCTTTTCGGCGAAATCGCGCGCAACCGGCACGCCGTTCATTCCCAAAACGCCTGCCATGCTCTAAAGAGCGTATCGACCGTCCGCAGTTTCCCCGCGGCATCGCGCGGGAAGGCGGACACGAGCAGAAACGGGTCCGCAGACATGACTTCCGAGACTGAAAAGACGACGCTGCGCATCGCCGTCGCGCAATTGAACCCGATTGTCGGCGATGTCGCCGGCAACCTCGCCAAGGCGCGCGCCGCCCGCGAGGATGCCGCCCGCCAGGGCGCCGACCTCCTGCTCCTGACGGAACTCTTCATCTCCGGCTATCCGCCGGAGGACCTGGTGCTGAAGCCGGCCTTCCTGAAGGCGTGCCGCCGGGCGATCGACGACCTTGCCGAAGACACGGCGAAGGGCGGCCCCGGCGTCGTCATCGGTTTTCCGCGGCAGAACGAGACCGGCCGCTACAACGCCGTCGCCGTGCTCGACGCCGGCAAGGTGATCGCCGTGCGCGACAAGGTGGACCTGCCGAACTACGGCGAGTTCGACGAAAAGCGCGTCTTCGACCAGGGCGCCATGCCCGGCCCGGTCAATTTCCGCGGCGTGCGGCTCGGCATCCCGATCTGCGAGGACATCTGGGGCGATCTCGGCGTCTGCGAGACGCTGGCCGAGAGCGGGGCGGAGATCCTGCTGTCGCCGAACGGCTCGCCCTACTATCGCGGCAAGGTGGACGTGCGCCATCAGGTCGTGCTGAAGCAGGTGATCGAGACCGGCCTGCCGCTCCTCTACGCCAACCAGCTCGGCGGCCAGGACGAACTCGTCTTCGACGGTGCCAGCTTTGCCTTCAACGCCGACAAGACGCTCGCCTTCCAGATGAGCCAGTTCGAGGAGGCGATCGCCCTCACCACCTGGAAGAAGCAGGCCGGCGGCTGGGTTTGCGACGGCGGCCCGACCTCGCGCATCCCGGAGAAGGAGGAGGCGGACTATCGTGCCTGCCTGCTCGGCTTCCGCGACTACGTCAACAAGAACGGCTTCAAGAACGTCGTCCTCGGCCTTTCCGGCGGCATCGATTCGGCGATCTGCGCGGCCATTGCCGTCGATGCGCTCGGCGAGGAGCGGGTGCGCTGCGTCATGCTGCCCTACCGCTACACATCCTCCGATTCGCTGAAGGACGCGGCCGACTGCGCCAGGGCGCTCGGCTGCCGCTACGACATCGTGCCCATCGAGGCGCCGGTGGCCGGCTTCCTCTCCTCGCTCTCCGAGCTGTTCGAGGGCACGGAGGAGGGGATCACGGAGGAGAACCTGCAGAGCCGCGCGCGCGGCACGATCCTCATGGCGATCTCCAACAAGTTCGGCTCGATGGTCGTGACGACCGGCAACAAGTCGGAAATGTCGGTCGGCTACGCCACGCTCTACGGCGACATGAACGGCGGCTTCAACCCGATCAAGGACCTCTACAAGATGCAGGTCTATGCCCTGTCGCGCTGGCGCAACGGGCATGTGCCGCCGGGCGCGCTCGGCCCGTCGGGCGAGGTCATCCCGCATAACATCATCGACAAGGCGCCGTCTGCCGAGCTGCGCCCCAACCAGACCGACCAGGATTCGCTGCCGCCCTATCCGGTGCTCGACGACATCCTCGAATGCCTCGTCGAGATGGAGATGAGCACCGAGGAGATCGTGGCGCGCGGGCACGATGCGGCGACCGTGCACCGGATCGAGCACCTGCTCTACATCGCCGAATACAAGCGCCGCCAGTCCGCGCCCGGCGTGAAGATCACCCGGAAGAATTTCGGCCGCGACCGCCGCTACCCGATCACCAACCGGTACCGTGACCGGGGGTAGCAACGCGTTAACCGCTGCAAGCAAAAGGTGACGCTGCCGATTGCGACCCTGCCGCCTTTTGCTATCGTTTCCCCGAACAGGTGGAGGCGATGGCCATGACAGCGCAGTATGTAGCGGTTTTCATCGATGCGGAGAATGTGTCCGTCTCGGCCGCGGCCGCCATCCTCGAAGAAGCCGCCCGGCACGGGACCGTGCGGGATCGCCGGCTTTACGGCGATTTCAACCGATGCCCGCAGCTTTCCACCTGGCTGGACATCGCGCCCCGGCACGCGCTGACGCCATGCCAGACGGCCGGCGGTGCGGTCGGGAAGAACGGTGCGGATATTGCGCTTGTCATCGATGCCGTCGCCATGCTCTGCCGCAACGAAGCGGACGTCTTCTGCATCGCGACAAGCGACGGGGATTTCACGCAACTGGCAATCCGCATCCGCCAGGAGGGAAAGACCGTCATCGGTCTCGGCCGTGAACGGGCCTCGCTCCGTTTCAGGGAGGCCTGCGACGCCTTCGTCGCGACCGAGGTCGCCAAGGCGCCACCACCGGCAGTGACCGCCGTGAAAAAGCCGTCCCCTGCCGCCAAGGCGCCGACGCCGCGCAAGCTGGAGGCGGATCTTCTGCACAGGGCCTTCGCGGCCGCGCCGCGGGTGGACGGAGAATGGGTGAGGCTGCAGGATATGCTGAATGCGTTGCAGGCATGCCGGCCGGGCTTTAAGGTCAAATCCTACGGGCATAGCCAGTTGTGCAAGCTTCTGGCCTTCTCCGAGGCCGAACTGGCCGACAAGAACCGGAAGGTGCGCATCCGCAAGCCTGCTCTCAAGGCCGTGGTGGACAACCGGCAGCCTTACATTGCTGCTGCGGGCTGATCTTCCGCCGATATCCGCTATCGGCAACCGCGTCGCCTGCGACGACTCTATCCGTTTCGAAGCGCGGCTCAGAACCGCCCTGCGTCAGTTCACACCGGCGTCGGCCGGGCGGCCGAGGTCGATGGCGGTGGAGTTTTCCGGCAGGAAGACGGGGCCGACCGTGCGGACCTTACTCGTCGCGGGGTCGTAGTCGCGTTCCTCGATGGCGACGGGCGGTTTAGCGGCGGCCTTCTCTTCCTTGTCCGGCAGGGTGCGGAAGGTGGTGACGGAGCCGTTTTCCTCGCTGTTGCGCTTTCCGGTGCTGGCGGTCTCGGTGTCGCCGCCCTGGCTCTCCTTCTCGCGCCTGATCATTTCCTGGTAATAGGCCGAGAGATTGCAGCCGCAGCCCCCCGGCTGGGATAGGTCGCGGGTGCGGTAGGCGAAGGCGTTCGCCAGTTCGTAATAGGGGCGCCCGGTGACCGTGGAGGTCATCTGCTCGGTCTCCTGGCCGCTGGACATCGACTGGTAGAAGAGCTCCGTTTCCGTCTGCGGGCACATCATCTCGCAGACCTTCTGGTCGCGGCGGAAATCGATGGGCGTCGCGCCCGAGGAGATCGGGAAGAAACCGCCGTCGCAGGTGCGCACGCAGACGGTGCGAAGGTTGCCGTGGCCGGCGCTGCCGCCGAGCGAGCGCAGTTCCAGCCGTCCGCTGCCCTCCGGTGCCGCGCCGAGCGGCAAGGTGCGCTTGTCGTCGAGGGTGCGCAGCGTTTCGGTCGCCGCGACAGGCACGACCGTCGCCTCGTCGTTGCAGCCATTCGCATTGAGCGCGGCAATGAGGCGGCCGCGCTTGCCCTGCGAGGAGGCACCGCCGGCCAGTTCCCGCCGCTTCCCGTCGAGGATCCTGAGGTTCTGCTCCATCCGGCCGATGACGGTGGATAGCGTGGCGCAGGCATCGGCATTCGCCCCGCCGATGACGATGATGCTGCCGCTGGAGCAGCCGAGGCGGCGCTGGTCGCTTTTCGCCTTGCGAAGCTGGATGTTCTGGCGGGCGATGGCGCCGGCATATTTTCGCGCGCCCGCCGTGTCGGCGACGACCTTCGGCAGGCTGGCAAGCTCCGCCCGGATGCCCTCGCAAACGCCCGCCGCCGCCGTGCCGGCCGAAAGGACGAGCGGCAGGCCGGCCAGAGCGGCGAAAAGAAGACGGGCGCGTGCCTTCACGTCGGTCGATTCCTGAATGCTTCAATTGCCCGGCCCCAAGGCCGTTTTCGAGGCTCCATCATAGGCCGCGCGGAGGGGAGCGCAACGTGCTCCCGCATTTGTGATTAACGGGCCTGCCTTGCAACCGCCACGGCCCGGGCCTACATTCCGGCCATCGTCAATGCCGACTGGATGGTGCGCCATGGAATTCAACCCGACCGCAAACCGACTTCGTTTTGTCCTCGGGGAATTCCGTATCGATGCCGCATTCCATCACGCTTTCGAAAATCACCTGGTCGACGCCTGACGGGCACACGCTTCTTTCCGGTCTCGACCTGACCTTCGGCACCGAGCGCGCCGGCCTCGTCGGCCGCAACGGCGTCGGCAAGACGACACTGCTGAGGCTCGTCACCGGCGATCTTTCGCCGCAATCCGGCTCCGTCGCGATCGACGGCACGCTCGGCCTCCTGCGCCAGAGCGTGCAGGTCGCGCCGGACGAGACGGTCGCCAGCCTCTTCGGCATTACGGAGGCCCTCGATCTTCTCGCACGCGCCGCGCGCGGCGAGGCGGGTGCCGGCGAGCTCGCCGAGGCCGACTGGACGCTGGAGGCCCGGCTTGCCGCCGCCCTTGCCCGTGTCGGGCTGGAGGGGGAGGCCGCAACGCCGCTGGCTTCGCTTTCCGGCGGGCAGCGGACGCGGGCGGCGCTTGCGGCGCTCATCTTCCGCGCGCCCGATTTCCTGCTTCTGGACGAGCCGACCAACAATCTCGACCGCGACGGGCGCCGCGCGGTCATCGACATGCTCGCCGGCTGGCGCGCCGGTGCCGTCGTCGTCAGCCACGACCGGGAGCTCCTCGATACCATGGATGCCATCGTCGAGCTGACGAGCCTCGGCGCGACGCGCTATGGCGGCAACTGGACCGCCTATCGCGCGCGAAAGGCGCTGGAGCTCGCCGCCGCGCATCGCGACCTTGTCGACGCGGAAAAGCACGCGGCCGACGTGGCGCGCACCATGCAGGCGGTCGCCGAGCGCAAGGCGCGCAAGGACAGCGCCGGGCGCCGGAAGAAGGCGCGGGGCGATATTCCGCGCATCGTGCTGGGCGCGATGAAGGAGCGTAGCGAGCTGACGAGCGGCGCGAATGCGCGGCTTGCCGAAAGCCGGCAGGCGCAGGCGGGCGAGGCGGTGACGACGGCGCGCGAGCGCATCGAAATCCTCCAGCCGCTCACCGTCTGCGTGCCGCCGACGCATCTTCCCGCAAGCCGGACGGTGCTGCGCATGGAGGGCGTGACGGCCGGCTACCTGCCGGACCGGCCGGTAATCCGCGACCTTTCCTTCGCGATGACCGGGCCGGAGCGGGTGGCGGTGACGGGACCGAACGGCTCCGGCAAGACGACGCTCCTCGCGCTCGTCACCGGCCAGCTTCAGCCTTGGGCGGGCAGCGTGCGGCTTTCCACCGATGCCGCCATGCTGGACCAGCGCGTCAGCCTGCTCGATCCGGCGCTGTCGATCCGCGACAACTTCCGGCGGATCAATCCCGAGGCGGACGAGAATGCCTGCCGGGCGGCGCTGGCGCGCTTCATGTTCCGGGCGGATGCGGCCTTGCAGGTTGTCGGCAGCCTCAGCGGGGGGCAGATGCTGCGCGCCGGCCTTGCCGCCGTACTGGGCGGGCGAACGCCGCCGGCGCTCCTCATCCTCGACGAGCCGACGAACCATCTGGACATCGCCTCCATCGAAGCGGTGGAGGCGGGCCTGCGGGCCTATGACGGCGCGCTCCTCGTCGTCAGCCACGACGAGCCGTTTCTGGAAGCGATCGGCATCACGCGCCGGCTTCAGCTTCCCTTGCGATGACGGCGGCTGCCGGCGATGTCCGAAGAAAGCACTTCTCGTTCGTCATGGTCGGCCCTGACCCGAGGATCCATACTCGCGTGCCGCGCCTGTGGATCCTCGGGTCAAGCCCGAGGATGACGGCGGTGGGTGGATCGGCGGTCGCCGTTTGGCGAGTGGCCCGGATCAGCTCGGGTTGGAGGCTTCCACCACGGCGAGCGCGGCCATGTTGACGACGCCGCGGGAGGTGACGGACGGCGACAGGATGTGAGCGGGCATCGCGGCGCCGAGCAGGATCGGGCCGACATGCAGGCTGTCCGTCATCGTCTTCACCACGCCGAGCGTGATGTTGGCGGCATCGAGGTTCGGGAAGACCAGAAGGTTGGCCTCGCCGGTAAGCGTCGAATCCGGCATGACGCGCTGGCGCAGCACTTCGGAGATCGCCGAATCGCCGTGCATCTCGCCGTCCGCCTCCAGCGTCGGGTCCATCTCGCGGACGATCTCCATCGCCTTGCGCATCTTGAAGCTGCTGTCCGAATCCCGCGAGCCGAAGTTGGAGTGCGAGACGAGGGCGGCGCGCGGCGTGATGCCGAAGCGGCGGATTTCCTTCGCCGCCATGATGGTCATCTGCGCGACTTCCTCGGCGGTCGGTTGCGTCGTCACGTAGGTATCGGTGAAGAAGGTGGCGCCGCGCTGCGAGATGAGCAGGCTGAGCGCGGAGAAGTCGAGCACGCCCTCCTTCTTGCCGATGATCTGGCTGACGTCGCGCAGGTGCTTGGCATAGCGGCCCTCGACGCCGCAGATCAGCGCATCGGCCTCGCCGCGCTTGACGGCGAGCGCGCCGATGACCGTCTGGTTCGTGCGCACGATGGTGCGCGCGGCCTCCGGGATCACGCCGCGGCGGCCGACGATGCGGAAGTAGTCGTCGACATAGTCGCGGTAGCGCGGATCGTCTTCCGGGTTCACCACCTCGAAATCGACATGCGGGCGCACGCGCAGGCCATAGCGCCTGAGGCGCGCCTCGATGATCTGCGGGCGGCCGATGAGGATGGGCCTGGCGGTCTCCTCCTCCAGCAGCACCTGGGCGGCGCGCAGCACGCGCTCGTCCTCGCCCTCGGCGAAGATGACGCGCTTCTTCTCGGCCTTCTTCGCGGCGGCGAAGATCGGCTTCATGATGAAGCCCGAGCGCCAGACGAAGCGGTTGAGCTGGTCGAGATAGGCGTCGAAATCGGTGATCGGCCGCGAGGCGACGCCGGTTTCGGCGGCGGCGCGCGCGACGGCCGGCGCGATTCGCAGGATGAGCCGCTGGTCGAAGGGCGAGGGGATCAGGTAGTTCGGCCCGAAGCTCGGCGTATCGCCGGAATAGGCGCGGGCGGCGACATCGGACACTTCCTCGCGGGCGAGCGCGGCGATGGCCCGCACCGCCGCCATCTTCATCTCCTCGTTGATCGTGCGCGCGCCGCAATCGAGCGCGCCGCGGAAGATGTAGGGGAAGCAGAGGACGTTGTTGACCTGGTTGGGGAAGTCGGAGCGGCCGGTGCAGATCATGGCGTCGGGACGGGCGGCGCGCGCTTCTTCCGGCATGATCTCCGGCTTCGGGTTGGCGAGCGCCATGATCAGCGGCTTTTCCGCCATGCGCACGAGGAGCTCCGGCTTCAGCACGCCGGCGGCCGAAAGGCCGAGGAAGACGTCGGCGCCGTCGATGGTCTCGGAAAGTTGGCGCTTGTCCGTCTCCTGCGCGTAGACGGCCTTCCACTGGTCCATCAATTCCTCGCGGCCCTTGTAGACGACGCCCTCGATGTCGTGGACCCAGATGTTCTCGACCTTCGCGCCGAGGACGACGAGCTGGTTGAGGCAGGCGAGCGCGGCCGCGCCCGCGCCCGAGGCGACGATCTTGGCGTCGGGCAGCGACTTGCCGGCAAGCTCCAGGCCGTTGAGGACGGCGGCCGCGACGATGATCGCCGTGCCGTGCTGGTCGTCGTGGAAGACGGGGATGTCCATCTTCTCGCGGAGCTGGCGCTCCACCTCGAAGCATTCCGGCGCCTTGATGTCTTCGAGGTTGATGCCGCCGAAGGTCGGCTCCAGTGCCGAGACGACATTGACCATCTCGCTGACGGTCGGCGCGTCGATCTCGATGTCGAAGACGTCGATGCCGGCGAATTTCTTGAAGAGGACGGCCTTGCCCTCCATGACGGGCTTGGAGGCGAGCGGACCGATATTGCCGAGGCCGAGGACGGCCGTGCCGTTCGAGACGACGGCGACGAGGTTGGAGCGCGCGGTGTAATAGGCGGCGGTGCCCGGGTCGTCGCGGATGGCAAGACAGGGCGCGGCGACGCCCGGCGAGTAGGCGAGCGCCAGGTCGCGCTGGTTGCCGAGCGGCTTGGTCGGGTTGATCTCGAGCTTGCCGGGGCGGGGGTGGCGGTGGAAGAAGAGGGCCTGCTGGTCGATGTCGCCGCTTGCGGGGCCGTCCTGCGTCCGCGATTTGTCACCCGTGCTCATGATCCATCCTGCCATATGCTGTTTTCATTGCGGCTCTTCGTGGCACGAAACCGCCGCGACGTGAAGTTTCCGAAGCTCCCATAAAGCCGCAATCGCCGGCCTGCGCAATGCCTATTTGCTGTCGGGAAATGCATAGGTGTGTCATCAATTTGAAACAGGACTCTGGTTTTCAACGGGAAGAAAGCCGTCCGTCATGAAGATGATCGCGGCGGCCGGCCACCCGGAGACAAACGCATGACCGCGACCCCCGCCGACCCCGATATCCGCCACTTCCGCACGCTGTTCATCTCGGACGTGCATCTGGGATCGAAGGCGGCCAAGGCGGATTTCCTGCTCGACTTCCTGCGGCATCACGAGGCGGAGACCATCGTGCTGGTCGGCGACATCGTCGACGGCTGGCGGCTGAAGCGCAACTGGCACTGGCCGCAGGCCTTCAACGACGTGACGCAGAAGCTCCTGCGCAAGGCCCGCAAGGGCACGCGCATCGTCTACATCCCCGGCAACCACGACGAATTCCTGCGCGACTTTCCCGGCACGCATTTCGGCGGCGTCGAGGTTGCCGAGCGCATCATCCACGAGGCGGCCGACGGCCGGCGCTACCTGGTGCTGCATGGCGACGAGTTCGACGTTGTGGTGCGCCATGCGCGCGTCGTCGCCTATCTCGGCGACTGGGCCTATGACGCGGCCATCGCGATCAACGTCGTCTTCGCGGCCATCCGCCGCCGGCTGGGGCTGCCGTACTGGTCGTTTTCCTCCTGGGCCAAGCAGCAGGTGAAGACGGCCGTGAACTTCATCGGCGAGTTCCAGAAGGTCGTGGTCGAGGAGGCGCGTCGCCACGATGCCGACGGCGTGATCTGCGGCCACATCCACCATGCCGTGATCACCGAGATCGACGGCATCCGCTACATCAACAGCGGCGACTGGGTGGAAAGCTGCACCGCCATCGCCGAGCATCACGACGGCGAGATGGAGCTGATCACCTGGCAGCGGATGGCTGCCGCCCCCGTCGAGCTTCTGCCGGTCTCGCGGCAGATGCCCGTCATCGAGGTGCGAGAGCCGGCCGGCGTGGAGGCTGCGTAGGGGGATTTTCGTTAGGGCAGTTCGTTGGCTTGCCCCTCACCCTAGCTCCTTTCCCGCAAGCGGGGAGAGGGGACGTGCCCGACGCGATGTTGGGGAAACCGGTGCGTCATATGCCTTCGCCCCGCCCCGCGGGGAGGAGGTGGCCGGCAGGCCGGAAGAGGGGCGCGGCATCCACCAGCGAACGCCGCCCTTGCGGGGAGGGGCGCTCGCAGAATTATCCGTCGCCACCCGCAGAAATAGCGGATTGGCGTACGTACATCGGCGTGATAGAGCGGAGGGCGTTCCAACGCAGGTTCCCCGCCAATGACCGCCCCTTCCGGGTTTACCGTGACCGCCGGCGCGCCGCCGTATTTCGCCGCGCGCATCGCCCTCGTCTTCTGCGCGCCGATGATGGTCAACGGCATCGCGCTGCCGTTCTTTCCGGTCTGGCTGGAAACGCTCTCGATGAACGAC
Source organism: Shinella sp. NM-101 (assembly GCF_021401195.1). NCBI lineage: Bacteria > Pseudomonadati > Pseudomonadota > Alphaproteobacteria > Hyphomicrobiales > Rhizobiaceae > Shinella > Shinella sp. NM-101. The sequence continues at coordinate 241,114 of NZ_JACBFT010000001.1, read as the reverse complement.
TTCCAGATCGGCATCGTGCTGGCCGTGCCGATGTTCGTGCGCGTCTTCACGGCGCCAGCGGCGGGCATCGTCGCGGACCGGATCGGCGAGCGTTCCGTCGTGCTCATGTGGTCCGGCGTGCTGTCGCTCCTGACCGCGCTTTTCTTCTTCGGCGTGCACGGCTTCTGGCCAGTGCTCCTGCTCTACACGCTGCAATGCGCCGTCTATTCGCCCTATGTGCCTATCACCGACGCCATCGCGCTTTCGGGCGTGCGCCGCTGGAAGTTCGATTACAGCCGGATGCGGCTCTGGGGTTCGCTCGCCTTCATCGTGGCGACGATGATCGGCGGCTGGCTCGCCGGGCTCTACGGCGGGGCGATGGTGCTGCCGGCGATGGCGGCGGCCTTCGCGCTGACCGTTGCGGGGGCCGTGATCGTGCCGAAGATCGGCCGGCCGCGCCGTCCGTCGCCCATCGCGGCGATTGCCACGATGCCGGCGGCCAGCACGCTCAGGCAGCGCGACGTGCAGTTCATGCTGATCGGCGTCTCGCTGGTCAATGCCAGCCACGCCATGCTCTACGCCTTCTCGGTGATCTACTGGCGCAAGCTGGATTTCAGCGGCACTGAGATCGGCGTGCTCTGGAGCGCCGGCGTGCTTGCCGAGGTGATTCTCTTCGCCTTCGCGCTCCGGATCCGGCGGCGCTTCAATCTCTGGTCCATGATGACGCTCGGCGCGGCGGTGGCCGTGGGGCGCTGGCTGGTCTTCCCCCTCGAAACGTCCTTCGCAGGCTATTTCGCGTCGCAGTGCCTGCACGCCTTCACCTTCGCGCTGCTCCATGTCAGCGTGCAGAGCCGTCTGGTGGAGCGGGTCGCGGAGGAACAGGAAGCCTCGGCGCAGGGGCTCTATTTCTTCTATACCGGCATCTTCATGGCCATCGCGACCTTCGTCTCCGGCTATGCGTATAACTGGTATGGCGTCGAGGGCTTCTATCTGATGTCGGTCATCGCCGCCGCGGGCCTTGCCTGCATCGTCGCCGGCCGGCTGGTCGCATCGCGCGCGGGCGTTCAGCCCCAGAGCGTCGCTTCCGGCGGGTAGACGTCCGAGCCTTCGTAGTGGAGGCCGGGTTCCCGGTCGCGGGCAAGCAGCAGCGGGCCGTCGAGGTCGACGAAATCGGCGCCCTGCGCCAGAAGCACGGCCGGGGCCATGCCCAGCGACGTGCCGACCATGCAGCCCACCATGATCTTGAGACCGTGGGCCCGCGCCGCCTCGCGCAGCGCCAGCGCCTCCGTCAGCCCGCCGGCCTTGTCGAGCTTGATGTTGATCGCGTCGTAGCGGTCGGCGAGCTTCGCCACGTCCTGCGTCCGGTGCACGCTCTCGTCGGCGCAGACGGGGACGGGGCGTGCGTGGCCGCGCAGCGCCGCATCGCCCCCGGCCGGAAGCGGCTGCTCGACGAGGGCGATGCGCGCCTCGGCGCAGAGCGCGAAATGACGGGCGAGGTTTTCCGGCGTCCAGCCCTCGTTGGCATCGAGGATGATCGTGCTTTCCGGCGCGCCGGCCCGCACGGCGCGGATGCGCGCGGCATCGTCGGGCGTGCCGACCTTGACCTTCAGCAGCGGCCGCCAGGCATGTTCGGCCGCCTGGCGCTGCATCGCCTCCGGCTCGCCGAGCGAGAGCGTATAGGCGGTGACGAGCTTGTGCGGGGCGGCGGTGTTGATGACCTGCCAGGTCGGCACGCCGGAAAGCTTGGCTTCCAGGTCCCAGAGCGCGCAGTCGATGGCGTTGCGGGCCGCGCCGGCGGGCATGGCGCGGGCAAGGTCCTCCCGGCCCATGCCGTCCTCGACCGCGCCGCGCATATCCTCGATGGCGGCAAGGACGCCGGCAACCGATTCGCCGTAGCGGGCATAGGGCACGCATTCGCCGCGCCCGGAAAGGCCGGAGGCGCCGATCGCGCAGGTCACCACCTCGGCCGTCGTCTTGACGCCGCGCGAAATGGTGAAGGCCCCGGCAATCGGGAAGCTTTCGGTCAGGGCGTGGAGCGTGCGGCGCATGGGATCGATCCTGAAGGCTTGAAAATTTCGATGTGGATTGAGGCTTTCGGCCGTTCGTTCGGTGACAGATGGCCGGCGAGCCGGTAAGACAGGCGCATGTTGTCGCAAGCACGGGAAGATGCAAGAGACTTGACAGCCGCCGCCACCCCCACTGCCGAAATCGCGACCGAACGCCCGGAGGGCGGGAACGGGGAGATCTGGCGTCTCTCCGGCCCCTGGGTGAACACGACCGCCGTGGGGGCGAGCAAGCAGCTTGCCGGCGTTGCCGCCGGGCAGGGCGGCGCGCTCGAGATCGACCTCAGCGCGGTGGAGGAGATGGACACGGCGGGCGCCTGGCTGCTGCGCCGGGCGATCACCGAGCGGCAGGCCGCGGGCGCCGAAGTGAGCGTGACCGACCGCAAGGGCACGCGCTACGCCGACCTCATCGCCGCGCTGCCGGAAAAGCTCGCCGCGCCGCGCGAGGAGAAACCCGCCCCCGCTTCGCGCTTCGAGCGCATCTTCGCCCCGGTCGGCCGCGTCATGGTCGACGTCTGGAACGACGCGGTGGCGGCCATGTTCATCCTCGGCTCGGCCGTGCGCGGGGCGCAATTGAAGCTCGGGCGCAAGAGCGGCGTGTCGCCGGCCGCCATCGTGCACCAGATCGACCATATGGGCGTGCGTGCCGTTCCCATCATCCTCCTGATGTCCTTCCTCATCGGCGCGATCATCGCCCAGCAGGGCGCCTTCCAGCTTCGCTATTTCGGCGCCGAGGTCTTCGTCGTCGATCTCGTCGGCATCCTGCAGCTCCGCGAGATCGGCGTGCTGCTGACGGCGATCATGATCGCCGGCCGCTCCGGCAGCGCGATCACTGCCGAGATCGGCTCGATGAAGATGCGCGAGGAAATCGACGCGCTGAAGGTCATGGGCCTCAGCCCGATCGGCGTGCTCGTCTTCCCGCGGCTCGTCGCGCTGACGGTCGCGCTGCCGCTCCTGACGATCATCGCCAATTTCGCGGCGCTTGCGGGGGCTGCCTTCGTCGCCTGGGCCTATTCCGGCATCACCTTCGAGACGTTCCAGTCGCGCCTGCGCGAGGCGATCGACCTTTCCACCATCGTCTCGGGCATGATCAAGGCGCCGTTCATGGCGCTCATCATCGGCATCGTCGCCTCGGTGGAGGGCCTGAAGGTCGGCGGCAGCGCCGAATCGCTCGGCCGGCACGTCACCGCCTCGGTCGTGAAGGCGATCTTCGTCGTCATTCTCGTCGACGGCCTCTTTGCCATGTTCTACGCCGCAATCGACTTCTAGGGATGCCCATGGATCCGGAAAAACAGGACGACGTGGTGCTCTCGGTCAAGGACCTGACCGTCGGCTTCGGCAGCAACATCGTCCTCGACAGGCTCAATCTCGACATACACCGCGGCGAGATCCTCGGCTTCGTCGGTGCTTCCGGCACCGGCAAATCGGTGCTGATGCGCACGGTGCTGCGCCTCCTGCCGCGCCGCTCCGGCAATATCGGCATCTTCGGCGTGGATTTCGACAAGGCCTCGGACGCCGAGCGGCTGGCGCTCGACATGAAGCTCGGCGTGCTCTTCCAGCATGGCGCACTGTTCTCCTCGCTGACGGTCAAGGAGAACATCCAGGTGCCGATGCGCGAATATCTCGACCTGCCGCAGGCGATGATGGACGAACTGGCGCGGCTCAAGGTCGAGCTGGTCGGCCTTGCGCCAGAGGCGGCGGACAAGTTCCCCTCCGAGCTTTCGGGCGGCATGATCAAGCGCGCGGCGCTGGCGCGCGCGCTCGCGCTCGATCCGGCCCTGGTCTTCCTCGACGAGCCCACATCCGGCCTCGACCCGATCGGCGCGGCGGAATTCGACGAGCTGATCGCCAAACTGCGCGACACCCTGGGCCTCACCGTGTATATGGTGACTCACGATCTCGACAGCCTGTTTTCGGTATGCGACCGCATCGCCGTCCTCGGGCAGAAGAAGGTTCTGGTCGAAGGCACGATCGAGGACATGCTGGCCTTTGACGATCCGTGGGTGCAGTCCTATTTCCAGGGCAAGCGCGCGCGGTCGATCGTGCCGAAGACGTAACGATTAGCGGGGCCTGGCGGTCCCGGCGGATGGAACTGCGAGCAGGATAGCCCGGAGCATGGAAACGAAAGCCAACTACGCCCTCGTCGGTTTCTTCACCGTACTGGTCATGGCCGCCGCCTTCGTCTTCGTCTACTGGATGTCGCAGTACGGCCGCGGCGGCGACATGGCGCAACTGGCGATCCGCATCCCGGGCTCGGCGAACGGCCTTTCCGTCGGCTCGCCGGTGCGCTTCAACGGCATTCCGGTCGGCTCCGTGCGCAACCTCGCCATCGATGCGGAGGACCCGCGCTTTTCCGTCGCCATGACGGAGGTCTCGACCAGCGCGCCGGTCAAGAAGTCCACCACCGCCGTGCTGGAAGTGCAGGGCCTGACGGGGGCCGCCTATATCGAGCTTGGCGGCGGCAATGCCGGCGATCCGAACATCCTGCGCGAGGCCTTTGACAACGAGACGACCGCCGTGCTCCAGGCCGAGCAGTCGAGCGTGACGAACATCCTTTCGACCGCCGACAAGATCCTCAAGCGCGCCGACACGGCCGTCTCCGATATCCAGGGCTTCGTCGCCGATGCGCGCGGCCCGCTCACCAACACGATCCGCAATGCCGAGCAGTTCTCCGATTCACTCGCCAAGAACGGCGAGAATATCGATGCGTTCCTGCAAAGCGTCGGCGGCCTTTCCGATACGTTCAAGAACCTTTCGGGACGGCTGGATTCCACGCTCGCCTCCATCGATTCGCTGATCAAGGCGGTCGATCCGAAGAAGGTCGAGGACTTCGTCGGTAATGTCGACAAGATCAGCAGGGACATCGCGGACGCCTCGGGCGATGTGAAGGCGACCGTGGAGGGCTTCCGCAAGACCGCCGAGACCTTCGACGCCTTCGGCAAGCGCGCCGGCGAGACGCTCGACAAGGTCGATACGCTGATGGCCGCGGTCGACACGCAGAAGGTCAGCGGCGCCATCGACAATATCTCGGTCGCGACCGACGATGCCCGCAAGGCGATCGCCTCCGTGACGGGCGTCGCCAACCGCATCGGCGAGCGCAAGGAAGACATCGACCAGATCATCACCGACGTCCAGCAGATGTCGAACAAGCTGAACGCGGCCTCCTCGCGCGTCGACGGCGTGCTCGCCAAGCTCGACGGTTTCCTGGGCGAGGGCGATTCCGAATCGCTCTTCGCCGAGGCCAAGGCGACGCTGCAGTCGATCAAGCAGGCCGCCGATACGCTGAACGGCCGCATCGGCCCCATCGCCGACGGGTTGCAGCGCTTCTCGGGCTCGGGCCTGCGCGACGTCGAGGCGCTGGTGCTCGACACGCGCCGCACGATCCAGAACCTCGACAGCGCCATTTCCGGCTTCGAGCGCAATCCGCAGCGCCTGCTCTTCGGCGGCGACACCGTCAAGCAGTACGACGGGCGCACCCGGCGGTGATGCCGGGCGCAAAGTGTGGCCCTATCCCCACAACGGCGGGCCGGCAGCCATCGGACGCGAATTTGTCCGCCCCCGCAACCGTGACAGCGTGCCGTGCCGCTGCTACACATTGATTCCCAGGGTTTGAGGATGAAATGACGGTATCGGGTATGGAGTTGTTGCGGAACGGGACCGCGGCGCGGGCCGCCCTCATCGCCGTTCTGGCAGCAACGCTCGCTGCCTGCGGCAGCGCTCCCGCGAAGAACGACACGTTCAGCCTCTCGGCCACGGCGTCCGCGGAAGGGCCTTCCGCGAGGAACCGCCAGATCCTCGTCCCGCAGCCCTCCGCCCTCAAGGCGCTCGACAGCGAACAGATCGTCATCCGCCCGTCGCCTTCGGAAATCCAGTATCTCGCCAAGTCGCAGTGGAGCGACAGCCTGAGCAAGATGGTCCAGGCCAAGCTGGTGCAGGCCTTCGAGAATACCGGCCGCGTCGGCGGCGTCGGCATGCCGGGGCAGGGCCTTGCGATCGACTACCAGGTCGTCACCGACATCCGCACCTTCGAGGTGCAGACGTCAGGGGCGGACACGGCCGTCGTGGAGATTTCCGCCAAGCTGCTCAACGACCGCAACGGCACGGTACGCGCGCAGAGGCTGTTCCGCGCGACCGCGCCGGTCAGGGGGGCGGACAGCACCGCCTTCGTGAAGGGGCTGGATGCGGCCTTCGCCACGGTCACGGCCGATATCGTCGGCTGGACGTTGAAGTCGATCTGATCGAAAAACGCCTCATCCGGCCTCACGGTCGCCTTTGCCCGCAAGCGGACGAAGGGAAGGATGCTTGTTTTTCCTTAATCGTCCCGTTTGCTGGCAAGGAAAACCCTGTCATCCGTTCCTTCGCCCGCTTGCGGGGCGAAGGTCGCGGTGGCGGGACGAGGGGCAGGCGCCCATAGGCGCTAACTTAAGGGATAGACACAGGGAATCGTGATGTGATTTCTCGGGCAGATGCGAACGATTGATTCCATCGAGCCCGATTGGCAAAACCTGATCTCGAAGCTTTCGAGGATCATTGATCTCGACACGACAGCGCGGGATAGCGGGGCGCTTTTGCGCCGCCGTATCGTGCAGGATGGCGCGACCTTGTTGCGCCTGGCGCTCGCTTACGGTCCTGGCGGCATGAGCCTGCGCTCGGCGGCGGCGTGGGCAGGTTTGAATGATGTTGCCAACCTTTCCGATGTCGCCTTGCTGAAGCGCTTGCGCGGCTCGGCAGACTGGCTTGGCGACATCGCGGGAGCGCTTCTGATCAATGCTTCGAAGGCAGTGCCCTCTACCGGCAGTCGGCGTCTTCGCATCGCGGATGGTAGCTCGATTTCCCAGCCAGGCAGCGCCGGCACGGATTTTCGGTTGCATGCGACATATGAGCCGGCGCTTTCGCGCTTCACCCATCTGGAGATCACCGACGCCCATGGCGGGGAAGCATTTGCCCGGGTGCTTCTACAGGCAGGCGATATCGTTGTCGGCGACCGGGCGTATGCGCGTGCGCCGTCGTTGGAAAAGGTGGTTGCTGCCGGTGCGGATTTCATCGTCCGCTCAGGTTGGCGCACAATACGCATTGTCATGGCGGATGGCAGGCCGATCGACTGGAATGCTGTTTTTGGTCCCATGCAGGTCGGCGAGGTTTGCGAGATCGATGTCTTCATCGAACACTCTGGCCACAAGCAAAAGGGACGCGGCAAACCGCTGTTTCAGGCAAGGCTGATCATCAAACGGAAAGATGCCGAGGCGGCGGCACGCTCCCTGAAGTCGGCAATAAGCGGACATCAGCGCCGCCGCCCCAGTCAGGCCATGCTGCCGACGACCGTCACGGCGGCGGGGTTCGTCATGGTGCTGACGTCGATCCCGGCGACAGACATGTCGGCTGAAGCCGTTCTGGGCGTCTATCGGCTGCGCTGGCAGATCGAACTCGCCTTCAAACGTCTCAAGAGCGGTCTCGGCATCCACAAGCTTCCGGCAAAGGATCCACGATTGGCCAGAACCTGGCTGATGGCGCATCTCATTCTAGCTCTGATGATCGACGAGGCCGTGAACGACGTCCTCGACTCTCCCCCCCTGTGGCGAGGACAAACCGTAATGCCATCGCGATTTCTATGTGGAGGTTGTATGACCTGTTGAAACGTGCATTCCTGACCGCAATTTTGAAAGTGCTTTCGCCGAAGAAAAAAGTGAGAAAATCCCTCACGAAAATCATGCGACTTCTTTGCGACCCGCCCAGACAGCGGAAAAGCCAGGGAAATGCGGCGAGAGCACTCCAAATGCCCTTAAGTTAGCGCCTATGGGGCAGGCGCCCCTGTCTTCAGGCGGCTTCGACGCCCTGGATCGCCGAGACTTTCCACTCGCCGCCGTTCCGGCGCACGAAGGTCCATATTTCGACCGCTTCCGTGAGGTTGTCCGGATCGCCGGAGACGACGCGTCCGGTCGAGCGGTCGCGCATGACGTCGATGCTCTCGTAGCGCATGGCGACGGTGGCGTAGTCGTCCGTGCCCTCGCGCCAGGCTTCCGCGACATCGCCCTGCACGAGATGGATGTCGCGCACCTCGTTCCTGAGGCCCTGCGTGGCATTGTCGCCGATCTCCTCGGCAAGGTAGGACATGGCCTCCGGCGTGGTGATCTGCCGGAGCGTGCGGAAGTCCTCCGCCGCATAGGCGGCCTGCAGTTCCTTCAGCATGGTCTCGAACCGGTCGAGGTCTGCCTGCCCGATGCCGATCTCGTCGCCGGGCTTGGCCTGCGGGGCGGCCTGCCGGCCGCCGCCGATGCGCGGAATCTCGAAATCCGAGCCGCCGTCGCGATACTGGCTGCGTGCGTCGGCGCCGCCGGCATAGGCGGGCGCGCCGCGCTGCGCGAACATACGGCGCAGGAACAGGAAGACGCCGGCGATCAGCAGCACCTGCAGGATGAGGCCGAGGAAGCCGATGCCCCCGCCAAGGCCGTGGCCGAGCAGCATGCCGACGAGGCCACCGAGCATGAGGCCGCCGAGAAGCGAGCCGCCGAGACCGCCGAAAAGGCCGGGGCGCGGGTTGGTCGCGGTTGCGTTGCGGCCGGCGGAGGGCTGGGCCGGCTGCTGGCGCGTCATGGTGCGATCGATCGGCTGGGCGCCGGTCGGTGCGGTGCGCGTCGTCGATGGCGTCGAGAAGGTGCGCGTGCCACGGCTGCCGAAGCCGCCGCCGGCCCGACGGGCCTCGGCCACGTCCACCACCGTCATCATCACCACCAGCGCCATTGCCAGCATCGCCAGTCCACGGCCAAATCCTTGTATCAGCATCATATTCGCGTCTCTTCCCCTGCGTTCGGTCCTGCGTTGCAACGCATATAGAGGGTAGGGACGCGCATTTTAAGACTTGGGACAAGAAAAGGCGGGAAAATGACCGCCGACGCAAAACGGCCGCCCGGGGGCGGCCGCTTCGAAGTCCGGTCCCGGTCCGCTCAGTTGAAGCGGCCGGCGGCGTGGGCCAGCATGGTATAGACCTTGCCGGTGTCCGAGGTGAGATAGGTCTGAGTCATGACCTTGTCGCGGTCGTTGCGGGCGACGTCGGCGAGCAGCTTTTCGAAATCCGAGATGTAGCGGTCGACCGCGGTGCGGAATTCCGGCTCGCGCTCGTATTTGCGCTTGATCTCGTCGAAGGTCTGCTGGCCCTTCAGCGTGTAGAGGCGACGGGTGAAGACGTCGCGCTCGCCGCGCTGGTAGCGCCGCCACAGATCGACCGAGGCGTCGTGGTCTATGGCGCGGGCGATGTCGACCGAGAGCGAGTTCAGAGATTCGACGACATGGCGCGGGTTGCGGGCGTCCGCCGGGCGGGCGGCCTGGCCTTCGCCGCGCGGCTGGCTGAACTGGGCTTCCTCGCGCGAGACGGCGCCGCGCAGGAGATCGCGCATCCAGCCGCCTTCGCCGCCTGCCGCCTTGGCGTCGGCTTCGGCGGGCACGGGCTGCGCGCGCTGCTGCGGCACGGCAACCGTTGCCGCCCGCTCGATGCCGAGGCTGCCGCGCAGTTGCGCCGGCTCCTCGCGGCGGGGCTCCACGCGGGCCGGCTGCACCGGCTGTGCGACGGGCGCCTGCACGGCGGGGCGGGAGACTTCCAGCGCGGAGGAGGACTTGCCGATGATGTCGGACAAATCCTGCAGCGCCTTGATCTGCTCGCTGACGGCGCGGCGCATCTGGGCGGCGTTTTCCTTGGCCTCTTCCGGCAGGTCGAAGGCGCCGCGCTTCAGTTCGCCGCGCGTCTGGTCGAGCTCCTTGCGGATGTCGGCGGCGGCGCGGCGGATCTCCTCGGTGGCGCCGGAGAACTTGCCGACGGCTTCCTCGACGGCCTGGCGCAGCGTGTCGCGCATGACGGTCGTTGCGGCTTCCGACTTCTGGCCGGATTCGGCGAGCATGCGGTCGACGTCGGTAAGCGAGGCGCCGACGCTGCCGCGCAGGCGTGCCGCCACTTCCTTCGTGCGTTCCTCGGCGCGGGTGAAGGCGCCCTCGACGGACTGACCGGCTTCCTCGCCGGCCTTGACCAGCGATTCCCGCAGCGTGTTGGCGGCTGCCTCGGCGCGCTTCTCGGTCTCGCCGAGAATGCGGCCGACCTCGTTGAAGGAGGACTGGATGCCGCCGCGCAGGTTGCCGGCGATCAGGCTCGAACGCTCCTCGGCACGGCTGAAGGCGCCTTCCACCATGCCCTCGAGCGACTGCATGGTCTTCTCGATCTCTTCCGAGCGCTGGACGAGGCCGATGGAGAGCGAGCGCAGCGCGTCCTGCCGCTCCTCCAGCGTCGTCACGAGGTTCGACTGGGCGGCGGCGAGAAGGTCGGAGGCCTGCGACAGGATCTTCGAATGGTCCTCGAAGCGGCCGACGATGCCGCCGATCTGCGAGAGCGTGCCGGCGGAGATGTCGGCCAGGCGGTCGACCTTGCCTTCGAGCAGCCGCGAGGTGGTGGCGACCATGTCGGAGGCCCGCTCGGCGGAGGCGTTGAAGCGATCGGCCGTCGAGGCCAGGCGACCGTCGACGGCGCCCAGCGTCTGGCTTGCCGCGTCGACCAGGTCGGCGATGGCGCCGTTGCTTTCCGAAAGGCGGGCGACGAGGCTCTCGACATTCGCCTGCAGGCTGTTCTCGATGGCGCGCATCGTGCCGGCCGCTTCCTCGGTGCGGGCGGAGATGGCGGCCAGCGTGTCGGCGGTGCGGGCGGAGATCGCGTCGATGAGCGCTGTGTTCTCGTTGCGCAGGCGTTCGGCGCTTTCGCGGGAGACGCCGGTGATGCGCTCGGCGGCTTCGCGGCCGACGGCGGAGAAGTCGTCGATGACCGGGCGGGCCTCTTCGCTGATGAGGCGCGACAGTTCCTCCGTGCGGCTTGCCAGCATGGAGTTGAGTTCCCGGGTGCGCTCGTCGAGCGTCGAGCGGATGGAGGCGCCGCGCGCTTCCAGGGCCTTTTCGACGTCGCTCAGGCCGCTGCGCAGCGCCTGGGCCTGGCTTGCGAAGCGATCTTCCGTCTCGGCGAAGCGGGCGACGGCGGACGTGGTGGTTTCCTCGACGGCGCGGGTGAAGGCGTCGTTGCGGGCCGACAGGTTTTCCGCGAATTCCTCGCCGGTCTTGGCGATGTTCTGCGCGGCGCGCTGGGCTTCCACGCCCATTTCCTGCGCCGCGCGGGAGACCGCACCGCGCAGCGAGCTGCTGAGATGGGCGAATTCCTCGCCCGTCTTGGCCAGGGACTGGGCCGAGCGGATGGCCTCGGCGTCCATGTCCTGGGCGGCCTGGGAAACGGCCTCGCGCAGCGTCTGGGCAAGCCCGGCGGCCTTGCCGTCGATGGTGCGGTTGACGCTGTCGAGGCCGATGGTGAGGGCCCGGTCCATGGTGCCGAGGCGCTCCTCGATGCGGCCGGTCTTCTCGTCGATGGTCGTGGCGATGCGGTCCGCCGCCTCGCCGGAAATGCGCTCGATCTGGTGGGCGCGCTCGGTGAGCGTGCCGTCGATCCGCTGGGTGGCCTCGCCGGTGACGCGCTCGATGTCGCTGAGGCGGCCCGAAAGCACGCCCTCGATGCGGTCCGCGGCGTCGATGCTGACGCGCTCGATGTCGCCGACGCGGCCGGCGAGCGCGGCGGCGATGCGGGCCGTGGTCTCGTCGCCGATGCGGTCGACTTCCGCCACCGGGCGGGAGAGGGCGTCGGAGACGCGCAGCGACACGTCGGTGCCGACGCGGTCGAGGTCGGCGAGACGCTCGGACAACGTGTCCGAAATGCGCGCGGCGGCCGTGTCGACGATGCCGGAGACGTTCTCGACGCTGTTCTCGATGCGGGCTTCGAGCCTGCCGAGGTTCTCTTCCAGCCGGCTGCCGGTCGTGTCGAAGCGGCTCGCGACGCTGTCGACCGTCTGCTCCATGCGCCCTCCGAAGGTATGGGCGGCGTCGGCGATCCTCATGGAGGTCTCGTCGAGGCGTTCGGCGACGGCGCCGGCGCTTTCGCGGACGCGCTGGTCGAGCAGGGCGGCGCTGCCGTCGATGGTGCGGCGCAGCGCTTCCTCATGCTGTTCCAGCGACATTTCCAGCATGCCGGCGCTGGTGGCGATGGTGGTGCCGATGGAGGTCGCCTGGTCGTTCAGCGTCTCGGTGAGCTGGTTGCGGCCGTCCTTGATGGCCTCGTTGATCGCATTGATGCGGTCGTCGAGGGTCGCGCGGATCTGTTCGTGGGTGGAGACGAGCGAGCCGGCAAGCTCGGAGGCCCTGCCCGACAGGGCTTCCGCGATCTCCGCGGCGCGGCCGGAGAAGGCGTCGGCGAACTCGGCGGCCTGGCCGTGCAGGACGCCGCCGAGCTGCTGGCTGCCCTCGGTGAGGACGCCTTCCACGCGGCTCGCGGCGGCATCGATGGCCGATTGCATGGCGCCGGCGCTGTTGGAAAGCACCGAGGCGAGGTTGGCCGTGCGGCCGGTGATGACGTCGTCGATCTGCCGGGCGGCGCCCGTCAAAGCCGTCTCGACGCGGTTGGCGGCGGAGCCGACCGATTCCTCGAGCTGGCTGCCGGTCTCGTTCAGCATGGCGGAGAGGGCGGCCGTGCGCTCGGTCAGCGCGCTGTCGAGGCGGTTGTGGCTTGCGGCGATGGTGGAGGTGATCTCGTCGGCGCGGGCGCCGAGCGCTTCCTCCATGCGCGCCTGGGCGGCCTCGATGCCGCCGGCAATGGTGGCGCCGCGGGTGTCGAGGGCGTCCGTCAGGCGGCGCTCGCTGCCCGAGATGCTTTCGACCAGCGCCGTCGCGCGGGCGCTGAGCGCGTCTTCCATGCGGGCCTGGGCGGCGTGGATGTCGCTGGCGATGGTCGTGCCGCGCGAATCGAGGGCATCCGTCAGGCGACGCTCGCTGCCGGTAATGCTCTCCACCAATGCGTCCGCCCGCGCACCGAAGCCGCTCTCGATGCGGTTCTGCACGTCGGCGAGGCCCCCGAGCAGGATCGCCGACTTCTCGGTAAGGATGGCGCTCATCTGCTCATGCGCGCCGCCGACCGCGTTGCCGATCGCCTCCGCATGGCCGGAAACGGCGTTCTCCAGCACTTCCTGGCTGGTGGCGAGGGTCGTCGCCAGCGCGAAGGACTGGTCCGTGAGCGTGTTGCCCAGGCGATCGATGCTGGAGGTGAGGATGTCGTCGATCGACTCGTGGCCGCTGGCGACCGTCTCGTTGATGCGGGCGAGGCTTTCCATCAGCTTGGAATCGAGCGAACCGGCGCGCTGGTCGAAGGCCTGCGCGAATTCCTCCACGCGCTGGTCGAAGGCGCTGGCGATCTGGCCGACGGTCGCCTGCATGCGCTCGTCGAAGAAGCCGGAGCGCAGGTCGAGGTCCATCACCGTGTCGTCGGCGGCGTTCTTGAGGCTCTGGCGGAACTGCGCGCCCTTTTCGTCGAGCGCGGCGTTCATCGAGCGGAGCACCTCCTCGAGGCCGCCGTTCACGGCCTGCTGGCCGATGGACAGGCTCTCGCTGATTTCGCGGGTGCGGGCGATCAGCGTCTCGTTGAGCTGCCTTGCGCGCTCGTTGAGCGCGGCGTTCAGCTTTTCCGTGTTGATGTCGAGCGAGGATGCGCGGGTCTCGAACTGCTGCAGCAGGTCGCGGCCGCGCGAATCGAGGCTCTGCGTGAGATGGTCGAGGCGGCTGTCGAACTCGTTGGCGAGCGCAACGCCGGAGGAACTGAGCGTCGACAGCAGGCTGTCGGTGCGGGCCGAGAGCATGGCGCCAATCGTCTGCGTCGCGCTGTCGGACTTTTCCATCAGCATGGCGGCGCGGGTGTCGAGCATGGAGGCGAAGGCTTCGCCCGAGGTCGCGATGCGCGCGGTGATGCTTTCGCCGGCACTCGCCAGTTCGTCCTTGAGCTGCTCGTGCGCGCCGGAGATCGAGGAGCGGATGCGCTCGGCGTGGCTGACGATCGCCTCGCGCTCGGAACCGAGTTCCTGCACGAGCGTGCGCACGCGCATCTCGTTGTCGGAATAGCTGCGCTCGAGCGCGTTGACTTCGGAATGCACGAGGGTTTCGAGCTCGGTCGCGCGGGCGATGGTGCGCTCGATGCCTTCGTTCATCGCCGAGACCTCGCGGCGGACGGCCTGGCCGACGGACATGATGCGGTCGGCGGCGACGGTTTCCGGCTCGGAAAGGCGCAGGGCGACCTCGGCCATGGAGCGGGCGGCGCTGCGCAGTTCGTGGGCGCGCGCGATCATGATGGCGAAGGCGAAGAACAGCATGATCGGCATGATGATGGCGACGACCATGCCGATGGCGCCGGGCAGGGCGACCAGGTCCGCGACGGAGCGGATCTGCCAGATCTGCGGCGCATAGAGGAGATTGGCGACGCCGAGGCCGCCGATGACCCAGAGGACCGAGGCGAGGATCGCCATGCGGATCGGCCCGCGCGACGAGCGCATGTCCAGCGATTTCAGGATGGCGGCCGGCGTCCTGCGCGAGCCGTCGTTGGCCGGCGTGAAGACGGGCGCCTTCGGCGCGGGTTCCGGGTTCAGGCTGCGCGGGGCCTCGCCGGCGGCCGGCTGCCCCCCTGTCTTGTTCGCACCGCGGCTTGCTGGTTCAGACGCACGGGCCTCCGAAGCGTCCTTCCTGGAGGGCGTCTCGGGCGCCAGATCGTCGAAGTCGATCTTCAATGCCTCTTCGAGGGCCTGGAAGGCCTTGTCGTCGATCGACTCGGTGGACTTGTTCGTCGCCATGCGGATACGCCTCGTTACCATGTCCGGATCGGGCTTCATACGCACTGCCGCTGCTCAGGCGCATTCGAACCGTCCGGTTGGTGGCCGGTCTTGCTGCAAACCCTCATGGCTAGCAGCGTCCGGACCGCCGTTCATTCCAAATTCGCTCGATAAACCGAAACGGCGGTGCGGTGTATCTCCGCGCACGGTTTATCCACCGGGACTACCGGCCGTATCGTAGTGACACATTAGCCTGTATCACACAATTGATTGCCATCCCCCTTCGCCCGAAGCTTAACAGGAAGTTAAAATCCGGCAAATCCGTATCGCAATGGAAAGGCTCGGAAAATGGCGATTTTTCAGCCGTTAACCATAGTTTGCGATTCATGCCCATTTTGCGCCGTCTTTTAATCGGATAGCCGCCCCGGCCGCGCAGGATGAGGGGGCCATGCGGCGGCGTGAAGCCGCCACGGCGCCCGCGTCGCACCGGCATCTGCGTGCATCACAACGAAACAGCGTTCGTAGCGTATATAAGGATATTGGCAAATGGCAGCGCTCAACATCGCATTCGAGGCGCCCGACAATGCAGGCGGCATGTCTTCCTCCAACGGACGGCCGATCGACCTGGTGCACCTTTCCCGCCAGACCATGGGCGACAAGGCGCTCGAACTGGAAGTGCTGCAGATGTTCGCGCGGCAGGCCCGCGAAAGCATGAAGGAACTGGCCGGCACGGACGGCGCCGCGCGCGCCGCGGTCGCCCATCGCCTCAAGGGCTCGGCCCAGTCGGTCGGCGCCGTCGCCGTCGGCAAGGCGGCCGCCGCGCTGGAGGAAGAGCCGGGAAATGCCATCGCCCTTGCCGGCGTTGCCGCCGCGGTGGTCGAGGCGGAAAACTTCATCCTCAAGCTCTGCCGCTGATCGCCGCGTCCTTCGCCGCAGGGTGAAACGCCGATGGCGCGCCCCGACCTGCCAGGGCGCGTGCGGGGCGCGATGTTGACTGGTGAGGGGTTTTGTTGGAAACAACCGCGGGAAAACCGGCGGCCCGCACGACCAGCCGCCGGCCAGTCATTCGCCCCTCGGGCAGCCCACAGGATCCGGAAATCATCATGAGCAAACTCACCATCGTCGCCTTCGACGGCACGCGCCACGAACTGGATGTCGCCAACGGTTCCACGGTCATGGAGAATGCCGTGCGCAATTCCGTGCCCGGCATCGAAGCCGAGTGCGGCGGCGCCTGTGCCTGTGCGACCTGTCACGTCTATGTCGACGATGCCTGGAGCACCGCCGTCGGCCCGCCGGAAGCGATGGAGGAGGACATGCTGGACTTCGCCTACGACGTCCGGCCGACCTCGCGGCTTTCCTGTCAGATCAAGATGTCGGACGCGCTCGACGGGCTCGTGGTGCACGTCCCGGAACGCCAGGCCTGACATCAGGCACATCCGTCCCTTTTGCGGCGGCCGGCATCGCAGGATGCCCGGCCGTTTTGCATGAGTGCCTGCAAGGCAATCTCTTCTTCTCGCAGCAAGAAGAGAATCCGCGGTCTTTTGCATTGCGAAGAATAGATGGACAAAAAAAGCCTCGCCGGTCGGTCAGGACGAGCGAGGCCAGGAGGGCGCATCGCAGGCAGGAGAGGGAGGAGACACCTGCTGCTTCGATGGGGATGCGCCAGGAGAACCTGTTGCAACCGCTTCATGCGGCTAAAGGAAGGAAAAAGCTTCTTCCCGTTGACTGTCGAGATGAAAATACGGTGATTTGCGGAATTGCGCTATCGCTAGAATTCACCAGTCATTTTACGTATGCGCCATCGCTCACGGCTTGCACCGATCCGGATTCATTGACGGGTTTTAAGGAAATACACGCGGCCGGCCGGCCTTTACTCATTTGCCGTTCTTCAGCCGGTGCGCCAGCAGCCGCATCATCCGATCGTTGAAGTTCCTGGATTCGATCCTGTCGAAGCGCGCCTGGTCGGCGTCGTGCTTTGCGACGGCGTCGGCGGTCACCCGGTCGACGCGCGCCTGCATGCGCTCGCAGTCGGCTTCCGCCGGCAGGCGGTTGAGGGTACGCTCCAGGGTGCGGGCGTGGGTGCGGGCGATCTCGGCGTGGCGTTCCTCATGGCGGCGGATGTCGCTGGAGAGCGTGTCCCAGATGAGGGCGAGCGACGGGGTGGCGCGCTTGCGGTTCTTCCAGCGCGGCAGGATGATCTGGGTGGAGAGCGTCACCTTGGCCTCGCCGACAGCACAACGGTTGGCGCGGCGCACATAGGTGACCGACCCGCCCCATTTGATCCGCGTGGCGCCGGGATGGCGCATGCCGTTGTGCTTCATGACGGGGCCGCGCTTCGACAGTTCCTCGTCGAGCTCGGCGGCGGTGCGGCCGCCCACGGAGAAATAGGCGAAGGATTTCGAGGTGATGGTCTCGGCGCGGGCAGGCTGGAGGGCGAGGCAGGCGAGGGCGGCAAGGGCCATCAGGCGAGCGATGGTCTTCATTCGGTTCAGCATTCCTTTCGCCACCGGATCTGCCCGATGGTGTGCCGGCTTGATATGCGGAGCCGGTTGAACTTCGCTTAAGCTTGGGGCATAGGCTCGGCGAGCGCAACACCCTTTCGGGGCACTGGTTAATCGCGGGAGGAAACCGCCATGTTCTCGCCGTTCGATCCTTTCCGCTGGGCGCTTGCGCACGGCAGGCACCTTCAACTCGGCCCGCGCGGCATTCTGATGGCGATCGTCAACGTCACGCCGGACTCCTTCTCCGACGGCGGCCTGTTCGACAGCGCCGATGCCGCGGTGGCGCAGGCGATCCTCTGTCTCGAAGAGGGGGCCGCCATCATCGACATCGGCGGCGAATCGACCCGGCCGGGCGCTGCGCCCGTGAGCGCGGCGGAGGAGCAGGAGCGCATCCTGCCCGTCATCGAGGCGCTCGCCGGCACGACGGACGCCATCATCTCCGTCGATACCTACCGGGCCGAGACGGCGCGGCTCGCCGTTGCCGCCGGCGCGCATATCGTCAACGACGTGCATGGCCTGCAACGCGAGCCCGACATCGCCCGCGTGGCCGCCGAGACGGGGGCCGGGCTCTGCATCATGCATACCGGGCGCGACCGCCGGAAGCTGCCCGACGTGGTGGAGGACCAGTATCTCTTCCTTGGCCGGTCGCTGGAAATCGCCCGCGAGGCCGGGGTGGCCCGTGAGGCGATGGTGCTCGATCCCGGCTTCGGCTTTGCCAAGGACACGGAGGAAAACCTCGAACTCATGGCGCGTTTCGGCGAGCTTTTCGGCTTCGAACTGCCCATTCTCGGCGGTACGTCGCGAAAGCGCTTCGTCGGCGCCGTCACCGGCCGCGAGGCGGCCGGGCGGGATGCGGGCACGGCGGCGACGACGGCGCTGCTGCGTGTCGCCGGCGCGGCGGTGTTCAGGGTGCACGATGTCGCAATCAACAGGGATGCGCTTGCCATGGCGGATGCTATGCTCGACGCAGGGCGCAGGGTGAAGGCACGCGAGGCGCGCGCCGGAGAGCCGGCCGGACAGGATAGATCATGACCACCACCTACACGATCACGCTCAAGAACTGCGCCTTCTTCGCGCGCCACGGGCTGCACGACGCCGAGGAGTTCCTGGGCCAGCGCTTCTTCGTGGACGCGGAGCTGGAGGTGCGGCCGCTGCAGCCGCTCTCGGACGATGCCATCGAATCGACCGTCGACTACGGCGTCGCCTTCCAGGAGATCGAGAAGATCGTCACCGGCCAGCGGCGCTACCTCATCGAGGCGCTGGCGCAGGAGATCGCCACCGTGCTCTCAGCGCGCTTCCCGCAGATTTCCCGTGCGCGCATCACCGTGCGTAAGCCGAACGCGCCGGTGCCCGGCGTGCTCGACTATGTCCAGGTGACGATCGACCATGCCGTCTGACACGCTCCGCCAGGCCACGCTCGGCCTCGGCGGCAATATCGGCGATCCGGCTCGATCGATGGCGGAGGCGCTGCGCATGCTGGATGCCCGGCCGGACTGCCGGGTCGTCGCGGTTTCGCGGCTCTACCGCACGCCGCCATGGGGCAAGACGGACCAGGACTGGTTCTTCAACGCCTGCGCGCTGGTGGAGACGACGCTCGCCCCGGAAGCGCTGCTCGACGCGTGTCTCGGCATCGAGCGCGACATGAAGCGCGAGCGAAAGGAGCGCTGGGGACCGCGCACCATCGATATCGATGTCCTGACCTTTGAGGGCGTGAAGCAGGCCGGCGGCCGGCTGGAGCTGCCGCATCCCCGGATGACGGCGCGGGGCTTCGTGCTGATGCCGCTGGCGGACGTCGCGCCCTCGCTCGATGTCGGGGGGCGCACGGTCGAGGCGTGGCTGAAGGATGCGGATGTCGCGGGGATCGAGCCGGCGAGCGCCGGCCCGGACTGGTGGACGGCCTGAGCCTTACTTGATCGAGCCGACGGCGATGGCGTCGAGGTTGCGGTCCAGCGACAGGCCGATGACCGGCACCATCTTGTTCTCGACCTTGACCGAGATGGTGATGTTCATCTTGTTGTCGCTCTCCAGGCGCGCGATCATCGCGCCGTTGAGCTTCTGGCGGTTGATGCCGACGACGACCTTGTTGCCGGCGACCTGGCCGGAGGTGATGTCGAGACCCTTGCCGGCCGCGCCGTCGAGGAACCTGCCCTTGTAGGTGGCGCCGGCCTTGGTGATCAGCGCGGACATCGGCTGCTTGAACACGCCGACGCGGCAGAAGCCGTCGAGCTGGATGCCGGCATCCTTGGCGACGGCGGTATCGCCGGTCAGGTCGCAACTGAATTTCGTGCCCTTGTACTTGCCGGCGACGATCTCGCCGCTGCCCTGCCAGTTGCCCGACACCTGGTCGAAGAAGGCCTTGTCGCGCGAGCCGGCGGCGGCCGGAAGGGCGAAGGCGGTGGCTGCGAGGATGGCCGCTACGGAGACGCGGGCGATCAAAGAGGTGCGCGAGTACATGAACGATCCTTGATGGGCGAGGGCCATCTGGCCTGCTTGGTGCAATGAGGTTTGCGCGAAAATGGTTAATGGACGGTTTCCCGCCGTCCTGCCTCCCGTCATTTGACGGGGGCGCAGCCGCTGAAAAGCGGGGTGTTGCCGTCGGGTCACGCCTCGTCGCGGCGGCCGGCGGCGGTGCCCGGCGTCAGGTCGCCGATGAAATCGCCGATGCCGGGGCGTTTCAGCGCCCGGAAGGGCATGGGGCGGCAGAGGTCCATGGCGGCGATGCCGATTCGCGCCGTCATCAGGCCGTTGATGACGCCTTCGCCGAGGCGGGCGGAGAGTTTCGAGGCGAGCCCGTGGCCGAGCACCTGCTGCACGAGGCTGTCGCCCATGGCGATGGAGCCGGTGACGGCGAGGTGGGCGATGACGTCGCGCATCAGGCGCATCATGCCGATCTTGCCGGGGCGCCCGCCATAGAGCTCCGCCATGCCGCGCACCAGCCGGCTGCTCTCGTAGATCACGTAGCCGAGATCGACCAGCGCGCGCGGGCTGACGGCGGTGACGATGGAGACGCGCTTGGCGGCGCCGAGGATCAACCCGCGCGCCTCGCGGTCGAGCGGCGCCATCAGCTCCCGTTCGGCAAGGTCGATGAGGTGCGCGGCGTCGATGATTTCACTCTCGGTTTCCGCCAGCCGCGCGCGGCCACGCGCCGTCTGCGGCCGGGCCGCGAGAAGATGGACCAGGCGAGCGACGATGGCGCGGCCGACCGAGGGCGATGGAGAGGCGGCGGCCTCCAGAACATCGTGCTTGAGGTCCTGCACGGCGGCGAGCCGGCGCAGGCCGATCAGTTCGCGCAGCACGACGCCGAGAAGGGCGAGCACGGCCGCCGCGGCCGCGGCGATCGCGAGGTATCCGAGCCAGTCGTTTCGGCTGAAGAGGTCGCGGATCAGCGCGTCCACCCACAGGCCGACGGTAAGCGAGACGAGAACGCCGAGTGCGCCGAAGACGATGCGGCCGAGCGTGATGCGGCGCCGGCGGGGCGTCGCCACGGGCGGCGTCAGGTCCGGCAGACCGGCCGTGGTGGCGATGAAGGGATCGTCCGCGTCCGGCGTCAGCGTGACCGCATCCTCGAAGGCAGCGGGTGCGCGGGGCTTGCCGCGCTCCGGCTCGCGCGCGGTGGCGTCGGGCGGCAACGAGAAGGCGGCGGGCTTGCGCGGACGGTCGTTCATGCGAGCCGGTCTCCGATGAGATATTGCAGCGCTCGGTCGAGGCGGATGTGCGGCACCGACAGCTTCAGGCCGCCGCCGGTCTCCTCGATATGCGGCGGGCGGAAGCGGACGAAATTGAGGAGATGCGGCGGAACGCCTTCAGGCGATGATTCAAGCGCTTGAAAAAGTGAGTCCGGATTCTTCGGCAAGTCACCGGGAAATATCGCTGTTTTGCGTTCGCCGTCGAAGGCTTCGCCGTTGATCGTCTCGCCGGCCATCGGCACGCCGACGATGACCGGCAGGTCCTCGCCATCATGCTTGACCGTCGCCTCGCGGGTGGCGCGCACGGAGGCGAGCGCCATGACCTCGATGCCCGCACCGCTCATGCCGATGCGCTCGATGGCCCGCTCGACCAGCCGGCGGGTGATGGCTTCCAGCCGCGGGTGACTTTCGTGGTGCAGGTGGTCGGCCTTGGTGGCGGCGATGACGATGCGGTCGATGCGGCGGGTGACGAAGGAGGAGAGGAAGCTGTTGCTGCCGGCGCGGAAGCAGTCGAGCACGTCGCCGAGCGCCCGTTCCAGGTCGTGCACGGCCTCGGCGCCGCGATTGATGGCCTGCAGCGCGTCGATGAGCACGATCTGCCGGTCGAGGCGGGCGAAGTGCTCGCGGAAGAACGGGCGCACGACATGGGTCTTGTAGGCTTCATAGCGGCGCTCCATCATCGCATGCAGCGATCCCCTGGCGGGGCTTCCCTTGGGAAGGTCCGGCAGGGGCGCGAAGGTGAGCGCGGGCGAGCCTTCGAGGTCGCCGGGCATCAGGAAGCGGCCGGGCGGCAGCGTGGAGAGCGAGCGTTCGTCGGACTTGCAGGCCTTGAGATAGGCGGTGAAGGCTTCGGCGAGCGACCGGGCGGTCGCTTCCTCGGCATTGGCGGCAGGATCGATCGTGCCGGAGAGCGCGAGCCAGTCGCGGGCAAGCTCGGCGCGAATGCCCGACCCCGCCAGCGCGACGGTGTTTTCGCTGAAGGTTCGGAAATCCTGCCCCAGCAGCGGCAGATCCAGCAGCCATTCCCCGGGATAGTCGACGATGTCGATGGAGAGCCTGCCGGGCGAGAACAGGCGGCCCCAGCCGGAGGCGCTTTCGTATTCCAGCGTGAGGCGGAGCTGCGAGATGGCGCGGGTCGAATCCGGCCAGATGCGGTCGGCGACGAGCGCGCGGATGTGGTCCTCGTACTGGAAGCGCGGCACGGCATCGTCCGGCTGCGGCTCCAGCCGGATCTTCGAGACGCGGCCCGAGCGCCCGGCCTCGAACAGCGGCAGGCGGCCGCCGTTCAGGAGATTGTGCACCAGCGAGGAGATGAAGACGGTCTTGCCGGCGCGCGAAAGGCCCGTCACGCCAAGCCGGATCGACGGATTGACGAGATTGGTGGCGCGGCCGGTGAGCGCGTCGAGCGCGAGCCGGGCTTCGTCGGTGAAGGTGGTCAGGCTAGGCGGCAAGGTCTTTTTCCAGCATCGATGGCGATATAGGAAACCAAATCCGGCGAAAAAAGAGGCGCCGCCGTTCGATCAGTGGGCCGGGCGCGGCGCCATGAAGCCGGCAAGGCACGCGCCGCCGTAATCCTCTTCCGTCGGGCGGCGGTCGAAATCGAGGATGGCGAGGCCCGCCGTCGGATAGCCGAAGGGCGCGGCCGTCTCGGCGATCTCCTTGCCGACGAGCCGGTGGAAGAACTCCTCGATCATCGGATTGTGGCCGACGATCATGATCGCGCTCTCCTGCCGACGGGCGAAGGCGAGTTCGGCGTAGGTCTCGACCGAGCCGGAATAAAGCGAATCGACATAGTCGATGGAAAGGTCCTCGCTGACGGTGCGGTGGAACGGCTCGGCGGTCTGGCGGCAGCGCACGGCGGTCGAGGAGATGATGAGGTCCGGCCGGTAGCCCTGGTCGGCGGCCTCCTCGGCGATCACCTCGGCCTCGGCGAAGCCGTCGTCGTCGAGCGTGCGGTCGAAATCCGACTGGCCGGGCCGGGCCCAGGCGGCGCGCGCGTGGCGAAGGATATAGAGCCGGAAGGCCGGCGTGCCGAGAGATGCCAAGTGTGTCCTCCATCCGCCCGCGGGCGAGGATCCGCACCGCTTCCGACTTCATGTCTTTCCTCGCCGGAAAGATCAACCGGTTTTGCGAATGGGGGCGTTCACGATCGTGTCGGCGGCGGCCTGGTAGGCGAGGGTTTCCTCCAACCGCTGGGGCCGGGCAAAGTAGTAGCCCTGCATCATGCGGCAGCCGAGCTTCCTGAGGGCGGCGACCTGTTCGCGCGTCTCCATGCCCTCGACCACGCAGACGCAGCCGACATTGCGCGAGAGGTCGACGATCGTCTTGACGATGCTGCGGCTGAGTTCGTTCGTCGCGATGTCGACGATGAAGCTGCGGTCGATCTTGATCTTGCTGAGCGGCAGCCTGTGCACGTAGCTGAGGCTGGAATGGCCCGTGCCGAAATCGTCCAGCGCGATGCCGACGCCGCGGTCGGCGAAGCGATGCAGGTTCTCCGCAGCGAGCACGAAGTTGCGCATGACGGCGGTTTCCGTCACCTCGATGTCGATGCGCGCGGGGTCGATGCCGCTTTCGGCGATGATCTCCAGCAGCGCATCCACCGTCTTGTTCGAGGTGATATCGCGCGTGGAGAGATTGATGGAGAGGCGGACATGGTCGGGCCATGTCGCGGCCGCGGCCAACGCCTTGCGCATCAGCACTCCGGTGAGGCGGCCGATGATGCCTGCGTGCTCGGCAGCACGGATGAAGACGCCCGGCGGCACGGTGCCGAGGGATGGGCTTTCCCAGCGGGCGAGCGCCTCGTAGGCGGAAATGCCGTCGGTGTCGGCGTCGACCACCGGCTGGAAGACGAGGTGCATCTCGCTCTCGAAGTCTGCGGCGCGCAGCGCCTGCTGGACGCGGCCCTGCTCGTTGATCTCGGCCTCGTGCTCGGCGGAGAAGACGACGGTGGTGCCGCGGAAATTCTGCTTGGCAAGGTAGAGCGCGAAGTCGGCGCGGTCGAACAGGCGGTCGGCAGCGGTGCCGGCCTCGCCGAGGATGGAGATGCCGAGCGAGCCGGAGACGCGGGCCGTCTGGCCGTTGAAGACATAGGGTTCCTGGAGCGCGGCGCAGATTTCCTCGCCGAGCGCGTGCAGACGGTCGGCGGAGGGCACGCCCTCGAAGACGAGGCCGAATTCGTCGCCGCCGAGCCGGGCGGGAAAGACGCCGCGCGCGACGAAGCCCGACAGCCGCTCGCCCACCTCGACGAGCAGCTTGTCGCCGATGCCGTGGCCGAACGTGTCGTTGACCGGCTTGAAGCCGTCGAGGTCGATGAGGCCGAGCGCAAGGCCCTTGCCGCCCGCCTCGGCGCCCGCGATGCGCCTTTCCAGCTCGGCGCGGAACTGGCGGCGGTTCGGCAGGTTCGTCAGGCTGTCGAGATTGGCCAGGCGATGGTTCTCGTCGCTGAGCCGTTGCGTTTCCGCCTGGCGCGCCGTCAGTTCCTTCTGCGACTGGATGAGGGCGCGGAAATCCCGGTAGTAGGTGAGCAGGATGAACACCATGGCGACTGTGACGAGCGCGACGTTGAGCGCCAGCGCCGTGAAGACCGGGTTGCCGGTCGCGGCGAAGAAGACCGTGAAGGGGCCGAGGACGATCGCCGTCAGGGCGAGCGCCGCGGCGCGCAGGTGCATCAGGCAGAAGATGCAGCCGATCACCGTGTTGGCGATGTAGAAGGCGACATGGGACTGCTGGTAGGCGTTGCCATAGGGAAAGAGGCTGAGCGACCAGGCGCAGAAGCCGGCCCCGAGCAGCGCGGTCAGGCGGTAGGTCGAGCTCAGCCGGCCGGCTGCTTCTTCATGGGTGTACTGCCTGTGACGGCTGAACCACCAGTGGACGAGGCGGAACAGGCTGACGGCATAAAGCACCGCCGGGATGTAGAGGGTGAGATAAGCGGGAGCGGCATCGTAATGCGTGACCGTCAGGGCGATCGTGTTCGTCACCAGCATGAAGTAGAGCAGGGGAACCTGCTTCGTGAAGGCGGCAAGCTGTGCCTGCACGAGCTCCGGGTTTCCGGATTCGATCGTGAGAATGGCCTTCACCTGCTTGAACATAAATGCGTGCTCCTTACCTTACGGCAGAAAAGCACGAGTTGCTAAAATAAGTCTGAATCGCGCGGAGCGACAGTTTCGCAAAAGAAAAACGCGTCATGATCCGTCATTAAAGCAAGCGTGGCGTGCCTGAATCGAGGGCAGGCGCGGCAGGTTGGCGGCTCGGGCGGCGGCGCTGCTGCGGCGGCGGAAGGCCTGTTCGAGGGGCGGCGCGCCGGATGTTTTTGCCAGCCCGTTGTAATCTTGATGAAATATTAGACTGGCAGGGTCCAAAATAAAGGCATGCGCGAAAAACCGTGGGTAAGTCCCGTCAGGCTTGAATCGCGTTACCCGTGGGGATATACAGCGCGCCTTGAGATGTTCTTCAGGAGAATCGCGTTGAGTGAGAAGATCGATCTTAGCAATTTCGTCCTCGACGAGGCCGAAGAATTCATGAACGCAAACCAGCGGGCTTACTTTCGGGCAAAGCTGAACGCCTGGAAAAACGACATCCTGCGCGAAGCGCGCGAAACCCTCGATCATCTGGCGGAAGAAAGCGCCAATCACCCGGACCTCGCGGACCGGGCGTCCTCCGAAACCGACCGTGCCATCGAACTGCGCGCTCGCGACCGCCAGCGCAAGCTGATCTCCAAGATCGATGCGGCCTTGCAGCGTCTCGACGAAGGCACCTACGGCTATTGCGAGGAAACCGGCGAACCGATCGGCCTCAAGCGTCTCGACGCCCGTCCGATCGCCACGCTTTCGATCGAGGCGCAGGAGCGCCATGAGCGACGGGAAAAGGTGTATCGCGACGAGTAGGCGTTTCCCGCCGGTCTGAGGAGGCCCTGGGAACGCCGATCGCACCGGACATGGTCCGGTGCGGGCATCCTTCGGGCTGCCGGCACCGGCTGATGACGATTGAAAGCCCCCGGAAACCTCGTTTCCAGGGGCTTTTTTCGTTGTTCGGGTTCAGGCCTTGCGGTTGGCGGCGATCTCGCCGAGCAGGCGGGCCATCTCCGCTTCTGTCTCTTCGCGGCTCTTTCCCGCCCCAAGGCCGATCATGGCGGCGGTCTGGGTGGGATTGGCGGTCGGCTGGGCGCTCGTGCGCGGCGCGGCGGCGTTGCCCGCCATTTCCGCTTCGAGAAGCTTTTCGAATTCGCTCACCAGCGCCGGGTTGTCCGTGGCGCTCGCGGCCGGCCTGACGGCGGTCGCCGCTGGGGCGGGACGCTGCACGTTCTGGGCCGGGACCGGCGCCGCCGTTGCGGGCGGCTGGGAGAGCACACGCTGGCGGTTCTGCTCCAGCATGTCCTCCACGCGGCTTTCCGGCACGCGCTGCGGCATGTTCGCCTGCACCTGCGGAGCAGGCGCCGCGGGTTGCGCATTGGGTCGGGCAGTCTGGGCGCGGGGGGCGGCGTCCTCGTCGCCGGCATAGAGCACCTTGCCCATGGCGGAAACGCCTTCCGGGAGGGCTGCGGGGCGGCGATCGGCCATGGCGGGGACGGCGGGCGTGGCCGGGCGGGCGGGGAGCGGCGCTTCGGCCGCCCGAGCCGGTGCCTCCTGCGGCAGGGGTGCAGGTTCGGTCTTTTCAGCCGGCCGCGCGGCTTCCCGCTCAGTGGTCTCGGCCGCGGCCTTGACGATGCGGCTCTCGATGACGATGTCGGTCGGCCCGCCGATCATGACGAGATGCTCCACGTCGTCGCGGCGCAGCAGCACGAGACGGCGGCGCGTGTCGATCGCGGCCGCATCGAGCACGGCAAGGCGCGGCGTGCGGTTCCGTCCGCCGCGGATGAAGGGCGAGGAGGGGCGGCCCCGGACGATCCAGAGCACCAGCGCGAGGCAGAGAAGGCCGAGCAGCACCACCACGGCGGCGATGACGAACTTTGTGCCGCTCTCTGCTAGGATCTCCTGGAACATGGCGCAGTCACTCCTCGTCGGCAGGTTGCTTTCGTCAGGCCGGCATCATCTGACGGCTTTTCAGGGGTCGTACAAGCGCTTGACGCCGATTGTCCAGCGCCTATTGCACCCCAATGGCCGCCTAACTATGGCGCCGTGCGGAAATTGCGATGGCAGGGCTGCGAATATTCCCTGTGAATTCGCGGCTTTGCTTTCCTCGGGCGGCTTTTTGCGCTTCCCTCGGACAGATAAACATGATTCTGGCATCGGGTCCGGGCAAAGCGCAAGGCCGGGCCGTTGCACACGAGGGACTGATGACGAGGATGAAGCGGCCTGGCGAGGACAATGTGCCGATCGTGGACGGCGGCCCGCGGCCGGCGGTGGCGCTACGCGTGGTGGTGCTCGCGGTCGTGCTGGCCGCCTCCGCCGGCGCCTTCATCGTCTTCAAGAACCAGCTCGACAACGAACTGGTCCTCGGCGTTCTCGGCGTGCTCGCCATGGCGGGCATCTTCTTCGTCGTTTCCGCGCTGATCGGCTTCATCGAGATCATGCCGCAGGCCGCCGCCTCCGACGACCTCGCCCGCTCCTTCCTCGATTCGCATCCCGACGGCACCGTCGTCACGGACCGCAAGGGCCGCATCGTCTACGCCAATGCCGCCTATGGCGCGCTGACCGGCGCAAGGGGCGATGCGGAGGTGCAGACGCTGGAGACGCTGCTGTCGCGCAACCGCGACGCCACCGAAGCCGTCTACCGCCTGACCAACGGCCTGCACGAGGGCAAGGAGGGCGCGGAGGAGTTCCGGGTCCAGAAGGCCCTCGACCCGACGTCGCCGAGCGGCTCGGGCGCCCATTGGTATCGGCTGAAGGCGCGCGTGCTGCCAAACAGGAGCAATGCCAGGCAGCCGCTCTATATCTGGCAGATTTCCGACATCACCTCCGAGCGCGACGACCAGGAGCGCTTCTTCAAGGAATTGCAGAACGCCATCGACTATCTCGACCACGCGCCCGCCGGCTTCTTCTCGGCCGGCCGCAAGGGCGAGATCGTCTATCTCAACGCCACGCTCGCCGAATGGCTCGGCATCGACCTCACGAAATTCCATCCTGGCTCGCTTTCCATTGCCGATGTGGTGGCGGGCGAGGGGCTTGCGCTCATCCAGTCCGTGCAGGCCGAGCCGGGCCTCAAGCGCACCGAGACGCTCGACCTCGACCTGCGCAAGACCAACGGCCAGAGCCTGCCCGTGCGCATCGTGCACCGCGTCTCCTCCATGCGCGACGGCGCGCCGGGCGAGAGCCGCACCATCGTGCTGGCGCGCGAGGAGGGGAGCGAGAGCGACCAGTCCGCCTCCATCGCCTCCATGCGCTTCACGCGCTTCTTCAACAACACGCCGATGGCGATTGCCTCGGTCGACGGCAACGGGCGCATCCTGCGCACCAATGCGCCGTTCCTGAAGCTCTTTTCGGGCGTCGTCTCGCGCGACGACATCGACCGCGGCGCCAAGCTCGAAACCATCGTGCACGAGACGGACCGGCTGCGCCTGCAATCGGCGCTCGATGCGGCCAAGGACCGGCAGGGCGACATTCCGCCGCTCGATTCGCTGCATCCGGGCGACGACGGCCGGCATTTCCGCTTCTATGTGAACGCCGTCATCGACCAGAGCGACGAGGCGCCGGAGGAGGCGGCCATCGTCTATGCCGTCGAGATCACCGAGCAGAAGGCGCTCGAGACGCAGATGGCGCAGACGCAGAAGATGAACGCGGTCGGCACGCTCGCCGGCGGCATCGCGCACGACTTCAACAACGTTTTGACGGCGATCCTGCTGTCCTCCGACCACCTGCTGCTGTCCGCGCGCCCGTCCGATGCGAGCTTTGCCGATCTCATGGAGATCAAGCGCAACGCCAACCGCGCGGCCGTGCTGGTGCGCCAGCTCCTCGCGTTCTCGCGCAAGCAGACGATGCGCCCGACCGTGCTGAACCTCACCGACGTCATCG
This sequence comes from Shinella sp. NM-101, assembly GCF_021401195.1. Lineage (NCBI taxonomy): Bacteria > Pseudomonadati > Pseudomonadota > Alphaproteobacteria > Hyphomicrobiales > Rhizobiaceae > Shinella > Shinella sp. NM-101. The sequence goes on along the minus strand of NZ_JACBFT010000001.1, from coordinate 212,283 downwards.
GCGACCTGCGCATGCTCGTCGACCGCATGACGGGCACCAATGTGAAGATCCACGTCGAATACGGTCGCGATCTCTGGCCGGTGAAGACCGACCTCGGCCAGTTCGAGCAGGTGCTGATCAACCTTGCCGTCAATGCCCGCGACGCCATGCCGGATGGCGGCACGATCACCTTCCGCACGCGCAACGTGGACGCGGAGGAGGCCGCGGCGCGGAACCTGCGCGACCTGCCGCCCGGCGACTATGTGGAGGTCGAGGTTGCCGACCAGGGCACCGGCATTCCGCCCGAGATCATCGACAAGATCTTCGAGCCCTTCTTCACGACCAAGGAAGTCGGCAAGGGCACCGGCCTCGGCCTTTCCATGGTCTACGGCATCGTCAAGCAGTCCGGCGGCTACATCTATCTCGATTCCGAGGTCGGCAAGGGCACGACCTTCCGCATCCTGATGCCGCGCCATACGGAAGAGGCCGTGCCTGCCGATACCGCCGTCGCCTCGCAGCCCGGCGCCCCGCAGTCCGCCGCCGTCGTCCAGGTGGTGGAAAAGGAACCGCGCGACCTTACCGGCGGCTCGGCCGTCGTGCTGCTCGTCGAAGACGAGGAGGCGGTGCGGCGCGGCGGCAAGCGCATGCTGGAAACCCGCGGCTACACGGTCCACGAGGCCGGCTCCGGCGTCGAGGCGCTCGATATCATGGAGGAGCTGAACGGCGCGGTCGACATCGTCGTCTCCGACGTCGTGATGCCCGAAATGGACGGTCCGTCTCTGCTGCGCGAACTGAGGAAGACCTATCCGGACATGAAGTTCATCTTCGTCTCCGGCTATGCCGAGGACGCCTTCGCCCGCAACCTGCCCGCCGACGCCAAGTTCGGCTTCCTGCCGAAGCCGTTCTCGCTGAAGCAGCTTGCCGAAGCGGTGCGGGAAATGCTGGATGCTTAAAAGTAAAGGCGTTCGCGGGAAGAAGCAGCCCCCATCGCTCGCCCACTGCCGTCATCCTCGGCCTTGAGCCGAGGATCTGCCAACGCAGTGAAAATTTGAGATGGTGCAGATGTTCGGCACAAGTCCGAGCATAAAGAAGAAGAAGGGCGACCGGGCGGCCGGAGTAACCCGGCCGCGGGCACCATCGTCAATCCGCCAGTGCCACGGCGATTTCCGCCGCGAGGCGCGCATTGTTCTCCACCAGCGCGATGTTCGTCTTCAGGCTGCGGCCGTCCGTCAGGCGGAAGAGATTGTCGAGCAGGTAGGGCGTCACGGCCTTGCCGGCGATTTCGTCGCGATCGGCATTGTCCAGCGCGCGGGCGATGTAGATTTCCATCTCCTCGCGCGCGATCTCGTCGGCTTCCGGCACGGGATTGGCGACCAGCATGCCGCCGTCGACGCCGAGCTGGTCGCGTACCGCCTGGAAGTTGGCGATCGCCGCGGGGCTGTTCAGCGTCAGCGGGCTCTTGAGGCCCGAATCGCGCGACCAGAAGGCCGGGAAGATCGGGCTGTCGTAGGTCACGACGGGTACGCCGCGGGTTTCCAGCACTTCCAGCGTCTTGGGAATGTCGAGGATCGCCTTGGCGCCGGCGCACACGACGATGACGCCGGTGCGCGACAGCTCGTCGAGGTCGGCGGAAATGTCGAAGGTCTCCTCGGCCTTGCGGTGCACGCCGCCGATGCCGCCGGTCGCGAAGACCCTGATGCCGGCGCGGGCCGCGCCGATCATCGTGGCGGCGACGGTGGTGGCGCCGGTGCGGCGTTCGGCAATGGCGAAGGCAAGGTCGGCGCGCGAGAGCTTCATGGCGCCCTCGGTCCTGGCTAGCGCTTCGAGCTGCGCATCCTCCAGGCCGATGTGCAGCACGCCGTCGATGACCGCGATGGTCGCGGGCACCGCGCCTTCCTCGCGGATGATGCGCTCGACGCTGCGCGCCATGTCGAGATTGCCGGGATAGGGCATGCCGTGCGTGATGATGGTCGATTCGAGGGCGACGATCGCCGCGCCGCGGGCCTTGGCGGCGGCGACTTCGTCCGAATATTGCATCGGCAGGAGGGGGGAGACGGCTCTGGTCATGCTGTGTCCTTGCGGAGTCTTGGGCAAAACTGGGGGCGAAATTCCAAGCAAAAAAGTCTCATGACAGGATTTCGGCCTCCGGCACAAGCGAAAGTGCGTCGGCAAGGGCCGCCTGCGACATTTCTTCGGCGGCCGCCAGCGGTGAGCGCACGGTGATCGCCGCCGCCGCCACGCCATGGCGCAGCGCCTCGCCGATCGTCGCGCCGCCGGCCCAGGCACTGAGGAAGCCGGAGGCAAGCGAATCTCCCGCACCGGTGACGTCGCCGAGCGCCGGCACCGCCGGCGGCGTCACCAGTGCCGCGCCCCTGGCGTCGAAGGCGACCGCGCCCCTGCCGCCGCGCGTCACCACGCCGGCGGAAAGGCCTGCGGCGCGCAGTGCCGCGGGCCAGTCGGCCGGATTTTCCGGCGCCGTCCCCGCCAGCGTGCGCGCTTCCGCCTCGTTCATGAAGAGGAAGGCGAGGGCGGAAAGGCTTTCGCGGAACCGCTCGACTTTCGCGGGCGAGATGGCGATGCCGGCGATCGGCACCTGCGCCGCCTTCGCCGCCGCGGCCATGGCGGCCAGCGTCTCGGCCGGCAGGTTCGCATCGGCAAGGACGAGGCCGGCCGCCGCCATCGCCTCGCGCATCGCGCGCTGCTGCAGGCGGCGCGGCGAGAACAGCCGGTAGAGCTCCATGTCGGCCAGCGCGATGACGAGATTGCCGTCCCGCTCGATGATGGCCGTGTAGCTCGGCGTCGCGCGGTCGAGGAAGACGAAGGGCGTGTCCTCGATGCCGGCGGCGGCCGCCGCCGCCGCGACGATCTCGCCGTCGGCATCGCCGCCGCGCGGCGAGACGAGCCGCACCCTGTGGCCGAGCCGCGAGAGGTTCCGCGCCGCATTGAACGCGCCGCCGCCCGCCTCCACGAACCAGGCGCCCGGATTGCTCGCGCCCGGCGTCGTCTCGCCGGCGATGCGCCCGCGCCTGTCCACATGGGCGCCGCCCATCACCAGTATCGTCCTGCCCGTCATCGTCTTCCTTCGCATCCTTGCCGATTCGGCTTGCCCGCCGCTTTCCGCAGCAGCGTCATCCCGCTTCCGTTACGGCGCCAAACCGCCTGAAACGAAAATAGAACACGCATTCGATTCTCAAAAATATTCAAATGGATGAATGCGCCTTGCAAGAGGAGAACAAAATGTGTACATAGCTTTCATCGGCGGCTTCGTTGCCTGTCTTGCTTCAATAACCTAAAGGTGGACCAAATGGCACAGAACACTTTGCGGCTCGTAGAGGATAAAACAGTGGATAAAAGCAAGGCACTCGAAGCGGCTCTCTCCCAGATCGAGCGCTCGTTCGGCAAGGGCTCCATCATGAAGCTCGGCGGCAAGGACAGCATCATCGAGATCGAGACGGTCTCGACGGGATCGCTCAGCCTCGACGTCGCGCTCGGCATCGGCGGCCTGCCGAAGGGCCGCATCGTCGAGATCTACGGCCCGGAAAGCTCGGGCAAGACCACGCTGGCGCTGCAGACGATCGCCGAATCCCAGAAGAAGGGTGGCATCTGCGCCTTCGTCGACGCCGAGCACGCGCTCGACCCGATCTATGCCCGCAAGCTCGGCGTCGATCTCGAGAACCTCCTGATCTCGCAGCCCGACACTGGCGAGCAGGCGCTTGAAATCACCGACACGCTGGTGCGTTCCGGCGCGGTCGACGTGCTCGTCGTCGATTCGGTCGCCGCGCTCACGCCGCGCGCCGAAATCGAGGGCGAGATGGGCGAAAGCCTGCCCGGCCTCCAGGCCCGCCTGATGAGCCAGGCACTGCGCAAGCTCACAGCCTCGATCTCCAAGTCCAACACGATGGTGATCTTCATCAACCAGATCCGCATGAAGATCGGCGTCGTCTACGGGTCGCCGGAAGTGACGACCGGCGGCAATGCGCTGAAGTTCTACGCGTCCGTCCGCCTCGACATCCGCCGTATCGGCGCGGTCAAGGAGCGTGACGAGGTGATCGGCAACCAGACCCGTGTCAAGGTCGTCAAGAACAAGATGGCCCCGCCCTTCAAGCAGGTCGAGTTCGACATCATGTACGGCGAGGGCGTCTCCAAGACGGGCGAACTCATCGACCTCGGCGTCAAGGCCGGCATCGTCGAGAAGTCGGGCGCCTGGTTCTCCTACAACAGCCAGCGCCTCGGCCAGGGCCGCGAGAACGCCAAGACGTTCCTGCGCGACAATCCGGATCTCGCCCGCGAGATCGAGACGTCGCTGCGCCAGAATGCCGGCCTCATCGCCGACCGGTTCCTGGAAAACGGCGGCCCGGACCCGAACGACGCCGACGACGCGGCGGGAATGTAGTTCCCGCGCAACGCCCGCAGGAATATCGAAAGACCGGCCGCTTCTTCTTGAAAGGCCGGTTTTTTGGTGTCTGGACAGCGACTGAGGCGGGCGATAAAAGCCATCAGTTCTCGCAGGCGCCCGAGGTTTCCGGCCTTTCCCGTGAAAAGGCGGCCAGCGCGTGCGGTTTCGACGGAATTCGCGGATGGATGGGCCTTTCGGGGCCGTCCGGGCGGGCACTCCGGCCGGCGCGGCGATCTTTCATCGCCGCGGGACAATTGGGTGGGTGATGCACCGGCTTCCGGGGCAGACAGTGCAGAGATGAAGGACGCGATATGAGCGGCGTGAATGAGATCCGGTCGACTTTCCTCGACTATTTCCGCAGAGAAGGCCACGAGGTCGTATCCTCCAGCCCGCTCGTGCCGCGCAACGACCCGACCCTGATGTTCACGAATGCCGGCATGGTGCAGTTCAAGAACGTCTTCACCGGATTGGAATCGCGCCCCTATTCCCGGGCCGTCACCGCGCAGAAATGCGTGCGCGCCGGCGGCAAGCACAACGACCTCGACAATGTGGGCTATACCGCGCGCCACCACACCTTCTTCGAGATGCTCGGCAACTTCTCCTTCGGCGACTACTTCAAGGAGCGCGCCATCGAGCTTGCCTGGAACCTGATCACCAAGGAATTCGGCATCGACAGGAACCGGCTTCTCGTCACCGTCTACCATACCGACGACCAGGCCTTCGACCTCTGGAAGAAGATCGCCGGCTTTTCCGACGACCGCATCATCCGCATCCCCACCAGCGACAATTTCTGGGCGATGGGCGATACCGGCCCCTGCGGCCCCTGTTCGGAAATCTTCTACGACCATGGCGATCATATATGGGGCGGCCCGCCCGGCTCGCCGGAAGAGGACGGCGACCGCTTCATCGAGATCTGGAACCTCGTCTTCATGCAGTTCGAGCAGATCACGAAGGAAGAGCGCGTCGACCTGCCGCGCCCGTCGATCGATACCGGCATGGGGCTGGAGCGCATCGCGGCCCTGCTCCAGGGCAAGCACGACAACTATGACATCGACCTCTTCCGCGCGCTGATCGACGCCTCCGTCGAGGCGACCGGCGTTCCGGCCGAGGGCGAGGCGCGCGCCAGCCACCGCGTCATCGCCGACCACCTGCGCTCGTCCGCCTTCCTGATCGCCGACGGCGTGCTGCCGGCCAAGGACGGCCGGGGCTACGTGCTTCGCCGCATCATGCGCCGCGCCATGCGCCACGCGCAGCTTCTCGGCGCGAAGGAGCCGCTGATGTGGAAGCTGCTTCCGACGCTGGTCGGCGAGATGGGCCGCGCCTATCCGGAGCTCCAGCGCGCCGAAGCGCTGATCTCCGAGACGCTGAAGCTGGAGGAGACGCGCTTCCGCACCACGCTGGAGCGTGGCCTCAGCCTCCTTTCCGACGCGACGTCGACGTTGCACAAGGGCGATACGCTGGACGGCGAGACCGCTTTCAAGCTCTACGACACCTACGGCTTCCCGCTCGACCTGACGCAGGACGCGTTGCGCGGCCGCGGCATCGGCGTCGACCTTTCGGGCTTCACGGATGCGATGGACCGCCAGAAGGCGGAAGCGCGCGCCCATTGGGCCGGCTCCGGCGAGGCGGCGACCGAGACCGTATGGTTCGAGCTGCGCGAAAGGCTCGGCGCGACGGAATTCCTCGGCTATGACACCGAGACCGCGGAGGGCGTCGTCGAGGCGATCGTCCGCGAAGGCAAGACCGTCGACAGTGCCATGGCCGGCGACACCGTCCAGCTCGTGTTCAACCAGACCCCGTTCTACGGCGAATCCGGCGGCCAGATGGGCGATACCGGCACCATCGCCACCGACAATGCGCGCCTCACCGTCACCGACACCCAGAAGAAGGGCGACGGCGTCTTCGTTCACACCGCGACCGTCGCCGAAGGCACGATCAAGGTCGGCGATGCCGTGGCGCTCACGGTCGATCATGCCCGCCGTTCGCGCCTGCGCGCCAACCATTCGGCGACGCACCTGCTGCATGAGGCGCTGCGCGAGGTGCTCGGCACCCATGTCGCCCAGAAGGGCTCGCTGGTCGCGCCCGAGCGCCTGCGCTTCGACGTCTCGCATCCCAAGCCCATGACGGCGGAGGAACTGCGCGTCATCGAGGACATGGCAAACGAGATCATCGTGCAGAATTCCCCGGTCACGACGCGCCTGATGACGGTGGACGACGCGATCGCCGAGGGCGCCATGGCGCTCTTCGGCGAGAAGTACGGCGATGAGGTCCGTGTCGTTTCCATGGGCACCGGCGTTCACGGCGCCAAGGCCAACCGGCCCTATTCGGTCGAGCTTTGCGGCGGCACGCATGTCTCCTCCACGGGCGAGATCGGCCTGGTGCGCATCCTTTCCGACAGCGCCGTCGGCTCTGGCGTTCGCCGTCTCGAAGCGTTGACGGGTGAAGCGGCCCGCGCCTATCTTGCCGAGCAGGACGAGCGCGTGAAGGCGCTTGCCAATGCGCTCAAGGCCCAGCCGGGCGAAGTTCTCGCCCGCGTCGAGGCGCTTGTCGACGAGCGCCGCAAGCTGGAGCGCGAGCTGACCGAAGCCAAGAAGAAGCTGGCGCTTTCCGGCGGCACGGCCGGGGGCGACGACAGCGTGCGCGACGTTTCCGGCGTCAAGTATCTCGGCAAGGTGGTCACCGGCGTCGAGCCGAAGGACCTCAAGAGCCTTGCGGACGAGGGCAAGAAGAGCCTCGGCTCCGGCGTCGTCACCTTCGTCGGCGTCTCGCCCGATGGCAAGGCCAGTGCCGTGGTCGCCGTGACCGCGGATCTGACCGGCCGCTTCAGCGCCGTCGATCTCGTGCGCCGCGCATCCGAAGCGCTCGGCGGCAAGGGCGGCGGCGGGCGTCCCGACATGGCACAGGCCGGCGGCCCCGACGGTGCCCGGGCGGCGGACGCCATCGAGGCGGTGGCAGCGGCACTTGCCGGTTGACCAGCCTTTTTCGTCAGGCTTGAACATCGATATCGCGGCGGGCCTCGGCCCGCCGTTCGTTTGCGAAGTTTTCAGCGTTTCCGCCTAACGTTCACGCGTGCGGAGTGCGTGATTTGATTGCAGACGTTATCGACATATCGACCCTGATGATCTGTACCTTCCTGTCGACCATGGTCGTCGGGATTTTCATGCTCCAGGTCTGGTTCACCGACCGGCGCCATGCGGCGGCCGGCTACTGGTGCCTGACCATGTGGGTCGGCTCGCTCGCCACGTCGCTCTATGCGCTGCGCCCCATCGGCTTTCCCATGCTGACCGTCGGGCTCGGCAACGGGCTCGCCATGCTTGCCTATGCCCTCATGTGGGCCGGCTTCCGGGTCTTCGACCGCCGGCCCGTCTACCGGCTGGTCGTGCTGGCAGGCCCGTTCGTCTGGAGCCTCGCCTACCTTTTCGTGCGGCAGGTCGCCGGGGACGTGAACAACCGCATCATCCTCTCGTCGCTGATCATCACGGCCTACTCGGTCTGGATGGGCGTCGACATCTGGCGCGGGCGCGGCGGCGAGACGCTGCCGACGCGCACCATGTCCGCCATCTTCTTCCTTTCGCACGGCGTCATCTATTCGCTGCGCATCCCGATGGCGGTCCTTTCGCCGGCCGGGCTCGGCAACGGCACGGCCCATTCGCCCTGGTTCGCCGTCTTCTCGCTGGAACTCTTCGCGCACACCATCCTTGCCGCCATCGCCATGCTCGTGCTGATCAAGGAACGCGGCGAGGCGCTCTACCGGCAGGCCTCGCGCACCGATGCGCTGACCGGCATCGCCAACCGCGGCTCGTTCCTCGAAGACGTGCGGACGCATCTTCCGGGCGGCGCGGGCACGCTGATGGTCTTCGATCTCGACCGGTTCAAGGCGATCAACGACACCCATGGCCATGGCGCGGGGGACGCGGTGCTGAAGCGCTTTTCGGCGCGGATTTCCTCCTGGCTGGAGGAGGGCATGCTGTTCTGCCGGTTCGGCGGCGAGGAGTTCGCGCTCTTCGCGCCGGGACATGACATGGAAAGGGCGGAGGCCTTCGCGGAAGTGCTGCGGCGCGAGGTCGCCGCCATGTCCGTCGTCTGCGAGGGGCGGGAGATCGGGGTTTCCGTCAGCATCGGCCTTGCGGACGTGGCAACTTTCGGCGCGGATTTCGACCACCTGCATTCGGCCGCCGACAGCGCGCTCTATGCCGCGAAGGAGGCCGGGCGCAACCGGGTCATGCGTGCTATGCCCGCCGGCGCGGGGCTTGCCGATGTTGCCCGGCGCATGCGGGAGCCGGTCACGCCGGCGTCAGGCCTTGCCGCGTCCGGCTAGCGCGTTTCCACGCAATTGCGGACGCAACACCCCTGCATGCTCCTGCCGGGATTGATCTATGACGCGCGCCGCGCCGCAATCTCCGCCATGGCGGCATCGGCCGTCGGGGTGAAGGTGACGCGCGGCGCATGCAGTTCGTGGGCTTCCAGCAATCGCCGCATGTCCGGTTTCAGCCCGGCGATGAAGACGCGCACGCCGGCGCGCTCGGCCTTGCGCACGAGGCCCTCTATGACGCTGGCGGCGGTGGAATCGAGCAGCGGCACATCCGTGCAGTCGAGCACGAAATTGCGCCGCTTGTCCGCGATCCGGTCGAGCACCGAGCCGACGCTGGCCGCCGCGCCGAAGAAGAACACGCCGCTGATGCGGTAGATCACCGTATCGGGATCGTCCGCCACGACGGGCCGTTCCGGCAGGTCGTTGTCCTCGCCGGCATCTTCGATGGCGCGCACGAGGCGGGGCACCGTCTCCTCGCGAATGTTCACCGCCTTGCCCATGCGGTCGATGAAAAGCACGGCGCCGAGCAGGAAGCCGACGACGATGCCTTCGGTCAGGTCCCGGAAGACCACGAGCAGGAAGGTGACGGCGAGCACCGCCGCATCGCCCCGCGAGGAGCGGAAGAGGGCGGCGATCGCCGGGCGCTCGATCATGTTGAACGAGACGACGGCCAGTACGCCGGCAAGGGCGGCGAGCGGGATGTAGCTGGCGAGCGGGGCGGCGACGAGCATGAAGACGAGAATGAACACGGCGTGCAGCATGCCGGAGACCGGGCTGGTGGCGCCGGAGCGGACATTCGTCGCCGTGCGCGCGATGGTGCCGGTCACGCAGATGCCGCCGAAGAGCGCCGAGCCGACATTGGCGAAACCCTGGGCGACGAGCTCCATGCTGGAGCGATGCCGCCGCCCCGTCATGCCGTCCGCGACGACCGCCGACAGCAGCGATTCGATGGCGCCGAGCAGGGCGAAGGCGACCGCATCCGGCAGAACCGCGAGCACGAGCTGCGGGGAGAAGGACGGCAGGGCCGGCACCGGCAGGCTGCGCGGAATCCCGCCGAAGCGGGTGCCGATGGTGTCCGCCGGCAGCGCGAGGAGAGCGGTCACGAGCGACGACACCGCGACCGCGATGAGGAGGTTGGGCCAGGAGGGGCGGAAGCGTCGCAAAAGCAGGATGATCGCGATGGTGAGCGCGGCGACGCCGAAGGCGGCGGGGCTGAAGGTGGGGCGCGCGGCCCAGAGCGCCGAGAGCTTTTCCAGGATCGGACCCGGTTCGCGCCCGTCGAGCTTCAGGCCGAAGAGTTCGCCGATCTGGCTGGCGAAGATGATGATGGCGATGCCGGCGGTGAAGCCTACCGTGACCGGGTAGGGAATGAACTTGATGTACTTGCCGAGCCGGAGATAGCCGGCGATCGCCAGCATGATGCCGGAGAGGAAGGTGGCGAGCAGCAGGCCCTCGATGCCGTGTCGGGCGGCGGTCACCGAGACGAGCACGATGAAGGCGCCGGCCGGCCCGCCCACCTGGAAGCGGCTGCCGCCGAGCGCGGAGACGAGGAAGCCGCCGACGATGGCGGTATAGAGGCCGCGGTCCGGCGTTACGCCGGAGGCGATCGCGATGGCCATGGAAAGCGGCAGCGCGACGATCGCCACCGTCAGGCCGGACAGCGCATCGGCCCGCAACCGCGCGAGGCTGTAGCCCTCCGCGAAAATGCTGGCGAGCTTCGGCATCAATGCATCGGTCATGAGAGCCTCGAAAGGCCGGTGGATGGGGGGAGGAGGTCCGGCGAGCGCATCTCACGCCGAGTCGCCCGTTTTTGCAATGGCGGATGGCAACGCTATGCGAAAATTGCAGGGCATGCGAGAAGCGCAGGATTTGTGAAATCGCTCCGTGCTTGGTTCAATGCATCCCGGCGAAAGGAAGCGGCATGAGCGAGAACGAGATCTGGGCGGCCTACGAGAAACGCCTGCTGCGTGTCTCCGCCTATATCCACGAGCATCTGGACGAGGAGCTTGATCTCGACCGGCTGTCGGAGATCGCCTGCCTTTCTGCCCATCACTGGCACCGCGTCTACCGCGCCGTGCACAACGAGACGCTGGCGGCCACCGTGCGCCGCCTGCGTCTTCATCGCGCCGCAGGCGACCTGGTGCGCAGCGGATGCTCCGTCCGGGATATCGCCGCGCGGTGGGGCTACCCCAACCTGCAATCCTTCACGCGCATCTTCGCGGCTGCCTACGGCATGCCGCCGGCGCGCTACCGGAAGGAGGGGTCCCATCGCGCCTTTGCACCCGAAAACGATGAGGAGTCCGCCCGCATGTTCGACGTAATGATCCGCACCCTTCCCGAGCAGCCGCTGCTCGCCGTTCCCCATTCCGGGGCCTATATGGGCATCGGCAAAGCCTTCGAGGCGCTCTACGGCGCGCTCTTCTCCCGCAATCTCTTCCGGCCCGACATGCGCATGATCGGCGTCTTTTTCGACGATCCCGATCTGGTGCCGGAGGGAAAGCTCCGCTCGCTTGCCTGCGTGACGGCGGGCGAGGACATTCCCGCCGAGCCGCCGCTCACACGGTACACGCTGGCGGGCGGCGACTACGCCGTGCTGCGTCACAAGGGACCTTATGCCGACATGGGGGTCGCCTACCGCTGGCTCTACGGCACATGGCTGCCGGCCTCCGGCCGCTCGATCCGCGACGCGGTGGTGTTCGAGGCCTACCTCAACAATCCGCGGGAGGTGGCGCCGAACGAGCTGCTGACGGAAATCTGCCTGCCTCTCCAGCCGGCGGTCGCTGCCTGAGAACAGGAGCGCCCGGCCAGGCTGTCTCCGGGCGCTCTACAGGGGCGGCTCTCAGCCTTTCATCGCCGGCGACTGGCGGTGCGTTTCCGCGTCGTCGAGGGCCGTTGCCTTGAGAAAGGCGGCACGCTCCTTCAGGCGGTCCGAGTAAGCCTTGAATTCCGGCCGCGCTTCCAGCGAGCCGAACTGCAGGCCCCAGTTGATATGCGAGCCGACATAGACATCCGCGGCCGTGAAGCGGTCGCCGGCAATGTAGGGATGGAGGGTGACGGCGAAGGAGAGGGTGTCGAGGGCCGTTTCATAGCTGCCGCAGCCGAGGGCGCGCTGGCGTTCCTTCGGCACCTCCATGCCGAAGGCCTTGAGCGAGACGGCCGTTTCGAGCGGGCCGGCCGCGAAGAAAAGCCAGCGGTAATAGTCGCCGCGCCGGTCCGTCGGCGGGGCGAGGCCGGCCTCGGGAAAGGCGTCGGCCATATAGGCACAGATCGCGGCGGCTTCCGTGACGACCGTCTTGCCGTGGCGGATTGCGGGCACCTTGCCCATCGGGTTGACTGCAAGATAGTCGGGCGACTTGATCGAGCCCTCGAAGGCCAGCCACTCGACGCGGTAGGGCGCGCCGACCTCCTCCAGCATCCAGCGGGCGATGCGCCCGCGCGACATGGGGTTGCTGTAGAGCACCAGTTCCTCGGCCATGATAGTCTCCTCTGCATGCGGTGTGCGGGAGAATAGGGCCGGAGGAGAGGCGTGCAAGTCTGGGCAAAGAAAAAGCCCGGCGCTGGGGCCGGGCTTTCCTGTCGGCTGGCTCAGGCGGCCATGGCCTTCCGGAGGTTCTCGTCGATCTTGTCGAGGAAGCCGGTGGTGGAGAGCCACGGCTGGTCGGGACCGATGAGGAGCGCGAGGTCCTTGGTCATGAAGCCGGATTCGACCGTGTCGACGCAGACGCGCTCCAGCGTGTCGGCGAACCTGGCGAGCTCCGCATTGCCGTCGAGCTTGGCGCGGTGGGCAAGGCCACGGGTCCAGGCGAAGATCGAGGCGATGGAGTTGGTCGAGGTTTCCTCGCCCTTCTGGTGCTGGCGGTAGTGGCGCGTCACCGTGCCGTGCGCAGCTTCCGCCTCGACGGTCTTGCCGTCCGGCGTCATCAGGACCGAGGTCATCAGGCCGAGCGAGCCGAAGCCCTGGGCCACGATGTCGGACTGCACGTCGCCGTCGTAGTTCTTGCAGGCCCAGACATAGCCGCCGGACCATTTCAGCGCCGAGGCGACCATGTCGTCGATCAGGCGATGCTCGTACCAGAGCTTGGCTTCCTTGAACCTGTCGGCGAATTCGGCGTCGAAGACCTGCTGGAAGATGTCCTTGAAGCGGCCGTCATAGACCTTGAGGATGGTGTTCTTGGTGGAGAGATACACCGGCACCTTGCGCTGCAGGCCGTAGTTGAACGACGCGCGGGCGAATTCGGTGATCGAATCGTCGAGGTTGTACATGCCCATTGCAACGCCGGCGGACGGGGCGTCATAGACCTCGTATTCGATTTCCTTGCCGTCATCGCCGATGAACTTCATCATCAGCTTGCCCTTGCCGGGGAACTTGAAGTCGGTGGCGCGGTACTGGTCGCCGAAGGCGTGGCGGCCGACGATGATCGGCTTGGTCCAGCCGGGAACGAGGCGCGGCACGTTCTTGCAGATGATCGGCTCGCGGAAGATGACGCCGCCGAGGATGTTGCGGATCGTGCCGTTCGGCGACTTCCACATCTTCTTCAGCTTGAATTCCTCGACGCGGGCTTCGTCCGGCGTGATGGTGGCGCACTTGACGCCGACGCCGTGCTTCTTGATGGCGTTGGCCGCGTCGATCGTCACCTGGTCGTCGGTGGCGTCGCGGTTCTCCATGCCGAGGTCGTAGTATTCGAGGTCGATATCAAGGTAGGGGTGGATCAGCTTGTCCTTGATGAACTGCCAGATGATGCGCGTCATCTCGTCGCCGTCGAGTTCGACGACGGGGTTGGCGACCTTGATCTTTGCCATGGAGAGCCTCGTATTTTGTAGGGGCTGCGCGCCCCGGATCGTGGACTTGAAGGAACCGCTTGGCCCTATAGCACCCATGGCCGGGAAGGCAAAGCCGACCAATGGCTGAGGTGGTTTATTTTCAGGCGCGGGAGGAATAAGTTTCGCCACGATTCCGTTTCAGGAAAGTTCGTCCGCGGTGCCCTTCCGGGCCTTGTCTCACCAATGGAGAATGTGATGTCGCGTTTCGGTCTCGCTGCGCTTGCCCTTCTGCTTCCCCTGTCCGCGGCGGCTGCCGACTTCAAGGCGCCGGTCGCGGAAATCATGGCGGCTGCGACCGCCAACTGGCAGGACACGGCGACGGAGAGCGACACCCCGCCGCCCTATACCGACTATTTCAGCGAGGACTTCCTGAAGCGCCTCTACAGCAAGGACTTCGTCGCGAAATACCGGGAAGCCGCGAAATATCCGGCCTACGAGGACGGCGGCTCGCCCTTCGACTACGATCCGATCATCGGCGGGCAGGACGGCTGCGCCCTCAAGGAGGTCGTGACGAGCGAAGGCCAGCCGTCAAACGGCGCGGAGGACGTGACCGTCACCTTCGACAACAGCCATTGCTTCGGCGAGCGCGCCTCGGACTGGCAGCCGGAGAAGCTGGTCTTCAAGGTGGTCGAGGAGGACGGCCGGGCCGTCATCGACGATATCGAGCGCACCAGCTTCGAGGAGGGCGCTTCCTTGAAGAAGGAACTCCAGCAGATCGCCGAGGAGGGACCGAACGGCGGGGCGGGCAGCGCTGCCGAAAATCCGGACTGAGCGCCCGTGCGCACTTTTCATTTCGGGCCGCTTGTGTCAGTGAGACCCCGAATTTCCGGAGCATTTCCGGCAAAAGTGCGCAGCGGTTTTGCGTTCGCAAATGCGGCGAAACAAAAAGGTAGAGCGTTTTCGCGATTCGGAGAAAAGCGAAAATGCTCCGGGGATATTTGGGCATGGCAGGCACGAACAGCGAACGCACGCTGATCGCCGAAGGACCGGCGATCATCCTCGTTCATCCGCAACTGGGCGAGAACATCGGCATGGTGGCGCGCGCCATGGCGAATTTCGGGCTGGCGGAACTGCGCCTCGTCAACCCGCGCGACGGCTGGCCGAGCGAGAAGGCGATCTCCGCCGCCAGCAAGGCAGATCACGTCATCGAGGCCGCCAAGGTCTATCCCTCGCTGGAGGAGGCCGTCTCCGACCTCGAATTCGTCTATGCCACCACGGCGCGCGACCGCTACGGCTACAAGGAGGTCCGCTCCCCGGTCGTCGCCGCCGATGACCTGCGCACGCGCTTCCGGGCCGGGCAGAAGACCGGCATTCTCTTCGGCCGCGAGCGCACGGGCCTCACCAACGAGGAGATCGCGCTTGCCGACGAGCTGGTGACCTTCCCGGTCAATCCCGCCTTCGCTTCGCTCAACCTCGCCCAGGCCGTGCTCCTCATGAGCTACGAGTGGATGAAGAGCGGCCTTGCCTCCGTCGAGGACACGCCCTTCGACGCGCTGCCGCAGCGCCCCGCCAAGAAGGAAGAGCTGCAGGGCCTCTTCGATCATGTGGAAGAGACGCTGGATGCGCGCGGCTACTTCCGCCCGGCCGAAAAAAAGCCCAAACTGGTGGAGAACCTACGCGCCATCCTGACGCGTCCTTCCTTCACCGGCACGGAGATCCAGGTCTTGCGCGGCATCGTCTCCTGCCTCGATCGCTTCACGCGGGAATCGCCGCGCGGCGCGACCAATCCCAACCGCACCCGCAACCGCCGGCCCAAGGTGCCCCGTGACAGCGAATAGAACATTTCCAGAAAAAGTGGGAACCGGTTTTTCGTCCGGAAATGTGATCGAACAAGGCGCGAAACCCATCCTGATGTTCGACAGCGGCATCGGCGGCCTCACCGTGCTGCGCGAGGCGCGCGTGCTGATGCCGGAGCGGCATTTCACCTATGTCGCCGACGATGCCGGCTTTCCCTATGGCGGCTGGGAAGAGCCGGCGCTGAAGGCGCATGTCGTCGAACTCTTCGGCAAGCTCCTGAACGCGCACGACCCGGAAGTCTGCGTCATCGCCTGCAACACCGCCTTCACGCTCGTCGGTGCGGACCTGCGCGCCGCCTTTCCGCACATGCCCTTCGTCGGCACCGTCCCGGCCATCAAGCCCGCCGCCGAGCGCACGCGCTCCGGCCTCGTCTCGGTGCTCGCGACACCCGGCACGGTCAAGCGCGCCTATACGCGCGACCTCATCCAGTCCTTCGCCAGCCAGTGCGACGTGCGCCTCGTCGGCTCGGAAAACCTCGCGCGCATGGCCGAGGCCTATATCCGCGGCGAAAGCCTTTCCGACCAGGCGGTGCGCAGCGAGATCATTCCCTGCTTCGTCGACGAGATGGGCCGCAAGACCGACATCGTCGTGCTTGCCTGCACGCATTATCCCTTCATGGCGAACCTCTTCCGCAAGCTTGCCCCCTGGCCGGTCGACTGGCTCGACCCCGCCGAAGCCATCGCCCGCCAGACCCGCCGCCTCGTCCCGCCGCTGGAAACCATCGCCCCCGGCGAGGACATCGCCGTCTTCACCTCCGGCAGGCCGGATTTCGCGACGTGCCGGCTGATGCAGGGTTTTGGGCTGCGCGTCGTTTGATGCTTGTATCGCGTATCGATACGCGATACATTATGCCATGATCGTCAGCTTCCGGCACAAAGGCTTGCAGCTCTTCTACCTGTCGGGATCGACGAAGGGCATCCAGGCATCGCACGCTGCCAAACTGGGGCGTATCCTCGGCCTGCTCGATGTCGCGAGCGGGCCTGCCGACGTCGACCTTCCCGGCTTCAGGCTGCATCCGCTCAAGGGCGGCTTGAAAGGGCACTGGTCGGTCTGGGTGAACGGAAACTGGCGGGTGACATTCCGTTTCGTCGGAGCGGATGTCGAGCTGGTGGATTATCAGGATTACCATTGAAAGGATCGAGGCAATGATGAAATCTCCTCCCCATCCGGGTGAGCTGCTTCGCGAGGACGTGCTTCAGCCGCTGGGCCTTTCGGTGACGGATGCGGCCGGTCGCCTCGGCATGTCGCGTGTCGCCCTGTCGCGCGTGCTGCATGGCCGTGCCGCGATCAGCCCCGATCTGGCGTTGCGGCTGGAGCGGGCCGGCGCTAGCACCGCCCGCGCCTGGTTGGGAATGCAGGCCAATTTCGACCTGGCGCAGGCCATGCAACGGGGCCAGCCCGACGTACAGCCTCTGGACGACAAGGCTGCCTGAGCGAAACCTTGTGGGTTTTTCAAAAGCCTGGGGCGGCGGGCGCGGTTTCGTGTTAGGGCTTGCCGGCCCGTCGGCGGCGGCCGGGCGAATCGGATTTTTCAGGAACGAGGAACGGGATGAAGGTCGGCATCGACATGGGAACGGTGCAGGGCGGCGCACCGGCCAGGCTCGATATCGAGGAACTGCTGGCGACGCGCCTGCTCGTGCAGGGCAATTCGGGATCGGGCAAGTCGCATCTGTTGCGCCGCCTGCTCGAACAGTCCGCGCAATGGGTGCAGCAGGTCATCATTGATCCCGAGGGCGATTTCGTCACGCTCTCCGACCGCTTCGGCCATGTGGTGGTCGATGGCGAGCGCACCGAGGCCGAGCTTGTCGGCATCGCCACCCGTATCCGCCAGCATCGCGTCTCCTGCGTGCTCTCGCTGGAGGGCCTTGAGGCCGACGAGCAGATGCGCGCGGCCGGCATCTTTCTCAATGCGCTGTTCGATGCGGATCGCGACTACTGGTATCCGGTGCTCGTGGTCGTCGACGAGGCGCAGCTTTTCGCCCCCGCCGTCAGCGGCGAGGTCTCCGAGGAAGCACGAAAACTTTCGCTCGGCGCAATGACGAACCTGATGTGCCGCGGCCGAAAGCGCGGCCTTGCCGGCGTCATCGCCACGCAGCGCCTTGCCAAGCTCGCCAAGAACGTCGCGGCGGAAGCCTCCAACTTCCTGATGGGCCGCACCTTCCTCGACATCGACATGGCGCGCGCCGCCGACCTCCTCGGCCTCGACCGGCGGCAGGCGGAGATGTTCCGCGACCTGCCGCGCGGCTCCTTCGTCGCGCTCGGCCCGGCGCTGTCGCGCCGCCCGCTGCCGGTGACGATCGGCGCCGTCGAGACCTCCGCGCGCTCCACCAGCCCCAAGCTGATGCCCCTGCCGGATGCGCCGCAGGACGTAGAAGACCTGATCTTCACGCCCGACCCGGACGAATTCACGCGTCCCGTCGTCCGTCGCGCGCCGCCCGCGCCGCGTCCGACGACGGATATCCTTGCCGAACTCTCCCGCGCCCGGCCGGATCCGGTGCAGGCGGAGGCGAAAGCCCCAGCGCCGGAGATTTCGGCGGAGGAGCGCGAAGGCCTGCTCGACCAGGCGCTTGCCGAAATCCTCGCCAACCCCGAGGCTGCTTTCCGCGCCGATGCCGAGCTGTTCCAGGATTTCCTCGTGCGCTGCCGCATCCGCCGCGTGCCCGGCGCGCCGCTCTCGCTGCCGGCCTTCCGGCGCAAGATGGCGGTCGCGCGCTCCGGCGTCGACGCCGATACGGCGGCGACGGAGGTATGGGCGAGGGCGCTCGACCTTTCCCGCAGCGTCACCGAGGATTTGCAGGGCGTGTTCCTGCTCGTTGCGCAGGCGGCGGTGCGCGGGCTGGCCTGCCCCTCGGATGCGCGGATCGCGCGCGCTTATGGTACCCATTCGGCCCGCCGCGCGCGCCGTCTGCTCGGCTATTTCGAGGAGCAGGGGCTGGTGGTCGTGCACAGCGATCTCGCTGGCCACCGCATCGTCGCCTTCCCGGATCTCGGCTGCGAGACGCTGCCGGGCGACGCCAACGGGCCGGACCTTGCGGATTCTCACCGCGACGCCGCCGAATAGTCGGATTTCCGGGCTTTCCGCGTTGACATCTTCCTGAAACCCGCCTAATGACCCCGCCAGCGCCGGGCAGAAATGTCCGGTGTTTCATTTGACATGTCCCGTGGATTCTCCGGTCGCGATCGTGAGAAACCTGTCGGAACCCGAAAAAGGTTCAGAGGAGGGCGTGTTTCCTTCAGCCGGTCCCGCAAGGGAACGGCATAACAAGACCTAGAGGAAATGCGATGAGCAAGCGCGCTGCATCCAAGTACAAAATCGACCGCCGTATGGGCGAAAACATCTGGGGCCGTCCGAAGTCCCCGGTCAACCGCCGCGAATACGGCCCGGGCCAGCACGGCCAGCGCCGCAAGTCGAAGCTTTCGGACTTCGGTGTTCAGCTCCGCGCCAAGCAGAAGCTGAAGGGCTACTATGGCGATATCCGCGAGAAGCAGTTCCGCGCGATCTTCGCCGAAGCCGAACGCCGCAAGGGCGACACCCCGGAAAACCTGATCGGCCTGCTCGAATCGCGCCTCGACGCGATCGTCTACCGCGCCAAGTTCGTTCCGACGGTCTTCGCCGCCCGTCAGTTCGTCAACCATGGCCACGTCAAGGTCAACGGCGTCCGCGTCAACATCGGTTCCTACCGCTGCAAGCCGGGCGACGTCATCGAAGTCAAGGAAAAGTCCAAGCAGCTCGTCACGGTTCTCGAATCCGTTGGCCTCGCTGAACGCGACGTTCCGGACTACATCGAAGCCGACCACAACAAGATGACCGCGACCTTCGTTCGCGTTCCGGTTCTCTCCGACGTTCCCTACGCGGTCGTCATGGAACCGCACCTGGTCGTCGAATTCTACTCGCGTTAATTCGCGACAGACGCCTTGCGCAATCCGGAAAAGCCGCCAAGAGATTGGCGGCTTTTTCTTTTTGGAAGCAATTCCAGGAAAAGTGTGAAGCGGTTTTCCGTGTGGAATTGCGCAAGAAAGAGACCGCATGACGGACTTGCAGGCCATCGTCGAGGAAATCCATGCGAGCCTGTCGCCGCGCCGCGGCGAGGGCAGGGTGGCCGATTACATTCCGCAGCTCGCCCATGTGGACCCTCAGAAATTCGGCATGGCCGTCGTCACGGTCGATGGCGAAACCTACCTTGCCGGCGATGCGCAAGAGGCTTTCTCCATCCAGAGCATCTCAAAGGTCTTCACCCTGACGCTGGCGCTCGGCAAGCACGGCGAGGGTATCTGGAAGCGCGTCGGGCGCGAACCATCCGGCTCGGCCTTCAACTCCATCGTCCAGCTCGAACAGGAAGCCGGCATCCCGCGCAATCCCTTCATCAATGCCGGGGCCATCGCCATCACCGACCTCGTGCTCGCCGGCCACACGCCGAAGGAGGCGATCGGCGAGGTCGTGCGCTTCCTGCGCTATCTGGCGGATGAGGAGGATATCATCGTCGACCAGGCCGTGGCGCGCTCGGAGCAGGCGACGGGCTTCCGCAATTTCGCGCTCGCCAATTTCATGCGCTCCTTCGGCAAGCTCGACCATGCGGCCGAACTGGTGCTCGGCGTCTATTTCCATCAATGCGCGCTGGCGATGAGCTGCCGGCAACTGGCGCGGGCAGGGCTGTTCCTCGCCAACAGCGGCACCAACCCGCTCACCGGCCACCGGGTCGTCTCGCATCTTCGGGCGCGGCGCATCAATGCCCTGATGCTGACCTGCGGCCACTATGACGGCTCGGGTGATTTCGCCTATCGCGTCGGCCTGCCGGGCAAGAGCGGCGTCGGCGGCGGCATTCTCGCCGTTGCGCCCGGAAAGGCCTCGGTCGCGGTCTGGTCGCCGGGGCTCAACGAGAACGGCAATTCGCTGCTCGGCTCGCTGGCGCTGGAAATGCTGGCGGCGCGCACCGGCTGGTCGGTCTTCGGGGCTTGATTGTGCCGGCCGTTCGGGGCATTGCAGGGCCATGACCCTTGCCCTTGCCGAAATCGAAGACGATGCACCGGAGGATGGCCGCCATCCGCTCTTTGCCGATGCGCCGTCGAGCGTCTCCTTCAACAAGCTGCGCAAGCGCCTGCTCCGCCAGGTGCGGCAGGCGATGGACGACTTCGCCATGCTGAAGGGCCAGAAGCGCTGGCTCGTCGGCCTTTCGGGCGGCAAGGACAGCTACGGCCTGCTGGCGCTCCTCATGGACCTCCAATGGCGCGGCCTTCTGCCCGTCGAGTTGATCGCCTGCAATCTCGACCAGGGCCAGCCGAATTTTCCCAAGCACATCCTGCCGGACTACCTGAAATCCATCGGCGTGAAACACCGCATCGAATATCGCGACACCTATTCCATCGTGAAGGAGAAGGTGCCGACGGGATCGACCTATTGCTCGCTCTGCTCGCGCCTCCGGCGCGGCAACCTCTATCGCATCGCCCGGGAGGAGGGCTGCGACGCGCTGGTGCTCGGCCACCATCGCGAGGATATCCTCGAAACCTTCTTCATGAACTTCTTCCATGGCGGGCGGCTCGCAGCCATGCCGCCGAAGCTCCTCAACGACGAGGGCGACCTGATGGTGCTGCGCCCGCTCGCCTATGCGGCGGAGGACGACCTTGCCAAATTCGCCGCCGCCATGCGGTTCCCCATCATTCCCTGCGACCTCTGCGGCTCGCAGGACGGCCTCCAGCGCAATGCGATGAAGGCGATGCTGGCGGATATCGAGACGCGCATGCCGGGCCGCAAGGACGCCATGCTGCGGGCCCTCGGCCACACCAACCCGTCCCATCTCCTCGATCCGAAGCTTTTCGATTTCTCCTCCCTGGAAACGGTAAGACAGAATGACGACGATTGACATCAATGCCCTGGCGCTCGTGCTCGCACAGGCGGCCGAGGCCGAAATCCGCCCGCGCTTCCGCGCCCTCGGCAAGGGCGACATCCGCACCAAGGCGGATGCCAACGACCTCGTGACGGAAGCCGACGAGGCGGCCGAGCGCTTCATCAAGCGCGAGGTGACGGCGCAGTTTCCGGGCGTGCTGTTCGTCGGCGAGGAATCGGTCGCGGCCGATCCTGCGCTGCTGGGCAAGCTTGCGGATGCAGAGCTCGCCATCGTCGTCGATCCGATCGACGGTACGTTCAACTTTGCCGCCGGCGTGCCGCTCTTCGGCGTCATGGCGGCGATCGTTTCCGGCGGCGAGACGGTCGGCGGCATCATCTACGATCCGATGGGCGATGATTTCGTGATGGCGGAAAAGGGCGGCGGCGCCTGGCAGACGGGCGATCATCGCCCGGCGGTCCGGCTGAAGACGCGCGGCGCCGCGCCGCTCGAGGCGATGACCGGGATGGCCTCCACCAGCTTCCTCGACCGCGAGCGCCGGGCGCGCATCCTGTCGAACCTCGCCAAGGTCGCCTTCGTCTCCAACTACCGCTGCGCCGCGCACGAATACCGCACCTTCGCAGGCGGCAACCTGCATTACCTGATGTACAACAAGCTGATGCCCTGGGATCACCTCGCCGGCACGCTGATCGCCGAGGAGGCCGGCGCCTATGCCGCCCGCTTCGACGGCTCGGCCTACAAGCCCCATCATGTCGAGGGTGGGCTGCTGGTCGCGCCGGACAGGGAAAGCTGGGAGATGCTCCGCCGCGAGGTCTTCGTCGACTGAGCGGAGCGCATTGAATGAAAAGGCCCGGCTGCATCCGCATCCGGGCCTTTTGTTTGCCTTCAAACCTTGCCTCCCGTCATCCTCGGGCTCGACCCGAGGATCCACCGGCGTCCGCGGCATGGATGGCCAGCCCTGCCGCCACGCCTCTCAAACCGCCTTGTTATGCGGCTGGAACAGCTTGCCGTGCTCGGCGATGAGCACGAAGATCAGGCCGATGACCGACAGGATGAAGAACCCGGCGACGAGCGGCAGGGCCGTGCCGTTGAAGGACTGGCCGATGATGGCCCCGATCACCGTGCCGCCGGCCGTGCCCATGAAGCCGAGCACGGAGGAGGCGGTGCCGGCCACGTGGCCGAGCGGCTCCATGGCGAGCGAGTTGAAGTTCGAGCCGATCCAGCCGAACTGGAACATCGCCAGCGCAAACAGCACGATGAAGATCGGGAACGGCACATGCGGCGTCCAGGCGAGCGTCAGCAGCAGCCAGATCGTGTTGACCGCAAGGAAGCCTACCAGCGCGCCGTGCGACAGGCGCCGCATGCCGAAGCGTCCGACGAGCCGCGCGTTGACGAAGGACGACAGCGCCATGAACGCGGCGACGCCCGCGAAGGCGACCGGGAACCAGACGCCGAGCCCGTAGATGCCGACATAGATCTGCTGCGCCGAGTTGATGAAGCCGAACAGCGAGCCGAAGATGAAGGTGCTGGCCAGCGTGTAGCACAGCGCGACGCGGTTCGTCAGGACGATGCGGAAGCCGGCAAGGACGGAGCGGACCGTGAAGGGACGCACGTCCTCGGGATGCAGCGTCTCGGGCAGGCGGAAATACATCCAGGCGCCGACGGCGAACGCCATGACAGCCATGAAGATGAAGATCAGGTGCCATTCGCCGAACAGCATGACGACTTGGCCCGTGCCCGGCGCCAGCACCGGAACGACCATGAAGACCATCATGATGAGCGACATGACCTCCGCCATCGCGCGCCCGCCGAAGACGTCGCGGACGATGGAGATGGTGATGACGCGCATGGCGGCCGAGCCGATGCCCTGGATGAAGCGCAGCGCTAGAAGCGCGGCAAAGCTCGGCACCAGGATCGCGGCGAGCGATGAGACGATATAGACCGCAAGGCCGAAGAACATCGGCGCGCGGCGGCCGAAGCGGTCGGAGACCGGGCCGTAGAGCAACTGCGCGAAGGCAAAGCCGATCAGGTAGGCCGAGATGACATATTGCCGGTGGTTCTCGTTCTCGACGCCGAGGCTTGCGCCGATCTCCTGGAGACCCGGCAGCATGATGTCGATGGCGAGCGCATTGAGTGCCATCAGGAGGGCCATCAGCGCAATGAATTCTATCTTGCCCATGCCTTTCAGGCGCTGGGCCGATTCGGGGGAAAGTCCTGACATATCAATTTATTCCATGAAAGAGATAAGGCGCCGCTTGGTGCGGCGCCTTTGAAAAGCTTGCCGTAGGAAAAACCAGTGAAGCGTCAGGCAGCGCCCTTGAGCGCGATACCCTGTCCCTGCAGGTGCGACTGCAGTTCGCCCGACTGGAACATCTCGCGCACGATGTCGCAACCGCCGACGAACTCGCCCTTGACATAAAGCTGCGGGATGGTCGGCCAGTTGGAATAGTCCTTGATGCCCTGGCGGATGTCGGCGTCGGCGAGCACGTTGATGCCCTTGTAGTCCACACCCACATAGTCGAGGATCTGCACGACCTGACCGGAGAACCCACACTGCGGGAATTCCGGCGTGCCCTTCAAGAAGAGGACGACGTCGTTGGTCTTCACTTCGTTTTCGATGAAATCGTGGATGCCGCTCATTTCCGTATTCCCTAGCAAATCGGCTTCAAGGACCGATGCGATGAACAATGCGCCCTAAATAACAACCTCGGGTGAGAATTGCCAGAAGCCGCCCAGAAAAATTGCCGCTGTGTGTGCTTCAGGCCGCAGTGCGGTGCGGGCGATAGGCGATGAACCAGTGGGCGAGCCCTCCGGCGAGGCCGCCTGCGACGGCGAAGAAGAAAAACTCTCTCCAGTCGAGCAACCGGGCGATGAGGACGGTCGCGATGAAACCGGGCAGGGCACGGCGGCGATGTAACCGCCGCCGACAAGAAGGGCGCCGGGCTGACGGCCGGATGAGGCCCCTACGCTCGCGTCGCCGGTCAGCGGCTGCGCTGGCTGCTGCGGCCGGCCGCCGTACGGCGGCGGCTCACCTGTTTGCGGGTGCGCTTGGGCGCCTTCTTCGCCGGCTTGAGCGCTGCCTCCAGAATATCGCCCAGGAGCCCGCCGGACGCCTTCTTGGTCGTCGTCTTGCGGCGCGTGCGCTTGGTTGTCGCCTTACGCACGCCGGTCTTCTTCAGCACCTCTTTCAGGGCTGCATCGACCACGCCGGAGACGAGTTCATCGAGAAGGCCGGCCATGGCGGATCAGTCCGGGATCGAGGTCTGGAGGGCGAGGGCATGCAGCACGCCGCCCATATTGCCCTTGAGGGCGTCGTAGACCATCTGGTGCTGCTGCACGCGGGTCTTGCCGCGGAAGGCTTCCGCGACGACCTCGGCGGCGTAGTGATCGCCGTCGCCGGCAAGATCGCGGATGACCACCTTCGCGCCGGGGATGCCGGATTTGATCAGGTCTTCGATATCGCCGGGTGACATAGCCATGTGTACTGCTCCCTTGTCTTATTCCGCGGCGGCAGCGGCATTGCCGTTGCCATCCATGAAGTCAGGGAACCACGATTCATGGGTGCTGCGCAATTGCTCAATCGGCAGCGACAGATAGCCATCCACGGCCAAGGCATCGCCGCTTACCGTGCCGAGGCGGCGGAACGGAACGCCCGCGCCTTCCGCATTGGCGCAGATGAAGCCTGCGAGATCGGCCGGCACGGCGATGACGTAGCGGGCCTGGTCCTCGCCGAAGAGCAGCGCATGGGCCGGGCCGTTCGCCTCGGAAAGGTCAATCCTGGCGCCCTTGCCGGAGGACATCGCCATTTCCGCGAGCGCGACGGCAAGGCCGCCCGAGGAGATGTCGTGGCAGGCCGTGACCTGGCCGTTGCGGATGGCCGAGCGCACGAAGTCGCCGTTGCGGCGCTCCGCGTAGAGGTCGACTTCCGGAGCCGGGCCGTCGACGATGCCGAGCACGTCGCGCAGATAGACGGACTGGCCGAGATGGCTGCCGTCGACGCCGATGAGGAGGAGGTGGTCGCCGTCCTTCGCGCCGCCGATCTTCGCCATGACGGACCAGTCGGGCAGGAGGCCGACGCCGGCGATGGTCGGGGTCGGCAGGATCGCGATGCCGTTGGTCTCGTTGTAGAGCGAGACATTGCCGGAGACGATGGGGAAGTCGAGCGCGCGGCAGGCTTCGCCGATGCCCTCGATGGCCTTGACGAACTGACCCATGATCTCGGGCTTTTCCGGGTTGCCGAAGTTCAGGTTGTCGGTGGAGGCGAGCGGCTCGGCGCCGGTCGCGGTGATGTTGCGCCAGCATTCGGCGACGGCCTGCTTGCCGCCCTCGAACGGATCGGCCTCGACATAGCGCGGGGTCACGTCGGAGGAGAAGGCGAGCGCCTTGGTCGCATGGCCCTCGACGCGCACGACGCCGGCGTCGCCGCCCGGAATCTGCAGCGAATTGCCCTGGATCAGCGTGTCGTACTGCTCGTAGACCCAGCGGCGGCTCGACTGGTTCGGCGAGCCGACGAGCTTGAGGAGGGCCTGTCCGTAGTCGTTCGGCTCGGCGACGAGATTGGCCGGCAGCGGCGCGGGCTTGCCCGGCTCGCGCCAGGGGCGGTCGTATTCCGGCGCTTCGTCGCCGAGCTGCTTGATCGGCAGGTTCGCGACTTCCTCGCCCTGGTGCAGGATGCGGAAGCGCAGGTCGTCCGTCGTCTTGCCGACGATGGCGAAGTCGAGGCCCCACTTGACGAAGATCGCCTTGGCGACCTCTTCCTTGGCGGGTTCGAGGACCATGAGCATGCGCTCCTGGCTTTCCGACAGCATCATCTCGTAGGCGGTCATGCGCTCTTCGCGTACCGGCACGAGATCGAGGTTGAGCTCGATGCCGAGGTCGCCCTTGGCGCCCATCTCGACCGCCGAGCAGGTGAGGCCCGCTGCGCCCATGTCCTGGATGGCGATGACGGCGCCGGTCTGCATGAGTTCCAGGCAGGCTTCCAGCAGGCACTTTTCGGTGAAGGGGTCGCCGACCTGGACGGTCGGGCGCTTCTCCTCGATGGATTCGTCGAACTCGGCCGAGGCCATGGTCGCGCCGCCGACGCCGTCGCGGCCGGTCTTGGCGCCGAGATAGACGACCGGAAGGCCGACGCCCTTGGCTTCGGACAGGAAGATCGCGTTGGACTTGGCGAGACCGGCGGCAAAGGCGTTGACGAGGATGTTGCCGTTGTAGCGCGCGTCGAACTCGACTTCGCCGCCGACGGTCGGCACGCCGAAGGAATTGCCGTAGCCGCCGACGCCGGCGACGACGCCCGAGACGAGGTGGCGGGTCTTCGTATGGTCCGGCTCGCCGAAGCGCAGCGCGTTCATCGCCGCGACCGGGCGTGCGCCCATGGTGAAGACGTCGCGCAGGATCCCGCCGACACCCGTCGCCGCGCCCTGGTAGGGCTCGATATAGGACGGGTGGTTGTGGCTCTCCATCTTGAAGACCACGCAGTCGCCGTCGTCGATATCCACCACGCCGGCATTTTCGCCCGGGCCCTGGATGACGCGCGGACCCTTGGTCGGCAGCGTGCGCAGCCAGCGCTTGGAGGACTTGTACGAGCAGTGCTCGTTCCACATGGCCGAGAAGATGCCGAGTTCGGTGAAGGTCGGCTCGCGGCCGATCAGCGAGAGGATGCGGTCATATTCATCCGGCTTCAGCCCGTGGGCGGCAATCAGCTCCGGGGTGATCGGGCGGGTGTTCGAAATGGTCATCGTCGCTCGTCTTGTCGGTGGAGGGCAGGATTGCGGTCTCTTTACCCCATGCCGCTTTGCGGCGCGACAGGAAAATGACCGCCAACCACATGAGAAAGCGGCGCTCAGGCCGGGCTGTCATAGCCGGTCGGACCGTGCGCGAGCAGGCGGCGCAGGCGCGTCAGGCCGGTGACGACGTCTTCCCGGTTCTCCGGCGAGGAAAAGCCGATGCGCACCCGGTAGAAGGTCTTTTCCGAGCGGCCGGCCTTGAACTCGTCCTCGTCGTCGATGAGGATGTCCTCGGCGAAGGCCGCCTGGCGGAACGTGCCGGAAAGCCAGGGGTCCGGCAGCTTCAGCCAGAGGAAGGGCACGCGCGGGTGCGAGTTGAAATCGAGCCCGGCGAGGATGTCGCGCGCATGGGCCTCGCGCGCGCTCACCTCCTCGGCGACCTGCGTGCGGATGGCATCGGCCGTGCCGCTCAGCACCAGCCGCGCGGCCAGTTCGGCAAGCAGGTAGGGCAGGCCGCCGCTCACCATCTTGTGGGCGATGCGCACGCGCTGGGCAAGGTGCGGCGGGCAGGCGATCCAGCCGCCGCGCACCCCGGCCGCCACGCTCTTCGACAGGCCGCCGACCAGGAAGGTGCGCTCGGGCGCGATTTCGGCAAGCAGCGGGATGCCGTTGTCCGTCGCCCCGCCGTAGAGATTGTCCTCCACCAGGAAGACATTGTGCCGCCTGGCGATGGCGGCAATGGCGCGGCGACGCTCCTCCGGCATGGTGGCGAGCGTCGGGTTCTGCGCCGAGGACATCAGGAAGGCGAGCTTGGGATGCTGCTGCAGGCAGACCCGCTCGAAATCCTCGGGGATGACGCCGTCCGCGTCCGATTCGACGAGCGCGGTCTGGCGGCCGAGGAGGGCGGTGCCGCGGCTGATCTGCGAATAGGTGACGTGCTCGAAGGCGATTCGGTCGCCGGGCGCGGTGATGACGGAGACGGCCGCGATGACCGCCGCATGGGCGCCGAGCGTCGGGACGATGCTGTCGAGGCCGGGCTGCCAGTCGCCCCGCCTCAGCCAGACGCGGCCCGCTTCCAGCCAGTGCTGCGGGAAGTTCCGGGTATAGCTTGCGATTTCGCTCGGCTTTTCCCGGCATATCGCCGAGAGGACGTCGGTGATGACGGCCGCCTGGCCGACATCCGTCGCCGCCGTGGTGTCGAAGCGCAATTTACCCGGCGGGGCGTTGGCGGCACGCGTGCCGGACAGCCGGGCGCTGACCATGTCGACCGGCGCCGGCTCGTCCTCCGCCCCCGTGCCGAGCACGTAGGTCCCGCGGCCGACCTCGCCGCTGACCAGCCCGCGTTCGCGCACCATGCTGTAGGCGCGGCTGACCGTGCCGATCGTCACGCCGATGTCATAGGCGAGGTTGCGCTGGGGCGGCAGCTTGCTGCCGGATGCGAGCGCACCGGTGTTGATCGCCTGCTCGATCTGGTCGGCGATGCGGACATAGAGCGGGCCGTCGGAGGCCTGGAGATTGGGCAGCCAATTTGTCATGGTGGCAATTCTTATATTGCACCGTTTTTAGAGTCAATTCATCTCTGCCTCCACCGATTGTCACCATCACCGGTGACGGTTCAGGAGGTGCAGCAATGGCAATCGATACATTTTACGCCGATGCAAAGGGCAAGGCGCAAGGCTCGCTCCGGGCGATCCTTCGGCGCGCATGGCGCGCCTGCTGGACATGGCATATCAAGCGGCATACGCGCTACGCGCTGCTGGAGCTGACGGACGAGCAGCTGCGCGATGTCGGGCTGACCCGCAGCGAAGCCCGGCGCGAGGCCGGAAAGTCCTGTTACTGGGATTGATCCCGTCAGCAGCCCTTGCCGCCGCCGGCCCAGCGCCTGACGTCGGTCGCGATGCGCGGACCGACGGCCTCGCCCATCAGCGGGCCGAATGCGTCGAGCTTGGCGGGGCTGCCTTCCGCCTGCACGACGAGCAGCGGACGGGATTCCGGCGAATTGCGATGGACGACGAGGATGCGCGGGCGCCCGGAGAAGGAATTCAGCTCCGGCGCAAGGCGATAGGCCTTGAAGGCCGGATCGCCCGACTTGAACCAGCAGCCGTTCGCGCCGAGCGCGACCCGCTCCATCATCGGAAGGGCGCGATTGTCGGCCTTCGGCGCCGGGGGCTTCGCCTGGCAGCCGACCAGGGCCGCAGCGGCGACGAGCGGCAGGAGGAGCTTGGCGGAGAGGAGAGGGCGCATGGAAGACCTTTCGGGAGCGAACATGCGCCCTTGATAGCAAGGGCCGGTTAAGAGAGGCTGACGAAACCGTGCGGAGCCGACGGATCGGTGCTTTTCGGCGCCCTCGTCCGGCAGGTTTCGTCCGGTTGCCTCAGGCAGCGATGACGTCGAGGACCGATGCGAAGAGACCGCGGCCGTCGGAACCGCCATGGGCGGCTTCGATGAGGTTTTCCGGATGCGGCATCAGGCCGAGGACGTTGCCCTTTTCGTTCATCACGCCGGCAATGTCGTTGATAGAGCCGTTCGGGTTGGTGCCTTCGGCATAGCGGAAGACGACCTGGCCGTTGCCTTCGATGGCCGCCAGCGTCCCGGCGTCGGCGAAATAGTTGCCGTCGTGGTGGGCGACCGGGCAGCGGATGATCTGGCCCTTGTCATAGGCGCGGGTGAAGTCGGTCTCGGCATTCGCCACTTCCAGCTTCACTTCGCGGCAGACGAATTTCAGCGAGGCGTTGCGCATCAGCGCGCCCGGCAGGAGACCCGCTTCGAGCAGGATCTGGAAGCCGTTGCACACGCCCAGCACCTTCACGCCGGCCTCGGCCTTCGCCTTGATCGCCTGCATGACGGGCATGCGGGCGGCAATCGCGCCGCAGCGCAGGTAGTCGCCATAGGAGAAGCCGCCCGGGATGACGATCAGGTCGACATCCGGCAGGTCCGTTTCGGTCTGCCAGACGGTCACCGGCGCCTTGCCGGAAATCTTGGTCAGCGCCGCGATCATGTCGCGATCGCGGTTGAGGCCGGGAAGTTGGACGACGGCGGACTTCATGGGTGTTCTTCAAACCTTGCCTGGGCCTCGGCGAGTTCACGCAGTTCGAGGCGGTTTTCGATACGGTCGAGACGCTGGTCCATTTGGGCGAAGGTCCCGCGGAGACTGTTGATGTCACCCTGCATGCTGTGAATCTGGTTGCGTATGGAGAGATTATCCTGACGAAGGTCGCGCTGGCCTTCCTTCAGCAGGGCAATGTCGATCTGGATACGCTTCAGGATTTCACAGACAAGATCGGCATCGACGGTAGCCATCGCCCGTCTCCTCAACCATTAAGAGAGGGCGATAGTATAGTTCTCGATTACCGTGTTGGCCAGAAGCTTGTCGCACATGGCCTTGAGGTCGGCTTCGGCCTTGGCGCGGTCGGCGGTCTGGAGCTCCAGGTCGAAGACCTTGCCCTGGCGGACCTGGCCGACACCGTCGAAGCCGAGGCTGCCGAGCGCGCCCTCGATGGCCTTGCCCTGCGGGTCGAGAACGCCGTTCTTGAGCGTAACCGTTACGCGTGCCTTGATCATGTCTCTCATTCCATCCTTGGAAGACGTGTTACTTCACCAGAACGGGGCCGGTGCCGCGCACGGGCTCGTTCTCGTTGATGATGCCGAGGCGGCGGGCCACTTCCTGGTAGGCTTCCACGAGGCCGCCCATGTCGCGGCGGAAGCGGTCCTTGTCCATCTTCTCCTGGGTGGCGATGTCCCAGAGGCGGCAGCTGTCGGGCGAGATCTCGTCGGCGATGATGATGCGCATCATGTCGCCCTCGTAGAGGCGGCCGCATTCGATCTTGAAGTCGACGAGCTGGATGCCGACGCCGAGGAAGAGGCCGGAGAGGAAGTCGTTGACGCGGATGGCGAGCGCCATGATGTCGTCGAGTTCCTGGGGGCTTGCCCAGCCGAAGGCGGTGATGTGCTCCTCGGAGACCATCGGGTCCTCGAGCGCGTCGGCCTTGAAGTAGAATTCGATGATCGAGCGCGGCAGGACGGTGCCTTCCTCGATGCCGAGGCGCTTGGAGAGCGAGCCGGCGGCGACGTTGCGCACGACGACCTCCAGCGGGATGATCTCGACTTCCTTGATCAACTGCTCGCGCATGTTCAGGCGGCGGATGAAATGGGTCGGGATGCCCATCTTGTTGAGCTGCGTGAAGATGTACTCGGAGATCCGGTTGTTGAGCACACCCTTCCCGTCGATGACATCGTGCTTCTTCTTGTTGAAGGCGGTGGCATCGTCCTTGAAGAACTGGATCAGCGTGCCCGGCTCGGGACCCTCGTAGAGAATCTTGGCCTTGCCCTCGTAGATACGGCGGCGACGGTTCATGAATTTTTCTCTTTGTTGGCGCGCTTGGGTCGCGCAGGTGTCAATCGTTTGCGCTCCCATAAACGAAATGCCGCAGTTTAACAATCGCCGTGAGACCCGATCCCCTGTTTTCCGGGCATCACGAAAGTTCGCATTGCACTTTTGCCGGTGTTTTGATTTATGAGCGGGGAAGCCTGCGGGCGAAAGAATCTACGGGAGTTACGGATGACCAGCATACAGGATCGGGAAAAGGCCTTCGAGGCCAAGTTCGCGCTGGACGAAGAGCTGCGCTTCAGGGCCGAGTCACGCCGCAACAAGCTCCTCGGCCTCTGGGCTGCCGGCCTGCTCGGCAAGACCGGCGAGGCGGCGGACGCCTATGCCAAGGAGGTCATCGCAGCCGATTTCGAGGAAGTCGGCCACGAGGATGTCGTGCGCAAGGTCAAGGCCGATTTCGACGCCGGCGGCGTCGCCCGCACGGAAGACGAAATCCGCGTGCAGATGATCGAGCTTCTGGCGGTCGCCATCTCGCAGCTCGAAGCCGGCTGACCGGCGCCATATCGCCCATTCGAGAGGCCGCCCGGTCATGCCGGGCGGCTTTTTCGTTTCTAGTGGCTGATGGCGCGGCGGATTTCGTTCTGGAGGTCATGCGCGTTGCCGGCGTGCACGCGCCATTCCTGGCGCTCCACGAAGCCGGGTATGGCGGCTGCCGGCATGGGCCGCGCGAGCGCGTAGCCCTGGAGGATGTCGCAGCCGAGATCGCGCATGATGGCGATGTGGGCGGGCGTTTCGACCCCTTCGGCGATGACCTCGATGTTCAGCGAGCGGCCGATCTCCACGATGGTGCCGACGAGCTTGCGCTGGCCGGGCGAGCGGACCACGGGCTTGACGAGCTGGCGGTCGATCTTCAGCCGGCGGGGACGCAGCTTCATCAGGCTGACGATGGAGGCGTGGCCGGTGCCGAAATCGTCGATCTCGATATCGATGCCGAGCTTGCGCATTTCGGCGAGGTTCTCCAGCACCGTGCGGTCGCAGTCGTCGAGGAAGATCGATTCCAGCAGCTCGAAGGACAGCGATTTCGGGCGGATGTCCAGCGTG
Organism: Shinella sp. NM-101; assembly: GCF_021401195.1. Classification (NCBI taxonomy): domain Bacteria; kingdom Pseudomonadati; phylum Pseudomonadota; class Alphaproteobacteria; order Hyphomicrobiales; family Rhizobiaceae; genus Shinella; species Shinella sp. NM-101. Next base: position 179,987 of record NZ_JACBFT010000001.1, on the reverse strand, counting down.
CGCAGCGAATGGGCGAGTTCCGGGTCGTGCAGGCGCTTGGAGGAGACGTTGGCCGAAATCTTGCCGATCCCGAGCCCGAGCCTTTCCCATTCGGCGAAGTCGGCGAGCGAGGCTTCCAGCACGGTGCGGTCGATCATCGCCACGCAATCGAGGTCTTCGGCGATCTTCAGGAAGGCGTCGGGCGTGAGGATGCCGCGGGTCGGATGGTCCCAGCGCGCCAGGGTCTCGACCCCGAAGATGTCGAGCGTGCGCGCGCAGAACTGCGGCTGATACCACGGCAGGAAGCGGCGCTGCTCGATGCCGGAGAGGATGTCGTCCGCCGTCTGCTTGTTGACGATGATCTGCGCCTGGAAGTCGCTGGTGAAGAATTCATGGCGGCTGCGGCCGCGGTTCTTGGCGCGATAGAGGGCAAGGTCGGCATTGACGAGGAGTTGCCGGGCGTCGATGGCCGCGCCCGATTGGCTGGCGATGCCGACGCTGGCGCCGAAGCGACAGATATGGCCGTTGAAGGTGACCGGCTTGCGCATGGCCTCCACGATGGCCTCGGCCAGCATGGCAAGGTTGCGGCCGGCCGAGCCGGCGGAAACGAAGACGAACTCGTCGCCGCCGATGCGGGCCACGAAATCGTCGGGTCCCTTGAGCTCGCCCAACACCTTGGCCGCATGCACGAGCATCCGGTCGCCCGCAACGTGCCCGAGCGTGTCGTTGATCTCCTTGAAGCGGTCGAGGTCGATATGCAGCACGGCCAGCCGGCTTCCGGCCTGCCGCGCGTCCTGCGCCGCCCCCTCGATCGCCGCGTCGAGATAGCGGCGATTGGGCAGGCCCGTCAGATGGTCGTGCAGCGCGGTGTATTCGATGCGGGCCCTTGCGGCCTCCAGTTGCTCATTGCGGGCCTCGGCAAGATCCCTTGCGCGCTTCAGTTCCTCCTGCAGCCGCACGTCGTCGGTCGCGTCCCAGTTGGCCCCGATGAGGCGGGGAACGCCGGTCATGTCGACATAGGGTGCGGCGCGCCCGCGGATATGGCGGATCTCGCCGTCGCCGCGGACGATGCGGAACTCGTTCGCGAAATCCCGGCCATGGAGGATGCCATCGCTGACCCTGGCCAGGGCCCTCGGCGCATCCTCGGGATGCAGCGTACGCTCCCATGTGGCGTTGTCGGGCGCTTGCGTCAGGCCGTACATCTCGATCATGCGGTCGTCCCAGCGCACCTCGTTCGTGCGCAGGTTGACCTCGAAGACGCCGATGCGCGAGATGTCGAGCGCCAGCTCCAGCCGGCGGGACATCTGGGCGAGGCGCTCTTCCGCCTCCTTGCGCTCGGTTATGTCGGTATCCGTGCCGGCGATGCGGCTCGGCCTGCCGTCCGGGCCGTATTCGACGACCGCGCCGCGGCTCTCGATCCAGACCCAGCGCCCATCCCTGTGCCGCTCGCGATAGCTGAAGATGGAGAAGGCGGCCTCGCCGGTCTCCTGCCGGGCGATCTGCGCGAGAACGTGCGCCTGGTCGTCCGGGTGCACCGACCGGATCCAGGCGTCGAGGGAGGCTTCGACCGGGTCGTCCGGCTGCAGGCCGCGGATCGCGCGCCATTGGCGGGAATAGAAGAGATCGCCGCGGGCGAAGTCGTGATCCCAGACCCCCTGGCCGGCGGATTCGAGGGCATGATTCCAGCGGCTTTCCCGCTCCGCCAGTTCCAGCGCATTGCGCTTGCGCTCGTCGATGTCGAGCGTCTGCACGATGAGGGCGGGGCCGGGGCTTGTCTCGGAGAGCGACGGCGGCTCGATGAAGGAGGCAAGCACCCAGAACTCCTCGCCGTCCGGCCGTTGCAGGCGGATTTCCCAGGGGGCCTGTTCCGCCACGGACGGGCGCATGGCAAGGGCGAGAACGGCACGGTCGCTGGGAGAGACGCAGGCGGTAAAGTCCGGCAGCTCGCTCGCCGCGGTGACCGCGAACGGCCTAAGGAAGGCCGTGTTCGCATCGACGATACGCCCCCTGGCGTCGAGCGCGGCGTAACCGAATCCGGACCGCGCGAAGAGCCGGCGCCAGAACGGCTCGTGTTCCGTTTCTCGCATGGCAATGGAGGTCGAACCGTGCGGTTTGGCCATGAATGCAGCGCCTGCTGTGAACTCAACTGACGCAGCGTGCGGGATTTCTATGAAATTCCTCTTAATGGCGATGCGCGCAGCGCTCAGGCCGGCGCCTTCAGCCGGCTGAGGAACTGGGCGAAGACCATGGTGCCCTCCGGCCAGGGACCGTGGCCGGATTCGGCGTTGATATGGCCGGATTCGCCCGCGTCGAGCAGCAGCGACCCCCAGGCGGCGGCGATGTCGTCGGCGTGCTCGTAGGTGCCGAACGGATCATTGCGGCTGGCGACGACGAGGGAGGGGAAAGGCAGCGGATCGCGCGGATAGGGACCGAAGGTCATGAAGTGCCTCGGCCGGATGTCCGGGCTGGCGACATCGGGCGGCGCGACGAGGAAGGCGCCGGCGACCTTGTCGCCAAGATGCGGCACGGCATGGATGGCCGTCGCCACGCCGAGCGAATGGGCAACGAGCACCACCGGCTTCGTCGCCGCCGCGACGTCCGCGACGACGCGCTTGACCCAGTCCTCGCGCACGGGCTTGGCCCAATCCGCCTGTTCCACGCGGCGTGCCGTCGAGAGCCTGGACTGCCAGCGGGTCTGCCAGTGGTCGGGGCCGGAATTGCTGTAACCGGGAATGAAGAGGATATCTGCTTCCGAGACTTTCATGCCGGCGCATGTGCGTTCACGAAGTGCTGAAGTCAAGGGGGTGGGACAAAACCGCCCTCCGGGTGTATGATTCGCGCTCTTCAATGCCAGTCGCGGCCTGCCGTGGTGGCGCATGATCGCCCTCCACGCATGCCGTGACGGTTCAAACCGGCAAGGAGGAGTAACATGGCGACCTTTCATGTCATGGCCGGCCCCGATGCGACGGTTGCGCGGCCGGCGATCCGGCGGATAGGGCTTTCCGATGTGCGGGATGCGCTCGCGCGCGGCGTCGACGATTTCCGCGCCAAGCCGTCCCACTACGTCTTCCTTTGCCTCATCTACCCGATCTGCGGCGTCGTGCTCGTCACCTGGAGTTCCGGCGCCAACATGCTGCCGCTGATCTTCCCGCTGGTGGCCGGCTTTGCGCTGCTCGGGCCGTTCTTCGCCCTCGGCCTCTACGAGATCAGCCGCCGGCGCGAACGGGGCATGGAGGCGTCCTGGCGGCATGCGCTGGCGGTGCGCCATTCGCCGGCGCTGCCGTCGATCCTCGCCGTCGGGGCGATGCTGATGGTGCTTTTCGTGGCCTGGCTGGTCTTCGCGCAGATGCTCTACACCAGCCTTTTCGGGCCGGAACCGCCGCAATCGCTTGCGCTGTTCCTTGCCTCCGTCTCCAGCTCGGAAAACGGGCTGCTGCTGATGCTTGCCGGCAATGCCATCGGCTTCTGCTTTGCGCTCGTCGTGCTGGCGACGACCGTGATCGCCTTTCCGCTCCTGCTCGACCGGGATGTCGGCGTCGTCGCCGCCATCGAGACGTCGCTGCGCGCCACGCTGGTCAATCCGGTGCCGATCGCCTGCTGGGGCCTGATCGTCGCGGCGCTGCTGGTCGTCGGCACGATCCCGCTCTTCGTCGGGCTTGCCGTGATCATGCCGATCCTCGGCCATGCCACCTGGCATCTCTACAGGAAGATCGTCGTCGACGAGCGGGGATAACGGTTCGCGGGCGGAACGCGCCAGGAGGAGGGCGCGGGGCCGTCCGTCAGAGGGGAGCGATGGCGCCACTGGCGCCATCGCCGTTTTCAGGCTTCAAACGGTGCCGAAGACACGGCGGAAGATCGTGTCGACGTGCTTGGTGTGGTAGCCGAGGTCGAATTTTTCGCGGATCGCCTCTTCGGAGAGGGCCGCGCGCACCTCCGCGTCGGCCAGCAGTTCCTCCAGGAAGTCCTTGCCCTGTTCCCAGACCTTCATGGCGTTGCGCTGCACGAGGCGGTAGGCGTCCTCCCGCGACACGCCGGCCTGCGTCAGGGCAAGCAGCACGCGCTGCGAATGGACGAGGCCGCGGAACTTGTTGAGGTTTTTCAGCATGTTGTCCGGGTAGATCACCAGCTTCTCGATGACGCCGGCAAGGCGGTTCAGCGCGAAGTCGAGGGTGATCGTCGTGTCGGGGCCGATGCCGCGCTCGACGCTGGAATGGGAAATGTCGCGCTCGTGCCAGAGCGCCACGTTCTCCATGGCGGGCGTGACGGCCATGCGCACGAGGCGGGCAAGGCCCGTCAGGTTCTCGGTCAGCACCGGGTTGCGCTTGTGCGGCATGGCGGAGGAGCCCTTCTGGCCCGGCGAGAAGAATTCTTCGGCCTCCAGCACTTCCGTGCGCTGCATGTGGCGGATCTCGATGGCGACGTTCTCGATGGACGAGGCGATGACGCCGAGCGTGGCGAAGAACATGGCGTGGCGGTCGCGCGGGATGACCTGCGTGGAGACCGGCTCCGGCACGAGGCCGAGCCTGGCGCAGACGTGTTCTTCGACGCGCGGATCGATATTGGCGAAGGTGCCGACGGCGCCGGAGATCGCGCCGGTGGCGATTTCCGCGCGGGCGGCGACGAGGCGGGCGCGATTGCGGTCCATCTCGGCATAGAAGCGGGCGAGCGTCAGGCCCATCGTCGTCGGCTCGGCATGGATGCCGTGGCTGCGGCCGATGCGGATCGTGTCCTTGTGCTCGAAGGCGCGGGCCTTGAGGGCCGCGAGCACGCGGTCCATGTCGGTGAGGAGGATGTCGGCGGCGCGCACGAGCTGGATGTTGAAGGTCGTGTCGAGCACGTCGGAGGAGGTCATGCCCTGGTGCACGAAGCGGCTGTCCGGGCCGACGAATTCGGCAAGATGCGTCAGGAAGGCGATGACGTCATGCTTGGTGACGGCCTCGATCTCGTCGATGCGGGCGACGTCGAACTCGGCCTTGCCGCCCTTTTCCCAGATGGTCTCGGCGGCGGATTTCGGGATGACGCCGAGCTCGGCCAGCGCGTCGCAGGCATGCGCCTCGATCTCGAACCAGATGCGGAACTTCGTTTCGGGCGACCAGATGGCGACCATGTCCGGTCGGGAATAGCGAGGGATCATCGGCTCTAGACTTTCCTTGGGAGGGTGGGAATTGCCGCCGCTTTAGCAAAGATGGCCGGCAAGCTCAACGCATGGCGGCCCTACGGGCGGAAGGGCACGGCGATCCAGCGGCCGTCCGCGCCCTCGAAGCCGAAGCTGCGCACGAGGACGAGCGCGACATGGACCGGTTTCACATCGAACGCGTTGAAGGTGACCGCGCCGGATATCTGGTAGGAGAGCGGGCAGTTGCGGCTTTCGGGAATGCGCGTATCCGCGTGGACCACCGTATCGGCGGCCTCGCCGTCGCGCCTGACGAGCTTCAGGCGGAAGCCCTTGCCGCCATCGGGCGTGATCTCGCGGCACTTTTCCGGCAGGGGCAGGGGAATTTCTTCCAGTGCAAGGGCGAAGCTGCCGCCCGGCGTCGGCTCGATGGCGTGCTGGACGTATTCGATGCGCATCCTGTCGACATTGCCTTCGCCCATCGGGTTGAGGGCGGCGAGCACGCCGGGATTGTCGAGCACGTCATATGTGTCGGCGAGCGCCTTCGCCTTGTCGCGGCTTTCCGCGCGTGCCTTGGCGATGCCGGCCGCTTCGTCGTCGATGCGCACGCGGATCGGCGTGCCGGGAAGGTAGGCGTCCTTTTCCGTGTCGATGAAATAGACGTTGGAATAGGGAAAGCCCGAGCCGTCCTGGATACCGAATTCCTCGAAGGCGTAGACCTTGCCGTCCGGCGAGAAGCCGAGGGACTGGAAGGTGGAAAAATCGCCCGCCTGCGCGCCCGCCGCCAAAAGATAGGCCGCAAGAACGATGGCCGCTCTTCCCGAGGTCGTCACGCCCGCGCCCCCTCCGCATTGCCGCGCAGGGCCTCGACCGTCTTGCGGTAGGCCTCGACATGGCCGCCGCCGAAGATGGCGGAACCGGCGACGAAGACATTGGCGCCGGCCGAGGCCGGCAGCGCGATCGTATCGACGGTGATGCCGCCGTCGACCTGCAGCTCGATCGGCCGCTCGCCGATCATGGCGCGCACGCGGCGGATCTTTTCTTCCATCGCCGGAATGAACTTCTGGCCGCCGAAACCGGGATTGACGGTCATCACGAGGACGAGGTCGATCTTGTCGAGGAGATAGTCGAGCACGCTTTCGGGCGTCGCCGGGTTGATCGCCACGCCCGCGCGCTTGCCGAGCGCCCGGATCGCCTGAAGCGAACGGTCGAGATGCGGACCGGCCTCGGCGTGGACCGTGATGCCGTCGCAGCCCGCCTTGGCGAAGGCTTCGAGATAGGGATCGGCGGGGGCGATCATCAGGTGGCAGTCGAAGAAGGCGTCGGTATGCGGGCGCAGCGCCTTGATGACATCCGGGCCGAAGGAGATGTTCGGTACGAAATGGCCGTCCATGATGTCGAGATGGATCCAGTCCGCCCCGGCCGCGACGACGTCGCCCACTTCCTGGCCCAGCCTGGCGTAATCGGCGGCGAGGATGGAGGGCGCGATCCGGATGGGAAGGGTCATGTCAGGCTCCTGGCAAGAAATCTGGCGTCGCCATATCATTCCCGGCAGGGGGGAACAACGGCGAATTACCGTGCCGCCCAGCTCGGCAGCACGTCGCCCGCCATGGGCGCGGCGTCGTGCACGCCGCGGGCGATGGCGCGGGCCATCGTCGAGGCCGCCGCGGCGCAAAGCCCGATGAAATCCTCCGGTGCCGGCGCCTGGCCGCTTCTGCCGGTCGCGAGCGCGAAGACGAGGTCGCCGTCGAGCGGCGTATGTGCCGGCCAGAGGGCGCGAGCCAATCCGTCATGGGCCGCGATGGCGAGGCGCTTGGCCTCCGCCTTCGTCAGCACGGCATCGGTGGCGATGACGGCGATGGTGGTGTTCTCCACGCCGGCCGGCCGTGGCGACAGTTTCGTGCGCGGGATGCGCGCATCGGCCGGGAAGGGGACGGGCAGGCCGAGCCCGCCGAACTCGCCGTCCTCCTCGAAGGGGGCCGCCCAGAAATGCCGCGTGTCGCCGACGGTGGCCGAGCCGAGCGCGTTGACCGCCACCAGCGCGCCGACCGTGACGCCGTTTTCCAGCACGCTGGAGGCCGAGCCGAGGCCGCCCTTGAACGTCGCCGTCAGGGCGCCGGTGCCGGCGCCGGCGCTGCCGGTCTCGAAGGTTCCGACCGCATTGGCGAGCGCTTCGTAGCCGAGCTCGCGATAGGGCGGGTAGCGGCCCCAGTCCTTGTCGCCGCCGTTCATGAGGTCGAAGAGGATGGCGGCGGGGACGATGGGCACGCGGTGGGGGCCGACGGCAAAGCCGCGCCCCGCCTCGCGCAGGCCCGCCTGCACGCCCGAGGCGGCATCGAGGCCGAAGGCCGAGCCGCCGGACAACACCAGCGCATCGACCGTCTGGACGGTGTTGTGCGGCTCCAGCAGGTCCGTCTCGCGCGTGCCGGGCGCGCCGCCGAGCACCTGCACGGCCGCCGTCGCCGGCTCGTCGCAGACGACCACGGTGACGCCGGAGCGCAATGCAGGATCGGTGGCGTTGCCGACCTTGAGGCCGGCGACGTCGGTGATCAGGTTTTTCGGGCCGGGCGCCATCTAGTCGCTTTCCGCAGCCGTTTCCACTGGCACGAAGGCGCCGGCGCGCCAGACGAGCAGGCGGTAGGGGTTTTCCCTGAGCTCGTGGTCCGCGCCGAAGGCGAGGGTGCCGATGGCCGTCGCGAAACGGCCGTTCGCAAGCCTTGCGGTGAGGTCGCCGCCTTCCGCCGCCGCGGCCGCAAGCGCCGTCACGGCGGCATGGGCGGGAAGCACGTAGCCTTCGGCGACGATGTCCTTTTTCGCCATGGCCCCGGCGACCGGCTCGCCCTCCGGCAGGGACTGGTAGTCGGGCAGCGCGACGGCCTCCACGCCGTCCGTCATCGGCACGACGGGATCGGCGCCGACAAGCGCTTCGCCGCCGAGAAGGGCGAGCGGCTTCTTCTCGGCCTTCGCGTCGCGGGCGATGATTGCGACATCCGTCCGGTCGCCGCCGACGAAGACATGGGTGACGCCGGTCTTGGCAAGGCGGCGCACGAGGGTGAGCTGCTGTTCCTGCGCGGGGCGGAAGGTGTCGACAAAGGCGGGTTTCATGCCGACCTCCTCCAGCGCGAGGCGCACCGCCTCGACCAGCTCGCGGGCATGGATCGTGCCGTCGTCGATGAGGGCGAAGGATTCGGATTTCCAGTCGCGGGTGATGACCTCGACCGCCTTGTCCGCCTCCGCCTTCGGGCTGGGGGCAAGGCGGAAGAGCGGCCAGCCCTTCTTCAGCGCATCCTCCATCAGGATGCCGGAGCGGACGGAGAGGGTGACGGCCGGCACGTTCGCCTCGGCAAGCGCCGGAAGCGTGGCGGAAAGCCCTTCCGTGCAGAGGAAGCCGACGGCGGCCGACGCGTTCGCGGCGAGGATCTGCCTGGCAATGCCGTCGCCGTCGGTCTCGTCGCAGGCCTCGGTGATCTCGACGACCGTATCGCCGGCCGCCTCGGCGGCAAATCGGGCGCCGTCGCGCACCTGCCGGCCAAGGATCGCCAGCGGCCCTTCACCGGGCGCGACGACGGCGATGGTGAGACCGGCGGCAGCGGCGGGCGAGGCCGCGAGCACGGACGCAGCGAAGAGACTGGCAAGGAAAGCGGGTTTCATTCTCAATCCATGGATCGCGATCCCGCCCTTTGTAAGGATCGCGCCCCGGGCGTCAAAGGGAAATATCCGCGAAAGTCCTGCCCGTCTTGGGCAAGACAGAAAATTGGACTTCAGGGGTTACATTTTTCTTCATTTTCGCCATGTATTTCCTTGGTCAAAGGAGAATGCAGTGTTGGACAGATTGGTGGTGGATTCGTCGCTTTACCGGGATGCCATGAGCCGCTATGCCGGCCATGTGCAGATCGTGACGACGGCACACGAGGGTGAAAGGCGCGGCGTGACCATCACCGCCGCCTGCTCGGTGTCGGACAACCCGCCGATGCTGCTCGCCTGCGTCAACGCCTCCAACCCGAAGAACGCGATCTTCCAGAAGAGCGGCCGCTTCGCGCTGAACACGCTCGCCGCCGACCAGATCGACCTTGCCAACGCCTTTTCCGGCCGCGACCCCGCGCTGAGCTCGCAGGAGCGCTTCGCCATGGGTGCCTGGCAGGAGCTGGTGACGGGCGCGCCGGTGCTGGAGGGCGCGCTGGCCGCCTTCGACTGCCGTATCGTCGAGGCCAGGGTGATGGCGACGCATATCGTCCTCATCGGCGAGGTGATGGACATTTCCTTCGGCGATCACAAACCGGCGCTTCTCTATATGGACCGGGGCTACCGCGCGCTATAAGTTCATTCTCCGGACTGGAGGAGTGGCGTGCCCTATCGACGCGGACAGATCCCGCAATCCATCGACGAGACCGTGGAGATGCTGTCCGCGGGGAACTACCTTGCCGGCCGGTCGCTCGCGACGGTGCTGTTCCTGTCGCTGCGCATGAAGCGCCCGCTCTTCCTCGAAGGGGAGGCCGGGGTCGGCAAGACCGAGATCGCCAAGGTGCTGGCCTCAGCCCTGGACCGGCCGCTGATCCGCCTGCAATGCTACGAGGGCCTCGACATCTCCTCGGCGGTCTACGAGTGGAACTATCCGGCGCAGATGCTGGAAATCCGCCTGGCGGAAGCTTCCGGTACCACGGACCGCGGCCGCATCGAGGCCGACATCTTCTCCGAGCGCTACCTGATCCGCCGCCCGGTGCTGCAGGCGCTTTCCGCGCCGGACGCGCGCGCGCCCGTCTTCCTCATCGACGAGCTCGACCGGACCGACGAGGCCTTCGAGGCCTTCCTTCTGGAAGTGCTCTCGGATTTCCAGGTCACGGTGCCGGAGCTCGGCACGATCCGCGCCGCCGAGCCGCCCATCGTCATCATCACGAAGAACCGCACCCGCGAGGTGCACGATGCGCTGAAGCGGCGCTGTCTCTATCACTGGGTCGATTATCCCGCAGCCGCGCAGGAGCTGGAGATCGTCCGGCGCAAGGTGCCGGGCTGCAACGCGGCGCTCTCCCGGCAGGTGGTCGCCTATGTGCAGAAGCTGCGCACGCTCGACCTCTTCAAGAATCCCGGCGTTGCCGAGACCATCGACTGGGCGACAGCGCTCACCGAACTCGACCGGCTGGCGCTCGACCCGGAGACGGTCTCCGACACGCTCGGCACGCTGCTGAAATACCAGGACGACATCGCCCGCATCGACGGTGCCGAGGGCCGCAGGCTGCTCGACGCGGTGAAAGCCGGCCTGGCGGAGGCGGGGTGAGCGATGGCGACGGCGGGCGGCAGCGGGATTCCAGGGGCCGCCGACGGGCGGCTTGCCGACAATATCGTGCATTTCGCCCGCGTGCTGCGCAAGGCCGGGCTTCGCATCGGCCCGGCGGCCGTGACGGACGCCATCGAGGCGGTGCAGGCCATCGGCATCGGCGGGCGCGAGGAATTCCACACGGCGCTCCACGCCACGCTGGTCAAGCGCCATGAGGACGACGCCGTCTTCGACGAGGCCTTCCGCCTGTTCTGGCGGTCGCGCGATCTCGTCGGCAAGATGATCGCGCTGATGTCGCCCGTCGTGGCGCGGCACGAGGAGCGGGACAGGCGCAAGGCGGGGGAAACCCGCGTCTCCGACGCGCTTCTCGGCGGGCGGGAGGACCGGCGTCCGCCGCGCGAGGAACCGGATATCGAGATCGACGCCCGCTTCACCGCGTCGGGCAGCGAGCTTCTGCGCCGCACGGACTTCGCGCAGATGACGGCCGCTGAGCTTGCCGCGGCCAAGCGGGCGATTGCCGGTCTCGTCCTGCCGATGGACGAGGTGCGCACGCGCCGCTTCCGCCGCAGCAGCCGCCCCGTCGCCATCGATGCCCGCGCCACCATGCGCCATGCCATGCGCACCGGCGGCGCGCTCATCCTGCCGCGCCACCGCGCGCCGAAGACCGTGTACCCGCCGCTCGTCGTGCTTGCCGACATTTCCGGCTCGATGAGCCAGTACACGCGCATCTTCCTGCACTTCCTGCATGCGCTCGGCGAAAACCGCCGCCGCGTCCATGCCTTCCTGTTCGGCACGCGGCTTACCAATGTCACCCGCCAGATGCGCAACCGCGATCCCGACCTTGCGGTGGAGGCGTGCAGCCGGACGGTGAGCGACTGGTCCGGCGGCACGCGCATCGGCGAGACGCTGAAGGAGTTCAACCGGCTCTGGTCGCGCCGCGTGCTGGGGCAGGGTGCCGTCGTGCTGCTCATCACCGACGGGCTGGAGCGCGAGGACACCGATCTCCTCGAAAAGGAGATGGACCGGCTGCACCGCTCCTGCCGGCGGCTCGTCTGGCTCAATCCGCTCCTGCGGTTCGAGGGCTTCGAGGCGCGGGCGCGCGGGGTGAGGGCGATGCTGCCGCATGTGGACGAACTGCGCCCGGTGCACAATCTCGAAGCCATGGCGGATCTGGTGGCGGCACTGTCCGGCGAGGCGCGCCGCGGCACCGGCGACCCGCGGCGCTTCCTGCCGGCTGCATGAGGGAACGAGGAGGAGGCGATGGAGACGAATGACGTGCTGGACCCTTTGACGGTCGCGGAGCGCTGGATGGATGACGGCCGCATGGTGGTGCTCGCCACGGTGGTCGAGACCTGGGGCTCGGCGCCGCGACCGGTCGGCAGCCATCTGGTCATCGATGGCGAGGGCAATTTCCACGGCTCCGTCTCCGGCGGCTGCGTGGAGGGGGCCGTCATCGGCGAGGCGATGGAGGTGATCGGCGACGGCGAGCCGCGCATGCTGGAATTCGGCGTCGCCGACGAGACCGCCTGGCGCGTCGGCCTTTCGTGCGGCGGGCGCATCCGCGTCTATGTGGAGCGCGTGGGCTGATGGATCCCTATCTGCTGCGCAAGCTGAACCGGGAGCGCGCCGCACGCCGTGCCGTGATCCATCTGACGGATCTCGGCGACGGGCGCGACCGGGTGATCCGCGAGGGCGACCTCGTCGCCGGGCCGCTCGGCGCGGCCATCGCCGCCGCCTTCCGCTCCGGCAGGTCCGGGGTCGTGGAGGCGGACGAGCGGACGTTCTTCCTCAACGTGCACCTGCCGCCCGCCCGCATCGTCGTGATCGGTGCGGTCCATATCAGCCAGGCGCTGGCGCGGATGGCGACGATCGCCGGCTTCGACGTCGTGATCATCGATCCGCGCACGGCCTTCGCCACGCCGGAGCGCTTTTCCGGCATCGACCTCGTGGCGGACTGGCCGGAGGATGCGCTGAAGGCCCGCCCGCTCGATGCCTACACGGCGCTTGCCGCCGTCACGCACGATCCGAAGATCGACGATTTTCCCCTGTCGCAGGCCCTTTCCGCCGGCTGTTTCTATGTCGGCGCGCTCGGCAGCCGGAAGACCCATGCAAAGCGCATCGAGCGGCTGAAGGCGCTGGGGCATGGCGAGGCGGAGATCGCCGCCATCTCCGCCCCCATCGGCCTGGACATCGGCGCCGCGAACCCGGCGGAGATCGCCGCCGCGATCCTGGCCGACATCATCCAGCATCTGCGCCGCCGCCCCCTGCACGGGGCCGGGCCATGATCTTCGGGGAGATACCCGTCGGCGAGGCGGTCGGTGCGCGGCTGGCGCATGGCGTGCGCGCCGAGGGCCTCTCGCTGCACAAGGGGCGCGTCCTGACGGAAGAGGACCGGGCGGCGCTCGTTGCCGCTGGTGTGGCGACCGTCGTCGCCGTGCGCCTGGAGGCGGGCGATGTCGGCGAGGACGAGGCGGCCGCGCTGATTGCCGCGGCCATCACGCCGGATCACCTTGCCTTCACGCCGCCGGTCACGGGCCGCATCAACGTGCATGCGCGGGAAAGCGGTCTCTTCGTCGCCGACCGTGCGGCGATCGATCGCTTCAACCGGGTGGATCCCGCCATCACCATCGCCACCCTGCCGGATCACGCCGGCGTGACGGCGGGCGACATGGTGGCGACGATCAAGATCATTCCGCTCGCCGTTCCCGCCGCTCTCGCGCGCGCCGCCGCCGCCGTCCTGGCGTCGAGCCGGGCGCTGGAGGTGAAGCCCTTCACGGCCCATCGCGTCGGCCTCGTCGCCACTGTTCTGCCGACCCTCAAGGTTTCCGTCATGGACAAGACGCGGCGGCTCCTCGAACAGCGCCTGTCGGCGTCCGGCAGCCGGCTGGCGGGCGAGATGCGCGTGCCGCACCGGGCGGACGCCGTCGCCGATGCCGTCCGGCGCTCCGCCGAAGAGAACGACCTTGTCGTCGTCTTCGGCGCTTCGGCCGTGACCGATACGAACGACGTGATCCCCGCCGCGATCCGCGCGGCCGGCGGCGTGGTCGAGCATGTCGGCATGCCGGTGGACCCGGGCAACCTGCTGGTGCTGGGGCGGATCGGAACGGTGCGGGTGCTCGGTGCGCCGGGCTGCGCGCGCAGCCCGAAGGAAAACGGCTTCGATTGGGTTCTCGCGCGCATCTTCGCCGGAGAGAGGCCGGGGGCGCGGGAGATCACCGGCATGGGCGTCGGCGGTCTTCTTGCAGAAATTCCGGGCCGGCCGCAGCCGCGCGACATGCGTATGCCGGAGCGGGCGCTCTCCGTCGCGGTGCTGGTCCTGGCGGCCGGCCGCGCCAGCCGCATGCAGGGCAGCCACAAGCTGCTCGCCGCCTTCGACGGCAAGGCGCTTGTCCGCCGCTCGACGGAGGCGGCGCTGGCGGCAAGGCCCGCGCGGGTCCTCGTCGTGACCGGGCACCGCGCCGGGGAGGTCGAGGCGGAGCTTGCCGGGCTCGGCTTGGAGGTGGTGCGCAATCCCGATCATGCGCAGGGCATGTCGACCTCGCTGCGGGCCGGCATCTCGGCGCTCGGGCCGGGCTGCGACGGGGTCATGGTGATGCTGGCGGACATGCCCCATGTCACCGCGGCGGACATGCGCCGCCTGCTCGATGCCTTTGTCGCGGCCGGCGGGCATGCCATCGTGCGTGCGGTCTCGGGCGGCAAGCGGGGCAATCCCGTCGTGCTGCCGCGCTCCACGTTTCCGGCCGTCCTCCAGCTCGAAGGCGATGTCGGCGCGCGGCATATCGTCGAGAGCGCCGGACTTGACGTGGTGGACGTGGAGATCGGCGATGCGGCGCATATCGACGTGGATACGCCGGAGGCGGTCGTCGCCGCCGGCGGCGTGCTGAGGGGGTAGGCATGGATCGGGACGCGATCGAGGAGATGTTTCAGGCGCTGGGGCCGGTCACGATCAGGCGCATGTTCGGCGGCAAGGGCATCTATCACCAGGGCCGCATCCTGGCGCTCGAACTGCACGGCGAAATCCTCTTGAAGGCCGACGCGCAAAGCGGACCGGCTTTCGAAGCCGCCGGCAGCCGGCAATGGTGCTATGAGGGCCGGAACGGGAAGCCGGTGAAGATGCCCTACTGGTCGATCCCGGACGAGGCCTTCGACGATCCGGACGAGATGGGCGTCTGGGTGCGGCGGGCCTACGAGGCGGCGTTGCGGGCCAAGTGACGCGCGCCAAGGGCACGCACGGCATCGGCGGCGAATCGCGAGAGCGGCGAGGGCAGGGCACCGAGCGGGAACCAGCCGAATTCCGGCAGCTTTTCCGGCTCCATCACGCGCGGTTCGCCGGCAAAATCCTCGGTCACGTAGATGAGCGAGAGCCAATGCTGGCGCTCCTCCTCGATGATCTGTTCGGAAACGCACAGCAGATCGACGGCGCCGATGGCGAGGCCCGATTCTTCCTCCGCCTCGCGTCGGGCGGAGTGGGCGGCGCGCTCCATATGGTCGACCTTGCCGCCGACGATGTTCCAGGAGCCGGCTTCCGGCGCGCGCAGGCGCCGGTAGAGCAGAAGCCTGCCCTCACGCAAAATGGCCAGGCCGCAACCGAGGCCTGGCACGTCGATGCCGGGAATGGACACGGATGCGGATCAGGCCTTGCCGGCGATCAGCATGAAAGCCGGGACCTCGTCGCCGAAGCCGAGCGGCGTCGGGCCGTCATCGTCGTCGCGGCGGTAGCGGTTGCGACGGTCGCGGCTGTCGTCGTTGGCCGGACGCGGCGCGGCATGGTTTGCGGCGCGCGAATTGCGGGCGGGAGTCTGCGGCCGCCCTTCCGCCTTGCGTTCAGCTTTCACGGCTTCCACCTTCTCTTCGGTCTCGCTGGTCTCGATGCGGGGTTCTGGCGCACGGGTCTCGCTCTTGCGGCCGCGGGAACGATCGCGGTCGCGGTCACGACCGCCGCGATCGCGGCCGCCGCGCGGGCGTTCGCGCTCTTCGCTCTCGGCCTGCTGCGGCAGGTCCTCGATACCGCCGTTCAGCCATTCGATCTTCATATCGATCAGCTTCTCGATGGCATCGACGAATTTTCCGTCGCGCTTGGATACCAGGGTGAAGGCGGCGCCCGAGCGGCCGGCACGGCCGGTGCGGCCGATGCGGTGGACATAGTCCTCGGCATGGATCGGGACGTCGAAGTTGAAGACGTGGCTCACGTCCGGGATGTCGAGCCCGCGGGCGGCGACGTCGGATGCCACGAGGAGCGTCAGCTTGTTTTCCTTGAAGTTGGCCAGCATCGTCGTGCGGGCCCGCTGGTCCATGTCGCCATGCAGCGCGCCGACGGAGAAGCCGTGGCGGTCGAGCGAGCGGAAGAGATCGGCGACGTCGACCTTGCGGTTGCAGAAGATGATGGCGTTCTTCAGGTCGTCCTGCGCGCGGATGAGGTCGCGCAGCGTCGCGCGCTTCTCGTAGTCCTTGCCGTGCGTGGCGACGAAGCGCTGCGTCACGGTCTTGGCGGTGGAGGAGGGCGGTGCCACCTCGATCCGCTCCGGGTTCTGCAGGAAGCGGTCGGCCAGCTTCTGGATTTCCGGCGGCATGGTGGCCGAGAAGAAGAGCGTCTGGCGCGTGAAGGGGATGAGCTTGGCGATGCGCTCGATGTCGGGAATGAAGCCCATGTCGAGCATGCGGTCGGCTTCGTCGATGACGAGGATTTCCACGCCGGTCATCAGCAGCTTGCCGCGCTCGGTGTGGTCGAGCAGGCGGCCGGGGGTGCAGATCAAGACGTCGGCGCCGCGCTCCAGCTTGCGGTCCTGCTCGTCGAAGGAAACGCCGCCGATGAGCAGCGCCACGTTGAGCTTGTGGTTCTTGCCGTATTTCTCGAAGTTCTCCGCGACCTGCGCGGCCAGTTCCCGCGTCGGCTCGAGGATCAGCGTGCGCGGCATGCGGGCGCGGGCACGGCCCTTTTCGAGCAGCGTGAGCATCGGCAGCACGAAGGAGGCGGTCTTGCCGGTGCCCGTCTGGGCGATGCCGAGGATGTCGCGCCGGGCGAGCGCCGACGGGATGGCGCCAGCCTGGATGGGAGTCGGGATCGTGTATCCCGCATCGGTGACGGCGGACAGGACTTTCGGGCTCAGGCCAAGATCAGCAAAAGTGGTCAAAGGGGAAACAGTTTCCGTTCCGGTTCTTGCGAACGCAATGGGTTGCAACGGCCAGATCGCCGCCAGGATGCAGCGCACATATGCCGAAAGTGCCGGAAAGTCAAGGAAATCAGCGAATTTGGTAAAACGGCAAACGATTTGAAGCGCCTGGCGGGCAAATTTGCCGCACCGGGGGCATCGTCCTTGCGTTGCGTCAATCCATGTAGGTCGTCAGCTTCATGCCGGCGGTGAGGAAGCGCATGGGGTCGATCGCCTTGCCGTTCCGGCGCACTTCGTAGTGCAGGTGCGGGCCGGTGGAGCGGCCCGTCGTGCCGGAAAGGCCGACCGGATCGTTGATCTCCACATGGTCGCCGGGCTTGACGAGCACCTGCGAGAGGTGGGCGTAGCGCGTCGTCACGCCGTCGCCGTGGTCGATCTCAACCATGTTGCCATAGCCGCCGGTGCGGCCCGCGACCAGCACCGTGCCGGCGCCCGTGGAGCGGATCTGCGTTCCGGAACTCGCGCGGAAATCGATGCCCGCATGCAGCGCGAGACGGCCGAGGAACGGATCGGTGCGGTTGCCGAAGCGGCTCGTGATGCTGCTGCCGGGCAGGGGATTGCCGAAGGGCAGCTTGCGCGCCGTCCGGCGCGCACTGTCGAGGCGCTCCAGCGCGAAATCGAGGTCGTTGATCGATTCCTCGAAGGCATTCGTGGCGCTCATCGGCTCCACGAACGGGCCGCCGATCGCGCTGTCCGAATCGTTTTCGGGCGGTGCGTTCTCGGCGACCTCGAAACCGGTGCGGCGCAGGATGGTCTGGATCGCATCCGCCGTTTCCGAGGCGCCGGCGGTCAGCGACTGGATGCGGTCGAGCTGCTCGTGCTCGAGGTCCTTCAGCGAGAGCGTGACCTTGGAGAACAGCCGGTCGGCGCGGTCGGCGACCGATTCGCCGGTCGAGGCATAGGCAAGCCCGGTCGTCTTGCGCGGTGCGATGCCCATGATGGCGTCGATCGCGCCGGCCGCATCGGCACGCCGGCCGTCCACGACAGGCTTTTCGCCGGGCAGGGGCACGCCGTCGGCGCCTTCGATGCCGCTGTCTTCCGCGCGGTTGAGCAGCGCATCCAGCTTGCCGTGGCGCTCGGAAAGGGCGAGCTGCTGCTGCATCAGCTTCTCCACCTTCTCCTCCACGACCTGCTGGTCGAGAAGCTGGCGGCTGGTGACGCGGTCGACCTGGGCGCGAAGGGCGGAGATGCGGTCTTCGTAATCGTGCTGCATGCGGGCCTGGCGCGCCATGGTGGCGCCGATCAGGTCGTCGCGCAGCACGAGGTAGGAAGTGGCGGCGAGGTAGCCGACCGTGAACATGCCGGCAAAACAGAACGTGACGGCGGCCATCCAGGGACGGATGGTCATGTGGCGGATCTTGTCGCCGCTCGCCAGGATCACGACATGCTGCTGCGCGCGCTTTCCGAAGATGCGGTTTTCAGGACGCTCCGCCACTTAAGACTCCCCGACCGATTCTGTGGTCTCGTATGGGAGCAATTACACATTGTTAGGGTTAACAAAGCCTTTCGGCGGGCGGGTTTTTCGCCCGAATATCAGCTCTGGCTCACGGAAACCAGCGAGCGGTAGAAGGACGGCGTCAGCCCGGCTTCGGCACGCGCGATGTCGTTGAAGGGCGGCTTCAGCGGCGAGCGGAAGTTGGTGCGCACCAGTTCCCTGAAGGTTGCGGACGGGTCCTTCTTCTCGCGGGCGCACAGGAAGCGGAACCACTTGGCGCCCACCGCCACATGGCCCTTCTCGTCGTTGTAGATGATATCGAGGATGTCGGCGCTCGCATGATCGCCCGTCTCGCGCATCTTCGCCTGCAGCGTCGGCGTCACGTCGAGGCCGCGTGCCTCGAGGATGAGCGGCACGACCGCAAGCCGGGCCGTCAGGTCGTTGCGGGTATCGTGCGCGGCCTGCCAGAGCCCGTCATGCGCCGGCAGGTCGCCGTATTCCGCACCGAGATCGCGCAGGCGATCGCGGATGAGGCGGAAGTGCCTGGCTTCCTCGAACGCCACCTGCATCCACCCGTCGAAGAAGGAATGCGGTACGCGCTCGGTCGTGAAGCGGGCGACGATGTCGAGCGCGAGGTCGATGGCGTTGAGCTCGATATGGGCGAGCGCGTGGAGGAGGGCGATGCGGCCCTTCTGCGTATGCAGCGAGCGCTTTTCCATGTGTTTCGGCGGAATGAGCTCCGGCTTTTGCGGTCGCCCGGGCCGGGCCGGCAGCGCCGGATCGCGGGGCGAGCGCATCGAAAGCGTGCGGGCGAACCAGCGCCGGGCCGTCTCCTGCGCCAGCGCGGTCTTCAGGTCGAGGTCGGCGGCGGCGATTGCCGCCGTGGTGCCGCCGCGCAGGCTTTCGATATGGGGAAGTTCCGTCATTCCAATGCCTTGCTGTTGAAATCTAAAGCTTCTTCGCGGCTTCGAGAACAGCCTCGACATGGCCTTTGACCTTCACCTTCGGCCAGATTTCGGCAATCCTGCCCGCCGCGTCGACGAGCACGGTCGTCCGCTCGACGCCCATATAGGTGCGGCCGTACATGCTCTTTTCCTTCCATACGCCATAGGCTTCCAGCGTCGTGAGCGCCTCGTCGGAGGCGAGCGGGACGGCGAGATCATGCTTCTGGACGAACTTGTCGTGCTTCTTGACCGGGTCGGGCGACAGGCCGATGAGCGCGACGCCGGCTGCATCGAAATCGGGTCTGGCGGCTGTGAAATCCTTGGCTTCCATGGTGCAGCCCTCCGTATCGTCCTTCGGATAGAAGAAGAGGACGACGGGCCGCCCGCGGAACTGCGAGAGCGAAATGGTGCCGCCTCCGTCGCGCGGGAGGGTGAAATCGGGCGCTTCGGCACCAGGAACCAGTTCTGCCATGGGATTTCCTTTCTTTGGCCGGCTTTTTGAGTCAGGGACACGGCTTCCCGATATATAGTGACAGGCAGAATCGTCCAGCGTCGAGCGGGCGATGCGCGGCAATTGCGTGGGATAACGCGGCGCAAGGGGCAGAGGAAAAAGACGCGAGATGGGAGAGATCCGCGGCGAGAAAGTCGTGTTCCGCAAGCAGGACATCGTTCCGCTGCACGAACTGCCGTCCGCGCAGGCGCATGACCCGATCCTCCTGCATGCGGTCTCGGCGAGCCGCACCGGCATTCTCTGCCGCATCGCCGCTGCCGCCGTCGCCCTCGTGCTGTTCCTCGGCGCCGTGGCGGTCGGCCTCGTCGAGGCCGGGGTGTTCGACAGCACGCTGAACGCCCGCGCCGTCACCGCGCTCAACCAGGCGCTTGGGCCGCGCTACCGGGCCTCCGTCGACCATACGGTCGTGCGCCTTGCCGGTTTCAGCGGCTTTGCGCTGAAGGCGGAGGACGCGCGCATCATCGAGGTCGAATCGGGCAAGGAGCTGGCCAGCACCCAGGCCGTCGGCATCGTGCTCGATCCCTGGGCGCTCGCCACCGGCCATATCGCCGTCTCGCGGCTCGACGTGGACGGGGTGACGTTCAACGCGGCGCTCCTGCCGAAGAGCAAGCCGCTCGATCTCGCGGGCCTGCGCATTTCCGACGTGCCCGACTATCTGCGGACGACCTTCGAGCGACTCGACGGCGTTAATCGCCTGATCGACGTCAACGGGATGCAGACGGTCAGCATCTCCGATCTCGGGGCAACCTTCGAGGGGCCGGCCGGCCGGCCCCTGGTGCTGTCGATCGCAAGCCTGAAGTTCTCCCGCGACGATGCGGGTACGATGTCCATCGCGGGAACCTTCGAGCTCGACGGCAAGGAGGGCCAGATCGACCTGAAGGCGGCGACCGGCGGCGGTTCGGTGCATTCCCTCGAAGGGGCGATCCGCGACATCGCGCTCGGCGACCATTTCCTCAGCCACACGCCCGAAGGCGAGGTGCATGCGGGCCTCGACACGACGGTGGACGTCGCCGTCCGGGCGCGCCGGGAGGACGAGGGCGTGAAGCCGGAACTCGCGCTCGACGTGAAGTTCGCCGCCGGCGCGATCTATGGCGACGGCGAAGCGGCCGAACTGCGCCCGTCCTCGATGCAGGCGGTCTACAATTTCGACAAGGGATCCATCGAGCTCGCCTCGAAGGACGCCAGCGTGGGCGTTTCGCACTTTCCCTTCACGGGCGGGCTCATCGATCTCGACCGCGTGTCCGACAAGCCGGACAAGGGCTTTGCCATCGACCTCGTCTTCAGCAACGCCGTCAGCCGGCCCGTGGACTCCAGCGAGGAGCCGATCCGCTTCGACGCCAAGGTCAGCGGCTACTACCTGCCGGCGGCCCGGAAGCTTCTCTTCGAGGAGATGGCGGTGTCGAGCGAGAAGGGCAACGTCGCCGGCTCGCTCGCCATGAAATTCGGCGATCGCGAACCGGAGGTCAGCTTCGTCATGCTGGCCAGCGAGCTGCAGTCCTCGGCGGTCAAGCAGTTCTGGCCGTTCTGGATGGGCAAGACGGCGCGTAGCTGGGTTATGAAGAACATCTTCGGCGGCACCATCACCAACGGCCGCATCGAATTCTACCTTGCCGAGGGCCGCCCGCGCGAGCCGGGCGTGCCCATGCACCTGGCGGCGGACGAGCTGAAGATCGATTTCGACATCGAGGGCGCGCGGATGAATGTCGCGGGGGAAATCCCGCCGCTGCGCGATACATCGGGAACGTTCCGCCTGCGCGGACCGCGCACGGAAATCGCGATTACCGGCGGCACGGCCTATTTCCCGTCGGGCCGCGGCGTGGCGCTGACCGGCGGCACCTTCGTCCTGCCCGACAACTACACCAAGCCGCTGATGGCGGACATGGACATCGACGTTTCGGGCAATGCCGATGCCATCGCCGAGCTCGTCACCTACAAGCCGATCCGCGCGCTGCCGGCCACCGGTTTCGTGCCGGAGGATTTCAGCGGGCTCGTGAAGGCCAAGGTGAAGGCGCATTTCGGCGTCATCGCCACCCACAATCCGCCGCCGCCCGAATGGACCGCCGCATTGACCCTCGATAACGTGGACGTGCGCAAGCCGGTCGCCGGCCGCACCGTCACCGGGCTGCGCGGCCTCCTTGCCATCGACCCGCAGGTCGCCGACCTCGACGCCAAGGCCAGCATCGACGGGGTGGCGCTCAACCTTCAATTGACCGAGCCGGTGAGCAAGACGGCGAGCCTTTCGCGCAAGACCGTGCTTTCCGGCACGCTCGGCAACAAGGACCGTCGCAAGCTTCTTCCGGGCCTCGACGACGTGCTGGAGGGCGAGGTCGCCGTGCGCCTGGAGCAGGAGGGCGACGGACCGCAGCGGGTCGAGGCCGACCTTGGCGCGGCGGCCGTTTCCGTGCCGTGGCTCGGCTGGACGAAGGGGGCCGGCATCGGCGCCAAGGTGACGCTGACGGCCGAGAAATCCGAGGGGACGACGCGCATCTCCGATTTCCGATTCGCCGGAGAGGGGTTCAGCGTCTCGGGTGACCTTGCGTTCCGGGGCGCCGCGCTGGATTCGGCGACCTTCTCCACGGTCCGCCTGTCGGCGGACGACCGGTTCCGGCTGAAGGTCGACCGCGGCAAGTCCGGCTACCGGGTGGTGGCCGACGGCGAGGCGGCGGACCTGCGCCAGGTGCTGGCGCGGCTGAAGAATGCCACCGGCAATGGCGGCGGGGGTGGCGGCGGCGAAAAGCAGAACGTGAGCGTGGAGGCCAACCTGTCGCGGGCGGTCGGTTTCAACGGCGAGAGCCTTTCAGGCGTGAACTTCCGTTATTCCGCCACGGGGGAGCGCATATCGTCCGTGGATCTCTCCGCCGTGACGAGCGGCGGGGCGCCCGTCGTGGCGAAGCTTGCCAACAACGGCGCGGTCGACGTCATCCAGTTGACGAGCGGCGATGCGGGCGCGATCGCGCGCTTTGCGGACGTCTACCGCCACATGCGCGGCGGCCTCCTGAATGTCCGCCTCAGCCAGAGGGCGAACGGCGGCTGGCTCGGTTCGGTCGACATCCGCAACTTCTCGCTGGTCGGGGAGGAGCGGCTGCGCTCGCTGGTCTCCACGCCGGCCGGCGACGGCGGCCGCAGCCTCAACGACGCCGTCCGCCGCGAGATCGACGTGAGCGCCGTCAAGTTCTATCGCGGGTTTGCCCAGGTGCGCGTCGGCAACGGGGCGCTGGCCCTCGAAAACGGCGTGGTGCGCGGCGAGATGGTCGGGGCGACCTTCCAGGGCACCGTGCGCGACGCCAACGGCCAGACAGACATGACCGGGACGTTCATGCCGGCCTACGGCCTCAACCGGCTGTTCGCCGAACTGCCGATCATTGGCATCATCCTCGGCAACGGCAACGACCGGGGCCTGATCGGCATCACCTTCAAGCTGTCCGGCGCCTTCGACCGGCCGAACCTCACCATCAACCCGCTGTCGATCATCGCGCCGGGCGTCTTCCGCAACATCTTCGAGTTCCAATGAAAAAGGCCGCCCGGAGGCGGCCTTGATCTTGGAGCGCGTCCGGCCGCTCAGGCCTGGCGGACGAGGATGTGCTTCTTCTTGCCGAGCGAGAGCTTGATCACGCCGTCGGCGGAGACGTCGGACGTGCCGATGGCGCGGCGTTCGTCCGAGACGGCGACATCGTTGATGCGCACCGCGCCGCCCTGGACGTGGCGGCGTGCCTCGCCGTTCGAGGCGGCAAGGCCGGCCTTCACGACGAGCGTCAGGAGACCGATTCCGGCTTCGAGCTCACCCGCGGCGACATCGATCGACGGCAGGTTATCGGCAATCGCGCCTTCCTCGAAGGTCTTGCGCGCGGTTTCGGCGGCCTGTTCAGCCGCCTCGCGGCCGTGCAGCATCGCCGTCACTTCCGTGGCGAGGATCTTCTTCACCTCGTTGATCTCGGCGCCGCCAAGTGCGGAGAGGCGGGCGATCTCGTCCATCGGCAGCGTCGTGTAGAGCTTCAGGAAGCGCGAGACGTCGGCGTCCTCGGTGTTGCGCCAGTACTGCCAGAAATCATAGGCCGAGAGCATTTCCGGATTCAGCCACACCGCGCCGGAGAGCGACTTGCCCATCTTGGCGCCCGAGGCGGTGGTCAGCAGCGGCGAGGTGAGGGCGTAGAGCTGCGGCGTGCCCATGCGGTGGCCGAGGTCGATGCCGTTGATGATGTTGCCCCACTGGTCCGAGCCGCCCATCTGGAGACGGCAGCCGTAGCGCTTCGACAGTTCGACGAAGTCGTATGCCTGGAGAATCATGTAGTTGAATTCGAGGAACGACAGGGAGTGTTCCCGGTCGAGCCGCGTCTTGACGCTGTCGAAGGCGAGCATGCGGTTGACCGAGAAATGCCGGCCGACATCGCGCAGGAATTCGAGGTAGTTGATGCCGAGCAGCCAGTCGGCATTGTTGATCATCAGCGCGTCCCTGGGGCCTTCTCCGTAGGTCAGGTAATTTGAGAAGACCTTCTTGATGCCGGCGATGTTGGTGCCGAGCGTTTCCGGCGTCAGGAGCTGGCGCGCCTCGTCCTTGAAGGACGGGTCGCCCACCATGCCGGTGCCGCCGCCCATCAGCGAGATCGGCCGGTGGCCGGTTTTCTGGAACCAGTGCAGCATCATGATCTGGATGAGCCCGCCGGCGTGGAGACTGGGCGCCGTCGGGTCGAAGCCGATATAGGCCGTCACGGTTTCCTTGGCGAGGAGGTCGTCGAGGCCGGTTTCATCGGAGATCTGGTGGATGAAGCCGCGCTCTTTCAGCGTGCGAAGGAAATCGGATTTGAATTCGGACATGGCCTGTCTCTCTGGTGGGATCATGCTGGATCGGGAAGATTTTCCCGCGGACCGCCGGGCGTTTAGCATCGTTTGCGCGCATAATCACTTCAAAAGTGATTCTGGAGTTGCGGCATGGCGGGGATGTTGACGGCGATTGGCCTGATGAGCGGCACGAGCCTCGACGGCATCGACGTGGCGCTGCTGCGCACGGACGGCGAGGCGGTCGTCGAGCGCGGCCCGTCGATGGCGTCGCCCTACGACGCCGCCTTCCGCCGCCGGCTGCAGGGCGCGCTGGAGACCGCCAAATCCATCGGCGAGCGCAGCGAGCGGCCCGGCGATCTTGCGCAGATCGAGCGGGAACTGACGCTGCGCCACGGCGAGGCGGTCCGCGCTTTCCTCGCGGAGAACGGCCTCGAACCTTCCGGGATCGATGTGATCGGCTTCCACGGCCAGACGGTGCTGCACCGGCCGGACCAGGCGCTGACCGTGCAACTGGGCGATGGAAGGCTTCTCGCCGGCGCAACCGGCATCGACGTCGTCTGCGACATGCGGGCGAACGACATGGCGCATGGCGGGCAGGGCGCGCCGCTCATCCCGGCCTATCACGCAGCGCTCGCCGCCGGCCTCTCCCGCGCCTCCGGCAAGGCCGTCGTCTTCGTCAATATCGGCGGCATCTCCAACATCACCTTCATCGGCAGCGGCGGCGAGATCGTCGCCTTCGACAGCGGCCCGGGCAATACGCTGATCGACCAGTGGGTCGAGGCCCATGCCGGCATTCCCTATGACCAGGGCGGCATGATCGCCTCGGAGGGGAGGGTCGATGCCGGGCTTGCCGGGCGTTACCTCGACCAGGCCTTCTTTACCGATCCCGTGCGCCGCTCGCTCGACCGCAACGATTTCCGCCCGCCGGAGGGGAGGGATGCGAGCCTGGAGGACGGCGCGCGCACGCTGGCGCATGTCACCGCCGCGGCCGTGCTGCGCTCGGCGCGCCACCTGCCGGAGCGGCCGAAACTCTATGTCGTGAGCGGCGGCGGCCGGCTCAACCGGGTGATCATGAACGACCTTGCCGCTCTCGCCGGGACGGAGGGCGCGGAGGTCGTCGCGGCGGAGGCGGTGGGCCTCGACGGCGACAGCATGGAGGCCGAGGCCTGGGCCTATCTCGCCGTGCGCGCCCTGCGCGGCCTGCCGCTCACCTTTCCGGGAACCACCGGCGTCAAGGCGCCCGTCACGGGCGGCCTATGGTGGAAAGCAGCCGTCTCCGGTTAACGCTTTCTTCGCCGGCGCTGCCTAGGATCGCCGCCGGTCGTTCCCGTGCGCTTGCACGGTCCGGCCGTTGTATCTTGCGTAAGGTGGCCAATGAGTGGCGCGGGCTTCCTGCTGACGGTGAACTTCCTCATCGCGCAGTGTTTCTGCATGTTCTTCCTGGCGGTCTCCGCCCGGAGCCGCAACCGTGCAGCCGCCCGCTGGTTCGCCGGCTGCTTCGCCGTCGCCTCGCTGTCGACGGTCTTCGAGCTTCTCGTCGCCTATGTTCCGCCGCCGATGCCCTGGGCCATCCTGGCCTTCGCCTCGGTGCTGGGCGGCATGTTCATGCTGCGCGTCGGCATCGGCCATCTCTATGACCTGAAGACCAACCGCGCGCTGCTGGCGGCGATCTTCTGCGCCTTCGTGCTGCTCGACTGCATGATCTACGACCTGCCGCGCGGCACGCTGCTGCATGCGCTGCCCTACCAGATGCCCTTTGCGGTCGTGCTCGGCATGAGCGCCTGGGCCGCCTGGCGGGCGCGGGTGAAGACCTTCGTCGACCGCGCGCTGGTCGTGCTGCTGGCCCTGACGAGCGCCCATTTCGTGGTGAAGGCCTTCGCCGCCGTTCTTGCCGGTTCGGGCACCACGGCGAGCGGGTATATCAACAGCCAGTTCGCCCTGCTTTCGCAGAGCATGAGCGCGGTGCTGATCGTTGCCGTCGGCCTCATGCTGCTGTGCGTTCTCGTGCTGGAAATCGTCGCGGACGAGAAGGTCAACGCCGAGGTGGATCCGCTGTCCGGCCTGCTCAATCGCCGGGGCTTCGACAACCGTATCGACGCGTCGATGGCGGGGCCTGGGCCGCACAGCATCGTGCTGTGCGACCTCGATCACTTCAAGTCGGTCAACGACACCCATGGCCACCAGGGCGGCGATGCTGCCATCCGGGCTTTCGGCGAGACCTTGCGGGCGGCTGCGCCGAAGGGTTCGCTTGCCGCGCGCATCGGCGGGGAGGAATTCGTGTTGTTCCTGCCGGGCACCGGCAGGGAGGCCGCGCTGCTCTTTGCGCACGCGCTCCGTGCGACCCGCGCCGTTTCGCCCATCCCCGGCCTGCCGCAGTCCGCGCGCGTCACGGCGAGCTTCGGCGTCTCGGAAATCGGGGAGAGGGAACCGTTGCGCCTGGCCATGCGCCGCGCCGACGACGCGCTTTATGCCGCAAAGAATGCCGGTCGCGACTGCGTGCGCGAAGCGGAACCGCCGGCCGTCGTTCTCGATGTCGTCAGGCGGGCGGCTCACGGCAATGAAAAAGCCCGGCGGCGGGGCCATCGGGCTTGATTGTCCAGGCTTTCGGCCGGTCAGCGGATGCGCTTGGCGGCCGGCTCCGGCGTCAGTTCGCCGGCAAGGCGGCGGTCGAGGTAATCCTCGCATTCGGCCATCAGCGTCTCGGTCTGGCCGTTGAAGAAGTGGTTGGCGCCCGTCACGGTCTTGTGCGTGATCAGGATGCCCTTCTGCGTCTTCAGCTTCTCGACGAGCCCGTTGACGTCCTTCTCCGGCGCGACCTTGTCGGCATCGCCGTTGATGATGAGGCCGGAGGACGGGCAGGGCGCGAGGAACGAGAAGTCGTAGATGTTCGGCTGCGGGGCGATCGACATGAAGCCCTCGATCTCCGGGCGGCGCATCAGGAGCTGCATGCCGATCCAGGCGCCGAAGGAATAGCCGGCGACCCAGCAGCTCTTGGAATCGGGATGCAGGCTCTGCACCCAGTCGAGCGCCGAGGCGGCGTCTGACAGCTCGCCCGCGCCGTGGTCGAATTCGCCCTGGCTGCGGCCGATGCCGCGGAAGTTGAAGCGCAGCGTCGTGAAACCGCGCTTCTGGAACATGTAGAAGAGCTGGTAGACGATCTGGTTGTTCATGGTGCCGCCGAACTGCGGATGCGGGTGCAGCACGATGGCGATGGGGGCGTTCTTCTGCTTGGACGGCTGGTAACGGCCCTCAAGGCGACCGGCGGGTCCGTTGAAGATGATTTCGGGCATTCTTACTCCGGCACGTTCGCGTTCGGACATGGATTCTTGTCAACTCAAGTCTTGACGAAAGCACTCAGCTTTTCTAGAACCCAGTTTAGAACTGTTCGAAACTGTTTGGGCGCATCGGGCGCTATGAAGCTGGTGTCATAAGGCAAGCCCGCCGGAAATTACAAGAAAAATGCACGCCGCCTTGAACTTGCCGGGCACGCACGGATAACGAATGACGAAGATGCCGCGCACATATCTGGACTGGAATGCCACGGCGCCGCTTCTGCCGGCGGCGCGCGAGGCCGTGGTCGCCGCGCTCGACATGGTCGGCAACCCGTCTTCCGTCCACGGCGAGGGCCGGGCGCTGCGCATGCTGGTGGAAGCCGCGCGCCGCGACGTCGCCGCGCTGGTCAATGCGGCGCCGGCGCATGTCATCTTCACGAGCGGCGCGAGCGAGGCGGCGAACCTCGTCCTGACGCCCGGCTATCGCATGGGCCGCACGCCGCTTGCCATCGGCCATCTCTATGTGTCCGAGATCGAGCATCCGGCGCTCCGCGAGGGCGGGCGCTTTCAGCGCGAGGCGGTGACGAGCGTTCCGGTGACACGCGCCGGCGTGGTGGACCTCGATGCGCTCGATGCGCTGCTCCAGGGCCACGACAAGGCCGCAGGCCTGCCCATGGTCGCGATCATGCTGGCCAACAACGAGACAGGCATCGTCCAGCCGGTGAAGGCTGCTGCCGAGATCGTGCGCCGCCATGGCGGGCTCCTCGTCGTGGATGCCGTGCAGGCCGTCGGCCGCATGCCTGTCGATATGGAGGCGCTGGACGCGGACTTCCTCGTCATCTCCTCGCACAAGCTCGGCGGCCCCAAGGGCGCGGGCGCGCTGGTCTCGCGCGGCGAGGTGCTGATTCCCGCGCCGCTCATCCGCGGCGGCGGACAGGAGAAGGGGCATCGCTCCGGCACGGAAAACCCCGCCGCGCTCGCCGGCTTTGCCGCGGCAGCCCGCGCTGCGGCGACCGACATGGCCGCGCGCAATGCGGGGATCGCCGCGCTGCGCGACGCCCTGGAGGCGGGCATGCGCGCAGTGACGAACGACATCGTCATCCATGGCGGTGAGGTCGAGCGCGTCGCCAACACCTCCTTCTTCAGCCTTCCGGGCCTCAAGTCCGAGACGGGGCAGATCGCCTTCGACCTCGAAGGCATCGCGCTCTCGGCGGGCTCGGCCTGCTCGTCCGGCAAGGTCGGGCAGAGCCATGTGCTGACGGCGATGGGCTTCGATGCCACGCTCGGCGGCCTTCGCGTTTCGCTCGGGCCGGGCTCGGTGCAGGCGGATGTGGATCGATTTCTGGCGGCTTTCTCGCGCATCGCCTCGCGGCGGCGCGTGACCGGGAACGCGGCCTGAGCGGAATCTTGCGGAAACGCGAGTTTTTGCTTGCCAAAAGGTGGGAAAAGCCGCCTTTGGCGCTTACATAACCGGCGGTAGACCCGCCACACGTTAACAAGCTGCCGGACCTTGTCTCCGGCAAGATTGGAGAACGATATGCCTGCGGTGCAGGAAACGATCGATCAGGTCCGTCAGATCGACGTCGACCAGTACAAATACGGCTTCGAGACGAAGATCGAGATGGACAAGGCGCCGAAAGGCCTGTCCGAGGACATCATCCGTTTCATCTCGGCCAAGAAGAGCGAGCCCGAATGGATGCTCGAATGGCGCCTCGAGGCCTATCGCCGCTGGCTGACCATGGAAGAGCCCACCTGGGCGCGCGTCGACTATCCCAAGATCGACTTCAACGACCTTTATTACTATGCCGCTCCGAAGAACCAGAGCGGCCCGAAGTCGCTCGACGAGGTCGACCCGGAGCTGCTGCGGACCTACGAGAAGCTCGGCATTCCGCTGCGCGAGCAGGAAATCCTCGCCGGCGTCGAAAAATCCAAGATCGCCGTCGACGCCGTCTTCGATTCGGTCTCGGTCGTCACGACCTTCAAGGAAGAGCTGAAGAAGGCCGGCGTGATCTTCATGTCGATCTCCGAGGCCATCCGCGAGCATCCTGATCTCGTGAAGAAGTATCTCGGCACCGTGGTGCCGGCGACCGACAACTTCTATGCGACGCTCAATACCGCGGTCTTCACCGACGGCTCCTTCGTCTTCGTGCCGAAGGGCGTTCGTTGCCCGATGGAACTGTCGACCTATTTCCGCATCAACGAGAAGAACACCGGCCAGTTCGAGCGCACGCTGATCATCGCGGAAGAGGGGGCCTATGTCTCCTATCTCGAAGGCTGCACCGCGCCGCAGCGTGACGAGAACCAGCTTCACGCCGCCGTGGTCGAGCTCGTCGCGCTGGACGATGCCGAGATCAAGTATTCCACCGTCCAGAACTGGTATCCGGGCGACAAGGAAGGCAAGGGCGGCATCTACAACTTCGTGACGAAGCGCGGCGATTGCCGCGGCAAGAACTCGAAGATCTCCTGGACGCAGGTCGAGACCGGCTCCGCCATCACCTGGAAGTATCCGTCCTGCATCCTGCGCGGCGACGGTTCGCGCGGCGAGTTCTACTCGATCGCCGTTTCCAACGGCCACCAGCAGATCGACAGCGGCACGAAGATGATCCATCTCGGCAAGAACACGTCGAGCCGCATCGTCTCCAAGGGCATTTCCGCGGGCTTCTCCAACAACACCTATCGCGGCCAGGTCTCGGCCCACCGCAGGGCGGAGAACGCGCGCAACTTCACCCAGTGCGACTCGCTGCTGATCGGCGACAAGTGCGGCGCGCACACCGTGCCCTATATCGAGGCGAAGAACGCGACCGCCCAGTTCGAGCACGAGGCGACCACCTCGAAGATTTCCGAGGACCAGCTGTTCTACTGCCTGCAGCGCGGCATCCCGACGGAAGCGGCGATCGCGCTGATCGTCAACGGCTTCGTCAAGGAAGTCATCCAGGAACTGCCGATGGAATTCGCCGTCGAGGCGCAGAAGCTGATCGGCATCTCGCTGGAAGGCTCGGTCGGCTGACCTTCGCCCGTTGATCATCCGGGCGCGCGAAAACCCGCGCGCCGCCAAACGAATTCGTCCGAAAAGGATATGTCCATGCTTGAAATCAAGAACCTGCACGCCCGCATCGCCGAAGACGGCACCGAGATCATCCGCGGCCTGAACCTCACCGTGAAGGCCGGCGAAGTCGCCGCCATCATGGGCCCGAACGGCTCCGGCAAGTCGACGCTCTCCTACATCCTCTCCGGCCGCGAGGACTACGAGGTCACCGAGGGCGACATCCTCTATAACGGCGAGAGCATCCTCGAGCTCGACCCGGCCGAGCGCGCTTCCAAGGGCATCTTCCTCGCCTTCCAGTACCCGGTCGAAATCCCGGGCGTCGCCACCATGCAGTTCCTCAAGGTCGCGATGAACGAACAGCGCAAGGCGCGCGGCGAGGCCGAGCTGACGACGCCGGACTTCATGCGCCGCGTCAAGGAAGCTTCCGCCGAACTCAAGATCGCGCCGGAAATGCTGCGTCGTCCGCTGAACGTCGGCTTCTCCGGTGGCGAGAAGAAGCGCGCCGAGATCCTGCAGATGTCGCTGCTGGAGCCGAAGCTGTGCATCCTCGACGAGACCGACTCCGGCCTCGACATCGACGCGCTGAAGATCGTCGCAGACGGCGTCAACGCACTGCGCTCGCCGGACCGCGCGGTCGTCGTCATCACGCACTACCAGCGCCTGCTCGACTATATCGTGCCGGATACGGTCCACGTCCTCTACAAGGGCCAGGTCATCAAGTCCGGCGACAAGACGCTGGCGCACGAGCTGGAAGCCAACGGCTATGCCGACATCATCGATGCTGCCGCCTGACGGCACGGTGAAGGAGTGATCCCATGAACATGCAGACAGGCAAGACGCTTTCGGTCGCCGAGACCGCGCTATGCGAAGCCTATGACCACGCCATCGGCGAGCTGCCGGGCGACGGCGCGGTGCTGGCCGCCCGCGACACGCTGATCAGCGACTTCAAGGACGCCGGCCTTCCGACGCGCCGCGTGGAAGCCTGGCACTACACGGACCTCAAGGCGCTGCTGCGCGCCGTGCCCGCCTTCGATCCGGCGGCTTCGGTCGCCAAGGTCGCCCCTCTCGTCGAGGGTTCCACCGTGCTTGCGGTCGCCAATGGCATCGCCGATGCCCGCGCGAGCGCCGACGGCGTGACGGTAAGCACCTTCAAGGACGCACTTGCCGACGGCACCGCCGCGGCCGGCCTTGCTGCCCGCGACGGCGACGACGCGATCGGCCGCATCAACGGCGCCTTCGTACGCGACGGTTTCGTGCTCGACGTGCCTGAGGGCACGGCGCTGGACGCCCCGCTCGAAATCCAGACGATCCAGAATGCCGGCCAGACACATACGCGCTTTACGGCGACCTTCGGTGCCAACACCAAGGCGACGGTCGTCGAGCGCCACATCGCGGCCGGCGAGAACGCCGCCTTCGTGACGACCGTCAGCGACATCGCGCTTGCCGACGGGGCGGACATCACCTGGATCATCCTCCAGGCGCAGGGGGCCGCGGACACCCATCTCGGCCAGATCCGCATCACGCTCGGCACCGATACGAAACTGCGCCTCTACGTGGTCAATGCCGGCGGCAAGCTCGTGCGGCAGGAAATCCATGTCGTGGTGGCGGGCGAGGGTTCGGACCTCAGGCTGCGCGGCATCAACCTCATCGGCGGCGAGACGCACAACGACGTGACCTTCACGGTCGGCCACGACGTTCCAAACACGACGTCGACGGAAGTCATCCGCAACGTGATCTTCGATCGCGCGCGCGGCGTCTTCCAGGGCCAGATTCGCGTTGCACCGGATGCCCAGAAGACCGATGCCAAGATGTCGTGCAACACGCTGCTGCTCTCCGACGAGGCCGATTTCTCCGCCAAGCCGGAGCTGGAGATCTTCGCCGACGACGTGCAGTGCGGCCACGGCGCCACCGTGATCGACATCGACCACACGCAGCTCTTCTACCTGATGGCGCGCGGCATCCCGGAAAACAAGGCGCGCGGCATGCTGGTCAACGCCTTCGTGGCCGAGATCGTCGAGGAGCTGGAAGACGAGCCGCTGGTCGAAGCGCTGGAAGGCGTCGTCGCCGCCTGGCTGGAAAAGCACGCCTGACAGGGCGCGCGGGATAGGAAACCGAGATGGAACACGCACCCGCACTGGCCTACGACGTCGAGGCGATCCGCAAGGATTTCCCCATCCTGTCGAAAACGGTCTATGGCAAGCCGCTGGTCTATCTCGACAACGGCGCCTCTGCGCAGAAGCCGCAGGTGGTGATCGACGCGGTCTCGCATGCCTATTCCAACGAATATGCAAACGTGCACCGCGGCCTTCATTTCCTGTCGAATGCCGCAACGGACGCCTATGAGGCGGCGCGCGAGAAGGTGCGCCGCTTCCTGAACGCCTCGTCGGTCGACGAGATCGTCTTCACGAAGTCCTCGACCGAGGCGATCAACACGGTTGCCTACGGCTACGGCATGCCAAAGATCGGCGAGGGCGACGAGATCGTCCTTTCGATCATGGAGCACCATTCCAACATCGTGCCTTGGCATTTCATCCGCGAACGGCAGGGGGCCAAGCTCGTCTGGGCGCCCGTCGACGAGACCGGCGCGTTCCATATCGAAGACTTCGAGAAGTGCCTGACCGAGCGCACCAGGCTCATCGCCATCACGCATATGTCGAACGCGCTCGGCACCATCGTGCCGGTCAAGGAGATTTGCCGCATCGCCCGCGCGCGCGGCATTCCGGTGCTGGTGGACGGGTCGCAGGGCGCGGTGCACATGCCGGTCGACGTGCGCGACATCGATTGCGACTGGTACGTGATGACCGGCCACAAGCTCTACGGTCCCTCGGGCATCGGCGTGCTCTACGGCAAGATGGATCGCCTTCGCGAGATGCGTCCCTTCCAGGGCGGCGGCGAGATGATCGTCGATGTCACCGAGGACATCGTCACCTACAACGACCCGCCGCACCGCTTCGAGGCCGGCACGCCGCCCATCGTGCAGGCGATCGGCCTCGGCTATGCGCTGGACTATATGGAAACGATCGGCCGCGCGGCGATCTCCGCCCATGAGGCGGACCTGCGCGACTATGCCCATGAGCGGCTGTCGGCAATCAATTCGCTGCGCATCTTCGGCACGGCGCCCGGCAAGGGCTCGATCTTCTCCTTCGAGCTGGAAGGCATCCATGCCCATGACGTCTCTATGGTGATCGACCGGGCAGGGGTGGCGGTGCGCGCCGGCACCCATTGCGCCCAGCCGCTCTTGAAACGCTTCGGCGTCACCTCCACATGCCGGGCATCGTTCGGCCTCTATAACACGCGTGCAGAGGTCGATGCCCTGGCCGACGCGCTCGACCACGCCCGCAAGTTCTTTGCCTGAGGAGTAGGCCCATGTCCCTCGATGCAACGGAAGACAAGATCGACGTCCGCGACGGCATCGTTCATTCGGCGATCCCGGAAGACGAGCTGGCGCGCCTCAGCGACGACATCATCTCGGCGCTGAAGACGGTCTACGACCCGGAAATCCCCGCAGACATCTTCGAGCTCGGCCTGATCTACAAGATCGACATCGAGGACGACCGCATGGTCAAGATCGACATGACGCTGACCGCGCCCGGTTGCCCCGTCGCCGGCGAGATGCCGGGCTGGGTGGAGAACGCCGTGAGCGCCGTCGAAGGCGTGTCCGGCGTCGAGGTCAGGATGACCTTCGATCCGCCGTGGACGCCGGACCGCATGTCGGAAGAGGCGCAGGTCGCCGTCGGCTGGTACTGATTTGGCGCGGCTGGCGTTTGCCGCTTGCCCCGCACCCTAACCCTCTTCCCGCAAGCGGGGAGAGGGGA
Organism: Shinella sp. NM-101; assembly: GCF_021401195.1. Classification (NCBI taxonomy): domain Bacteria; kingdom Pseudomonadati; phylum Pseudomonadota; class Alphaproteobacteria; order Hyphomicrobiales; family Rhizobiaceae; genus Shinella; species Shinella sp. NM-101. Next base: position 145,654 of record NZ_JACBFT010000001.1, on the reverse strand, counting down.
CGTGCTCCACGGAGCGCGGGAGAGGCTGGTAAACGGTGCGGCATACTTCCTTCTCCCCGCCTGCGGTGAGAAGGTGCCGGCAGGCGGATGAGGGGCTTTTCCCGCTGGGCGACTTGATCCGTCGACCCGCCCTCACTAGATTCGGATTCGAAACCGTCGGGCCTTGAACCCGTCAGGCGAAGGAGAAAATGCCCATGGCCTTTGCAGTCATGACACTGACCGATGCGGCGGCGAACCGCGTCAAGGCAATCGTCGCCAATGCCGGCGAGGATGCCAGGGGCATCCGCGTCGGCATCAAGAAGGGCGGTTGCGCGGGCATGGAATATTCCATCGATCTCGTGACGGAGCCCAATGCCAGGGACGACCTGATCGAGCTGAACGGCGCCCGCGTCTGGGTCGCGCCGGAAGCCGTGCTCTACCTTCTCGGCACGCAGATGGATTTCGAGGTGACGACCCTGCGCTCCGGCTTCACCTTCCACAACCCGAACCAGACGTCCGCCTGCGGCTGCGGCGAATCGGTCGAGCTGAAGCCCGCCGACCTCGCGGCGCTTGCCGCCGCCGGCCAGCCGACCGTCCGCGCCTGACGCCAGTGAAGCGGGAACCGCGGTTCCCGTGCCTTTCCTTCGCGGGCGGTTTTGCCTAGTCTGCGGCGCGCGGCATGAATATCGTGCCGGCGTGATCGCCAGGGAGGGGGCGCGAGCAATGACCGGCTTTGCCGCGGCACTTTACGAAAACCTGCCGTTTCCCGTCCTCGTCGTCGATGTCGAGGCGCGCGTGGTTTCCCATAACGAGGCCGCTGCCCGCACGTTCGGCTGGAATCGCGACGGCCGGCTTCCGGCCGCAGCGGCCGTCATCGACGGCGCGAACCTCGCCCGCCACGCATCGCAGGGGCGCGAGAACACGCACGCCCTTTCCTTCCGTCACGAGAACGGCTCGTCCTTCGAAGCGTCGGCGCATGTGATCGCGCTGCCGGACGAGGGGACGGGCGTACATTATGCGCTGCTCCTGCGCAGCCTGCTCAGCGGCGGCAGCCACGGCGAGCAGATCCTGCTCGGCCAGCGCATCGCCGCCGCGCTCGACACCATGACCGAGGGCTTTGCGATCTTCGACCCGGAAGAGCGCCTAGTCCTGTTCAACCGCTCCTACAAGGAGCGGTGCGGGGAAGCCGGCGCGCATGTGCGTGTCGGTGCGACGCTGGAAAGCATCGTTCGCGGCAATATCCGCTCCGGCATGTTCCCGGGTATCAGGGAGGGGACGCCGGAGGCCGAGGCGCTGGTGCGCGAGCGCCTGCGCGACCATCGCTCTCCCGACAGCGAGGGGTCCGTCTTCCCGTTCGGCGAGGATCTCTGGATCCGCGCGGAAAGCCATATCGCCGAGACCGGCGACGTCGTTGCGCTGCGTGTCGACGTCTCCGACTTGAAGCGCACGGAGGCCGCGCTCGAGGAGAAGCGTCGCGACTATCTCTCGCTGCTGCAGATCCTGCCGGACATGATCCTGCGCTTCGACCGCGACCTGACCATCCGCTTCGCCAACGACAAATATGCCGCCCATGTCGGCTCGACCACCGATGAGCTGATCGGCCGCTCCCTGCCGGATGTCGCCTGCGCGCCGGAGCAGGCCGCCGCCCTGATCGACATAGGCGGCTATACGCGTGACGAGCCGGTTCGCACGATGGAGATCTGCATCGACGGGCAGGATGGCCGGGAGATGTGGATGCTCTGGACGGCCGTTGCGATCTTCGACGACGACGGGTTGAGCGAGGTCGTGAGCGTCGGGCGCGACATCACCGAGACCAAGCGCCAGCAGCGGCAGGTGGAGGCGCAGACCAGCGAGCTGCGCCGCAAGAACGAGGCGCTCGACCAGTTCACCGCGACGGTCTCGCATGATCTCAAGGCGCCGCTGCGCCACCTGTCCATGTTCGCCGAAATGATCTCGGAGGACCTGCACCGCGGCGAGTTCGACGAACTGCCGCACTACGCCGACCATGTGCGCAAGAGCGCGGCGCGCATGCGGCGCATCATCGACAGCTTGCTGGAATTCTCGCAGATCGCCTATCGCATCGCCGTGCCGAAGCCCGTGGCGCTGTCCGGCGTCGTCAGGGATGCGCTGGCGCTGCTCGAAAGCCATGTCGAGGAGAGCGGCGGCACGATCGACGTCCAGCCGATGCCGGAGATCATGGGCGATCCGGAGCTTTTGAAGCGCCTTGCGCAGAACCTCATCGGCAACGCGCTGAAATACCGCCGGCCCGGCAAAGCGCCTGTCGTGCGGGTCTATTGCCGGCAGCGCCCGGCGGGGATCGATTTCGTCGTCGAGGATGACGGGATCGGCATCGACCCCCAGCATGTCGGGCGGATCTTCGAGGTTTTCCAGAGACTTCACCGGGACGAGACGGTCTACCAGGGCACGGGCGTCGGGCTTGCGCTGGCGCGCCGGATCGTCGAGAGCCACAACGGCTCGATAGCGCTTGACACGAGCTATGGTCCGGGCGCACGCTTCGTGGTGACGTTTCCGCAATCCATAAGATCAAGGGGGAACGAGCGTGGAAGGTTCGGCTAGAAGGCTGATCGTCGTCGACGACGATCCGGTGGACGTGCGCTTCGTCATGCGCGCCTTCAGCGATGCCGGAAGCCCGCTCGAAATCACCCATGCCGCCGATGCCGAGGTCGCCAGCGACCGGCTCGATGCGGAAGCCTTCGACTATATCCTGCTTGACATCAACATGCCCGGCATCAGCGGCATGGAACTTCTCAAGCGCCTGCGCGGCCGGGCGCGCACGGCGGTGACGCCCGTCATCATGCTGTCATCGTCGTCGAACACCGCGGATGTGAGCCGCGCTTACGAGAACGGTGCCAACGCCTATGCCGTCAAGCCCTCGACGCTGAGCGGCTATCGTGCGTTCGCCGAGGGCTTCACCCGCTTCTGGGTGGACGTCGCCGTCGCACCCTGATCCAGTCCCTGCCCGCAATGGAAAACCCCGGCCGATGGCATCGGCCGGGGTTCGTTCGATGTGGCGCCCGCTTCCTTCTCCGCCGTCATCCTCGGGCTTGACCCGAGGATCCACATTCGCTGCTTGCCGGTGGATGGATGGTCGGGTCGAGCCCGACCATGACGAGGGAGAGGTGGGTGGACCTGAGATCGGCCCGGATTTACTCGGCCGCTTCCGCGTAATCCTCCAGCGGCGGGCAGGAGCAGACGAGATTGCGGTCGCCGTAGACATTGTCCACGCGGTTGACAGGCGACCAGTACTTGTCGACCCGGAAGGCGCCCGGCGGGAAGCAGGCCTGTTCGCGCGAATAGGGGCGGTCCCATTCGCCGACGAGGTCCTCCACCGTGTGCGGGGCGTTCTTGAGCGGGTTGTTCTCCCGGTCCATGCGACCTTCCTCGATGGCGCGCGCTTCCTCGCGGATCGCCAGCATGGCGTCGCAGAAGCGGTCGATCTCGGCCTTCGTCTCCGATTCCGTCGGCTCGATCATCAGCGTGCCGGCCACCGGCCAGCTCATGGTCGGGGCGTGGAACCCGCTGTCGATCAGGCGCTTGGCGACGTCGTCGACGGTGACGCCGGCGCTTTCGGCGAGCGGGCGCATGTCGATGATGCATTCATGCGCCACGCGGCCTTTTGCGGACTTGTAGAGCACATCATAGGCGCCCTTGAGCCGGGCGGCGATGTAGTTGGCGTTGAGGATCGCCACCTTGGTCGCCTGCGTCAGCCCTTCGCCGCCCATCATCAGGCAGTAGCTCCAGGAGATCGGCAGGATGGAGGCCGAGCCAAAGGGGGCCGCCGAGACGGCGCCGGCCTCGCCGGTCGTCGGGTTTGCCGGCAGGAAGGGCGCAAGATGCGCCTTGACGCCGATCGGCCCCATGCCGGGACCGCCGCCGCCATGCGGGATGCAGAACGTCTTGTGGAGGTTGAGGTGCGAAACGTCGCCGCCGATGTCGCCCGGCCGGGCAAGGCCGACCATGGCGTTCATGTTGGCGCCGTCGATATAGACCTGGCCTCCATGCTTGTGGACGATCTCGCAGATCTCGCGCACGTTCTCCTCGAAGACGCCGTGCGTTGAGGGGTAGGTGATCATGCAGCACGAGAGGTTTTCCGCATACTGCTCTGCTTTGGAACGGAAATCCTCCATGTCGATGTCGCCGTTGTCTGACACTTTCACGACGACCACCTTCATGCCGGCCATCTGAGCGGAGGCCGGGTTGGTGCCGTGCGCGGAGGTCGGGATCAGGCAGACGTCGCGATGGGTGTCGCCATTGGCGAGGTGATAGGCACGGATCGTCAGCAGGCCGGCATATTCGCCCTGCGCGCCGGAATTCGGCTGCATGGAGACGGCGTCGTAGCCGGTGATGTCGCAGAGCTTCTGCGACAGGTCCTCGATGAGGTGCCGGTAGCCCTGCGCCTGGTCGGCGGGAACGAAGGGATGGATCTCCGCAAATTCCGGCCAGGTGATCGGCAGCATCTCCGCCGTGGCGTTGAGCTTCATCGTGCAGGAGCCGAGCGGGATCATCGCGCGGTCGAGCGCGAGGTCGCGGTCGGAGAGCCGGCGGATGTAGCGCACCATCTCGCTTTCGGCGCGGTTCATGTGGAAGATCGGATGCGTCAGGTATTCGCTGGTGCGCAGCAGGTCTTCCGGCAGGCGGTAGCCCGGCTCGAACTCGGCCACCTCGAAATCGCCGCCGAAGGCGCGCCAGACGGCTTCCAGCGTGACGGGGCGCGAGCGCTCGTCGAGGCTGATGCCGATGCGGTCGTCGCCGATCTTGCGAAGATTGACCTCTTCCGCGACGGCCGTCTTCAGGATGATGCCCTGCAGCTTGCCGACATGGACGGTGATCGTGTCGAAGAAGACGTCCGGCTCGACGGTGTAGCCGAGCTTTTCGAGGCCCTCGGCCAGGCGAACGGTCTTCTGATGAACGCTCTGGGCAATCGCCTTCAGGCCCTGCGGACCATGGAAGACGGCATACATCGAGGCCATGACGGCGAGCAGAACCTGCGCGGTGCAGATGTTCGACGTCGCCTTCTCGCGGCGGATGTGCTGCTCGCGCGTCTGGAGCGACAGGCGATAGGCGCGGTTGCCGCGGGCATCGATGGAGACGCCGACGAGGCGGCCGGGCATGGAGCGCTTGTAGGCGTCCTTGACGGCCATGTAGGCCGCGTGCGGGCCGCCGTAGCCGACCGGCACGCCGAAGCGCTGGGTGCAGCCGATGGCGATATCCGCGTCCATGTCGCCGGGCGACTTGAGGAGCGCGAGCGCCAGCGGATCGGCGGCGATGACGGCGATGGCGCCGGTCTGGTGCAGGCGGGCGACGAGGCCGGTGAAGTCGCGCACATGGCCGTAGGTGCCGGGATACTGGAAGATCGCGCCGAAGACGTCGACCGGATCGAGGTCGGTGAAGGGATCGCCGACGATGATGCTCCAGCCGAGCGGCTCGGAACGGGTCTTGAGGAGTGCGATGGTCTGCGGGTGGCAGTTCTCGTCGACGAAGAAGGCGGTCGCCTTGGACTTCGCTACGCGCTGCGCCATGGCCATCGCCTCGGCGGCGGCGGTCGCCTCGTCGAGCAGCGAGGCGTTGGCGACGTCGAGGCCGGTGAGGTCGCAGACCATGGTCTGGTAGTTGAGCAGCGCTTCGAGGCGCCCCTGGCTGATTTCCGGCTGATAGGGCGTGTAGGCCGTGTACCAGGCGGGGTTTTCCAGGATGTTGCGCTGGATGACCGGCGGCGTGATCGTGCCGTAATAGCCCTGGCCGATCAGCGAGACGAGCTTGCGGTTGCGGTTGGCGGTCTCGCGCAGCTTGTCGAGCGCCTCGCGCTCCGTCATCGGCGCGCCCCATTCGAGCGGCTTTTCCTGGCGGATCGATTTCGGCACGGTGTCGTCGATCAGCGCATCGAGGCTGTCATAGCCGATCACGGCCAGCATCGCCTCCATCTCCTTCGGCGAAGGGCCGATATGGCGACGGTTTGCGAAGTCGTAGGGCTGGTAATCGGTGAAGGCAAAGTCCTTGGGAAGAGACATCAGCCGACAAGCTCCTTGTAGGCGGCCTCGTCCATCAGCGCATCCGCATCGGCGGGGTTGGCGAGCTTCAGCTTGAAGAACCAGCCGGCGCCCTGCGGGTCGCTGTTGACGAGGGAGGGATCAGCCGTGATGGCCTCGTTGATCTCGACGATCTCGCCGTCGAGCGGACAATAGACGTCGGAGGCTGCCTTGACACTCTCGACGGTGGCCGCATCGCCGCCCTTGTCGAAGGTTGCGCCGACTTCCGGTAGTTCGACGAAGACGAGGTCGCCGAGCTGTTCGGCCGCATGCGTCGTGATGCCGACGGTCGCAACGCCGCCTTCGATCTTCAGCCACTCGTGTTCTTCGGTGAATTTCAGCATGTTGGTTCCTCTCTTTGGTCGGGTTTTGCGGGAGCCCCCTCATCCGGCCCTTCGGGCCACCTTCTCCCCGCAGGGAGAAGGGACGGGCGCCGGTGCCGTGGTGTGCGGATGAGGGGGCGACGCGCGTTCATGGGATCAGCGCTTGAAGGTGTTCTTGACGAAGGGCATGGCCGATACGGTGACGGGCAGGAATTTCCCGCGAACGCCCGCATAGAGCTGGGTGCCGACGGCGGCGGAAGGCCTGGTGACGTAGCCCATGGCGACGGGGCCATCGACATTGGGACCGAAGCCGCCCGAGGTGACCGTGCCGACGACGTCCTCGCCCTCGGGATCGGTCGCCAGCACCGCGCCGGCGCGCACGGGCGCGCGGCCTTCGGGCTTCAGGCCGACGCGGCGGCGGTCGGCGCCGTTTTCGAGCTGGTCGAGAATGACGGAAGCGCCGGGGAAGCCGCCTTCACGCTCGCCGCCCTTGCGGCGAACCTTCTGGATGGCCCATTCGAGCCCGGCCTCCACCGGCGTCGTGCCGGTGTCGATGTCGTTGCCGTAGAGGCAGAGCCCGGCCTCCAGGCGCAGCGAATCGCGGGCGCCGAGGCCGATCGGCAGCACGTCCGGATGGTCGAGCAGGCGGCGACAGACGGTTTCGGCAAGCGCGGCCGGGATGGAGATCTCGAAGCCGTCCTCGCCGGTATAGCCCGAGCGCGAGACGATGCAGTCGGCGTCGTGCAGGTCGCAGGCGCGCACGTCCATGAAGCGCATGGAGGAGACGTCCGCCCACAGTTCGGCGAGCACGGCCTGGGCGTGCGGGCCTTGCAGGGCAATGAGGGCGCGGTCGTCGTGCAGCGTCAGCTCGCAGGTCTCGCCGATCTTCGCCTGCATGTGCGCGAAGTCCGCATCCTTGCAGGCGGCGTTGACGACCACGTAGAAGTGGTCGCCGCGATTGGCGATCATCAGGTCGTCGAGGATGCCGCCTTCGTCATTGGTGAAGAGCGCATAGCGCTGGCGGCCTTCGCCGAGGCCGACGATATCGACCGGCACCAGCGTTTCGAGCGCCCGGGCCGCATCGGCATTGACGCCGGAGCGGGCGCGTACCGTGACCTGGCCCATGTGGGACACGTCGAACAGGCCGGCGGCGGCGCGCGTGTGCAGGTGTTCCTTCATCACGCCGGCCGCGTACTGCACCGGCATCTCGTAGCCGGCGAACGGCACCATGCGGGCGCCGAGCGACAGGTTCAGCGCGTGAAGCGGGGTTTTCTTGAGTTCAGACGTTCCGTCCAAAAGGCGCCCTCCAGTCCTTGGGCGCCCCTGTTGCCTCGGGCGCCGGCTCATAAATCCAGGCGCATCTGCGCCGTTCTCCTGAGCCCCCTCTGTCCCTTCGCCTGAGATTGTTATCCCTTCGGCGAGCGCTCTCGCGCTTCTCTCCAGAGTTCCGACGGCACCTTGCTGGTCCTTTTGCCTGAGAGTTTCCGGGGCGGTTGCTCCTTCGGCACCGGCCATCCCTTTCGAGCGGGCGGCCGGTTTCTCCCAGCGAGGTCGGTTCCAGATAACGACCTTGCCTGCGCTTTGGCAAGAGGCGGCGTCGCTGACGAGCAAATTTTTGTCGTAGGGCGAAGAGGACAGGAAAAAGGCCCCGAAGCGGGGCCTGCAAGGTGGAGGAGGGTGGTCTTGCCTGGGATGTCAGACGGCGTCCGGTGGCAGCGGTTCGCCGTTCTCGTCGTAGACGCGCTGGGCTTCGGCCATCGTCACCTGCGGCGTGCCGGTCGGCGCCGTCAGGAGGGCGAGCGCGAGGGCCGGGGGATGAATGACGTTGAGGACGGCCACCGTGCGTGCATCGCCCCGCACCCTGGCATCCTCGCTCCAGCGATGGATGCGCTCCTCGAACAGCGTGCCGGTGCGCGTCTGCAGCTTCGTGCCCTGCGATGCATAGGCGGCCGTGGCCGGCGAGACTGTAACGATCTGGGTCATGGTGTTTTCAACCGTTGTTCGGTCGTGGGAATCTAGCAGGCGCGTCTTTCGCGGATATGAATATCAGCGGTTGCATTTTCATCGAATCTTAACGGCAGTCGCGAGTTTCGGCCGGCCTTGCCTTTGCCGGGGAAATTCCGTCATAAGGGATGGCGAACGCCGCCGGAGTCGGCGGCCCGGCCGGGGCTGGCGCGCATGCGACCGGAACCGTGCCGAGACGATCAGATGCCGCCGATGGCGCGGGAGGACCGATGAAGCCGATTTTCGTGCAATTGCAATGCGCTCCGGGCAAGACCTATGAGGTTGCGGACGCGCTTTACGCTACGGAACTCCTCTCGGAGCTCTACTCCACCAGCGGCGAATACGATCTCCTCCTGAAGGTCTATGTCGACAGCGAGGAGGACATCGGCAAGTTCATCAACGACCATGTCGCCTCCATCCCCGGCATCGTGCGCTCGCTCACGACGCTCACCTTCCGCGCCTTCTAGACGGTTCCCCTTGGCCTGTTCTTGCGCTAAGAGCGGCGCAACGAAAGAAGGCGCACATGGCAGGCATCGAACACAGGCAGGTGGACAACGACGAGGCGGGCATGCGCCTCGACCGGTGGTTCAAGGTCCACTATCCGGGCCTCGGCTTCGGCCAGCTTCAGAAGCTGCTGCGCTCCGGCCAGGTGCGCGTCGATGGCGGCCGCGCCAAGAGCGATACGCGCGTGCAGCCCGGCCAGACCGTCCGCATCCCGCCGATGGAGGTCGATGCCAAGGCGCCGAAGTCCGGCCCGATCGCCGGCCGCGACCTGAAGCATTCCCCCGATGGCGAACTGCTTGCCCGCATGCTGCTGCATGAGGACGACAAGGTCTTCGTGCTCAACAAGCCGGCCGGCATCGCCGTGCAGGGCGGCTCGGGCGTCACGCGGCATATCGACAAGATGCTGGAGGCCTGGACCAGCCAGAAGGGCGAGAAGCCCCGCCTCGTGCACCGCCTCGACCGCGACACATCGGGCGTCCTCGTCATCGCCCGCACGCGCGGCGCGGCGCAGAAGCTCACCGCCGCCTTCCGCGAGCGCGACACCAAGAAGACCTACTGGTCCGTGGTCAAGGGCGTGCCGAAGAAGCGGGAGGACAAGATCTCCACCTGGCTGGTCAAGGAGCAGACGCCGGACGGCGACCGCATGCGGATCGCGAGGCACGGCGAGGACGGCGCGGACCACGCCGTCTCCTTCTACCGCGTCGTCGAGCAGGCCGGGCAGAATTTCGCCTGGCTGGAGATGGAGCCCTATACCGGCCGCACCCACCAGCTTCGCGTCCATGCCGTCCATATCGGCCACCCGATCCTCGGCGACCCCAAATATTTCGACGCGGACGTCAACTGGAACTTCCCGGGCGGCGTGCAGAACCGGCTGCATCTCCATGCCCGCCACATCGACATTCCGCATCCCTCCGGCGGGCGCCTGCGCGTCACCGCGCCGCTGCCGCCGCACATGGTGCAGACCTGGAACCTCTTCGGCTTCGACCAGAGCACGGCGGACGGGGAAGACGACTGATGCGGCTCGTTCTTTTCGATTGCGACGGCACGCTGGTCGACAGCGTAAAGCTGATCCACGAGGTGATGGCGCGCACCTTCGTCGATTTCGGCCATGCCCGGCCGGACGTCTCCGAGACCAAGGCGATCATCGGGCTCACGCTCGACATCGCGATCGCCCGCATGCAGGGCAAGCCGCATGTCGATGACGAGGCGCTGGCGATGACCGCGCATTACAAGGCGATATTTACCGGCGTGCGCGCGGAGGCAGGCTTCCAGGAACCGCTCTTTCCCGGCATCGGCGCCATGATGGCGCGGCTGGAGCGGGAGGACGACTTGATCCTCGGCGCCGTCACCGGCAAGTCGCGCCGCGGCCTCGACCTCATTCGTGCCACGCACGGCTTCGAGAAGACCTTCTTCGTCTCGCGCACGGCGGACGATTGCCCCTCCAAGCCGCACCCCGCCATGGTGACGGAATGCTGCAGCGAGGCGGGCGTCGATTCTGCCCGGACGGTTGTCATCGGCGATGCGATCTACGATATGCAGATGGCGAAGGCGGCCGGCGCCAGGGCGATCGGCGTTTCCTGGGGCTATGCCTCCGTGCCCGAGCTGGTCGAGGCCGGCGCGGATCACATCCTGCGCACGCCCGCCGACCTTCTCGAATGGCTGGAGATTTCCGATGCGTGACATCCTGAGCGACCTTTCCGAGGCGATGAGCGATCCCGATCCGGTTCGCCGCGCGCAGATCCAGATGAAGCGGCCGCTGCCGAAGCGGTTCTACAAGGCGGTCTCGATCGACAGCACGGACGAGGGCCACCGCATCCTGCTCGACGGCCGTCCCGTGCGCACGCCCGGCAAGAAGCTGCTCGCCGTGCCGGCCCCCGCCATCGCCGAGCGCCTGCGCGCCGAATGGGACGGGCAGGGCGAAGAGATCGATCCCGCGAAGATGCCGGTGACGCGCCTCGTCAACACGGCCGTCGACGGCGTCGCGGATAATCTCGATGCCGTCTTCGAGGAGATCGTGCGCTTCGCCGGCACGGACATGCTCTGCTACCGCGCGGATTCGCCTGATGGCCTCGTCCAGCGGCAGCGCGAGGGCTGGGACCCGATCATCCGCTGGGCGGCCGACGCCAGGGGCGCGCGCTTCATCCTCGTCGAAGGCGTGATGCACCAGGAACAGCCCGTACAGGCCATCGCCGCCTTCTCGGATGCGCTGTCCGCCTGGCGCGATCCGCTGGCGCTCGCCTGCCTGCATACGGTGACGACGCTGACCGGCTCGGCGCTGCTGGCGCTGGCGCTGGCCGAAGGCGTGGTGGATGCCGATCGGGCCTGGTCGCTCGCCCATGTCGACGAGGACTGGCAGATCGATCAATGGGGCACCGACGAGGAGGCCTTCCGCCGCCGCGAATTGCGGCGCGGGGAGATGGACGTCGCCGCCGCCGTGCTTGCCGATCTCCCGCGCTGACCGTCTAAGACCATCTATGTAGGGCGATCCCCTTCAAGCCCCCGGTTCCGCATGCTAATCCGTTGTCACAAACGGGAGGAACCGAGGGATCATGAAGGAAATTCTCCACGAACTCGAAGTCCGGCGCGAGCGCGCCCGCATGGGCGGCGGACAGGCGCGCATCGAGGCGCAGCACAAGCGTGGCAAGCTGACGGCCCGCGAGCGCATCGAGGTGTTTCTCGACGAGGGATCGTTCGAGGAGTTCGACATGTTCGTCGAGCATCGCTCGACGGATTTCGGCATGGAGAAGAGCAAGATCGCCGGTGACGGCGTCGTCACCGGATGGGGCACGGTCAACGGCCGCACCGTCTTCGTCTTCGCCAAGGATTTCACCGTCTTCGGTGGCTCGCTTTCCGAGACCCATGCCCAGAAGATCATGAAGGTCCAGGACATGGCGCTGAAGAACCGCGCGCCGATCGTCGGCCTCTACGATGCGGGCGGCGCGCGCATCCAGGAAGGGGTCGCCGCGCTCGGCGGCTATGCCGAGGTGTTCCAGCGCAACGTGCTCGCCTCCGGCGTCATCCCGCAGATCTCGGTGATCATGGGGCCGTGCGCCGGCGGCGACGTTTATTCCCCGGCCATGACCGACTTCATCTTCATGGTGCGCGACACGTCCTACATGTTCGTGACCGGCCCCGACGTCGTGAAGACGGTGACGAACGAGACGGTGACGGCCGAGGAGCTCGGCGGCGCCTCCGTCCACACGACGAAATCCTCGATTGCCGACGGCGCCTACGACAACGACGTCGATGCGCTGCTTCAGGTGCGCCGGCTCATCGATTTCCTGCCGCAGTCCAATACCTCGCCCGTGCCGGAGATCGATTGCTTCCAGTCGGTCGAGGCGGTGGACGAATCGCTCGACACGCTCGTTCCGGCCAATGCGAACAAGCCCTACGACATCAAGGAACTGATCGCCAAGACCGTCGACGAGGGCGATTTCTTCGAGATCCAGGAAAGCTTCGCCCGCAATATCGTCTGCGGCTTCGGCCGCATCGAGGGCGCGACGGTCGGCTTCGTCGCCAACCAGCCGATGGTGCTGGCAGGCGTGCTCGATTCGGATGCCAGCCGCAAGGCGGCGCGCTTCGTGCGCTTCTGCGACTGCTTCAACATCCCGGTCGTCACCTTCGTCGACGTGCCGGGCTTCCTGCCGGGAACGGCGCAGGAATATGGCGGCCTCATCAAGCACGGCGCCAAGCTGCTCTTCGCCTTCGCCGAGGCGACCGTGCCCAAGGTGACGCTCATCACGCGCAAGGCCTATGGCGGCGCCTATGACGTCATGGCGTCGAAGCACCTGCGCGGCGACATCAACTATGCCTGGCCGACGGCGCAGATCGCCGTGATGGGCGCGAAAGGGGCGGTCGAGATCATCTTCCGCAAGGACATCGACGATCCGGACAAGATCGCCGCGCATACGAAGATGTACGAGGACCGGTTCCTCTCGCCCTTCGTAGCGGCCGAGCGCGGCTATATCGACGAGGTGATCATGCCGCATTCGACGCGCAAGCGTATCGCCCGGGCGCTGCGGCTGCTGCGGAACAAAGATCTGGAAAATCCGTGGAAGAAGCACGATAACATACCCCTTTGAACCGGAAGGGGAGTGCAAGGCATGTTCGACCGTTTGTCCGCCTGGCGGCCGCAGGCGCTGGCCGTGCTCCGCATCATGGCCGCGCTGCTCTTCATCGAGCACGGCACGCAGAAGTTCTTCAATTTTCCGCCCGCCGAACAGCCGTTCGGTGACCTGATGAACCTCATGGGCGTGGCGGGCACGCTGGAGGTCGTCGGCGGGATCCTGATCCTGGTAGGGCTCTTCACGCGGCCCGCGGCCTTCGTGCTCTGCGGCTTCATGGCGGTCGCCTATTTCATGGCCCATGCGCCGCAGAGCTTCTTCCCGGTCAACAATCACGGCGACGCCGCGATCCTCTTCTGCTTCGTGTTCCTCTACCTGACGATCGCGGGGCCGGGCGCCTTCGCGCTCGACAACCGTCGCGGCTAGGCGACGAACTTCAGGCCGAGGATGCCGGTGACGATGAGGGCGATGCAGCCGAGGCGCATGGCCGTGACCGGCTCGGCGAAGAGGACGATGCCGAGGATGACCGTGCCGACCGTGCCGATGCCGGTCCAGATGGCATAGGCCGTGCCCATGGGCAGCGTCTTCACGGCGAGGCCGAGCAGCACGATGCTGACGAGCATGGAAGCGGCGGTCAAAGCGGTGGGAACGATCCGCGTGAAGCCGTCGGTATATTTCAGGCCGATGGCCCAGCCGATTTCGAAGAGACCTGCGAGGGTAAGAAGGATCCAGGGCATTGCACCTACTCCGTTTCAAGGGAGCGAGGCCGTCCCCGCGATCGTGACCGGATGCCTTCCGGCGGTAGCCGTCTACCGGCGCGGACTATTGCGCATCGGCAAGGCAAGAGCAAGGGCAGGGGCGGCATGTCAGCCATGCACCCCCGCCATATCCGGCCTCAGCCGAGCCGCTCGGCGTGCCACTTCAGGTGATCATCCATGAAGGTCGAGATGAAGTAGTAGGAATGGTCGTAGCGCTCGTGCATGCGCAGCGTCAGCTCGATGTCGGTATCCTTGACCGCCTCCTCGAAGAGCCAGGGACGCAGGCCGTTTTCGAGGAAACCGTCCGCCTTGCCCTGGTCGATCAGGAATTCCGGGAAGCGGGCGCCGTCGGCGACGAGCGCGCAGGCGTCATATTCCCGCCATTTCACCTTGTCGGCGCCGAGATATTTCTCGAAGGCCGGGACCGACCAGTCGGCGGTGGAGGGCTCGACGATGGGCGCGAAGGCCGAGCAGCTCCTGAAGCGGTCCGGATGCTTGAGCGCGATCGTCATGGCGCCGTGCCCGCCCATCGAGTGGCCGAAGATGCCCTGGCGGCTCATGTCCATGCGGAAATGCTGGCGGAGGAAGTTCGGCAGCTCTTCCGTCACATAGCTGTACATCCGGAAGTTCTCGGCCCAGGGCTCCTCGGTGGCGTCGAGATAGAAGCCCGCGCCCTTGCCCATCTGCCAGTTGGTGATCTCGTCCGGCACGTCGTTGCCGCGCGGGCTGGTGTCCGGGCAGACGATGATGAGGCCGAGCTCGGCGGCCATGCGGCGGTACTCGCCCTTTTCCATCACATTGGCATGGGTGCAGGTGAGGCCGGAGAGATACCAGAGCACCGGGCGCGGCTCCTGGATCGCCTGCGGCGGCACGAAGACGGCGAAGGTCATCTCGCATTTGCAGGCTTCCGAATCGTGGGCGAAGACACCCTGCATCCCGCCGAAGGCGGTGTTCTGGGAAAGCACTTTCATGGAAAACTCCGATCGGTTTCAGGAGGCGAGCGCCACGGCCGCATTGACAGCGGCGGCGACCAGCACCGTGTTGAAGAAGAAGGAAACGACGGCATGCAGCAGGTTGACCCTGCGCATAGCCGTCGAGGTGATCGCGACGTCCGAGGTCTGTGCCGTCATGCCGATCACGAAGGCGAAGTAGAGGAAGTCGTAGACGCCGGGCTGGGTGTCGCCGGGAAAAGCAAGGCCTCTGTCCTTCCGCGCCTTCGCGCCGCCCGGCCGCCAGTAGATATGGGCGTAGTGAAGCGCCGCCATGGTGTGGATGGTGAGCCAGCCGAGCGCGACCGAGGCGAAGGCGAGAACGAATTCCAGGCCGGTCGCCGCCGGCCGGTTCAGGACGACGAAGAGCGACCCCGTCGCCACGGCGGCGGCGGCAAAGGTGACGGCGAAGATGATGGCGACCGGCTCGTCCGTATCCGTCGCATAGTGCTCGAGATAGGCGGCCGTCAGGTGCGGCAGGCGCCAGGCTGTCAGCAGCAGGTAGCACAGGAAGAAGGCGATGGCCGCAACGGCAACGGCGAAGTCCGGCTTCAGCCAGAGCGCGCCCGCAAGGCCGAGCGCCGCCGCGCCGATGCCGACATAGAAGGGCACGTGCCGGCCATAGACCTTGGGCCCGGGTTTTGCCGTCATGATGGCGATCCCGCCCGTTCATTCTTCGCGCGGCGGCACAGGCGGTCGAGCGTTTCGAGAAACGTCGAGCGGTCGCGCGGCGAGAAGGCCGCGTTGTAGCCCTTGCTCTCCCCGGTTTCGCGCAGATGCGCGCCGAGGTCGCGCATGGCGCTCGCCATGCCGATGTTCGACTTGTCGAAGAGCCGGCCGGTCGGGCCGGTGACATGCGCGCCCTTGGCGACCGTGCGCCCTGCCAGCGGCACGTCCGCCGTGACGACAATGTCGCCTTGCTGCACATTCTCCGCGATCCAGTCGTCCGCCGCATCGAAGGCGCCGGAGACGATGACGTTCCGCACCATCGGATCGCGCGAAGGCCGCAGGCCCGAATTGGCGACGAAGGTCACCGCCAGGCCGTGGCGCTCCGCCACCTTGAGGATCTCAGGCTTCACCGGGCAGGCATCCGCGTCGACATAGATGGTGGGCATTGCGTCAGTCATCGAAGTAACGGTGGTAATCCCTGGCGGCGTTCAGGAGGCGGATGAGTTCTATGCCGGTGCCGTCGGCAAGCGCGGCATAGAGTATGATATAGCGTCGAAAGGGGAACATGCGCATGTCGGGATAGCGCGGAAAACGCTGTGGTCCCACAAGCGGATTGTCCGAAAGCATGCGATAGCGCCATTCGAGTTCGAAAACGAAGGTATCCGCACGGTCCTCGCTGTCTCTCGCGATGAAATCCCATACCCCATGCGAAGGTCTTCGAGGAATTGCGGGCGACGGAGGATGCGTCCCAAGGCCGCCTATCTCCGCCGCCGGAACGTCGCGACCAGGCTTTGCGCCGTTTCCATCTCCGCTGCATCGCCGCTTGCAAGCCCGCTTTCGATAGCGTCTTCGATATCGGCAAGGAACCTTGCCGCCTCGCGCTCGCGCTCCTCCAGGAGCCGGAGCCCCGTCGACACGACATCATTCGTGCCGTCGAAACGGCCGGAACGCACCAGACGGTCGACGAGCGCCTGTTGCTCCTTCGTCAGCGATACGGCGGGTCCTTGCGGCATGGCGGCTTTCCATAGAACGGTCTGGCGGTCAGTGTAGCAATTCCCGGCCGGCGAGAACAGGTCAAAGCGGGGTCGATCGGCGCATGTCGATATGCGGTATGCTGTCCTCGACATATTCCTCCGATGTCGGGGAAAAGCCGAGGGAGCGGTAGAATTGCAGCAGATAGCTCTGCGCGGAAAGCTCGATCGGCATGCCGGGAAAACGGGTTTCGCAGGCGCGGATCGCTTCCCGCATCAGCGCTTCACCCAGCTTCTTGCCGCGATGACCCGGCGAAACGAGGACGCGGCCGATGCGTGGCGCGGCATTTTCGGGCCGCCAAATGCGGGCATAGGCGGCGGTTTCGCCATCGACCAGCAGGCGAAGATGGAGGGCGTCCGCGTCCTTGCCGTCCAGCTCCGGATAGGGGCAGGCCTGCTCGACGACGAAGACGTCGACGCGCAGTTTCAGCAATGCGTAGAGCTCGACGGCGGAGAAGGATTCCATCCTCCGCACGTCGACGCCGTAGGCGGTTGCCGTCATCAGTAGACGACCACGCCGCGGATGCTTTCACCCTTGTGCATCAGCTCGAAGCCGTTGTTGATGTCTTCCAGCGGCATGGTGTGGGTGATCATCGGGTCGATCTGGATCTTGCCGTCCATGTACCAGTCGACGATCTTCGGCACGTCCGTGCGCCCGCGCGCGCCGCCGAAGGCCGTGCCCATCCACTGGCGGCCGGTGACGAGCTGGAACGGACGCGTCGAGATTTCCTGGCCCGCGCCGGCAACGCCGATGATGACCGACTTGCCCCAGCCGCGATGGGCCGATTCGAGCGCCTGGCGCATCACCTTGGTGTTGCCCGTGCAGTCGAAGGTGTAGTCGGCGCCGCCGATCAGGTCGCCGTTGCGCTTCGTCAGGTTGACGAGGTAGGGCACGATGTCACCCTCCACCTCCTTCGGGTTGACGAAATGCGTCATGCCGAACTTCTCGCCCCATTCCTTGCGGTCCGGGTTGATGTCGACGCCGATGATCATGTCCGCGCCGGCAAGGCGCAGGCCCTGCAGCACGTTGAGGCCGATGCCGCCGAGGCCGAAGACGACGGCCGTCGAGCCGATCTCGACCTTGGCCGTGTTGATGACGGCGCCGATGCCGGTCGTCACGCCGCAGCCGATGTAGCAGATCTTGTCGAAGGGCGCGTCCGGGTTGACCTTGGCCAGCGCGATCTCCGGCAGCACGGTGTAGTTGGCGAAGGTCGAGCAGCCCATGTAGTGGTGAATCTTGTCCTTGCCGATGGAGAAGCGGGACGTGCCGTCGGGCATCAGGCCCTGGCCCTGCGTGCCGCGGATGGCGGTGCACAGGTTCGTCTTGCGCGACAGACAGGAATAGCACTCGCGGCATTCGGGCGTGTAGAGCGGAATGACGTGGTCGCCCTTCTTGACCGAGGTGACGCCCGGGCCGACATCGACGACGACGCCCGCGCCCTCATGGCCGAGGATGGCGGGGAACAGGCCTTCCGGGTCGGCGCCGGAAAGCGTGAAGTCGTCCGTATGGCAGATACCCGTCGCCTTCACCTCGACCAGCACTTCGCCGGCCCTCGGGCCTTCGAGCTGTACGGTCATGATTTCAAGCGGTTTTCCAGCCTGAACGGCTACGGCGGCGCGTACGTCCATTTTCGTCTCCCTTATGCGGATTCTGTTTCGGGCCGACCATTGCAGAGCCGGTCCGGCGTCTCAAGTGCGGCCAATGGAAAAATGTCAGCCCTGATCTTTTTTGATCAAACGAGCGATCTCGGCCTCAAGCGCCGCGATCGCCTTGCCCGTCTCGTCGTGAAGGCGCTGGACCGCCTGAAGCTGGCGCATGAGCGGGTGCGGGTCCTCCTCGCCGTCCGGGTCAGCCGGGGCCGCGCCGATGCCGGCGATCAGCCAGGAGGGGGAGACCGAGAGCACGCCGGCCAGCATGAAGAGGGCCTTGGTGTCGGGTTCGGCATGGTCGCGTTCCCAGCCGCCGACCGTTTCCTCGGGCAAGCCCAGCCGCGCGGCGAGGCCTTCGAGCGACAGGTCCAGCGCATCGCGCGCCCGCCAGATGCGGCCGCCGAGCGTGTCGCCGTCGGCGCGGCCCGAAGGGAAGGGGATGGTGTTGTTCTCGCCGGGGAAGGTCATGGCGGCCTCCATTGCCTTTCGGTCAGTCTACAGGCAGCGGGGCACCGCCTTCTACCTCAATTGCGCCGCTTCGCGCCGCCTGCGCAATGACAGATTTCCGGCATTGCCTGCCGGCCGAAAAGCGGTATGCAGGGGCGAGCGAGGGAGACACGCATGAACGCGACGGCCGGAACCAGCGATCGACAGGGCGGCAACACGATGCAGGGCGTGATCCTGATGGCCGCCGCCATGCTGATGCTTCCCGGCATGGACGCGATCGCCAAGTACATGGCGACGTTCGCCGGCATGTCGCCGGGGCAGGTGACGTTCTACCGCTTCTTCTTCCAGATCGTCTGCACGATCCCGCTGATCTTCACGGCGGCCGGCAGCGCGACGCTGCGGCCGAAACGGCCATGGCTCAACCTGCTGCGCGGCGCGATCCACGGCGCGGCGAGCCTCCTGTTCTTCGCGGCCGTGAAATACATGCCGCTGGCGGACGTCTTCGCGATCTACTTCGTCGAGCCCTTCATCCTCACGGCCATGTCCGCGGTCTTCCTCGGCGAGCGCGTCGGCTGGCGGCGGTGGCTCGCCATCATGGTCGGCTTCGGCGGCGCGCTCATCGTCATCCAGCCGAGCTTCATCCTCTTCGGCTGGACGGCGCTGCTGCCGGTCGCCTGCGCCTTCCTGTATTCCATCTACCTCTTCATGAACCGCGCCATCGGCGAGGCCGATTCCCCGCTCACCATGCAGACGATCGCCGGCTTCGGCGGCACGCTCTTCATGGGCGCGGCGCTTTTCCTCGGGGGGGCGGCGGGCATCGCCGATTTCGCGCCCTCGCTGCCGCCCTCGCTCTTCACCCTCGTCCTGCTTTTGATCCTCGGCGCGCTGTCGGGCTATGCGCATATCCTCGTGGTGCGGGCGTTCCGTCTGGCGCCGCTCTCGCTCCTCGCGCCGTTCCAGTATTTCGAGATCATCTCGGCGACCGTGCTCGGCTACGCGATCTTCGGCGACTTCCCGACGCCCTCCAAGTGGCTCGGCATCGCGATCATCGTCGGCTCGGGCCTCTTCATCATCTGGCGCGAGCAGAAGAACCGCAGGGTCGAGGCCGACATCGCCTTCGACTAAAGTGTCCTGCGCCCTGCCGTTGAACCGATGCGGCCTTGTGTCTACAACTCCGCAAGCAGACTGCGGGGAGGAAAGCATGTTCAAGAAGATCCTGATCGCCAATCGCGGCGAGATCGCCTGCCGCGTGATCAAGACGGCACGCAGGATGGGCATCGCCACCGTCGCGGTCTATTCCGATGCGGACCGCGACGCGCTGCATGTTGAGATGGCCGACGAGGCCGTGCATATCGGCCCGGCGCCGGCCGCCGAAAGCTACCTCGTCGCCGAGAAGATCATCGCGGCCTGCAAGGAGACGGGCGCCGAAGCGGTGCATCCGGGCTACGGCTTCCTGTCCGAGCGGGCGAGCTTCTGCGAGGCGCTGGAGGCGGAAGGCATCGTCTTCATCGGCCCCAAGCCGAAGGCGATCCGCGCCATGGGCGACAAGATCGAATCGAAGAAATTCGCCAACGCGGCGCAGGTCTCGACCGTTCCCGGCTTCCTCGGCGTCATCGAGGATGCCGGCCATGCCGAGCGCATCGCCGGCGAGATCGGCTATCCCGTGATGATCAAGGCCTCGGCCGGCGGCGGCGGCAAAGGCATGCGCATCGCCTGGAGCGAGGCGGAGGTGCGCGACGGCTTCGAGCGCGCCCGCTCCGAGGCGAAGAGCTCGTTCGGCGACGACCGCGTCTTCATCGAGAAATACATCGTCGAGCCGCGTCATATCGAGATCCAGGTCCTCGCCGACGCGCACGGCAACGCGCTCTATCTCGGCGAGCGCGAGTGCTCGATCCAGCGCCGGAACCAGAAGGTCGTGGAAGAGGCGCCGTCGCCCTTCCTCGACGAGGCGACCCGCCGCGCCATGGGCGAGCAGTCCGTCGCGCTCGCCAAGGCCGTCGATTACCAGAGCGCCGGCACGGTGGAGTTCATCGTCGACCGCGACCGCAACTTCTACTTCCTCGAAATGAACACCCGCCTGCAGGTCGAGCATCCCGTGACGGAACTCGTCACCGGCATCGACCTCGTCGAACAGATGATCCGCGTCGCCGCCGGCGAGGCGCTGTCGCTGGCGCAGGCGGACATCAGGTTGAACGGCTGGGCCGTCGAAAGCCGGCTCTACGCGGAGGACCCCTACCGCAACTTCCTGCCGTCCATCGGCCGCCTGACGCGCTACCGCCCGCCGGCGGAAGGCACGAATGGCGAAGCGGTCGTGCGCAACGATACCGGCGTCTACGAAGGCGCCGAGATTTCCATGTACTACGACCCGATGGTCGCGAAGCTGTGCACCTGGGCGCCGACGCGCCTTCAGGCCATCGATGCGATGAGCGATGCGCTCGACGGCTTCGTGGTCGACGGCATCGAGCACAATGTTCCGTTCCTCGCCGCGCTCATGCGCCATCCGCGCTGGCGGGAAGGGCGGCTTTCCACCGGCTTCATCGCCGAGGAATATCCCGACGGCTTCGCGCCCATGGCGCCGATGGAGGCGGAGGCCGGCATCCTGGCGCGGATCGCGCTTTCGGCGCATCTCGTCGACGCCGCGCGGCGCTCCAACCATCTCGACCGCCTGCGCCCGGCAACGCAGCACCGCAACGACTGGGTGGTGAAGATCGGCGATGCCTATCACGCGCTTTCGGCGGAGGAGGCGGTGGAGAGCGACTGGAAGCCGGGCGAAGCCGTCTGGCGCGGCACCGTCGCCGGGCGCGGCGTGACCGCGCAGCTCCGCCCGTTCCCGAACGGCATGCGGATCGACTGGCAGGGGCTTTCCGTGCGCACGCGCGTCTTCACGCCGCGCCTTGCCGCGCTCGATGCGCTGATGCCGGTGAAGCTGCCGCCGGACACCTCCAGGATGCTGCTCTGCCCGATGCCGGGCCTCGTCGTCTCCATCGCGGTCAGCGAGGGGCAGGAGGTGAAGGCGGGCGAGACGCTGGCCGTCGTCGAGGCGATGAAGATGGAGAACGTGCTGCGCGCCGAGCGCGACTTGACGGTCGGCCCGATCCGCGCCAAGCCCGGCGAGAGCCTTGCCGTCGACGCCGTGATCATGGAATTCGCCTGAGGCCGGGTCTTAACATTTGTTAGGACGTTGCCGCTAACGTTGCATTCGCCTGCCATGATGGTCGGGGAGGGTGCATGTCGACGTGGCTTTCGGTGATCCTGCTGCTGGCGATCAATCTTGGCCTGATCTGGCTGTTGATCGCCGCGCCCGTCGGGCGCCGCACCCTTCATCTGACCCGCGTCTTCCCTGCGCCGCCGGGCCGGATCGCCGCGCTCGTCAGTCCGCTCGGCGCGGAAGCCGACTGGCATCCCTCTGTCCTTGCCAGCGAGCGGCTTTCGCCGGGCCGCGTCCGGCAGACCTTTTCCCATCCCGACCGGCGCGGCAACCCCATCACGCGCACTTTGGCGGTGCACGAGGCGGCGGATGCGGACGGCATTGCCTGCGAGACGCGGGTGGTCGAGGACAGCGCGCTCGACGCCTCCTTCTGGCGGAACTATGTGGAGCGGCGGTTCCTCCGCCCGGTGCCGGGCGGCACCGCGCTGACGGTCGAGCAGACCGACCGCTACCGCGGCATTGCCTTTCTCCTCTTCCGCTACATCCAGCTCCGCCGGGAGATGAAGGCGCTGGACCAATGGCTGGAGACGGGCAGCGGCGAGGTGCGAGGCATACTGGAGCGTCCGGTGACGCAGGCCGGCCTTGCGGTACTTTCGACGCTGCTGCTCTGGCCGTTCTTCGGCCTTACCGCGCGCGGGCTCCTGCTGTCGACGCTGCTCACGCTCGTCATCGTGCTGCATGAATTCGGCCACATGGCCGCTTACCGGGCCTTCGGGCACCAGAAGGTGCGCATGATCTTCGTGCCGCTGCTCGGCGGCATCGCCGTCGGCGGGCGGCCGTACAATTCGCGATTCGAGGTGGCGGTCTGCGCTCTGATGGGCGCGGGCATGTCCGCCTTCCTCGTGCCGCCGCTGATCGCGCTGCACGATGTCTGCGGGCAAGCCGCGGGCACCGTCATTCTTGTCTTCCTGCTGATTCTCGGCGCCTTCAACCTCTTGAACCTCCTGCCGATGCACCGGTTCGACGGCGGGCAGGTGCTGCGGCAGGTCTTTTCAAGCCGGACCGCCCTTCTCGCGGCGAGTTTCCTGGTGACGCTGGCCATCCTGTGGGTGGGCTGGCGGATCGGCGTGCCGGTGCTGCTGCTCATCGCCGGCCTTGCGGTCTTCACGGTGCTCAGCCTCATCGGCGCTGGCGGGGTGAAGCCGCGCCGGGCGCTCGATCCGATGACGGCACCGCAGCGGCTGCTCGCCGGCTTCGGCCTCTACGCCGCCATCGCCCTGCACGGCCATGCGATCGTCTATGCCTGCGAAAGGCTTTTCGGCTGACAGTCCACGTCGGAGACGGTGGGCCCGAAGACGCGCTCGAAGGAGGAGCGGATGCGGACATCCACGTCGCTCATCATCACGGGCAGGCCGAGGTCGACGAGGCTCGTCACGCCATAGCCGCGGATGCCGCAGGGCACGATGCCCGAGAAATGCTCGAGGTCCGGCTCGACATTGAGCGAAAAGCCGTGGAAGCTCACCCAGCGGCGCAGGCGGATGCCGATGGCGGCGATCTTGTCCTCGGCCGGCGACCCGTCCGGCAGCGGCGGGCGCTCCGGGCGGCGCACCCAGACGCCGACGCGGTCCTCGCGCCGCTCTCCGCGGATGTTCATGGAATCGAGCGTGTCGATCACCACGGCCTCCAGCGCGGCCACGAAGGCGCGCACGTCCTGCCGGCGCCGCTTCAGGTCGAGCATGACATAGACGACCCGCTGTCCCGGCCCGTGATAGGTGTACTCGCCGCCGCGGCCGGTGGAAAATACCGGGAAGCGGTCCGGCGACACGAGGTCGTCGGGAACGGCGCTCGTTCCGGCCGTATAGAGCGGCGGATGCTCGACGAGCCAGACGAGCTCGTCGGCGTCGCCGCGGGCGATGGCCGCTGCCTCGCTTTCCATGGTTTCGACCGCCACGTCATAGGCAACGAGCCCCGGTGCCACGCGCCAGCGCACCGGCGGCGAGCCGGGCACTGCGAGAAGGGATGCGGAAATGTCCTGCCGCTGCATGGTGACCGTCCTTTTTGCATTCGTTGTGCCAGATATAGGGGCGATCATGCAAGGATTTCAGGGGTTTCCGGGAGTTCTCGAAGGGGCTGTTGAAATTGTTTCGCTTTCCGTCATTTTTCTTCCCGCGCGGCCTTGTGCACCCCAAATCCTTTTGCTACATGCACCCCCGTCGCCGCAAGACGACGCCTACCACGATGCGGTCGTGGCGGAATTGGTAGACGCGCAGCGTTGAGGTCGCTGTGGGGCAACCCGTGGAAGTTCGAGTCTTCTCGACCGCACCAAGAACCCGGCTTTCAGCCGGGTTTTTTGTTTTTGGCATCCTTTCGGATGGGATGCGGGGAGGTTTCGGATATGCGTCTTCTTGCTCTTTCCTCGCTGCTGTTCCTGGCCTCCTGCATGCCGCGGATACCGGATCATGTTCTCGACGCCGAATGGTGCAGGAGCATGGAGGCCGCGAAGACCGATGCGGACGAGCGGGGACGGCGCAATCTCTCCCATGCCATGAAGACGCACCGTTGCGAGGCCAAGCTCGCAGCCGCGGCGGGGCGGGCCTGATCCGGCGCATTGCCAAAGGAAACCCGCCTTGCGGCGGGTTCCTCGGTGGATGAATGATCTGCCGTCAGTTCATGGACGACCATTCCTTGCGCACTTCATCCGCATCCTTGTTGAGGTGCACATGCGCATCGACATGGTCGACCCAGTCGAGCGGGATGAGGTGGTGGCGGCCGTCTTCGGAATCGTTCTTGGTGAGCTTGATCCGGCTGTCGCCCTCCATGTGGTCCACCGTGCCGATATGACGGCCGTCGGCGGCGCGCACTTCCATATGTTCGCGAATCTGCGTTGCTGCGACCATGGGATTTCTCCTTTCCTCGGGTTGGGATAGGTCCTGAACGCCGCAAGCTGCCCGTGGTTCCGTTATGTCCCCGCCTTCCGGAACTTCCTGACGATGCGCTCGCGCTTCAGGCGCGAGAGCCGGTCGATCCAGAAAATGCCGTCGAGCTGGTCGATTTCGTGCTGCAGGCAGACGGCGAGCAGGCCTTCCGCTTCCTCCGTATGGGTGCCTCCGGAAAGGTCCTGATAGGTGACGCGGACGCGGGCAGGGCGCTCCACCTCGTCGGTGACCCCGGGCATGGAGACGCTGCCTTCCACATGGCGCTGTGTTTGCGACGAGGCCCATTCGATTGCGGGATTGACGTAGACGCGCTGCGAGGCCGGGCCGTCCAGTTCGATCACCGTCAGCCGTTCGGCAATGCCGACATGGGCGGCGGTGATGCCGATGCCGGGCGCGGCGCGCATCGTCGCCGCAAGGTCGTCGGCCAGCGCCGCAAGACGCCCGTCGAAGGTCTCGACCGGCTTGCAGGGCGAACGAAGGTGCGGATCGGGGTAGCGCAGGATGGGAAGGATTGCCATGGTCGCTCCGTCTGTCGGTCAGATCGGTTTTTCCTAGCCTTTTTGCGGCATGTGGAAAATGCCGGCCGTGCGGCGAGCCTCGCAAAACCTGCGATTTTCATGAATTTGCAACAGCTTGCGATTTTTTTATCCGCCGCGGGCTTTTGCCGCTTTCGGCAATGGACCGGCCGGGCGCTTTGCTTTAGCAGGAGGGAAGGCGAAGCCCTGCAAATCGGGTGCTTTGCGAGGAACCCTGCAAGCAATCCCTGTCGTTTCCGCTCGGCCGGCGCGCCGCGCCGGACGATCCCGATACAAGGAGCGGCCCGATGGAAGACACCGGCGACGACGACCGTATCCATCAGGGGCAGGCGGAGCACAGTCCCTTCGCGGGCGAGGATATCTATGCCGAGGACGGGTCCGTCCGCTCGGATTTCCTCATGCATGTCGGCGCGGCCATCGCCGACCGCGACCTCCTTTACCTGCGCCGGCACGTCGCGCGGCTGCACGAATCGGAAATGGGCGACCTCCTGGAGGCGATCCAGCCCGAGCAGCGCCGCCAGCTCGTCTCGCTGCTCGGCGCGGACTTCGACCTTGCCGCGCTGACGGAAGTCGACGAGGCGATCCGCCTCGACATCGTCGAGCACCTGCCGAACGAGCAGATCGCCGCCGCCCTCGGCGAGATGGATTCGGACGACGCCGTCTACATCCTGGAGGACCTCGACCAGGAGGACCAGGACGAGATCCTCGCCAAGCTGCCGTTCACAGAACGGATCCGCCTGCGCCGCTCGCTCGACTATCCCGAGAGCACGGCCGGCCGGCGCATGCAGACCGAGTTCGTCGCCGTGCCGCCGTTCTGGACGGTCGGCCAGACGATCGACTACCTGCGCGAGGACGCCGACCTGCCGGAGAGCTTCTCGCAGATATTCGTCATCGACCCGACCTTCCGCCTGCTCGGCGCCATCGATCTCGACCGCCTGCTGCGCATGGCGCGCGGCACGAAGATCGAGGCCATCATGCGGGAGACGAACCATCCCATCCCGGCCGAGATGGACCAGGAAGAGGCCGCGCAGCTCTTCGAGCAGTACGACCTTCTCTCCGCCGCCGTCGTCGACGAGAACGGCCGGCTCGTCGGCGTGCTCACCATCGACGACGTGGTCGACGTCATCCAGGAGGAGGCGGAGGAGGACCTGATGCGTCTCGGCGGCGTCGGCGACGAGGAACTGTCCGACACCACCTTCGAGACGGTCCGCTCGCGTGCGCCGTGGCTGCTCGTCAACCTCCTGACGGCATTCCTCGCAGCGTCCGTCATCTCGATGTTCGAGGCGACGATCGAGGAGATCGTGGCGCTCGCGGTGCTGATGCCGATCGTCGCCGGCATGGGCGGCAATGCGGGCTCCCAGACCATGACCGTGACGGTGCGGGCGCTCGCCACCCGCAATCTCGACATCCACAACGCCTGGCGCGTCGTGCGCCGCGAGGCCGGCGTCGGCCTGATGCACGGCGTCGCCTTCGGCCTGATGATCGGCCTCGTCGCCGGCATCTGGTTCCACGATCCCAATATCGGCGGCGTGATCGCGACCGCCATGCTGATCAACATGACGGCGGCGGCGCTTGCCGGCATCGCCATTCCGCTCTTCCTCGACCGGGCAGGGGCCGACCCGGCGGTGTCGTCCGCCGTCTTCGTGACGGCCGTCACCGACATCGTCGGCTTCCTTGCATTTCTGGGAATCGCGACCTGGTGGTTCGCGGTTCGCTAGGGAAAAATTGACTTATACGTAAAAGTCAATAAAATGCGCCGGTAGACGAGATCGGAGCAGGCGTGGACAAGTTTTATACCATAACCGAGCTGACGCGCGAATTCGGGGTTTCCACCCGCACCTTGCGCTTCTACGAGGACGAGGGCCTGATCAATCCGGAGCGCCGCGGCCGTACCCGCCTGTTCCGCCCCGCAGACCGCCGCCTGATCCAGGAAATCCTGCGCGGCCGGCGCATCGGCTTCACCATCGCCGAAATCCGCGACATCATCCGCGTCTACAAGGACCCGCCGGGAGAGGTCGGCCAGCTCGAGCTGCTGATGACGAAGGTCAGCGAAAAGCGCGAGGAGCTGCGCCAGAAGCGGCGCGACATCGAGGAGACGCTTGCAGAACTCGACAATGTCGAGGAAGCCTGTCTCACGCGCCTTGCCGAAATCGGCGTCGGCACCTGACGCCGTCCTTCTTACGCTTTCATATCCAGCGCGTGGTTCCGTAGCAGTAGCGCTCGAAATCGATTCCGAAGCGCGAGAGCAGATGCAGCTCCTCGCGGCGGATCGCGACGATGCTCGTGACGGCGGCCGCGGCGATGGCCGTCAGGATGCACCAGGGATTGAGCATCGCAAGGCCGATGCCGGCGGTCGTCAGCGTGTAGCCAAGATAGATGGGATTGCGCGTGTAGCGGTAGGGGCCCGACGTCACCAGGTAGGTCGAGCAGCGGTTCGGCAGGATCGTCGTGTGGCAATCGATGAGCGTGCGCATCGCCCAGACGTCGAGAACGATGGCCGACGCGATCAGGACGCCGCCCGCCGCCCGGGCATACCAGATATTCGTCGGCGCGACCGCGAGCGGAAAATATGCCTGGAGCAGGAATGCTGCCGCTATGGCCGCGCCGTAGACCAGCGGCGGCCAGGGAAAGGCGAGTGGCTTCATGCGATAGGCATTCATGATCCTACTCCTTCAGGTCGCTCCCCGCTTCGGCATTCGCCGTGCATTGCGAGGAGATCGTTGCAATGCGTTCGTCCGTCGTGACATCGATCGCGCCGCGGTTCAGGTCGGCGAAAAGGTTATCCCCCACTAGCCTCTCCAGCGTGCAGCCGCAGAAGCTCTGGCAGAAGCCGGCATCGCGCTCGTTTGAACAGGCGCGCATGCAGCTCTTCGTGTAGCCGGCCGCGGGATCCGCCGCAGGTGGCGGAACCACCAGCGAGAAGCCGTAGACCAGTGCGATCAGCACCGGCTGGTGGATAAGGTAGATGGCGAGACTGTGGCGGCCGGCCTTTTCCAGCAGGCTTTTCCACCAGCCTTTCGTCGCAGTGCCGAAACCCGCCAGCCGCTCCGGCAACGGGCTCGCCACGAAGAGGCGGGCGGCGGCGATGCCGAGCAGCACTGGCGCCAGCCAGGGCAGCAGCGGCACATAGTCGTTCGAGCGCGGCGGGTTCGGGGAAAGACCCACCCACCAGAGCGCCGGGTGGTCGAAGACCGGCGCGCGCAGATAGAACGGCGCCGTGACGACGGCCGCCGCCACCAGCAGCGTGACGGCGACCGGCAGGCGCAGGAAGAGAAGGCCGATCAGGCTTGCCGCGGCGATGGCATGCAGGATGCCGAAGAAGATGAAGGTCTGCGGAAAGGCGAACCAGGTGGCGATGGTGATGGCCGCCGCCGCCAACGCGATCTTGCCGAAGCGCAGGAGGAACGGCCACATGTGAAAACCGTTGCGGTGGCCGAGGACGAGGCTGAAGCCGACGAGGAACAGGAAGCTGCCGGCGATCGCCCGTGCGAAGAGACGCCAGCCGCCGGTGGTCGCGGTCTCCGGATCAATATAGCCGAAATAGCCGAGGTCCCAGGTGAAGTGGTAGATCGCCATGGCGATCAGCGCGACGCCGCGGGCCTGGTCGATCAGCGGAATGCGCGGCAGGCGGCGCCTCGTGCCGCCGTCTCCTGCCACATTGCCGTCAATCACCGTCGTCGTCATGGTTCGGGTTCGCCGCATTGCTTTGGTCCATGGCATCGTGTCACGCCAAGCTTGCGCCGGGCGGATGGCCGAAAGGTGGCCTTCGGGGAGGGATCAGTCGAGGCGTTCGAGCACGCCGAGGCGCGCTTCCGAATAGAACTGCCGGCGGACGAGCACGACGATGATGCCGATGGTCGTCAGGATGAAGAGGTAGGGGCTGACGAACCAGCCGAGATAGCCGATCGACAGGAAGATGGCGCGAAGCCCCTTGTTGAAGTGCTTGGCCGCCAGGATGTTCATGCGGATCACCTTGTCGGCGGCAAGGTCGGCGCCGGCCGGGTCCTTGTGGATGTCGCCGCTCATCGGCATCGCGCCGAGCAGGATCGTGCAGTAGTTGAAGAGGCGGTAGGACCAGCCGAACTTGAAGAAGGCATAGCCGAAGATGATGGCGAGGCCGCCGACCTTCATCTCGAAGCCGGTGCGGCTTGCGCGGAAGACCTCCGGCAGGTCGTTGAGGATGGTGAAGACCTTGTCCGTGGCACCGAGCAGCGCAAAGCAGCTTCCGAGCGCCAGGAGGGACGTCGAGGCGAAGAAGGCCGTGCCGTTCTGGAGGCCGGCCATGATCTGCGTGTCGATCATGCGCAGGTCCCGGTGCATGGCGTTACGGATCCAGATCGCGCGCTGCGAGCTCATCGCCCGCGTCAGGCTCACGCGGTCGAAAAGCCTCGCCCGGTCGGTGATCCAGGAATACCCGATCCACAGGGTGACGAAGACGGCGAGGGCGGCGATGTCCGGGATGTTCATGATCGAGCGTTTTGCCACGAATCCGGCATTTTGCAAGCGGTGACGATACGGCTGCAAGGCTCCGTTAATAGCTGGGGCGGAAAGAGGGCGCCATGGCTCTTGCGCCGCACTCTCGCAACCGGCTGATTTTGCGACACGTCATGCGCTGGACGCGGGGCACCTATGACCGCGCTGCCTTGGTTCCGCCATTTTTCGCGATTGCGGTTTCATGAATTCTTCATTAAAGAGGGCGCCATGCAGCGCCGATCACGGCCGCTGCGGCGACATGTTCCATCGGGGAAATCATGGAAAGCACTGTTCAGAAATCCTGCTGGGGCGTCACCGCCCGCGCAGTTCTCGGTTTTGGCGCGGTTCTGATCATCGCCTATCTCTTCGGCGGCATCTGAAAACATCCGGCCGCCGTCCCTACATTAACAGCGCGCTCCGCGGAGACGCGCTGTTTTTGTTTCAGGGCATGTCGCGTTGGTAAAATCCCATGTCGGGAGATCGCCTTGGACGCGACGCGTGATAGCGTACCTTCAAGGATTAAAGCGCGGCCTGCCGCGGCAAGGAGAAGTCCGGGAATGTTTCTTTCGGTTTTTGATGTCTTCAAGATCGGTATCGGGCCGTCGAGCTCCCATACGATGGGGCCGATGTCGGCGGCGAACCGGTTCCTGGACCTGATCCTGTCGGACGACTGGCCGCGGCCGGCCGGAGCCCGGGTCACCGCGATCCGCATGAGCCTGCACGGCTCGCTCGCCTATACCGGCGTCGGCCATGGCTCCGACCGCGCCGTCATCCTCGGCCTGATGGGCGAGCGGCCGGATTCGGTCGATCCCGACCGGATGGACGCGATCGTCGCCGAGGTCGAGCATAGCGGCCGCATCACGCCGCCCGGCCATCCCGGCTACGCCTTCCAGCCGAAAACCGATCTTATCTTCGACAAGAAGAATCCGCTGCCCGGCCATGCCAACGGCATGACCTTCAGCGCCTACGACCGCGACGACCGGCTGCTTCTCAAGCGGATCTACTATTCCGTCGGCGGCGGATTCGTCGTCACGGATACCGAGCTGGAGCAGATGCGCACCAGCAAGGCGCGCTCCAGCGACAAGAAAGTGCCGTTCCCCTTTTCCTCCGCCAGGCAGATGCTCGACATGGCCGAGCGCGCCAACATGACGATCGCGCAGATGAAGCGCGCGAACGAGGAAGCCTCCATGTCGCGCGAGGAACTGAATGCCGGCCTCGACCGCATCTGGGAGGCTATGAAGAGCTGCATCGACCGGGGCCTGAAGAACGAAGGCATCATGCCGGGCGGCCTGAAGGTGCGCCGCCGCGCCCGCTCGATCCACGACAAGCTGCAGGAGGAGTGGCGCTCCAACAAGGCGAACCCGCTGCTCGCCAACGACTGGCTGTCCGTCTACGCCATGGCGGTCAACGAGGAGAATGCCGCGGGCGGCCGGGTCGTTACCTCGCCGACCAACGGGGCTGCCGGCGTCGTGCCCGCCACGATCCGCTACTACCTGCATTTCCACGAGGATGCCGACCAGGACGGCATCCGCGACTACCTGCTGACGGCCGCCGCCGTCGGCGGCATCATCAAGCACAACGCCTCGATTTCCGGCGCCGAGGTCGGCTGTCAGGGTGAGGTGGGGTCCGCCTCGGCCATGGCCGCCGCCGGCCTTGCCGCCGTCATGGGCGGCTCTCCGGAACAGGTGGAGAATGCCGCGGAAATCGCGCTGGAGCACCATCTCGGCATGACCTGCGACCCGATCGCCGGCCTCGTGCAGGTGCCCTGCATCGAGCGCAACGCGCTCGGCGCGGTGAAGGCGGTGACGGCTGCCTCGCTCGCCCTCAAGGGCGACGGCAAGCATTTCGTGCCGCTCGACGCCTGCATCGAGACGATGCGCCAGACCGGCGTCGACATGAACGAGAAGTACAAGGAAACCTCCACCGGCGGCCTTGCCGTCAACGTGGTGGAGTGCTGAAGCCCTCGTCGTTGCCTGTGGGTGCGACGCGGCGGCCCCTTGACCCGGCCGCCGCAAGGGCGTTCAAAGACGCATGGCCCTTCATCTCATCAAACTCTGTGTCGGCGCGGACTCGATCGAGGACCTGCGCGAATGGGTGTCCGAACGTTCGCTGATCGCGATGGCGGCGGGCATGGAGCCGCATTCCAGCCACGTCACCCGCATGATCCCCAAGCGTGACCGCGAACTGCTCGATGGCGGCTCGCTCTATTGGGTCATCAAGGGGCAGGTGCAGGCCCGCCAGAAATTGCTCGACATCAAGTCCTTCACGGATGGCAACGGCATTTCGCGCTGCGAGCTGGTGCTCGGGCCGGAGGTCGTCGAGACCGAGTTCCAGCCCCGCCGCGCCTTCCAGGGCTGGCGCTACCTCACGGAAGACGACGCCCCGCGCGATCTCAAGAACATGGGCGAGGGCACCGCGGACCTGCCGCTCGAACTGCGCCGGGAACTGGCCGAACTCGGCCTGCTCTGAAAAAAGCCGCGTCCGGCGTCCTGAATCGTGTTTCAGGTCTCTTTCTCCCGCTGTCCCGCGCATTCCGGCCTCGTTCAACCAACGAGGTCCCCATGCTCAAGTCGCTTTTCTGCGCCGCGGCGCTGCTTGCCGCCTTCACCATCCCTGCCAATGCCGAACGGATCGGCGTTCGCGACCTCAAGGTTGCCCAGTCGGCGAACGGACGCGCCTTGAATGCCGTCGTCTGGTATCCGACCGAAGACGATGGAAAGACCGAGGCAGTCGGCGAAAACCCGGCCTTTCTCGGCGTGCCGGCCATCCGCAACGCATCGCCCGGGGACGGGCCGCATCCGCTGGTCGTGCTTTCCCACGGCTATGGCGGCAGCTGGCGCAATCTTAGCTGGCTTGCGGGCGAGCTGGCAGCGAAGGGCTATGTCGTCGCTGCGACCGACCATCCCGGCACGACGACCTTCGACCGGAGCAAGGCGGAAGCCGCAAGACTGTGGGAGCGCCCGCGCGACCTCAGCCGCCTGATCGACGCCGTGCTTGCCGACAAGGGCCTCGGGCCACGGACTGACGGGAAGCGGATCGCGGCCATCGGCCATTCGCTCGGCGGATGGACGGTGATGGCGCTTGCGGGCGCGCGGGTCGATGCGGCGCGTTTCCTGGCGGATTGCAAGGCGAAGACCAGCCCGCGGGCCTGCGCGCTGTCCCATGAGCTGGGGCTGGACGGCACGGGCGATGCAAGGGCGGCGCTCGAAGGCGACCTCGGCGATCCGCGCATCGGCGCCGCCGTGTCGCTCGACCTCGGCCTTGCGCGCAGCTTCTCAACCGAAAGCCTTGCCGCAGTCCGCGTCCCGGTCCTGATCTTCGGCGCGGGAATTGACGCCGGCGGCCTGCCGGCGGAGGCGGAGTCGGGCTACCTCGCGGCGGGCCTGCCGATGTCGATGCGCGACTATGTGGTCGTGCCGGATGCGATGCATTTCAGCTTCATGCAGCTCTGCAAGCCCGGCGCGGTCGCGATGATCGAGGCGCGGTCGCCCGGGGATGGCGTCGTCTGCAAGGATGGTGGCACGCGCGGCCGGGCGGCGATCCACAGGCAGGTCGCCGACCGCATCGCCACCTTCCTCGGCGCTACCCTGCCATAGCGGCGCGGCGGAAGTCGCTGGGACTGCAGCCGGCCGTGCGGAGAAATTCGCGGTTGAAGTTCGACTTGGTCTGGAAACCGCATTCGAACATGACGGCCGTGA
Source organism: Shinella sp. NM-101 (assembly GCF_021401195.1). Lineage (NCBI taxonomy): Bacteria > Pseudomonadati > Pseudomonadota > Alphaproteobacteria > Hyphomicrobiales > Rhizobiaceae > Shinella > Shinella sp. NM-101. The sequence continues at coordinate 112,398 of NZ_JACBFT010000001.1, read as the reverse complement.
CCGGCATGCCGGTTTCCGACAGCAGGCGCTTTGCCGCCTCGATGCGGTAGCCGTTGACCAGTTGCGAGACGTTCCGTCCCTGCAGCCGGTTGACGGCGCCGGAAATCTGCCGGGCCGGGATGCCGGCCCGGCGCGCGATCCGGTCCAGGGTGAGGTCGGGATCGCGAAACAACTGCCGCTCCTGCATGAGGCGGTCGACCGTGTCGACGATACGCGCATCGGCCTCGCCGGAGACCTCCGGCTTTGCCGTCTCGCCGGCATCGTCCGCCGGCGTGCTCCTGCCGATCACCGCGACGGCATAGGCAAGCACCGGCAGGACCAGGAGGTTGCCGGCCGTCACGATGCCCCCGGCGTGAGATCCCCGATAGAAGCCGAAATCCGCCGCGATGAGCAGGTCCACGAAGGCGGATGTCATCAAGAGCGCGCCTGCCGCAAGGGTGGCCTTGCGGGCGCCGGCCACATCGCTCAGTCGCGTCGTCACGAAGCTGTCCGGCCCGGCGATCGCCAGACGCAGGAGCGCTGCGCCATAGCCGAAGTAGAGCAGAGCGAGCACGAGATCGACGGGCGAGTGCCAGAGCGGCCAGAGCGCCGACAGGATCAGCACGAGCAATGGCGGCAGCAGATGAAGCCAGCGGCGGTTGCCGCGCCCCGCGGTGAAACACAGCCAGGCGATCGGCGGCAGGCCGGATGCGAGGACGGGCTGGAGGAATCGTACGAAAGGCCAATCGAACGTCCACCGTGCGCCGACGATGGCAGCGACGACGGTGCAGGCGGCGACGAAGCCGATGGCTGGCCGAAGGGCGGGCTCGCGCAACAGGACCAGCCGCAGGAGGAGGACGCAGAGCAGGAGCGCGATGACGAAGGGAAGGGGTATTGCCGGCATTCTTCACGCACAGCAGATGTCGCGGGACTTTGCAAGGACCGGCGGCGCCGGTCCGGACGGTTCAGCGCAGGCGCAGGCGCACCGGATGGCGCCGCTCGCTGACGCCGACATGGAGATGGATCCCGGCGGCCGGCTGGCCCGAGCGCCAGGCTCTGGCGCCGTGGGCGAGCAGCATGCCGACGAGATCCTTCGTCCTGTTGCGCGAACGGCCGAGGCCGATGTCCGCGATCCGCATCGCCGCTTCGTGCAGCGGGTGGAGCGTGCCCTTCAGGGCCTTGCGTTTCCCGTCGCGCGCTGCGGGGTGGTCATCGAACAGGTTCTCGTTCATCGCCATGATCTGCCTCGTACGCATTACCCAATCGAGGATGGCAAACCCTTGTGGGGATTGCCGGGCCTTCCCCCGCAGCGTCCGGTACGCAATACCTCACCGGTGGCTGTGCGGGTACAAGGCGGTATTCCACAGGCCGCGCCTACATGGCGCGGTCCGGATGCATCACTGCTGGCTGGCCCAGCAGGCAAACCCCTTGCGCTTCAGCACCTTGCAGGCGGTTGCCGCGCGATCCTGGTTGTCGAAGCCGCCGAAGCGGGCGCGGAAGAGCTGTTCGCTGCCGCTGTTGACCGCGACGGTGAAGGGCTTGGCGCTGGCGAGCGCCTTGCCGCCCTGGTCCTGGGCCTTGGCCAGCAGCTTCTGCGCCTGGCCGCGGTCCGGCGTCGCGCCGATCTGGATCACCCAGCCCGAAGGCGTGGTTTCCCCGACGGCCGAGGTGGTCAGCTTGTCGACAGCGCCGCTCGTGTCGCCCTGTTCCGTCAGGTCTTCCTGCGGAACCGCGGCGTCGCGCTGCAGCTTCAGCGTGGCGGCGAGCGCGCGCTTGCCGACGACTTCCGAGCTGCTTGCCGGCGTCGCATAGGCCGTTTCGAGGTGGCTCTCGTTGTAGCGGTAGGAGGGGACCGGTCCGTTTTCCGGCAGGTCGAAGCCACCGGCGACCGAGGCGGTCGCCGCGCTGCTCGCGACTTCGGCGGACAGGGTCGGTGCGTCGCTGGTCTGGGCGATCAGGTCGCCGCCGCCGCGGCGCGAGGCCTTCGGCATGTAGGTGGCGATGAGCTTGCGCATCTGCTGGTCGCGGGCCGCGCCCGAGCGGCCGCCCATGACGACGCCGACGACGCTGCGGCCATCGGCCATGGCCGAGGTCACGAGATTATAGCCGGAGGCGCGGGTATAGCCGGTCTTGATGCCGTCGACGCCGCGAACCGCGCCGAGCAGGCGGTTGTGGCCGTTGATGACCTGCTTGCCGAGGCGGAAGCTGCGGACCGAGAAATAGGAATAGTACTGCGGGAAGTGCTGGCGCAGCGCGATGCCGAGGCGGGCCTGGTCGCGCGCGGTGGTCACCTGCGCGCTGTTGGGCAGGCCGTTGGCATTGCGGTAGACGGTGCGCGTCATGCCGAGCGCGCGCGCCTTCTGCGTCATGATGCGGGTGAACCGTTCCTCCGAGCCGCCGAGCAGTTCGGCCAGCGCCGTGGAGGCGTCGTTGGCCGAGCGGGTGATCAGGCCGAGGATCGCCTGTTCGACGGTGATCGAGTTGCCGACGCCGACGCCGAGCTTGGTCGGCGGCTCGCTCGAGGCGTTCTTCGAGAAGGGGACGCGGGAATCGAGGCGGATCTTGCGGGCTTCCAGCGCCTCGAAGGTGAGGTAGAGCGTCATCATCTTGGTGAGCGAGGCGGGATAGCGCAAGTCATCCGCGTCTTCGCTGTAGAGCACCTTACCGGTCTTCGCATCGATGACGATGCCGGAATATTTCGGATTTGCCGCCGCCGGCGTCGCCCAGGCGACCGTGGCGATCATCCCGATCATCACCAGACCTTTCGCCGCATTGGCAATCGCCTGACCGGGACGGGGGAGGAAATCGAGGAATACGGAACGGGACACTACGTTACTCTTCATTCTCGAATTGCATATGCCGTCCGCTTGCGACCTGCCGCGACGACCGTTTGGGGCAAGATAGCCACACAGCGTTACCAATCGGTTTATGATGAATCATTGGTTTCTGAGATTGCCCGTGTTTTATCGGCTGCGGGTGGAGGCGGAGGAGCGCCCGTTTTCGGCGAGGGAGCCTCCAAGATAGTCGCGCACCCGCGCCTCCATGGCCTGCCACTGCGGCAAAAGTCTGCTCGAAAAACGGTAAAGCACGGAAAGGTCGCGGCCGATGTGGATGTCGCGCTGGCAGTCGGCGCCTGTCGATTGCGAGGAGTCCGCGGGCATCATGCAGCGCACCGCGTAGTCGGAGCCATCGGGAAGCGTGCCCGTGAAGAACACCTCGCCGCCGTAGCCTGAATTCTCCTTGAGGGCCTGCCGCGTCAGCCCTGCGGGGCCCTGCTCGGGGCGGTCGCCGAAGAGATGGCTGTAGATCGGCCCCAGCCGGCCGGACATGTCCCTCGACATGGTGCTTTGCGAAAGATTGAGGAAAATCAAGTTCTCGGGCCGGGTGGCATCGTTGAAGCGGATGCGCTCGGCGTTGGAATAGCCGCTCATTTCCGGCCAGGTAAGGTAGAGGTCCACGCGTTCCGCGCGCCCCGTGCGGCGCTGGTCCTCGAAGCGGATCGCATTGGCGGGAAGGCGGAGCTGGTCCTGGCCGATGACGATGTCGATGGGTTCCGCATTCTCCGTGTGGCCGGCCAGCGCAATGCGCTCGCCGAGCGCGCGGCCCGCGATGGAGATGGCAACCGTCAGGCCCGCGAGGAAAGCGACGCCGATGGTCAGGCGCGTCAGCAGCCGGTTGGAGAGAAGCGGGGCATGGTCCCCGTTGCCGGTCGTCGCCGCAGCCATCGTCCCCTCGCGTTTCCTCGGCCCGTCCATCGTGGCACATCCTGGCGGAGGGTCTGCGAACATGGTTAATTTTCGGTTGAGATCGTCCGGTTGTATGGCGTCCTGAAAAAGGATGCGGCCGGCTCCGGGACAGGAGAGCCGGCCGCAGGGCCATGGTCGGGACGGGGATCGGGGACTGACCGGGCCCATTCTTTCGCCCGGCGCGCTGCCGGGCAATCTGGTCTTGCGCCTGGGCGCGGGATGCTACTTGACGCTGCCGACCGCTTCGGCGCGGCCGTCCTGCAGCTTGACCCACTTGCCGGCATTGGCCGAGGACTGGCGCTTCAGGAAGCGGTATTCGGTCTCCGACCACAGCAGGACCTTGTTGCGCATGTTGTCGAGCACGAAGTCGCCGCGGTCGGTGCGCACGGTCAGCACCGCGTGGCCTTCGCCGCTCGGCTGCAGCACGACCGTGATCAGCAGGTTCGAGGGCGAGATGCCGGCTTCGATCAGGCGCTTGCGCTTGATCAGGACATAGTCCTCGCAATCGGCGGCACCCTGCGGGTAGGTCCACTTCTCCTCGACGCCGTAGATCTCCATGTCCGTCATCGGAACGAACTCGATATTGGCGTTGTAGTTGACGTTGAGGATCGTCTTCCAGTTTTCCTGCGTCAGCTTGAGCGGGCCTTCGTCCTTGCCGTTGGGGCCGCATTCGTCGCGGTACTGCTTGCAGAACTCGTAGTGGCCGATGGGCTGGTTGGTGGCGCCCGCCAGCGGAATGTTGGCCGGCAGCGCCATGGCGACCTGTGCCGCGGCGAGAGAGAAGAGGAATGCAAGCGTCCCTGTCTTGATGTTTTTTGTCATTGTGTCGTCCCCGTTTGATGAGGCCACAATGACAGCTATGTTTTGATCTTGCGCGAAAAGCCGAAGTATAACTTAGTTCAAATCAAGATCGCATAAGTATAAAACAAGAATAAAACTTGATCTTCATTTTATGTGTATTCGAAACGAATTTGACTAAAATTCTAACGAGTTTCACCGCCGCGCCTGCCGGATGTTCTCACCTAATCCATTGGTTTTGAAAATTTTTTCGGATTTGCGGGTCGCGGCAGGATTCGTTTGGAGGGCGTGCATCAGGCCGAGGGCCGGGGGAGCGGATGCCATCCGCGTTACGCCGTGACGGCGCAAGCGGCCGCCCGGCGCGGGGAAGCGCCCGCGGGCGCGGAAATTTTTTCGGATTTTTTTGTGCCGACCTGAAACAGAAAAAGGCCCGACCGGGCCTTTTTGGGACTGCATCGTCCGGGATCGTCCTGAAACGCTACAGGAAGACGGTCAGCGCTTCCTTCGACTGGACCGAGGAGAATTCGATCGCAACGCCCTCCTGGAAGTGACGCACGACGCGGCCCTTCATGTGGCCGAGCTGGACGGCGGTTCCGAGCGCCGGGCGCACGTCGATGTCGACGGCCGCACCGGAAAGCGAAAGGTCGATGATGCGGCAGGGATAGCGCCGGCCGTCGTCCAGCGTCAGGTCGGTGCGGGTGTTGCGCGGGGTGAGGCGGTCGTGGCGGCGGTCTTCCGGCAGGCCGAGCTCATGCTTGTTGGCGATCCAGGTGAGCTGGGCCGCGAGCTTTTCCCGCTTGCGGTCCGTTGCGTTGAGCTGGATTGCGAAGCCGTCCGCGTTGAGAAGCGCGACGGTGCCCTCGATGCGGCCCACATGGTCGATATAGGCGATGATGCGCTCGCCCATCTTGGGGCGCGCCGCGCAGACGAAGCTCGCATCGCCCGGCGACATGTCGAGGACGGTGCAATCGAATTCTTCATGGCTTGCGAGCATCAGCCGGCCCGACAGGTTTACCGATACGCGCTGGAAGGCGCGCTGGTCGGGCTGCGGCTTCCGGGCGGCGGGCGATGCTTGCTGGAAAGAGTACATGAGCGCGCGTGCCTGATCATCCTATCTCTTTCCAAGACTTAACCTTTCTGGGTTAACAGAAGGTTTGCCGGTGCGGGAAAATCTCGCGAGGGGCGGGATTTCGACAACCTGTGGGCGTTGCAGGTTGTGTTCGCTAGCGTTCCTGCGGCTCTCCGGCCTTTCGGCCGCCCTCGAAGATGCGCAGGTGCATGACCCGGCTGACCGTCTGGCCAAGGCCGGCCGGGCGCATGGCCATGATCGAGGTCGGCATGGGGATCGACGGCCGGTTGGCGGCGGGATCGCTCCGGCGTTCGGGATCGATGACCGAGAGCGCGCCGAGCGTGGCATAGCGGAAGGCGGATAGCGGCGGGCGCTGGCCGGGCAGGGGCGCGAAGGTGCCGATGATGCGGTCGGCCGTCCTGCCTCGGGTGGCGAGCGGCAGCAGCGCGATTTCCGCCTCCGTCGTCTCCAGCGTGCCGTCGACGAGCTGGACATGCATGATGGCGGGTGCGGCCTGCGCCATGACGTTCTCGGCGATCCGCGCGACGCGGACGCGCTGGTCCGGTGCAAACAGCGCGTCGAAATCCGAGCCCTTGAGTTCCCGGGCGAACTGCGCGCAAAGCCGCGTGCCGGCCAGCCGGAAGCGCGGAGCGTGCAGGCGGCCGTCTTCGAGGATGAACACGTCGGGCAGGATCGCCGCGATGTCGGCGGGCTCGATGGCGCTGCGCAGCGGCACGGCGCGCTCGCCGCGCTGGCGTGCCCAATAGTCGTAAAGTGCCGTTGCGGCCTTGGTCTGCATGCGCATATCCAATCGATTCTGTCCCGTTCCGGCACGCTGGATGCGGCGAACGGGCATTCCCGGAAGGTGTAGCGAGTTTCATGCCAGCCCGGCATTAAGGTTAACGATTGGTTTCGATTGCGCAGGCCGCCGGCTTGGGAGAACATCCGGCCATCCCTCCACGAGGGAATGGTTTACTGCACATCGATTTGGCCTCGGCGATTGGGGCACCGGCCGTCGGCGAAAGCTGCACGGCCTTTCTTTTCTCTGTATAAGCACGATTCGATTTTTGAGTATGGTGGTTTGGTCATGCGTAACGACGGCGATGAAGTGCACGGTGGCGAGTTCGGCGACCGCAGGCGGGAGCCGGCGTTCAACCTGCCGGCAAGCCTCGTCTTCGTGCTCGGCGTGCTGACGCTGATCCATCTCGTGCGCACCTATCTCCTGTCGGCTTCGACCGACGAGTTCGTGCTGCTGCACTTCGGCTTCATTCCGGGGCGCTATTCGATTCCCCTTTCGGAGCAGGACCTCGGCTGGCTGTGGAGCCCGGTCACCTATTCGCTGCTGCACGGCGGCTGGGAGCATCTGATCTTCAACGCCTTCTGGATGGTCGCTTTCGGCGCGCCCGTCGTGCGCCGCATCGGCCGCACGCGCTTCTTCCTCTTCTGGTGCCTTTCCGCCATCGCGGCGGTGGCGTTCCACACCGCGCTGCACTGGGGGGCGATGATCCTCGTCGTCGGCGCTTCTGGCGTCGTCTCGGGCCTCATGGGGGCGGCCGCGCGTTTCGTCTTCTCGCCGAGCGGGCGCATCAGCCGGCAGTTCGCGCATCTCAACCGGCGGCTCACCATCGCCGAGGCGCTTTCCAACCGCTCGGTGCTCGTCTTTTCCGGCATCTGGTTCCTCACCAACTTCCTGATCGGCTTCGGGCAGATCTTCGGAACGGTCGCCGGCGGGGCGATCGCCTGGGAAGCGCATATCGGCGGCTTCCTGTTCGGCTTCCTGTTCTTCCCGCTCTTCGATGTGGCTACGGCCGAGAGCCGGCGGGATTAACGATAGTCCATTAGCGGTCTTGCAATCGCCTCTTTCGTGGCGCACCATGAACGTGTTCCGGTTCGCACATGCACACCGGAATGGGCCGCATCCGCAAGGAGGAAGGGATGCGTCCACGTTACTGGCAGGGCATCCCTGCGGGTGTCCCGCCTCTCAGCGTCATGATGCACACGGGAGGTACGCATGTATGTAAAGACGATACTGGACGAGAAAGGCCGCAACGTCGTGACCGGCGGCCCGCAGCTCACCGTGAGGCAGGCTGCCGTCTATCTTCATGAAAACCACATCGGCGCCATCGTCATCGTCGACCGGAACGACCGCATCGCCGGCATTCTCACCGAGCGCGACATCGTGGCCGCCATTGCCCGCAGCGGGGCCGAGTGCCTGGACAAGCCCATTTCCTCCATCATGTGGGGCAATGTCCATCGCTGCGACGAAGGCCAGACCGTCGACGAGATCATGGAAATGATGAGTTCGCTGCGCGCCCGCCACATTCCCGTGGAGAAGGAGGGACGCCTCGTCGGAATCGTCTCCATCGGCGACGTGGTGAAGTCCCATATTCGCGCCATCCAGCACGAGGCCGAGGCCATCAAGGCCTATATCGCGAGCTGACGCCGGCGTTAGAGCATTTCCGCTGAACTCCGGTTCAGCGGAAATGCTCCAGTTTTTTGTTTTTATCGCATTATCCGACGCCGAAGCGATCCCGCTTCGGCTGGAAATGCTTTAACGGTTTCGGGCGGAACGATCTTCATCGCTCCGCCCGTCGTCGTTTCTCGCCGCTGCGCCATTCAGCGCGCCATCACAACTTCCTGCATGCGCTTGATCTCGAAAATGCGCGCCTTGGCTTCGAGGTAGCCGCGGTCGATGGATTCGCCCGCGCGGTGGAATTCCGAGAGGCCGATATCCGCAAGCTTCGGATGCAGCGACAGGTCCGGCGGGTCGCCGGCCAGGCGCGCGCGGGAAATGCGGTCCTGGATGATGTTGAAGGACTGCACCATGACGCTCGTCAATCCGAGGCGGGCGGCGCTGTCCTCCTGTTTCGGTTCGGTCACCTTCTGCGGGCTGGCGCTGTGCTTGATCACGGCGGAGCGGCCGTAAAGATCGTAGTTGAGGTTGACGGCGACGACCAGCGGCTCCTCGTACGCCCGGCAGACGGAAACCGGCACCGGGTTCACCAGGGCGCCGTCCACCAGCGTCCTGTTGTTGCACTTGATCGGCTCGAAGATGCCCGGCAGCGCATAGGAGGCGCGCAGGGCCGTGATCAGGGCGCCGCCGTTGATCCATACTTCGTGGCCGCTGTTGACTTCCGTCGCCACCGCGACGAAGGGGCGGTCGAGATCCTCGATCGACAGGTTCTCCAGATGCTCCTGCATGCGGCGCGTCAGCCGCATGCCGCCGAAAAGGCCGGAGCCGCGGATGGTGAAATCGAGGAGGCCGGCGATGCGGCGCATGGTGAGCGATCGGGCGAAGGCTTCCAGCTCGTCCAGCTTGCCGGCAAGGTAGCAGCCGCCGACCAGTGCGCCGATCGACGTGCCGGCGATCATGCCGATCTCGATGCCTTCCTCGTCCAGCGCCCTCAACACGCCGATATGCGCCCAGCCGCGGGCAGCGCCGCCGCCGAGGGCAAGGGCGATCTTGGATTTGCGCGGCGGGGCCGGCGCGGGAATGTGAGACATGTCGTTCATGGAAGGTCCGCCCGGATCCGATGCATCCGCCGTTACGAGACTACGATTGAAACTCCAGTTCAGCATTCCGGACCTCCGTTCCCAAGAGGAATTCGCGGTGAAGCAAACGGTTCCGTCCACCCTGCGCCCTCGGCAACACAATAGATCGCAGGATAGTTGCAATCCGTGACGCGGGGAAATTCCGGCACGAAAATCCTTCCGGAAAGTGCGCGGCGTTTGAGCCGGAGCAGGGTGCCCGCCCGCAGGATCGTCGCCCCGCCGCAGGTGGCGCTGGAAACCGTTCGGGACGCATGCGAGCGATGGGGTTCCATATCCTGATCCGCATGGCGGGGCTAGAAGCCGCCATGGAAGCGATTAGGCGGCCGAAGAGGTTGCCAATTGGTAAATCCGTGCCGGAACGGGACGCAAAACGCGCGGATGCTTAATTTTTGCTGTAGACCGCCGCCGGGTCGAATTGCGGTTCGCCGCCGGTGATCGTCAGCACAGCACCATCCGGGCTGTTCGAGACCGTGCGGTAGAAGCACGAGCGGCGGCCGGTGTGGCAGGTGGCGTCGTGGCCGGCGACGGAGACCTTGAGCCAGACGGCGTCCTGGTCGCAGTCGGTCCTCAGTTCCACGACGGTCTGGAGGTTGCCGGAGGTCTCGCCCTTCTTCCAGAGCGCATTGCGCGAGCGGCTCCAGTAATGGGCGATGCCCGTCTCGATGGTGAGCGCCAGCGATTCGGCATTCATGTGGGCGACCATCAGCAGTTCGCCGTCCTTCGCATCCGTCACGACGGCGGTCACGAGGCCGCTGTCGTCGAAACGGGGGGTGAAGGCCGGGCCTGTCTCCAGCTCGGCCTTGTCCCTGGAGGGGGCTTGGAAGGTGATCGGCATGGCGGTCGGCTCCGTCGGGTGGAGCCGGCCTTCGGCCTAGCTCCGGATCATCGTCATGAACCGGACCTGTTCGGCCGGCTCGGTCTTGAAGGCACCGGTAAAGGTGGTGGTGAGCGTTGTCGAGCCCTGTTTCTGGATGCCGCGCATGGCCATGCACATATGCTCGGCCTCGATCATCACGGCGACGCCCCGCGGGTTCAGCGTTTCGTCGATGGACCTGGCGATCTGCGCCGTCATCGTCTCCTGCGTCTGCAGGCGGCGGCCGAAGATCTCCACCACGCGGGCAATCTTGGAAAGACCAAGCACCCGGCCGTTCGGAAGGTAGGCGACATGCGCCTTGCCGATGATCGGCACCATATGGTGCTCGCAATGCGAGAAGAACGGAATGTCCTTCACCAGCACCATGTCGTCATAGCCGGCGACTTCCTCGAAGGTGCGGCCGAGCACGTCCTCGGCGGCAAGGTCATAGCCGGAGAAGAGCTCGCGATAGGCCTTGGCGACGCGCGCAGGCGTATCCAGCAGGCCCTCGCGCTGCGGATCGTCGCCGGCCCAGCGAAGCAGCACGCGAACGGCGTCTTCCGCCTCTTTCTGCGTCGGCCGGCCGGCGTCATCCTCGATGCGCGGAAAATTGGTGACTATGGCGTCCATGGACCCATTGACCTTTCTGCAGGTTACCTGACGTGTGTATCGGACTCGCCACTGGCCATTCGCCTAACCCTGCAGGCTTGGGTTCCGTTGGCGGGCTCCGGGGCTCTCGGGTCATCGCTTAGCAGTGCGAGCGACCGTCCGGCACGGTTTCCCAAACAACAGGTGAGTGCTCCGCATCTTGCAAAACCCTCACCCCAATACGAGTTATCATATAGTATCGACCGAGGCCTGCGAAAGAGGCCTGAGGCGACACGCGATGCTTTTTTACCGACGACATCGGAATAATCTCCTCGGATCATTGAAGATTCCGCAAAAAACGCGGAAAACGGAAGCATGATGGACGATATTTACAACAGCCGTATCCTGGAGTTCGCCGGCAACATCCCGCGCATCGGCACCCTGCCGGATGCGGACGGCGAGGCCGGCGCCCATTCCAAGCTCTGCGGCTCGCGGGTGAAGGTGTATCTCAAGCTCGACGGCGATACCGTCAGCGATTTCGCCCATGAGGTGAAGGCCTGCGCGCTCGGCCAGGCGTCCTCCTCGGTGATGGCGCGCCATGTGATCGGCGCGACCGTGGCGGAAATCCGCAAGGCACGCGAGGACATGCTCGCCATGCTGAAGGCCGACGGCGAGGGGCCGACCGGCCGCTTCGAGGAGATGCGCTTCCTCAAGCCCGTCAAGGACTACAAGGCCCGCCACGCCTCCACCATGCTGACCTTCGACGCCGTGGTCGACGCCATCGGCCAGATCGAGGCGAAGCGGCTGGAAAAGGCCGGGTGAGGGCGGTGTTTGCCGTCTGCCCCTCATCCCGCTGCCGCGACCTTCTCCCCGCGAGCGGAAAGAAGGGAAATGCCGCACCGTTTTCCCCTCAAGCCGGACGGTCGATGGAGCGCCGGACGTTCCCGCCAGTCCCTTCCCTCCGCCTGCGGGGAGAAGGTGCCGGCAGGCGGATGAGGGGCATCCTCTCCTCGGGCGGCAAAGCCCATGTGTAACGCCCCGGACTGCGACCATACCCCCGAACGCCTGCGCCACAAGGGCCGCAACTGGAACGGCCCGTTCCGCAAGACGCCGGGGCGGCTCTTCGGCATGGGCCTCATCCGCCTCTACCAGCTCACGCTCTCCGGCTTCATCGGCAATTCCTGCCGCCACCTGCCGACCTGCTCGGAATACGGCTACGAGGCCGTCGCGCGCCATGGCCTGTGGCGCGGCGGCTTCATGACGCTCTTCCGCGTCGCTCGCTGCGGCCCCGGCGGCACGCATGGCTTCGATCCCGTGCCCGAGGCGCTGGAAGCGCGCCTTGCCTGGTGGGCGCCGTGGCGGTTGTGGCGCGTCTCGAAGGCGGAGCGCGGCTGAGCGGTGGAAACCTATGTCGCCCTCCTGCACTCCATCGTGCTTTCGCCCGGAAAGCGGGTGGTGATGGCGGACCTGAAGGCGATGGCCGAAGGCCTCGGCTTCCGCAACGCCCGCACGCTGGCCGCCACCGGCAACCTCGTCTTCGAGGGCGAGGCCGCGCCGCTCGGCGAAATCGAGGCGTGGCTGGAAGCGGGCTTCCGCACGAGCTTCGGCAAGCACGTCGACATCATCGCCCGCACCGCCGAAGCCTGGAAGCGCCTTGCCGCCGGCAATCCCTTCCCGCAAGGCAACGGCGCCGACGTCGTGGTGCGCGCCATGCGCGTGCCGCTCGACGAAAAAGCGCTGGCAAGGCTCGAAAGCCACGCGACACCCGACATCCGCCTTGCCCTTTCGCACGGCGACCTCTGGATCGATTTTGCCGCAAAACCGAGCGAAACGAAGCTGCTCGCGCACCTGACGACGAAGAAGCTCGGCATCGGCACGCTGCGCAACGCCAACACGGTCAACGGCCTTTGCGCGCTCCTGGCCCGATAGGCGGCGCGAGCGCGGTATTCCATCCTTCGGGCACGTTCGGGTCGTCGTCCAGCGCTTCCGCTTCCTCTTCCCACCTGTCCAGCTCTTCCTGGCTGTAGCCGGCGGCGAGCCATTCCCGGCGCTGGCGCTCTTCGAGCTCCCGCGACGCGCAGTTGAGCGCGGACTGGGTGGCATCGTCCACCACACAGGGCGGAAACTGCTTGTAGTGGGTGGTGGCGATCTCCTCCGCCGGCCAGCAGCCGGTGCAGCGCTTCGCCCGCCGGCATTTCGGCAGGCGGCAGGCAAGGTGAAGGCCGGCAAAGGTGGCCGCCTGACGAAAATACGGCTGGAGACGCTGAGTGCGCCTCTGGTGCCGCTCGTCCTTGAAAAGTTCCTGACCGTAAGACATCGCGCTCTCCTTTCCGCGCCGGCCTTCGCCACCGACGGGGCGCGCCGGAACCGCCCGCATGGCGATCCACCGGGTTTTCGAAACTGTCCGGAGAACCGCGCGAAAGCGTTGCCTCTCTGGTTTATGGATGGTGGCTTCGCTTTCGCGCGGCCCAGGCGTTCTTCGGAGGCGGTCCGACCTCCTTCAGGCTGGGAGCTGCTTCGCTGCACGCTGTCTCCGCATGAACCTTGTCCGAAAACCGTTTTCGCGGCTTTGGCGGGCATGCATCGGTCAGCGCTTGCATGGCGGACCCAAACCGACCCCGCAAGACCCGGGGAAGGGGGAAGCCTGTTGCGACGGAAGCTTTCGCCCCCGCAGCGCTCCTCGCCTCTTTCGCGCCTGCCGTACGTTTCGGCAGAACACGAAAGCGCCTCCTCCCGCCCGCATCGACACGTTACGCGATCCGTCCGGCGGCGGAAGGACTTTTAGGATAGGGGAGGTTTTGGGGGTGGGGAAAATGCAGATGTGTTTTCATTATATTTGCGGCAGCCTTGATCATAGAAGGCGCCGCAATTTCCTTAGTCTGCGCCCTTGGAGAAAACAGTGTCGCTTTGAACGGGGCTAGCCACCAGATATACCAAACCAGTGTTGTTGTCGTTGAGTGCGGGAGTTCTAATGTCTTCAGTTTTGCAGACCTTTGGAGAGCGTCTTTTTGAGAAAATAAATGATCCATTCGCGCGCCCGTTTGTTTGTAACGGCTCGCCATACGATTGCAGTGCATTCATAGTTGGAATCAACGCGGCCACAAGACTGGGACGCTTTGCCGAGTATTGGTCCCATGATTCAGGCTTTGATTGGGAAAAATTTAAAGCGGATTATAAGTCACTTGGAAAAAAAGAAGGCAACAGGCGTCCTATCGAGGCGATTTCCCGTGGATTGAATGGGGCCTTGGAAACTAACGTATGCGCGAAACCTTCACGTCGCTCCAACGAATTAACAGACGCTGACTGGAGCGGCAGCCTGTTGCCATTTCTATTTGCAGAGCTCAAGCCAAAGGTTGTCTTTGTCCACGCAACCCGACCAATTAGATATTTTGAAGGCGTTACCGGTTGCCGAGGTGTGAGCATGATTCCGCAGAAGGCTGAATGGTTAGGCCATAAGTTTTGGCTAAGCGGTAGGCCAGGCGCGCTGTATACTTTGGGAACGAATGAGGCGTTCATCTATGGGCAACAACTTCGATCCCTAGAAGACCTTTGATGATGCCAATCCCAGGGGGGCTTCTGTCGTACAATTTTAGAGATGTAAGAAGCGAAGTTGGGGGTGTCTTGCAGCCCTTCCAATCCTTCCGTTTTCCCCTTATATCGCAGGCGCAACGTGCCGGCGCATCCGGCCTTTTCACTCGCATACCACCCGCATTCGTTGGCGGGACTGGATAGGAGATTTTTGAATGTCTGCACCTGTTTCCCTGACTTTTCCCGACGGTTCCGTCCGCGATTATCCCGCGGGCTCGACCGGGCGTGACGTGGCTGAGGCGATTTCCAAGTCGCTGGCCAAGAAGGCGGTCGCGATTGCGCTCGACGGCGAGCTGCGCGATCTCTCCGATCCCGTTTCCAACGGGCGGATCGAGATCGTCACCCGCGAGGACGACCGCGCGCTGGAACTCATCCGCCACGACGCCGCCCATGTGATGGCCGAGGCCGTGCAGGAGCTGTGGCCCGGCACGCAGGTGACGATCGGCCCGGTCATCGACAACGGCTTCTACTACGACTTCGCCAAGGACGAGCCCTTCACGCCCGACGATCTGCCGAAGATCGAAAAGCGCATGAAGGAGATCATCCAGCGCAACAAGCCCTTCACCAAGGAAGTCTGGTCGCGCGACAAGGCCAAGGAGGTCTTCTCCTCCAAGGGCGAGAAGTACAAGGTCGAGCTGGTCGATGCGATCCCCGAGGGGCAGGACCTCAAGATCTACTACCAGGGCGACTGGTTCGACCTGTGTCGCGGCCCGCACATGGCCGCCACCGGCCAGATCGGCACGGCCTTCAAGCTGATGAAGGTCGCGGGCGCCTATTGGCGCGGCGATTCGAACAATCCGATGCTGACGCGCATCTACGGCACCGCCTGGCGCACGCAGGAGGAGCTCGACACCTATCTCAACATCCTCGCCGAGGCCGAGAAGCGCGACCATCGCCGCCTCGGGCGCGAAATGGACCTGTTCCATTTCCAGGAGGAAGGACCGGGCGTCGTCTTCTGGCACGGCAAGGGCTGGCGCATGTTCCAGACGCTCGTCGCCTATATGCGCCGTCGCCTCGCGGGCACCTATGAGGAGGTGAACGCGCCGCAGGTGCTCGACAAGTCGCTGTGGGAGACCTCCGGCCACTGGGGCTGGTATCGCGACAACATGTTCAAGGTGACCGTCGCCGGCGACGAGACCGACGACGAGCGCGTCTTCGCGCTGAAGCCGATGAACTGCCCGGGCCATGTGCAGATCTTCAAGCATGGCTTGAAGTCCTACCGCGAACTACCCGTCCGCCTTGCGGAATTCGGCAACGTGCATCGCTATGAGCCGTCCGGCGCGCTGCACGGGCTGATGCGCGTGCGCGGCTTCACGCAGGACGATGCGCATGTCTTCTGCACCGACGAGCAGATGGCGGCCGAATGCCTGCGCATCAACGACCTCATCCTCTCGGTCTACAAGGACTTCGGCTTCGACGAGGTCGTGGTGAAGCTCTCCACCCGCCCGGAAAAGCGCGTCGGTTCCGATGCGCTTTGGGATCGCGCGGAAAGCGTCATGATGGACGTGCTGAAGCAGATCGAGGCGCAGTCCGGCGGGCGCATCAAGACCGGCATCCTGCCGGGCGAGGGCGCGTTCTACGGGCCGAAGTTCGAATACACGCTGAAGGACGCCATCGGCCGCGAATGGCAGTGCGGCACCACGCAGGTCGACTTCAACCTGCCGGAACGCTTCGGCGCCTTCTACATCGACCAGGCGTCGGAAAAGCGCCAGCCGGTGATGATCCACCGCGCCATCTGCGGCTCTATGGAGCGCTTCCTTGGCATTCTCATCGAGAACTTCGCGGGGCACATGCCGCTGTGGATCGCGCCGATGCAAGTGGTCGTGGCGACCATCACCTCCGAGGCGGACGACTATGCCCGCGAGGTGGCCGACAAGCTGCGCGAGGCGGGCCTGACCGTCGAGACCGATCTTCGCAACGAGAAGATCAACTACAAGGTCCGCGAGCATTCGGTGACCAAGGTTCCGGTCATCATCGTCTGCGGCAAGCGCGAGGCGGAGGAACGCTCCGTCAACATCCGCCGCCTCGGTTCGCAGAACCAGACGGCGATATCGCTCGACGAGGCGATCGAGGCGCTGTCGCTGGAGGCGATGCCGCCGGATTTGAAGCGCAAGCTGGGCAAGGCTTGAGGCGAGGGGCGCTTGCCCCTCATCCGCCAGCCGGCACCTTCTCCCCGCAAGCGGGGAGAAGGGACTTGTGGCAAGGGGCGGTGCAACATCTTCCTCTCCCCGCTTGCGGGGAGACGGTCGCGGCAGCGGGATGAGGGGCTCGGCACCCTTGTCCGGCGCTCAGTCCACCACGTCCTGCGCGGCGGCCTTCTGGTCGTTCGCCTTCTCGTCGAGCAGCACCTCGACATCGGTGTTCACGCCGGCTTTCACCTGGAAATCGCGCTGGTAGATCCTGTTCTTGTTGCGGGCGACGGCGATGTAGCTGCCTTCCGCCAGAACGAGCGTCGGGAACGCGCCGACGCTTTCGGAGACGGTATCGCCCGAGGAGGTGAGGATCGACCAGGCCGTGTCGGCGATGGCCTCGCCGCCGGGCTCGGAGACGAGCTTCAGCGTCAGCTTGGCGGCGCGGTGCTGGATGGTGGCGCGCGTCAGCTTGCCGGCTTCCACCTGGATATCGGCGCGGATGACGGCATTGACGTCGCCATAGTCGGAAACGACATGGTAGGTGCCGGCATTGAGGCGCACGACGGAATTCGGCTTCACGTCGTCCATGACGAGGTTGCGCTCGCCGTCCTCGCGCACCTCGGCGGAATAGACCGCAAAGCTCAATTCCTTGGGCGGGATGCGCACATCCGCGCCGGAGACGGCGTTCAGCATGATGCCGCCGGCATCGAGCACCATGACCTGCTTGTCGACGGAGCCCTCTTCCGGCACGACGAGCTTCTTCGTCGCGCCCGCCCGGCCGAAGGCGACATTGACGAAATATTCCCCGGGAACGAGGTGGAAGGCGGCCGTGCCGCCCTCGGAGGTGGCCAGCAGCGGCAGCTTGCCGTCGGCGGCCGGAATGGGCGAGAAGACGCGCCAGGTCAGGCCATGCTGCATCGGCTGGCCGTCCTTGGTCAGCAGCGCCTCGCAGGTGACGTCCCTGAGGTTGCGCGGCGTCGCCTCGCCGGTGACGATGGGGTTGAAGGACGTAACCTTGCTGCCCTTCAGCGGCGTGGTGATCTGCGAGAAGCTCTCAAGCGAATCCTGCGCGCGCGCCGGCACGAAAGAGGCGGCAAGGCTCGCGAGGGCGAGGCCTGCGGCGGCGGCGGGATGGATACGCATGCGCATGGGAACGGTTGACTTCCTGACTGTAAGGCTCCACTTGAAGGCCCGGCTAATGGCATTTTCAAGGCCGCGCCGGCGGCACGATATTGGAACTCCCTCGCGATGAAAACCGAAATAAAGCTGATCGATTATCTTTCGACCCGCCGGTCGATCCCCGCCTTCCAGATGAGCGCGCCCGGCCCCTCGAAAAGCGAGGTGGAGGAGATGCTGAAGCTCGCCTCGCGCGTGCCGGACCACGGCAAGCTCGCGCCCTGGCGCTTCATCGTCTATCGCGGCGAGGAACGCCGGCGGATCAGCGAGGCGCTGGCCGGGATCGCGCTCGCCGACAAGCCGGACCTTTCCGAGGAGATGGTGAAGGTGGAGAACACGCGGCTCACCCGCGCGCCGGTGGTGATCGCCGTCGTCAGCCGCGCGGCGCCGCATTTCAAGATCCCGGAATGGGAGCAGGTCATGTCGGCCGGCGCCGTCTGCCTCAACCTCGTGATGGCGGCGAACGCCCATGGCTTCGCCTCGAACTGGCTGACGGAATGGTATGCCTTCGACGAGCGCGCCCATCCCATCCTCGGCGTCGAGCCGGGCGAGAAGGTCGCCGGATTCATCCATATCGGCACGCCGACCGTTCCGCCGACCGAGCGGCCGCGGCCGGAGCTTGCCGAGATCGTCACATGGGTGGGCGATGACGCCTGACGCACTGTTCTACGAGACCGCGGCGAACGCCCACGGCCTGAAGCACGATCCCTTCAAGGCCATCGTCGCGCCGCGCCCGATCGGCTGGATCGGCACGAAGGCGAAGGACGGGCGGCGGAATCTTTCGCCCTATTCGTTCTTCAACGCGGTGAGCGACAGGCCGAAGCTCGTCATGTTTTCCTCCAGCGGCCACAAGGACAGCGTGGCGAATATCGAGGAGACGGGCGTCTTCACCTGCTCGCTGGCAAGCCGGCATCTGGCCGAAGAGATGAATGCGAGCTCGCTCGCCGTGCCGCGCGGTGTCGACGAATTCGAGATCGCGAAGCTGACGCCGGTCACGGGGCGCCTCGTCGATGCGCCCTATGTCGGCGAGGCCCATGCGGCGCTCGAATGCCGCGCGACGCAGATCCTGCGGCCGCTCGGCCTCGACGGGCGCGAATCGGACAACTGGGTGGTGTTCGGCCAGGTCGTCGGCATCCATATCAGCCCGGAGATCGTTCGCGACGGGATGCTCGACATGGCCGTCGCCCGGCCGCTCGGGCGCATGGGATACATGGACTATTGCGACGGCGGGGCGGATGTCTTCGCCATGACGCGGCCGAAGGCCGGGTGAAGGCGGATCCTCGGGTCAAGCCCGAGGATGATGGCGGCGAGGCAAGGTCTCCAGCTCTTTCGACGTTGGGGCCGTCGCGGGTAATCCTCCGTCCTTCTCCTCCTTCGTCACTCTCGGGCTGACCCGCAGGATCCACCGCCGGGCGGCATTCATCGTGTCACCGTCCGGTTAACGGACATGGTGAACCAATCTTAAACACTTTGCCGCTAGCTTGGTGCCCGTAGCGTTTTCAGGCGTTTGGGGCGTCCATTGATCGTTCATGCATTTCTCCGTTGGGTCGAGACCGCGCGGGCCGCCGACAGGGCGAAGGCCGCAAGCGTGCTGGCGCGAGCCTATGCCCGCTTTCGGATCGCGCCGGACGACCGGCATGCGGCCGAGATGGCGATGATCTTCCTGCTCGACGATCCGGCGCCCAAGGTGCGGCTGGCGCTGGCCGAGGCGCTGGCCGACAGCGAGGACGCGCCGCGCGCCGTCGTGCTGCCGCTGGCGGAAGACCAGCCGGACATCGCCGCCCACATCATCCTGTGTTCGCCCGTGCTGACGGATGCCGATCTGGTGGACCTTGCCGCCAAGGGCGGCGACATGACGCGCATGCTGATCGCGCACCGCGCCTTGGTCTCCCGGGCCGTTTCGGCGGCGCTTGCGGAAGTCGGCGAGGTGCCGGATGTGCTGGCGCTGCTGGAAAACGAGGGCGCGGCGATCTCCCGCCGCAGCCTGGCGCGCATCGCCGACCGGCTCGGCCACGATGCCGAGGTCCGCGCGCTGCTGCTCGACCGGGACGACCTGCCGAGCGACGCCCGCCATGCGCTTGTCGAGAAGATCGGCTCGGCGCTTGCCGGCTTCGGCCTCATCCAGGCGGCGGTCGGCACGAGCCGGGTCGAGCGCATCACGCGGGAGGCCTGCGACCTGGCGACGATCGGCCTGGTCGCAGAGGTGGCCGACAGCGAAATGCCGGCGCTGGTGGAGCACCTGCGCCTGACCGGTCGCCTGACGCCCGTCTTTCTCATGCACGCGCTGTGCACCGGCCGGGTGGAATTCTTCGCCGCGGCCATCACCAATCTTTCGGGGCAGGCCGAGCGGCGGGTCCGCTCCATCCTGTCAGACGGCCGCGAGGCGGCCGTGCGGGCGCTCTATGAAACCGCCGGCCTCGGGCGCGACATCAGCGCGCTCTTCGCCGAGGCGACGATGCTGTGGCGCAGCGAGGCGAAGGGCGGGGATGGCCTGCTCTCCGTCTCGGAGCGGCTGCTGTCGCGCGCCCGCGCGGCTGGCAACGCCTCCTGCCAGTCCATGCTGGAACTGGTCGAGCGGCTCGCCATTGCCGAGCAGCGCCAGACGGCGCGCAGCTACGCGCTGATCGCGACCCGGGAAGCGGCGTAACCGGGGCCGATGTGCCGGGGATGACGCAGGTCGTCACGTCCCGGGCGCAAGCCTGCTGGAAGCGCGATGCCTCGCCTCGGAACTGCAAAGCCGATCGATCAATCGGCAAACCGCTTCACGACCCAGGAATAGCCGCCTTCCGCATAGCGGACCGGCGTGGTGACGGCGGCCTTCAGGGAGGCGGCGTCGGGGATGGCCCTTTTCACCAGGGCGAGCGTGCGGGCGGCAAGGCCCTGCCTTGCTTCCTCGGTTTGCACGGGGGCGGCGGGCTCGCTGCCGGTAGCGGTTTCCGCCGGCAGCGGATCGGGCGCGGGTTCCGCCACCTCGGCCGTCATGCGGTTGCCGGACGTTTCGCAAACGGCGACGATGACGGGATAGTTCGCGTTCTGGTGGCGGTTGATGTAGGTCTCGGCCTGCGCGTCGCAAAGCGCCACGGTCTGCCAGCTCCGGTCGACCGTATCGATATAGTGGCACTGGGTCGCGCTGTCGTCGCAGCCCATGATCGTCATGACGATGAGCGCAGCTTTCATGGCCGTCCTTTCCGCCTCGGATATGCCGGTTAGAAGCGGCCATTGCCGCGAAAATATGGCGGCAAGGCCTCAGATGTCGAGGTTGTCGGCGAAGACGGCGCGCTCCTGGATGAAACGGAACCGGGCTTCCGGCTTGGTGCCCATCAGGTCGTCCACCGCCGTGCGCGTGCCCTCGAAATCGACGTCGTCGATCGCCACCTTGAGAAGGGTACGCTTTCTCGGGTCCATCGTCGTTTCCTTGAGCTGCGCCGGCAGCATCTCGCCGAGGCCCTTGAAGCGGCCGAGCTCCACCTTGCCGCGGCCGTTGAACTCCGTGCGCATCAGCTCCTCGCGGTGCGCGTCGTCGCGCGCATAGAGCGTCTTGCCGCCCTGGCTGATGCGGTAGAGCGGCGGCACGGCGAGGTAGAGGTGCCCGCCGCGGATGAGGTCCGGCATCTCCTGGTAGAAGAAGGTGATGAGCAGCGAGGCGATATGCGCGCCGTCGACGTCGGCGTCGGTCATGACGATGACGCGCTCGTAGCGCAGGTCCTCGTCGCGGTATTTCGAGCGCGTGCCGCAGCCGAGCGCCTGCACGAGATCGGAAATCTGCTGGTTGGCGCCGAGCTTCTCGCGGCCGGCGCTGGCGACGTTGAGGATTTTTCCACGCAGCGGGAGAATCGCCTGGTTGGCGCGGTTGCGCGCCTGCTTGGCCGAGCCGCCGGCCGAATCGCCCTCGACGATGAAGAGTTCGGCGCCCTCGGCGGAATTCTGCGAGCAGTCGGCGAGCTTGCCGGGCAGGCGCAGCTTGCGCACGGCCGTCTTGCGGCTCACTTCCTTTTCCTTGCGGCGGCGCATGCGCTCTTCCGAGCGCTCGATCACCCATTCGAGAAGCTTGGCGGCTTCGGCGGGGTTGTCGGCAAGGTAATGGTCGAAGGGGTCGCGCAGCGCGTTCTCGACGATGCGCTGGGCCTCGACGGTGGCGAGCTTGTCCTTGGTCTGGCCGACGAATTCCGGCTCGCGGATGAAGACCGAGAGCATGCCGACCGCCGAGATCATCACGTCGTCGGTGGTGATGGCGGCGGCGCGCTTGTTCTGCGTCAGCTCGGCATAGTTCTTCAGGCCCTTGGTGAGGGCGATGCGCAGGCCCGCCTCGTGCGTGCCGCCGTCGGCCGTCGGGATGGTGTTGCAGTAGGAGTGGATCAGCGAATCGCCGCCGTACCAGGTGACGGCCCATTCCAGCGAGCCGTGGCCGCCCGACTTCTCGCTCTTGCCGGCGAAGATCTCGCGCGTGACGGTGTAGTCCTTGCCGAGCGTCGCCTGCAGGTAGTCCTTGAGGCCGCCGGGGAAGTGGAAGACGGCCTTTTCCGGGGTCTCGGAGCCTTCCGGCAGGAGCGAGGGATCGCAGCTCCAGCGGATTTCGACGCCGCCGAAGAGATAGGCCTTCGAGCGGGCCATGCGGAAGACGCGGCCGGGATCGAAGCGGGCATGCGTGCCGAAGATTTCCGGATCCGGGTGGAAGCGCACCTTCGTGCCGCGGCGGTTGTGCACGTCGCCGAGCTCCTCCAGGCCGCCGACCGGCTTGCCGCGCGAAAAGCGCTGGCGGTAGAGCTTCCTGTTGCGCGCGACCTCGACTTCGAGATGGTCGGAAAGGGCGTTGACGACCGACACGCCGACGCCGTGCAGGCCGCCCGAGGTCTCGTAGGCCTTGCCGTCGAACTTGCCGCCGGCATGGAGCACGGTGAGGATGACCTCCAGCGTCGACTTGCCCGGCATCTGCGGGTGGTTCTCGACCGGGATGCCGCGGCCGTTGTCGGTGACGGTGAGGTAGCCGTCCGCGTCGAGGTGAACCTCGATGAAATTGGCATGGCCGGCGACGGCTTCGTCCATCGAGTTGTCGATGACTTCGGCGAAGAGGTGGTGCAGGGCCTTTTCATCCGTGCCGCCGATATACATGCCGGGACGCATGCGCACGGGCTCGAGGCCCTCCAGCACGCGGATCGCCGAAGCGTCGTAGCCGCCCGAGCCTTCGGCCGGCGGCGCGGCGCGCGTCTCGCGGGCGGGCACGGGGCTTTCCTCCGGCGCGGCGGGCTGCCGGGCAGGTTCGGAGGGCATGTTGGCGAAGAGGTCGTTGTTGTCGTCTTGCATGGGCCGTTCAGAGTTTGTTCCGTTTGCCGGTTCTTCCCGCCGATCCGTCGGGATCGGGGCCTGGCAAGGATGAGGTCGTCAGCGAATCACTGGCGACTCTGCCAGATTCCGTGGGTTTTCGCGATGTCGGGATACACCAACC
Source organism: Shinella sp. NM-101 (assembly GCF_021401195.1). Taxonomy (NCBI): domain Bacteria; kingdom Pseudomonadati; phylum Pseudomonadota; class Alphaproteobacteria; order Hyphomicrobiales; family Rhizobiaceae; genus Shinella; species Shinella sp. NM-101. The sequence goes on along the minus strand of NZ_JACBFT010000001.1, from coordinate 89,474 downwards.
GCCGGGCGAGGATTGCTTTGCGCGCGGGCGGATGGCAAGTATCGCCAGCCCAGAGGAGCCGCACTTCATGCCTCAGTCCACAGTTCATTGCCTTTGCCGGCTGGTTCTGGCCGCGATCTTCGCCGGATTTGCCGCGGGAGACGCCGCGGCGCTGACGCTCAAGCCCTGGAAGGACGAGCTCTTCGGATATCCCGCCGTGGTGGAGACGACGGACAACGGCGCGTTGCGTGTCGTCGACTACCAGGAGATGCGCGACATCAACGGCCGCGACCAGGTGCCCGAGCGGCGCGTGAGGTCCGCCTATGTCTCGACGGCGGTGAAGAAGGCGCAGCAGAACCTGACGGTGGATACGCCCGCCGGGCCGATCGACGTGGCGATGACCGGCAAGGGCGAGGGGGCGTCCTTCACCGTCATCTTCATCCACGGCCGGGGCGGCGACCGGCGGCTCGGCAACAACGACTGGAATTTCGGCGGCAACTTCAACCGCCTGAAGAACCTCACCGTGCAGAACGGCGGCGTCTATTACGCGCCGAGCGTGCCGTCCTTCGACGATGCGGGCGCGGCGCGCATTTCCGGCCTCATCCTGAGGGCCAAGGCGCTTTCGCCGGACAGGCCCGTCATCCTCGCCTGCGCCTCGATGGGCAGCTTCATCTGCGCCCGCGTCGTGCGGGATGCGACGGCGGTCAGGAGCCTTTCCGGCATGGTGCTGATGGGCGGGGCGGCGGATGGCGACTATGCGAAGACACCGGCCTTCAAGGCGAAGCTGCCGGTGTTCTTCACCCATGGCGACAGCGACGGCGTCTATGCGGCCAACGACCAGATCGCCGTCTTCCGCAAATTGCTGAAGGCCGGCATCCCGACGCGCTTCGTGCTGCTCCAGACCGGCGGCCACGGCACGCCGGTGCGCATGACCGACTGGCGCGAGACGCTGAACTGGCTGTTTGCGCAGTAGGCGGCGGCCGGCGGCAAAACGCACCTTTCCTTGCAGGCCCCGATTTGCTACGCCGCTTGCCAACCGAGACGTATGATTGGGAGGCCTCATGACACCGGACGTTACACCGCTCGTCGCCGGAAACTGGAAGATGAACGGCACGCGCGCATCGCTCGACCAGATCAAGGCGATGGCCGAGGGCGTGAAGGGGCCGCTTTCGCAGAAGGTCGAGACGCTGATCTGCCCGCCCGCGACCCTGCTTTACGTCGCGACCGCGCTTTGCGACGACAGCCCGCTGAAGATCGGCGCGCAGGACTGCCACGAGAAGGCCTCCGGCGCGCATACCGGCGACATTTCCGCCGAGATGATCGCCGACTGCTTCGGCACCCATGTCATCGTCGGCCATTCCGAGCGCCGCACGGACCACAAGGAAAGCGACGCGCTGGTGCGCGCCAAGGCCGAGATCGCCCACCAGAGCGATCTCGTTGCCATCGTCTGCATCGGCGAGACGGGGGACGAGCGCAAGGCCGGCAGGACGCTCGATGTGCTAAAGGCGCAGCTCGCCGCTTCCGTGCCGGACGGCGCGACGGCGGAAAACACCGTCATCGCCTATGAGCCGGTCTGGGCGATCGGCACGGGCCTGACGCCGACGGCGGCGGACGTCGAGGAGGCGCATGCCTTCATGCGCGCGGAACTCACCGCCCGCTTTGGCGGCGAGGGCGCGACGATGCGCATTCTCTACGGCGGCTCGGTCAAGCCGGGCAACGCGCAGGAATTGATGGGCGTCGCCAATGTCGACGGCGCGCTGATCGGCGGGGCGAGCTTGAAATCGGACGATTTCCTTGCCATCTACCGCGCATACGAAGCGCTGACGGCCTGAGGCCTGTCCGCCTGCCCCGCAAAAGGCGGGCGGATCGACCGGAAGGGCTTGGAATGGCGCGCGGCTTGGTATATTGAGCCGCAAACCTGAAATTTGGGCCGCCTGGCCGGGACCTGGAAAACATGCAGACCATCTTGCTCGTCATCTATCTCATGGTCGTCGTCGCGCTGATCGGCGTCGTGCTGATCCAGCGGTCCGAAGGCGGCGGCCTCGGCATCGGCGGCGGCTCCGGCTTCATGTCGGCCCGCGGCACGGCCAATGCCCTGACGCGCACGACGGCGATCCTCGCCACGCTGTTCTTCATCCTGGCGCTCGGCATGGGCATCCTCGCCCGCTACGAGACGCAGCCCACCGACATTCTCGACCGTATCCCCGGCACCACGGGCACGGGCGGCGTGCTCGACGCGCTTGGCGGCGGCGAGCAGAGCCGGGGCACGCAGAACAACACCAACCAGACGCCCGCGACGACCGGCACCGACGCCGTACCGACCGAGGGCGGCGCGGCCACCGGCACGGGCAACACGTCGACCAATTCCGGTGCGACGACGGGCACCGGCACGGGTGCCGCCACGGGCGAGGGCGGAAACGCCGGCGTGCCGAGCGGCCAGTAAGCCGCATAAACCCAAACGAACCGGCCGGTTGGCGCAAACCAACCGGCCTTCTTCTGTGTAAAACGCCGATTGCGACTTCCGAAATCACGCCCAAGGTGATTTTTCGGTGGCGGAATCAATTTTGAAAAGGTATCCGGTGACTCCCATGGCGCGATATGTATTCATCACTGGCGGCGTGGTTTCTTCCCTCGGAAAAGGCATCGCGGCCGCTGCACTCGGAGCTCTCCTTCAGGCCCGCGGTTACCGCGTGCGCCTCAGGAAGCTGGACCCTTATCTCAATGTCGACCCGGGCACCATGAGCCCGACGCAGCACGGCGAGGTGTTCGTCACCGACGACGGCGCGGAGACCGACCTCGACCTCGGCCACTACGAGCGCTTCACCGGCCGCTCGGCCACCAAGACCGACAACATCACCACCGGCCGCATCTACAAGAACATCATCGACAAGGAACGCCGCGGCGACTATCTCGGCGCGACCGTGCAGGTCATCCCGCACGTCACCAACGAGATCAAGAACTTCGTCACCGAAGGCAACGACGACTACGACTTCGTGCTCTGCGAGATCGGCGGCACGGTGGGCGACATCGAGGCCATGCCCTTCATGGAGGCGATCCGCCAGCTCGGCAACGACCTGCCGCGCGGCACGGCCGTCTATGTCCACCTGACGTTGATGCCCTATATCCCGGCCGCCGGCGAGTTGAAGACCAAGCCGACGCAGCATTCCGTCAAGGAGCTGCAGGCCATGGGCATCCACCCGGACATCCTGCTGGTGCGCGCCGACCGCGAGATCCCGGAAGCCGAGCGCAGGAAGCTCTCGCTGTTCTGCAACGTGCGCCCGACCGCCGTGATCCAGGCGCTCGACGTCGCGTCCATCTACGACGTGCCGCTCGCCTATCACAAGGAAGGCCTCGACGACGAGGTGCTGGCCGCCTTCGGTATCGAGCCGGCGCCGAAGCCGCGCCTTGAAGCCTGGCAGAACGTTTCCGACCGCATCAAGACGCCGGAAGGCGAGGTGACCATCGCCATCGTCGGCAAGTATACCGGCCTCAAGGATGCCTACAAGTCGCTGATCGAGGCGCTCTACCACGGCGGTATCGCCAACCACGTCAAGGTCAAGCTGGAATGGATCGAGTCGGAGGTCTTCGAGAAGGAAGACCCGGCGCCATATCTGGAAAAGGTGCACGGCATTCTCGTTCCCGGCGGCTTCGGCGAGCGCGGCTCGGAAGGCAAGATCAACGCGGCGCGCTTCGCCCGCGAGCGCAAGGTGCCCTATTTCGGCATCTGCTTCGGCATGCAGATGGCGGTCGTGGAAGCGGCGCGCAACCTTGCCGGCATCGAGAAGGCGTCCTCCACGGAATTCGGCAAGACGGCCGATCCGGTCGTCGGCCTGATGACGGAATGGGTGAAGGGCAACGATCTGGAGAAGCGCTCGGCCTCCGGCGATCTCGGCGGCACGATGCGCCTCGGCGCCTATCGCGCTTCGCTGAAGGGCGGCACGAAGATCGCCGACATCTACGGCTCGACGGACATTTCGGAACGCCATCGCCATCGCTATGAAGTGAATGTCGATTACAAGGACCGGCTGGAAGGCTGCGGCCTCGTCTTCTCCGGCATGTCGCCGGACGGCCTCCTGCCGGAGACGGTGGAATATGCCGACCATCCGTGGTTCATCGGCGTGCAGTACCATCCGGAACTGAAGAGCCGCCCGCTCGACCCGCATCCGCTCTTCGCGAGCTTCGTGGAGGCGGCGCTCGAACAGAGCCGCCTCGTCTGACATCGGTTCAAACGAAAAGCCCGGCATTCCTGCCGGGCTTTTCGTATTTCAGGGCTGGACGATCAGCGCGAATAGGGCGACAGGCACTGCTTGCGCGGGCCGTTGTTCGGCTGGAACGTGTTGTCATAGGCCCGGTACGAGCGATAGCGGTTGACGCACCAGTTCACATGGGCGTTGCCGGCGCGCGGCTGGCTGTTGATCGCACCGCCGATGGCGGCGCCGAGGCCGAAGGCTGCGAGCGGATACCACCAGCCGTCCGAATGGCGGCGATAGCCCGGGCGCTGATAGCGGTAGCCGCGATGGCCATGCCAGTGACGCTCGGCCCTGCGCTCCCGGCGATCATAACGGTACTGCACCTTCTCCACCGAGGAGGCCGCCGGTACGGGGACCTGGGGGAAGGTGATCGCCTGGGCGGGCACGATGGAGGTGAGGGCGAGGGCGAATGACAGTGCGCCTGCGGCAAGACCGGACTTCAGCTTCAACATGGGGGAACCTTTCCTGCTTGTTCGCTTGCTCAACGCGGGAAGGGCGCTACGGTTCCACTCTTCTTCGCTGCCACCCCTGATTTCATTTGCAAAGTGCCAAAAAAAAACGGGCTGGTCCGCCTTTCGGCTCGCCAACCCGTTCCGATAGGTCGCGGATCAGGGTGTTCGGGGTACAGGGGCCTTCACCACGATCCGGCTGCATCTCCGGATCACCTGTGAGGCCGATCATGCCCGAACATATTTTTCCCGATTGACAAAATCCGCATCTTTTTTGACAATTTCCACATGGCTGGAAAAGCGCCGCGGCAGGGGCCGCTCGACGTCACCATCGCCCTTCTGCCGGAGTCGTCGATCATGTCGCTCGCCTCGGTGCTCGATCCCATGCGCGCGGCCAACCGCGTGACGCCGGAACCAGCCTTCCGCTGGAAGATCCTGTCGCCGCAGGGCAAGCCCGTCGTGCTGACCTGCGGCGTGGAGATCCGCGTGGACGGCGGCTTTGCCGACGTGACGAGCGGCGATGCGCTCCTCGTCATCGCCGGCTTCAACCAGGACCGCCACGCCGACCGCAACTTCGTCGCGCGGCTGAAGAAGGTGGCGCGCCGGTTCGGTATCGTCGCCGGCATCGAATCGGGGTGCTGGCTCCTGGCGCGCTCGGGCCTCCTCGATGGCCGCGATGCGACCGCGCACTGGGAGGAACTGGAGGATTTCGCGGCGGCCTTTCCGGCGCTCAACGTGCGCGCCGACCGCTTCGTCACCGACGGCCCGCTCTGGACCTCGGGCGGGGCCTCGCCGACCTTCGACATGATGCTGCACCTGGTGCGCGCGCATTTCGGCTCGGCCGTCGCGCTCGATGTTGCGAGCGTCTTCGTCTATGACGAGACCCATGCGGCGACGGATGCGCAGCCGCTCGTCTCGCTCGGCCGGCTGGGCGAGCACCAGCCGGAGCTCGCCGCGGCCATCCGGCTGATGGAGCGCACCATCGACCGGCCGCTGACCGTCGCGGCCCTCGCGCGGCGGCTGGGCTTTTCGACGCGCAGGCTGGAGACGCTGTTTGCCGGCCGTCTCGGGATCGGGCCGGGCAGGTACTACCTGCGCCTGCGGCTGACGGCCGCCCAGCGGCTCGTGCGCGACACGTCGCTTTCCATGCAGGACGTGGCATTGCGCAGCGGCTTCGACAGCCTCTCGGCCTTTTCGCGCGCCTTCCGCAACCATTTCGGAGCGAGCCCGCTGAAACTGCGGGCGGAATTGCGCGGGAAGTGACAAGCGCCGCGCTGCGCGCCCGGAATCGAAAAGGCGGGCGCAAGGCCCGCCTTTTCCCGTTCCGATGCCGAACCCGCTCTCAGTGAAGGATCTGGCTGAGGAAGAGTTTCGTGCGCTCGTGCTGCGGATTGTCGAAGAATTCGGCCGGGGCATTCTCCTCGACGATCTGGCCCTGGTCCATGAAGATCACCCGGTTGGCGACCTGGCGGGCAAAGCCCATTTCATGCGTCACGCACAGCATGGTCATGCCTTCCTCGGCGAGCGAGACCATCGTGTCGAGCACCTCCTTCACCATTTCCGGGTCGAGTGCCGAGGTCGGCTCGTCGAACAGCATGATCTTCGGCTTCATGCAGAGCGAGCGGGCGATCGCCACGCGCTGCTGCTGGCCGCCCGAGAGCTGGCCGGGATATTTGTGGGCCTGCTCGGGGATCTTGACGCGCTTCAAGTAGTGCATCGCGACCTCCTCGGCCTCCTTCTTCGGCATCTTGCGCACCCAGATCGGCGCGAGTGTGCAGTTTTCCAGGATCGTCAGATGCGGGAAGAGGTTGAAGTGCTGGAACACCATGCCGACCTCGCGGCGCACCTCGTCGATCTTCTTGAGGTCGTTGGTGAGCTCGATGCCGTCGACGACGATGCGGCCCTTCTGGTGTTCCTCCAGCCGGTTGATGCAGCGGATCATCGTCGACTTGCCGGAGCCGGACGGGCCGGCGATGACGATGCGCTCGCCCTTCATGACCTTGAGATTGATGTCGCGCAGAACGTGAAAGTCGCCGTACCACTTGTTCATGTTGACGATCTCGACGGCGACGTCGGTCGCGGAGACTGCCATCTTTTGCGCCTGGGCTTGGTTGGCCATTGTTGTTTCCTCTCAGTTATCTCTTGTGGTTCGTGTCGAGCCGGCGTTCCACGAAGGCCGAGTAGCGCGACATGCCGAAGCAGAAAATCCAGAACACGAAGCCGGCGAAGATCAGGCCCGTCAGCGGCGTGACCGGCGTGATCCAGCCCGAATCCCCGAAGCTCGCCTTCACGATGCCGAGCAGGTCGTACATCGAGATGATCGTGACGAGCGAGGTATCCTTGAACATGCCGATGAAGGTGTTCACGATGCCGGGGATCACGAGCTTGATGGCCTGCGGAAGCACGATGAAGGTCATTTTGTGGAAGTAGTTTAGACCAAGAGCGTCGGCCGCTTCATATTGTCCTTTCGGAATGGCTTGAAGACCGCCGCGAATAACCTCCGCCATGTAGGCCGAGGCGAAGATCGACACGCCGATGAGCGCGCGCAGGAACTTGTCGATGTTGTTGCCCGGCGACAGGAAGAGCGGCAGCAGCACGCTCGCCATGAACAGGACCGTGATCAGCGGCACGCCGCGGATCAGCTCGATGAAGACGATGCAGGCGGTCTTCATGATCGGCATGTTCGAGCGCCGCCCGAGCGCCAGCAGGATGCCGGCGGGGAGCGAGATGACGATGCCGACGAAGGAGAGGATGAGCGTCACCATCAGCCCGCCCCAGAGCGAGGTTTCCACATGCCTGAGGCCGAACGACCCGCCGAGCAGCAGGAAGAAGGAGACGAGCGGGAAGGCGAACAGCAGCAGGAGGGCGTTCAGCCCCTTGCGTGGCACCTTCGGTATCAGGAGGGGGACGAGCAGCGCCACGAACAGGGCGGCGACCAGCAGCGGCCGCCACAGCTCGTCGCGCGGGTAAGAGCCGAACATGAACTGCACGAAGCGGTCGTTCACATAGGCCCAGCAGGCGCCGCTCCAGCCGGCGGGAAGCTGGCCTCCCTGTTCCGTGGTGAGGCAGGCGGTGCGGTCCGCCCCAGTCCAGACGGCCGAAAGGAAGAGCCAGTTCAGCGCCTTCGGCACGTAGTAAAGGATCGCCGTGAGGGCGAGGATGGACAGGATGCTGTCCTTCCAGGAGGCGAACAGGTTGTTGCGGATCCAGGCAAGGGCCGACCTTTCGGAGACGGGCGGCTTTTCCGCCTCGAGGAACCGGTTGCGGACGTAGGTAATGCTCTCGGTCATCTCAGCGCTCCACCAGGGCCATCTTGGCGTTGAACCAGTTCATGAACAGCGAGGTGACGAGACTGATCGAGACATAGATCAGCATCCAGATCGCGATGATCTCGATCGACTTGCCGGACTGGTTGAGGATGGTGCCGCCGACCGCGACGAGGTCGGCGTAACCGACGGCCACCGCGAGCGAGGAGTTCTTGATGAGATTGAGATATTGCGAGGTGAGGGGCGGAATGATGATCCTCAGCGCCTGCGGCAGCACGACGAGGCGCGTCGCCTGGCCGGGACGCAGGCCCAGCGCATAGGAAGCTTCCGACTGGCCCTTGGAGACGCCGCGGATGCCGGCACGCACGATCTCGGCGATGAACGAGGCCGTGTAGAGCGACAGCGCCAGGTAGAGCGCCAGGAATTCCGGACCGATGACCATGCCGCCGCGCATGTTGAAGGAGCCGGGCACCGCGTAGTCGAGGCTGAGGGGGCTGCCCACCAGCACGAAGACGACGAGCGGCAGGAGCACGATCAGGCCGAGATTGACCCACAGCACCGGCGGGCGCCTTCCCGTGGCGCTCTGGCGGGCATTCGCCCAGATCGTGAAGGCGATGGCCGCCACGACGCCGATCGCAAAGGCGATCGCCACGCTCCCGAACCCTTCGCCGAAGACCGGCGCCGGCATGTAGATGCCGCGATTCGAGACGAAGAAGACCGCATCCGGATTTTCTTCGAGGTGCTGGAAGATGGTGCGGATCGACGGCAGGAGGGCGAGGACGCCGAGATACCAGAAGAAGATGACCAGCAGCGGCGGGATGTTGCGGAAGATTTCCACATAGACGGTGCACAGCCGCGCGACCAGCCAGTTGTGCGACAGCCGCCCGATGCCGACGAGCAGGCCGACGATCGTCGCGGTGACGATGCCGGCGGCGGCGATGACGAGCGTGTTGATGAGGCCGACCTGCAGCGCGCGGAAATAGGTCGAGTCGCTGGAATAGGCGATCAGCGTCTGCGCGAGGTCGAAGCCGGCGCGGCTGTTCAGGAAGCCGAAACCGGCCGTCATGTTGGCGCGGGCGAGGTTCTGGACGACGTTGTTCCACGCGTACCAGATGGCCGCGACGATCAACACGAGCGTCACGACCTGATAGACGATACTTCTCAGTGCCGGATTGTAGAGAAGAGATACCTTCGGCGGTTCGCCGGACCCTGTTCGGGCATCCGCAAGAGCCATGCATTTCCCCTGACGTTGCTTTCGCCCTGTTTTCCGGGCGTTTGTCTGGAGGCTTTCCGCCTTTCCAGAAGGCGGAAATCCCCGTTCCAGTTTAGCGCAGATTCCGGCGCGGCGCGCTCGGCGCATTTGCCGGAGATGCCTTGAAAGGGAGGGCAGCGCGCCGCCCTCCCGATGGTGCCGGAGCCAGGATCAGCGGACCGGGGGAGCGTACTGCAGGCCGCCCTTCGTCCACAGGGCGTTGAGGCCGCGGGCGATCTTCAGCGGCGAGCCTTCGCCGACATTGCGCTCGAAGGATTCGCCGTAGTTGCCGACCGCCTTGATGATCTGGACGGCCCAGTCCTTCGGTACGCCGAGGTCGGCGCCGATGGTGGAGTCGGCCTCTTCGCCGAGGAAGCGCTTGATGTCCGGGTTGTCGGACTTCTTCATCTCCTCGACATTGGCCTGGGTGATGCCGAATTCCTCGGCGGCCACCATCGCATAGTGCGACCAGCTCACGATGTCGAACCACTTGGAATCGTTCTGGCGGACAGCCGGGCCGAGCGGCTCCTTGGAGATGATTTCCGGCAGGACCATATGGTCGTCCGGGTTGGCCATCTTCAGGCGGATCGAATAGAGGCCCGAGGCGTCCGTCGTGTAGGCGTCGCAGCGGCCGGCATTGTAGGCGGCGTCCGCTTCGTCCTGCGCTTCGAAGACCACGGGCTTGAAGTCCATGTTGTTGGCGCGGAAGTAGTCGGCGAGGTTGAGTTCCGTCGTAGTGCCGGACTGGACGCAGACCGAGGCGCCGGAAAGCTCCAGGGCGGACTTCACGCCGAGTTCCTTCTTCACCATGAAGCCCTGGCCGTCATAGTAGTTCACGGCGCGGAAATCGAAGCCGAGCTGCGAATCGCGGCTGATGCTCCAGGTGGTGTTGCGGGCGAGAATATCGATTTCGCCGGACTGCAGGGCCGGGAAGCGGTCCTTGGCCGAGAGCGGCGTGTACTTCACCTTCGTGGCGTCGCCGAAGACGGCTGCGGCCACGGCCTTGCAGAGATCGACGTCGAGACCGGACCAGTTGCCCGCCGAATCCTGTGCGCCGAAGCCGGCGAGATTCGAACCGTTCACGCCGCACTGCACGAAGCCCTTGGCCTTCACGTCAGACAGCGTGTCCGCCTGTGCCGCCGTTGCGCCAAGCCCCAGTACGGCGGCGCCGACGAGCGCAGTCACGATTTTTTTTGCCATTTTTTACAACCTTTTTCTGTTGTCTTGTTTTGTCCGCAGGACCCGCTTCCCTGACGGGCGCACCTGCGGAACTCGCCACCCTCCCGGCGCGAGGTTGCTTATCTCATGCTCAAAATGACGCAGGGTCAAGGGAGCGCCGCCATTTTCCGGCCACACCCCGGAATTTATCGGCAATTGACCGCGATTTGGGCAGAAAATCACGAAACTGCGCAGTAAATCGCCCAAAAGATTCGCCTGTTCAACGTTTGAAGCGCTTTGGATGCGCCTGCGGTTGAAACCCTGGGGGTTGACCTCCCGGGCGCTCTGGCGAAAAGTCGGAACTGCGAAATTCCCTCCATCTTTCCGGACAGGCCCATGAAAAACAGAGACGAAATCCTCGCCGGCGCCGGCGTGAACACCCGCCTTGCCCACGCTGGAAACGACCCGGCGGCGTTCTACGGTTTCGTCAACCCGCCCGTCGTGCACGCCTCGACGGTGCTTTTCCCCAATGCCGCGACCATGGAGAACCGCGCGCAGAAATACACCTACGGCACGCGCGGCACGCCGACCACCGACGCGCTCTGCGCGGCGATCGACGAACTGGAGGGCTCGGCCGGCACGATCCTCGTTCCCTCGGGCCTTGCCGCCGTCACCGTGCCGTTCCTCGCCTTCCTGTCGGCCGGCGACCATGCGCTCATCGTCGATTCGGTCTATCATCCGACCCGCCACTTCTGCGACACGATGCTGAAGCGCCTCGGCGTTTCCGTCGAATACTACGACCCGACAATCGGTGCCGGCATCGAGGCGCTGATCCGGCCGAACACGCGGCTGGTGCACACGGAGGCGCCGGGTTCCAACACGTTCGAGATGCAGGACATCCCGGCCATCGCCGCCGCCGCCCACAAGCATGGCGCGGTGGTGACGATGGACAATACCTGGGCGACGCCGCTCTATTTCCGCCCGCTCGATTTCGGCGTGGACATCTCCATCCACGCGGCGACGAAATATCCGGCCGGGCATTCCGACGTGCTGTTCGGCACGGTTTCGGCCAATGCCGCCCATTGGGAGCAGTTGCACGAGACCCAGATCACGCTCGGCACCTGCGCCTCGCCCGACGACGCCTACCAGGTGCTGCGCGGCCTTCGCACGATGGGCGTGCGGCTGGAGCGGCACCAGGACAGCGCGCTGGAACTGGCGCGCTGGCTGGAAGGCGTCGACGAGGTCTCGCGCGTGCTGCATCCGGCCCTGCCGAGCTTTCCCGGCCACGACCTCTGGAAGCGCGACTTCAAGGGCGCGAGCGGCATCTTCTCCATCGTGCTGAAGGGTGGCTCGCCGGATCGCCACAAGGCCAAGGCCCATGCCTTCCTCGATGCGCTCGGCATCTTCGGCCTCGGCTATTCCTGGGGCGGTTTCGAGTGCCTTGCCGTGCATGTGCATCTCGGCGACCGCCGGGTGGCCAAGGGGCCGCAGGAGGGGCCGGTGCTGCGGTTGCAGATCGGGCTTGAGGACGTGAAGGACATCAAGGCGGATATCGAGCGCGGATTGGCCGCGGCGCGGGCGGTATAGGACAGGCCATTTCACTCCGGCGTGCGGTAGCCGTAGAGCCAGTCGAGATCGGCGGCGAGACCTTCCGGCCTGCGCAGGGAGAGCACGAGGTTGCGTGCCAGCGCGACCGGGCCGCGGGCGTGGTAGGCGAAGCGGTTGAACGCGCCGCGGCTGCGCACGCGGGCGACGCGCTCGCGGCGGGTCTTCTCGAACCGGCGCAGCGCCTCCGGGATATCGGTCGCGGTGGCGAGCCTTGCGGCCAGCAGCGCCGCGTCCTCGATCGCCATGGCCGCGCCCTGCGCCGCAAAGGGCGTCATGGCGTGGGCGGCGTCGCCGATCAGCACGGTTTTCCGGCCATCCGTCCACGCGCCGTCCGGGCAGCCGAAGAGCGGCCATACCAGCGGGTCCTGCGCGTCCGGCAGCAGGCGGCGGATGTCCGCGTGCCAGCCGGCGAAGGCCTCCAGCATGCGCCCGCGCGTCACCGCGTCGCCGCGGCGCAGCCAGCCGATGGGCGGCGCGTCGGACTGGGCGTGGATCGCGACGATGTTGAAGGCCTCAATCTCCGTGAGCGGATAGGCGATGAGATGGGCCTGCGGGCCGAGGAAGGCCGTGACCGCGCGCGGATCGAGGAACGGCGGGGCGGCGGCGAAAGGCACGAGGAAGCGCCAGGCGACATTGCCGGAATAGCGGGCGGGCAGGGCGCCGGGCACCGCGTGCCTGAGGCGCGACCAGACGCCGTCCGCCGCGACCAGCACGTCGGCGGGAGCGGCGGCAAGGGCGTCCGCGGCGCTTTCGATCCGCGTTCCCGTCGTCAGCGTGCAGAGCGGCTCGGCGCGAACGGCGTCGAGAAGGACCGTCTGGAGCGAGGCGCGATGGAGAACGCCGTAGGGAGCGCCCCAGCGGCTGCGCGCGGCCTTGCCGGCGGGAACCGAGGCGAGGGGGGAAAGCGAGATCCCGGAGGACAGGCCGATATGGTCCGGCTCGGTCCAGCGGGTGCTCAGCGCATCGAGGAGGCCGAGGTCGACCAGGATGCGCGAGGCGTTGGGCGAGAGCTGCAGGCCGGCGCCGACCTCCTCTAGGGCGGGCGCCTGCTCGAGGATATGCGAGGCGATGCCCCGGCGGGCGAGCGCCAATGCCGCCGTCAGGCCGGCAATGCCGGCGCCGACAATGGTCGTGGTTCTGATGGGGGACATGGAGGAATTGGCCTTTCGGCCGTCACGCCGCGACCTGGTTGGTGAAGGTGCAGCCGACCGGATCGGTCTGGGTGGCCTTGAGGGCCGGGTTGTAGCGGTAGAGCGTCGAGCAGTAGGGGCAGACCTTCTCGTTGTCGTCACCCATGTCGAGGAAGACGTGCGGATGGTCGTAGGGCACGGAAGCGCCGACGCACATGAATTCCTTCACGCCGATCTCGATCGCGCGGTGGCCGCCGTCGTTCTGGAAATGGGGAATGCTGTGCCCAGCCATGTCATGCTCCGTAAAACGCGTCTTTTCTGGCGCGGACCATAGTCGCCTTCGGGTTAAATGTGTAGATGCAAAACCGTCGCGGGGGAGGAGAAATCCGCGTTGCTGCGGTTTTCTCGGCGAGCGGCAGGCATTATGAGCATCGACAGGAAAACGAAAGACAGCCCGCCATGAACCTCGACAACCCGCCCTTTTCCCGCTTCACCCACGATGGCCTGGAGCTCGCCTTCTTCGACGAGGGCGATCCCGCCGGGTATCCGGTGCTGCTGATCCACGGCTTTGCCTCCAGCGCAAACGTCAACTGGGTGTTTCCCGGCTGGCTGAAGACGCTGGGCGATGCGGGCTACCGGGTGATCGGCATCGACAATCGCGGCCACGGCGCGAGCGACAAGCCGCACGACCCGGCACTCTATACGCCGCCGCTGATGGCGGGCGATGCCGCCGCGCTGCTCGATCATCTCGCGATCCCCGAGGCGCATGTCTTCGGCTATTCGATGGGCGCGCGCATCACCGCCTTCATGGCGCTGGCCCATCCGCACCGGGTGCGCTCCGTGGTCTTCGGCGGCCTCGGCATCGGCATGGTGGAGGGCGTCGGCGACTGGGATCCCATCGCGGACGCGCTGCTCGCGCCGTCGCTGGACGCGGTGACGCATGAGCGCGGCCGCATGTTCCGCGCCTTCGCCGACCAGACGAAATCCGACCGGCAGGCGCTCGCCGCCTGCATCATGACCTCGCGCGACCTCCTGACGGTCGAGGAGATGGGGCGGATCGACATGCCGGCCCTCATCGGCGTCGGCACGAAGGACGACATCGCGGGCGCGCCGCAGCCGCTCGCCGCGCTGATGCCGGACGCCCGCGCGCTCGACATTCCCGGCCGCGACCACATGCTCGCCGTCGGCGACAAGGTGTTCAAGCGCGCCGTCCTCGACTTCTACGCGGAAATCGCCGGCCGCTGAGCGGCCTTCACGATGATGGCCGAGCGGCCATTTCGCTCCGCCGTGCTTTGCACTATATTCAGGCGGACATGACACAAGGAGTGCGGCGATGGTCGCGATGAACGAACTGAGGGCCGGCGAGAAGCTCAAGGCCATGGATCCGATCTGGGACAGCCTGCGCGAGGAAGCGCGCGTGGCCGCCCAGGCCGAGCCGCTGCTGGCGGCCTTCCTCTATTCGACGGTGCTGAACCACCGCTCGCTGGAGGAAAGCGTGATCCATCGCGTCTGCGAGCGCCTCGATCATCCCGACCTCCAGGCGAACCTCCTGCACCAGATCTTCGACGAGATGCTCGAGGACTGGCCGGAATGGGGCAGCGTCCTGCGCGTCGACATCCAGGCCGTCTACGACCGCGACCCGGCCTGCCTGCGGTTCCTCGATGCCGTGCTCTACTTCAAGGGCTTCCACGCCATCCAGACCCACCGTCTGGCGCACTGGCTGCACGACAAGGGCCGGCGCGACCTTTCCCTTTATGTCCAGAGCCGGTCCTCCAGCGTCTTCCAGACGGACATCAACCCGGCGGCACGCATCGGCAAGGGCTTCTTCCTCGACCATGCGACGGGCCTCGTCGTCGGCGAGACGGCGGTCATCGGCGACAACGTGTCGATCCTTCACAACGTCACGCTCGGCGGTACCGGCAAGGAGGGCGGCGACCGCCATCCGAAGATCGGCGACGGCGTGATGATCGGGGCGGGCGCGAAGATCCTCGGCAACATCCATATCGGCCATTGCTCGCGCGTTGCCGCAGGCTCGGTCGTGCTGAAGGCCGTGCCGCCGAAATCGACGGTCGCCGGCGTGCCGGCCCGGGTGATCGGCGAGGC
Organism: Shinella sp. NM-101; assembly: GCF_021401195.1. Taxonomy (NCBI): domain Bacteria; kingdom Pseudomonadati; phylum Pseudomonadota; class Alphaproteobacteria; order Hyphomicrobiales; family Rhizobiaceae; genus Shinella; species Shinella sp. NM-101. The sequence goes on along the minus strand of NZ_JACBFT010000001.1, from coordinate 74,279 downwards.
CGGCTGCAACGAGCCGTCGCGCGCGATGGACCAGCTTCTGGCCGCCTTCGACTACGATCTGTGAGCGGGAAAAGTCGCGCTCTCGTGGCATTCGAGGGTTTACACGCTCTGGAGCAGGTGCGAGAAGCGCGGCACATCAACCGTTGACGGAGACATATCGTGAAGCCGGAAGAAATCAGGAAGCTCGAGGCCTACTTCAAGCGCAATCTCAACAAGGAGATCGTCGTGAAGGCTCGCCCGCGCAAGGATGAATCGGCGGAAGTCTATCTCGCCGACGAATTCCTCGGCGTCATCTTCCGGGACGACGAGGACGGGGAACTCTCCTACAACTTCTCCATGGCGATCCTCGACATCGACCTGTGATCCGTCGGGAAACGCAGGATTACAAGGCCCGGCCGCCCTTGGCGCCGGGCTTTTTCATTGTGGGTGCTGCCCTTGCGCGGGGGGCATGAAGGCCTTGAACGGCGTTCCTTTTCGTTATCATTTTGCGACAGAGTTGGCTTTTGCAAGGCGCAATGATCATACCTATGGCGCAACGCGTTGCTTTGCCTCGGAAATATTGCATTGCAGCATCGATATTGACTTTTTTGTGCTCCGCATATAGATTTCGGCCCAATCACCGGATCCAAAGGAGACTTCGATGTTCAATTTCGACGAAGCCAACAAGAAGGGCAAGGAAGCCGTGGACACTTTCGTCAAGAACTACACGACCGTTGCACAGGGCTGGCAGGCGATCGCGACCGAAACCGCCGATTATTCCAAGAAGTCCTTCGAAAACGGCCTTTCCCATTTCGAAAAGCTTTCCGGCGTCAAGAGCGTCGAAGCCGCTCTCGAACTCCAGACGGCTTTCGTGAAGTCCTCCTATGAAGGCTTCGTGGCCGAAGCCACCAAGCTCGGCGAAATGTATGCCGACCTCGCCAAGGGCGCCTACAAGCCCTACGAGGCGCCGGTCGCCAAGGCGACCGCGGCTGCCAAGGCTGCCGCTGCGGCCTGACAGCTTCAAGACACGCGCATAGCGTTTACCGGCCGGCCGCGGGCAACCGCAGCCGGCCTTTCTGTGTTTGAGGATTGCGCGAGGCTGACGCAGCGGAGCCAAATTTCGCTATTTCCTTCGGATGGCCCGCGATTATGATTGCAGTGCGAAGCAGGGGTCTTACAATCGTGTACCGAGACATTAGATAACAGTTCCAGAAGGGCAGCCTCAGCCGAACGGTTCGCCACAAGGACGCGACCGTAAGACAAGGGAATGAACACGAATGGATGTGAGACGGGTTCGAATGCAGGATGGTGAAGAGGGCGGCGATACTCCCGGTCGCAGCACTTCGGTCATCACGCGCACGAAGCCTAAGACGAAGAAGCCGAGCCTCTATCGCGTCCTGCTTCTCAATGACGATTATACTCCCATGGAGTTCGTGATCCACATTCTGGAGCGTTTCTTCCAGAAGGACCGCGAAGCGGCCACGCGGATCATGCTCCATGTGCACAATCATGGCGTAGGCGAGTGTGGCGTGTTCACCTACGAGGTTGCCGAAACCAAAGTGACACAGGTGATGGATTTCTCCCGCCAGCACCAGCACCCGCTGCAATGTGTCATGGAAAAGAAATGAGGAACGAACGTGCCAACATTTTCTGCCAGCCTTGAAAAGGCCCTCCATCAGGCACTGACCTACGCGAACGAGCGCCATCACGAATATGCGACGCTCGAACACCTTCTGCTCGCGCTGATCGACGACGCGGACGCCGCCGCCGTGATGGGCGCCTGCAACGTCAATCTTGATGTCCTGCGCAAGACCGTCACCGACTATGTCGACCATGACCTTGCAAACCTCGTGACGGGCTACGAAGAGGATTCCAAGCCGACCTCCGGCTTCCAGCGCGTCATCCAGCGCGCGGTGATCCATGTCCAGTCGTCCGGCCGCGAGGAAGTGACCGGCGCCAACGTGCTCGTCGCGATCTTCGCCGAGCGCGAGAGCCATGCCGCCTATTTCCTGCAGGAGCAGGAGATGACGCGCTACGACGCCGTCAACTTCATCTCGCACGGCATCGGCAAGCGTCCCGGCGCATCCGAGCAGCGGCAGGTCCGCGGTGCGGAGGATGCCGAGAACGAGCCGAAGCAGCAGCGCAGCGGCAACGAGCAGGAAGAGCCCGCCAAGAAGCAGGACGCGCTCACGGCCTATTGCGTGAACCTCAACGAGAAGGCCAAGAACGGCAAGATCGACCCGCTGATCGGCCGTCACGCCGAGGTCAACCGCACGATCCAGGTGCTCTGCCGCCGCTCCAAGAACAACCCGCTCTATGTGGGCGATCCCGGCGTCGGCAAGACGGCCATCGCCGAGGGGCTCGCCAAGCGCATCGTCGAGGGCAAGGTGCCGGAAGCGCTGGCCGATGCGACGATCTTCTCGCTCGACATGGGCACGCTGCTCGCCGGCACGCGCTATCGCGGCGACTTCGAGGAGCGCCTGAAGCAGGTCGTCAAGGAGCTCGAAGAGTATCCGGGCGCCGTGCTGTTCATCGATGAGATCCACACCGTCATCGGCGCAGGGGCGACCTCCGGCGGCGCGATGGACGCGTCCAACCTCCTGAAGCCGGCGCTCTCCTCCGGCGCGATCCGCTGCATCGGCTCGACGACCTACAAGGAATACCGCCAGTTCTTCGAGAAGGACCGGGCGCTCGTGCGCCGCTTCCAGAAGATCGACGTGAACGAGCCGACCATCGACGACACGATCGAGATCATGAAGGGCCTCAAGCCCTATTTCGAGGAATATCACAAACTTCGCTATTCCAACGAGGCGATCAAGACGGCCGTCGAGCTTTCGGCGCGCTACATCAACGACCGCAAGCTGCCGGACAAGGCGATCGACGTGATCGACGAGACCGGCGCGGCCCAGATGCTGCTGCCCGCCGGAAAACGCCGCAAGCTGATCACCGAGAAGGAGATCGAGGCGACGGTCGCCACCATGGCCCGCATTCCGCCGAAGACCGTCTCGAAGGACGACGAGCAGGTGCTCGCCAACCTCGAGAAGGAACTGCGCTCGGTCGTCTACGGCCAGGACCTCGCCATCGAGGCGCTGGCCTCGGCGATCAAGCTGTCGCGCGCCGGCCTTCGCGAACCGAACAAGCCGATCGGCTGCTACCTGTTCTCCGGCCCCACGGGCGTCGGCAAGACGGAAGTCGCCAAGCAGCTTGCAAGCTCGCTCGGCGTGGAGCTGCTGCGCTTCGACATGTCGGAATACATGGAGCGGCACACGGTCTCGCGCCTGCTCGGCGCACCTCCCGGCTATGTCGGCTTCGACCAGGGCGGCCTCCTGACCGACGGCGTCGACCAGCATCCGCATTGCGTGCTGCTGCTCGACGAGATCGAGAAGGCGCATCCGGACCTCTACAACATCCTGTTGCAGGTCATGGACCACGGCTCGCTGACCGACCATAACGGCAAGAAGATCGACTTCCGCAACGTGATCCTGATCATGACGACCAATGCGGGCGCATCCGACATGGCCAAGGCCGCCATCGGCTTCGGCTCGTCCAAGCGCGAGGGCGAGGACATGGAGGCGATCAACCGCCTGTTCACGCCGGAATTCCGCAACCGCCTCGATGCGATCATCCCGTTCGGCTCGCTGCCGACGCCGGTCATCCATCAGGTCGTGCAGAAGTTCGTCATGCAGCTCGAAACCCAGCTTGCCGAGCGCAACGTCACCTTCGACCTGCAGCCGGAGGCGATCTCCTGGCTCGCGGAGAAGGGCTACGACGAGAAGATGGGCGCCCGTCCGCTGGCGCGTGTCATCCAGGAGAACATCAAGAAGAAGCTCGCCGACGAGATCCTCTTCGGCAAGCTCAAGAAGGGCGGCGTCGTCCGCGTCTCCGTCGGCACCAAGGAAGACGGCTCGAAGGGCCTGATCCTCGACGCCGTGCCGGAGACCGCGCCGATCAAGCCGAAGGCCGAGATCGAGGAGGCCGCCGCCAAGAAGGCGAAGCCGCGCAAGGCGAAGGAAACCGTCGCCGCCGAGGCAGCGCCGACCAAGGCGCGCTCGCCGAAGAAGGCGGCCGAGGCCAAGGCCACGGAGCCGAAGGACGAGCCGCCGCGCAAGTCCGGCACGGTTCCGAAGGTGCCGCGCAAGAAATAACGGCTTTACAAATCGTACCGGGGCCGGGCAGGAAACTGCCCGGCCCCGTTTCGTGACAAGGTGTCGCAAACCTCGCTATCGCCATGCTCCGGCCTGTCCCGGGCATCTGCGAAGGTTCGATCTTTCAAGGCGTTGGCAGACGCTCGGCACAGGGCCGAGGGTGACGCCGTGGACGAGGTGAGGCCTTGTCGAAACATGGGGTGCGGACGGCGAAGTGAGCGTCCAATCTTTCTTGCCGCAAGAGATTTTCATGACTGCCGAGACCGCGCCCGAACCCCGATCCCAGACATATTGGTTCCTCTTCGGCATGCGCGGCCTTTTCAGCCTGCCGGCCATCATCCTGATGCTCTCCTTCGTCGGCTTCGCCGCCTTCACGGCGGAGGCGAAGATACCGGTCGGGCAGGTGATGTTCATGACCGGCATGATCTGGGCGCTGCCGGCCAAGGTCATCCTCGTCGGCTCCATGCTGTCGGGCGCGCATATCGCGACGGCCTTCCTTGCCGTCACGCTCTCCTCCGTGCGCATGATGCCGATGGTGGCCTCGCTGGTGCCGGAGATCCGCACCGGCCGCACGCCGACCTGGCTGCTGCTGGTCGTTTCCCATTTCGTCGCCATCACGGCCTGGGTCTTTGCGATGGAAAGGGTGCGCGACGTGCCGCGCGCCGGCCGGCTCGCCTTCTTCGCCGGCTTCGGCATCACGCTGACCACCACCAATATCGTGCTCGTCGGCCTCGTCTATGGCGCCGTGTCGGAATTCCCGCCGCTCGTCTCCGGCTGCCTGTTCTTCCTGACGCCGGTCTATTTCCTCACCTCGATCTGGATTTCCGCGCGTCACCGCGTGATCTACTGGGCGCTCGGCGTCGGCCTTGCGCTCGGCTGGCTCTTCGCGGTGATCGCGCCGGAATACGACATCCTGCTTGCCGGCATCGTCGGCGGCACGCTGGCATGGTGGGGCGAGCGCATGCTGCGCCGGCGGGAGGCGGCCCGATGAGCTTCGAGGGATATTGGCCCTATGTCTACATCGCCGTTGCCGGCTGGCTCGCGACCGATTTCTGGCGCTGGGCCGGCGTCCTCGTCGGCAACCGCATCGACGAGCGTTCGGAACTTTTGAACTGGGTGCGGGCGGTGGCGACGGCGCTCGTGGCGGCCGTCATCGCCAAGATGATCTTCTTTCCGACCGGCACGCTCACGAGCTCGCCGCTCTGGCTGCGCTTGGGCGCGGTGGGCTTCGGCGCGGCCGCCTTCTTCCTCGGCGGCCGCTTCCGGCAGATCCTCGGCATCGCCGCGGCCATCGCCTTCCTGGCCGCGGGGCTTGCACTTCTCGGCGCCTGACGGCGCGGACGGTCACTTCAGCGCGTTGCGCAGCTTTTCCGCATTGGCGGCCAGCACGCCCTGGTCCTCCATCGTGCCGGAATGGGGTTTGAGCGGCAGGCCCTCGATGCGCGGGATGACGTGGAAGTGCAGGTGATAGACTGTCTGGCCGGCGGCCGGCTCGTTGAACTGGATGACCGTCACGCCGTCCGCCTCGAACGCCTCCTTTACGGCGACAGCCACCTTCTGCACGACAGGCATGAGGCGGGCGAGGGTCTGCGGGTCCGCATCGAGGATGTTGCGCGATGGCGTCTTGGGGATGACGAGCGTGTGGCCGCTCGCCTGCGGCATGACATCCATGAAGGCGACGGCATGCTCGTCCTCGTAGACGCGGTGCGAGGGGATCTCGCCGCGCAGGATCTTCGCGAAGATGTTGTTGGGGTCGTAGGCGGTCATGCTTGTCTCCCGGTCAGGTCAGTCGGTGTCGTCGTGGTTTTCGCCACGGCGGAAGGGGCCGTGCTCGGCAAGATAGTCGCCCATCATCTCGACATCTTGCCGCTCGCGTTCGAGATAGTCGGCGATGGCGCGGCGAAGGCCGGCATGGGCGATGTAATGGGCGGAATGGGTGGTGACGGGCAGGTAGCCGCGCGCCAGCTTGTGCTCGCCCTGCGCGCCGGCCTCGACGCGCGTGAGCCGCTTCTCGATCGCGAAGTCGATGGCCTGGTGGTAGCAGACCTCGAAATGCAGGAAGGGATGATCCTCGATGCAGCCCCAGTGGCGGCCGAAGAGCGTGTCGCCGCCGATGAAGTTGATCGCGCCGGCAATGTAGCGGCCCTCGCGCCGTGCCATGACCAGCAGGATGTCGTCCGCCATGCGCTCGCCGATCAGGCTGTAGAAGCGGCGGTTGAGATAGGGCCGGCCCCATTTGCGGCTGCCGGTGTCCATGTAGAAGGCGAAGAACTGGTCCCAGACGCTTTCGGTGAGGTCGCTGCCGGTCAGCCAGTCGATCTCGATGCCGTGCTCCAGCGCTGCCCTGCGCTCCTTCTTCAGCGCCTTGCGCTTGCGGGAGGCGAGCGTTTCGAGGAAATCCTCGTAGGCGCCGTAGCCGGCATTGATGAAATGGAACTGCTGGTCGGTGCGGTGCAAATAGCCCGCGGCCTCGAATACCGGCATTTCCGTCTCCGGCACGAAGGTCGCATGGGCGGAGGAGGCGCCGTGCCGCCGGGTCAGTTCCTTCAGGCCCTCGGCGAGCGCCGCCTGCGCTTCCACGACGGGTTCACCCGTGCGGTGAAGCAGGCGGGGGCCGGTCGCGGGCGTGAAGGGAATGGCGGCCTGGAGCTTCGGATAGTAGCGCCCGCCGGCACGCTCGAAGGCGTCGGCCCAGCCGTGGTCGAAGACATATTCGCCCTGGCTGTGGCTCTTGAGATAGACGGGCAGGGCGCCGCGCAGCGCGCCGTCCTCGCCCTCCAGCAGCAGGTGCTGGCCGAGCCAGCCGGTCTCGGCGGTGGCGCAGCCCGATTCTTCCAGCGAAGACAGGAAGGCATGGCTGACGAAGGGATTGTAGGGCTCGCGCGCATCGCCCCTGGAGGCGCCGGCAAGGCGCGCCCAGTCCTCCGCCGGGATATCGGCGAAGCTCGTTTCGACACGGATGCGCACCGCCTCCGTCATGTCAGGCGGTCAGCGGCTCGCGCGGATCGAAGCCCTCGAAGGTCATCTGGTCCGCGTTGTTGGCCGTGATCGTGCGCGCCTCGTCGTCGTGCACGGTCCATGTGATGATCTTCACGCCGAGGTCGCGCTGGCGGCTGATGAAGGCGTTCGGCAGGTGGCCGTAATAATAGGAGATGAAGTCGAGGCCGAGCTGCATCGCCTCCTCGTGCACGGCGAAATTCTCCGGACGCTGGCCTTCCGCCGTCAGGCCGACGGGGCGGGTGGTGCCGATTGCCTTGAGGTCCTGCAGCAGCCATTGGTCGAAGCTCATCAGGGCGATGGGGCCTTCGTAGTCCTCGATGGCGTCGAGCACGGCCATGGCGAAGCCGTCGTCGTCGCCCTTGCGGCCCTTCAGCTCCAGCACGAGGGGTACGCGGCCCTTGACGAGGTCGAGGAGCTGGCGGAGCGTCGGAATGCGGTCCGCCGTGCCGCCGATGGTCAGCAGGCCGAGCTCGGCGGCGGTGCGCTGGCGCACGTCGCCGTCGATGCCGCAGAGGCGCTTGAGATTGTCGTCATGGAAGACGACCGGAATGGCATCGGCCGAATATTGCAGGTCGCATTCGATGGAAAAGCCGGCATCGGCGGCGCGGGCGAAGGCCGAGAGCGTGTTTTCCCAGACGGTCCGGTTGAGGTCGTGGTAGCCGCGATGGGCGATCGGCCGCTCGGTCAGCCAGTTGAACTTGTGCATCAGGCGATTTCCATGATGGCGTCGATCTCGACGGCGGCATTGAGCGGAAGCGCAGCCATGCCGACGGCGGCACGGGCGTGCTTGCCGGCATCGCCGAGCGCGCCGACGAGGAAGTTGGACGCGCCGTTGATGACGAGGTGCTGCTCGACGAAATCGGGCGCGGAGGCGACGAAGCCGTTGATCTTGATGATGCGCCTGATGCGGGAGAGGTCGCCGAGCGCTGCCTTGGCCTGGGCGAGGAGGCCGAGGGCGCACAGTTCCGCCGCCTTCTGGCCGGCCGCGACGTCGACATTCCTGCCGAGATGGCCGGTATAGGCCATCTTGCCGTCCAGCATCGGCAACTGGCCGGAAATGTGGAGCACGTTGCCGCTGATGACGAAGGGCACATAGTTGGCCGCAGGCGCTGCCGCCACGGGAATGTCGTAGCCAAGTTCCTTGACGCGGTTTTCGATTTCAGCGGACATTGCGCTCTCCGTTCTCGGCTCGTGGGGGCATCTGCGGCGGGATCGGCCGCACTGTGGGAAATGAATATGGCAAGGCGTGGATATTGCCTCGCTTTTGCCGGAAGAGTTCTTATAACATCGCCGTCGGATTCAACAGGAGGAAACGGATGTTTCGTTCATCCTTTGCCACGGCTCTTGCAGCCGGGGCATGCCTTGCCGGCAGCGGCGCCCTTGCGACGCCGGCGACAGGGCTTGCGCCGCACCGCGCCGTCTACGACCTCCAGCTCAAGGATGCGACCGAGCGGTCGGGCATCGCGGGCATGTACGGCCGCATGGTCTACGAGTTCAACGGAAGCCCGTGCGACGGCTACACGGTGAGCTTCCGCTTCGTCACGCAGGTCAATACCGGCGACGAGACGCGGCTGACCGACCAGCAGACGACGACCTACGAGGACCTCAGGAACGGCAGCTTCCGCTTCCTCACCCGCTCCTTCACCGACGAGAAGCTGGACAAGGAGGTGCGCGGCACGGCGCGCGAGGACAAGAAGGGCGTCAGCGTCGACCTGACATTGCCGGATGCCCGCAAACTGGAGCTTGCCGCCAGCCGCTTTCCGACAGAGCACATGGTGGAAGTGATCGAGCACGCCCGAAAGGGCGAGCGCTTCTTCGAATCGCGCATCTACGACGGCTCGGATTCCGGCGACAAGACGCTGATGACCACCTCCGTCGTCGGCAAGAAGGAAATGCCAAAGGCCGGCGACCCGGATGCCGACAAGGCGGGCACATTCGCCAAGCAGGCCTTCTGGCCGGTCTCCATCGCCTATTACAACGATACGAGCGAGGGCGACGCGCTGCCGGTCTACCGCATGTCCTTCAAGCTGTACGAGAACGGCATCACGCGCGACCTCACCATGGATTACGGCGAATTCTCGCTGACCGGCAAGCTTGCCAAGCTGGAGCTGTTCAAGCAGCAGGAGTGCAAGTAGGGACGTTTGACGCCTTGACTTGCCTCTAACCCTTTCCCCGCCTGCGGGGCGAGGGGACGCGCCTCACGAACAGGCATTGTTCGAAGAAACCGGCGCGGCATATCCCTTTCGCCCCGTGGGCGGGGGAAGGTGGCCGGCAGGCCGGACGAGGGGGCAAAATGGGCGCGCCGAACGCATTTTTACCCCGCTGCCCTTGATTTGCCGGGAAACTGGGGGTAAGGGGCAGCCATTCCACACGTAAGGCATGGGATCGTCCGGGAGAAATCCGGGCCTTTCCGCCGGTGGCATTTCCGAAGGAAGTGCTGTTCGCCTTGCGGAGGTTCAACCGGAAAAGGATAACTAGGCATGGCATTGCCCGATTTCTCTATGCGCCAGCTCCTGGAAGCCGGCGTTCACTTCGGCCACCAGACCCACCGCTGGAACCCGAAGATGAAGCCGTACATCTTCGGCGACCGCAACAACGTCCACATCATCGACCTGGCACAGACCGTTCCGCTGCTGTCGCGCGCCCTTCAGGTCGTGTCCGACACGGTCGCCGGCGGCGGCCGCGTTCTCTTCGTCGGCACGAAGCGCCAGGCATCCGAGATCATCGCCGATGCTGCCAAGCGTTCGGCCCAGTACTACGTCAACTCCCGCTGGCTCGGCGGCATGCTGACGAACTGGAAGACGATCTCCAACTCGATCCAGCGCCTGCGCAAGCTCGACGAGATCCTGTCCTCGGAAGGCTCCGGCTATTCCAAGAAGGAACGCCTGACCCTCGAGCGCGAGCGCGAGAAGCTTGAAAAGGCTCTCGGCGGTATCCGCGACATGGGCGGCACCCCGGACCTGATGTTCATCATCGACACCAACAAGGAATCGATCGCGATCCAGGAAGCCAAGCGTCTCGGCATTCCGGTCGTCGCCATCATCGACTCGAACTGCGACCCGGACCCGATCGATTTCCCGATCCCCGGCAACGACGACGCCTCGCGCGCCATCGCCCTTTACTGCGACCTGATCGCCCGCGCTGCCATCGACGGCATCGCCCGCCAGCAGGGCGCCTCGGGCCGTGACCTCGGCGCCTCCGCCGAAGCGCCAGTCGAGCCGGCTCTCGAAGCCGAAGCTTAAGGCCAAAGGCGGAGCGAAGTCTTTCGCTCCCGCTTTCCTGTTCGACCGAGGCCAGAGAGACGATCCCTGGCCTCGGCCTGTTTGAAGGGCCTGTCCGCGCCGATCCATCGGGTCGCGGTCACGCGGCAGGCCTGCGGTGATCTTCATCACCCTGTCATATTTCCGGGTACATTCGTTCCCAAAACCTTGAGTTCGCCGAGGTTTTCCGGCGACACGCAACAAGAACCGACAAGAGGCTCACAATGGCTGAAATCACCGCTGCACTGGTGAAGGAACTGCGCGAAAAGTCCGGCGCAGGCATGATGGACTGCAAGAAGGCGCTGGCTGAGAACAACGGCGACATCGAAGCGGCAATCGACTGGCTGCGCGCCAAGGGCATCGCCAAGGCCGACAAGAAGTCGGGCCGCACGGCCGCCGAAGGCCTCATCGGCGTTGCAAGCGCCGGCACCAAGGCCGTCGTCGTCGAAGTCAACTCCGAGACCGACTTCGTTGCCCGTAACGATGCCTTCCAGTCCATGGTCCGCGGCATCGCCGACGTGGCGCTGACCACCGACGGCACCGTCGAAGCCGTTGGCGCCGCCACCTATCCGGCAACCGGCAAGTCGGTCACCGACAGCATCAAGGATGCCGTCGCCACCATCGGCGAGAACATGAACCTGCGCCGCTCGGCCGCCCTGTCGGTCGAGGACGGCGTCGTCGCGACCTACATCCACAACGCTGCCGCCGACCGCCTCGGCAAGCTCGGCGTTCTCGTCGCGCTGAAGTCGACCGGCGACAAGGAAGCCCTGAACGCCATCGGCCGCCAGGTCGCCATGCACATCGCCGCCACGGCTCCGCTCGCCATCCGCGCCGAGGAAGTCGACGCCGCCGTTGCCGAACGCGAGCGCAACGTCTTCATCGAGCAGTCGCGCGCTTCCGGCAAGCCGGACAACATCATCGAGAAGATGGTCGAAGGCCGCATGCGCAAGTTCTTCGAGGAAGTCGCGCTGCTGTCGCAGGCCTTCGTCATGAACCCCGACCTGACCGTCGGCGCTGCCGTCAAGGAAGCTGAAAAGACCGTCGGTGCGCCGATCGAAGTCACCGGCATGGCCCGCCTCCTGCTCGGCGAAGGCGTCGAGAAGGAAGAGTCGGACTTCGCCGCCGAAGTCGCAGCCGCCGCCAAGGGCTGATTTTCCTATTCCATTAGGGAAAAGGTGAGGGCGCCGCGTGACAACGCGGCGCCCTTCGTGTATCCGGCTTGCCGAAATGCCTGCCCCGAAATTTCTCTGCGGCCAAGGCTGCCCTGCGCGGACCCTCCCTCGGTTTCCGCCCGGCGGCCGGATCGGGCGAGCAGGCGCACGAGTTCAGGAGCGACAATGACTGCCAAGCCAATCTACAAACGTGTTCTGCTGAAAGCCTCCGGCGAGGCGCTGATGGGATCGCAAGGCTTCGGCATCGACGTCGCCGTCGCCGACCGCATCGCCTCCGACATCGCGGAAGCCCGCGCGCTCGGCGTCGAGGTCGGCGTCGTCGTCGGCGGGGGCAATATCTTCCGCGGCGTCGCCGTCGCCTCCAAGGGCGGCGACCGCGTCACCGGCGACCACATGGGCATGCTGGCGACCGTCATCAACGCGCTGGCGCTGGCGACCTCGCTGCGCAAGCTAGACATCGACACCGTCGTCCTCTCCGCCATCGCCATGCCGGAGATCTGCGAGAGCTTCTCGCAGCGCGCGACGCTCTATCACCTCTCGCTCGGCCGCGTGGTGATCTTCGCCGGCGGCACGGGCAACCCGTTCTTCACCACCGATTCGGCCGCTGCGCTGCGCGCCGCCGAAATGGGCGCCGAGGCGATCTTCAAGGGCACGCAGGTCGACGGCATCTATTCCGCCGACCCGAAGAAGGACCCGACCGCCACCCGCTTCGACCGCCTGACGCACAGCGAAGTGCTGGAAAAGGGCCTTGCCGTCATGGATGTCGCCGCCGTCGCTCTGGCGCGGGAGAACTCCATCCCGATCATCGTGTTCTCCATCCATGAAAAGGGCGGTTTTGCCGAAATATTGACCGGCGGCGGACGCGGTACCATCGTAACCGACAACTGATTCTACAGGCGCGCACGCCCGTCGCGTGCAACCACGACTGAAAACGGGAGTATTCCGATGAGTGAAGGTATTGACCTTAAGGAACTGAAGCGCCGCATGGATGGCGCGATCAGCGCGTTCAAGAACGACATCGCGTCGCTGCGCACCGGCCGCGCCTCGGCCAACGTGCTCGATCCGGTGCAGGTCGAAGCCTACGGTTCGCGCGTGCCGCTGAACCAGGTCGCCAACATCTCCGTTCCGGAGCCCCGCATGCTGTCGGTCTCCGTCTGGGACAAGGGCATGGTCGGCGCCGTCGAGCGCGGCATCCGCGAATCCAACCTCGGCCTCAACCCGATCATCGACGGCCAGAACCTGCGCATTCCGCTGCCGGAGCTCAACGAGGAGCGCCGCAAGTCGCTCGTCAAGGTCGCCCATGACTATGCCGAAAAGGCTAAAGTGGCGATCCGGCACGTGCGCCGCGACGGCATGGACGACCTCAAGAAAGCCGAAAAGGATGGCGATATCGGCCAGGATATGAGCCGCAGCCAGTCGGAAAAGGTGCAGAAGATGACGGACGACACGATTCTGGACGTCGATCGCTTGCTTGCCGAGAAGGAAAAGGAAATCATGCAGGTCTAGGCCTCGGCCGCCTGCTTCCGTTCCTCCTTACCGGATCGCTCATGAACCAGCTCTCGCCCAGCACCGTACCGGCACACGTCGCCATCATCATGGACGGCAACGGACGCTGGGCGAATGCGCGCGGCCTGCCGCGCGCCATGGGGCATCGCAAGGGCGTCGAGTCCGTGCGCGAGGCCGTGAAGACGGCTGCCGAATGCGGCATCTCCTATCTCACGCTCTTCGCCTTCTCCTCGGAGAACTGGAGCCGCCCGCAAAGCGAGGTCTCCGACCTCATGGGCCTCCTGAAGACCTTCATCCGGCGCGACCTCGCCACGCTGCACAAGCAGAACGTGCGCATCCGTGTGATCGGCGACCGGGCGAACCTTTCCGGCGACATCCTGCCGCTTCTCCTGGAAGCCGAGGAGACGACGCGCGCCAATACCGGCATCACGCTGGTGATCGCCTTCAACTACGGTGCGCGCGACGAGATCGCCCGCGCTGTCGCGCGGCTCGCCGGGGACGTGGCGGCCGGCCGGCTCGACCCGTCGGCGATCACGCCGGAGCGCATCGGCGCCGCGCTCGATACCGCCGACATTCCCGATCCCGACCTCGTCATCCGCACCAGTGGGGAGGAGCGGCTGTCGAATTTCCTTCTGTGGCAGGCGGCCTATGCCGAGCTGATGTTCATCCCCGAGTTCTGGCCCGACTTTTCGCGCGAGACCTTCATTGCCGCGCTCTCCCGCTATGCCATGCGGGAACGCCGGTTCGGCGGGCTGCAGCCTGCCGCCACCCTTGCAACAGGTTCGTGATGCAGAGTGAACTGCGCCTGCGCATCCTTTCCGGCATCGTCCTTGCCGTCGTCGTGCTCGCCGCGACGTGGTTCGGCGGCCTCGCCTTCCGTGTGCTTGCCGCGGCAATCGCGTTGCTCATCTATTACGAGTGGTCGACCATAACGCGGCTTGCGGAGACGGATTTCCGCGGCAACGCCTTCGGCTGGCTGTCGGTCGCGCTCGTTTCGGCGCTCGTCCTCTTCTCCTTCGACGAGCTGGCGCTGCCCGTGCTCATCGGCGCCGCCCTCTTCGCCGTCGCCTATGCGCTGGCGACGAGGGCGAGCGGCTGGCTTGCCGGCGGCATCGTCTATTCCGGCCTCACGGTGATTTCGCTCGCCGCCATCCGCGGCGATACCGTGCACGGCTTCGCGGCGATGCTTTTCATCTTCGCCGTCGTCTGGTCGACGGACATTCTCGCCTATTTCGTCGGACGCGCCATCGGCGGCCCGAAGCTGGCGCCGCCCATTTCGCCGGGCAAGACCTGGTCGGGCGCGATCGGCGGGACGATTTCGGCCGTCATCGCCGGCACGCTCGTGCATATGGTCTTCTTCTCGCTGAACGGACTGTGGGTGCCGGTGATCGCGCTGGTGCTCTCGGTGTTCAGCCAGATCGGCGACCTTTTCGAATCCTTCATCAAGCGCCGATTCGGCGTGAAGGATTCCAGCCGCCTCATTCCGGGACATGGCGGCGTCATGGATCGCGTGGACGGCCTTGTTTTCGCCTGCTTCGCCGCGTTCCTGATTGCGCTCGGCGATGCCATCGTCTCGGGCACCACGAACACGCCGGCGGGCGTTTTCCTTTTCGGCCCGTGAACGCGACAGACTGGGGACTGGAAGAATGGACATGCTGGCTGGCTCTCTCGGTTTCGTGACGGGCTATATCGTTCCGTTCCTGATCGTGCTGACGCTGATCGTCTTCGTGCACGAGATGGGCCACTATCTCGCCGGCCGCTGGTCGGGCATCGGCGTCACGGCGTTTTCCGTGGGATTCGGGCCGGAGCTCATCGGCTTCACCGACCGGCACGGCACGCGCTGGAAGCTTTCGGCGATTCCGCTCGGCGGCTATGTGAAGTTCCTCGGCGACGACGATCCGGCCTCCATCCCCGACTATGACGCCGTGTCGGCCCTGCCCGAGGACGTGCGCAAGCGCACCTTCCTCGGCGCGGCCCTGTGGAAAAGGGCCGTGACGGTCGCTGCCGGGCCGATCGCCAATTTCATCCTGGCCATCGCCATCTTTGCCGTGATGTTCTCCATCTACGGCCGCCAGGTGGCCGATCCGGTCGTTGCGGAAGTGCGGCCCGGCAGCGCCGCGGAAGCGGCGGGCGTCCGACCCGGAGACCTTCTGGTCGCGCTCGACGGGCAGCCGGTCGCCACCTTCGACGACGTGCGCCGCTATGTCAGCGTTCGCCCGGAACTCAGGATCGTCGTCACCGTGCGCCGCGACGGCGCCGACATCGACCTTCCCATGGTGCCGGAGCGCAGCGAGATCACGGACCAGTTCGGCAACAAGATCGAGCTCGGCCTGATCGGCATCGTCACCAACCAGGAGACCGGCAATTTCCGGATCGTGGAGTACGGACCCGTGGAGGCCGTCGGGCAGGGCACCCTGCAGAGCTGGCATATCGTGACGGGCACGTTCGACTATCTGTCGAACCTCCTGACGGGCCGCATGAAGGCCGATCAGCTCGGCGGGCCGATCCGCGTGGCGCAGGCATCCGGCCAGATGGCGACGCTCGGTGTTGCCGCATTGCTGCAACTTGCCGCCGTTCTGTCTGTTTCCATTGGACTTTTGAATCTGATGCCGGTTCCGGTACTTGATGGCGGCCATCTGATGTTCTATGCGGTGGAGGCTGTCCGGGGCAGGCCTGTCGGGCCCGGGGCGCAGGAGATCGCATTCCGCATCGGCATGGCGCTGGTGCTCATGCTGATGGTCTTTGCGACCTGGAACGACATATCGATGCTTCTGGGATGAAGGCAGCCGGCATGGGGCCGGCAGGATCGAACAGGGAGGCCGCAGCCTGAAACCGGGTGATGCTAACGGTCTGTTTACCGTGATCAAAAGCAATTAGTGGCCTACGGGCCACGGTTCGAATTGAAGTAAACAGAAATTAACGCGTGACCTTGCTTGTATGGCAAAAGCGGTTAAAACGGCAATCGTGTCCGGAATCGGGCATGCATGCCGGACGTTGAAACGAAGGTAAGTTGTGAAGATGAAAGCTGGTTCAAACTTTTTGAACGCCGTGTCTGCCGTTGCACTGTCGGCGAGTATGGTTGTCACGGGCGGCTCTGTTGCCACGCTTGTCTCTGCCGGCGTCGCCCAGGCGGCCGTCGTCCGGAACATCCAGGTGCATGGCGCCGATCGCGTCAGCGCCGATACGGTCAAGGCCAATCTCGCGATCCAGCCCGGCAAGACCTTCTCCAATGCCGACATCG
The DNA here is from genome assembly GCF_021401195.1 of Shinella sp. NM-101. NCBI lineage: Bacteria > Pseudomonadati > Pseudomonadota > Alphaproteobacteria > Hyphomicrobiales > Rhizobiaceae > Shinella > Shinella sp. NM-101. Next base: position 57,976 of record NZ_JACBFT010000001.1, on the reverse strand, counting down.
ACGAATCCGTCCGTCGCCTCTATGCGACCGGCTACTTCTCCGACGTCCGCATCTCGGTTTCCGGCGGAACGCTCGTCGTGACCGTCAACGAAAACCAGCTGATCAACGAAGTCGTCATCAACGGCAACCGCAAGATCAAGGACGACAAGCTGCAGGGCGTCCTCCGCTCGCGCTCGCTCGGCCCGTACAATGAGACGACGATCGAAGCCGACAAGCAGGCGATCCGCGATGCCTATGCCGCCATCGGCCGCAGCGACGCAACCGTCACCACGCAGACCTATCCGCTCGGCAACGGCCGTGTGAACGTCGCCTTCGTGGTGGACGAGGGCGACCGCACGAAGATCTCGCAGATCAACTTCGTCGGCAACGAAGCCTACAGCAACGGCCGCCTGCGCTCCGTCATCCTCACCAAGAAGTCGAACTTCCTCTCCTTCCTGACCCGCAAGGACGTCTACAGCCAGGAGAAGCTGCGCGCCGACGAAGAGGCACTGCGCCAGTTCTACTTCAACAACGGCTATGCCGACTTCCGCGTCATCTCGTCCGAGGCCGTTCTCGACGAGGCGTCGAACGAATATGTCGTGACCTTCACGGTCGAGGAAGGTCAGCGCTACAATTTCGGCGACGTGAACGTCGAATCGACGGTCGAGGGTCTCGACTCGGAAGAGCTGAAGGGCCTGATCGAATCGCGTCCCGGCAAGGTCTACCGTGCCAAGGACGTCCAGGAGACGATGTCCGAGATCTCGCAGCGCGTCGCGGCGCAGGGCTATCCCTTCGCCCGCGTGACGCCGCGCGGCAACCGTGACCTCGGCAACGGCACGATCGCCGTCGACTATCTCGTCGACCAGGGCGAGCGCGCCTATGTCGAACGCATCGAAATCCGCGGCAACACCCGCACGCGCGACTACGTCATCCGCCGCGAGTTCGACATCGGTGAAGGCGACGCCTTCAACCAGGAAGTCGTCGCACGCGCCAAGCGCCGCCTCGAAGCACTGGGCTACTTCTCCAGCGTCAACATCACGACGGCTCCGGGCAGCGAATCCGACCGCGTCGTCCTGGTCGTCGACGTGCAGGACCAGTCGACCGGCTCGTTCGGCATCGGCGGCGGTTACGAAACGGGCAAGGATGGCGGCTTCAAGCTGGAAGCATCGATCGAGGAAAAGAACTTCCTCGGCCGCGGCCAATACATCCGCATTGCTGCCGGCGGCGGTAAGGATTCGCGTGATTACAGCCTGTCCTTCACGGAACCGTACTTCCTCGGCTACCGTCTTGCCGCAGGCTTTGACGTCTTCAAGAACGAGGACAAGAGCGAAGACTATTACAACGTCGACTCGCAGGGCTTTACCCTGCGCGTGACGGCTCCGATCACGGAAGACCTGTCGACGACGCTTCGGTACAACTATACCAAGCTGGATTACAAGTCGTCGCTGGTCCCGCGCGACCCGCGACTTTCGACGCCATATTGGGATGTTGTTGAAGGTAGCCCCTGGGTTCGTTCTTCGGTCTCGCACAGCCTGACCTTCGATACGATCGATGACCGTACGTTGCCGCGCGAAGGTATTTTTGCCCAGGTTACGCAGGAGTTTGCCGGTCTCGGCGGGGACTCCGACTATTACAAGATCACCGGCAAGGCGCGCTATTTCCATACGCTTCTGGACGACGCGGACGTGATCGGCTCGATTGCTGTCGGCGGCGGACACATGTGGGGCTTCGGCAACGATACCAAGGTCTACGATCAGTTCACGCTGTCGGCGTCTGACGTTCGCGGCTTCGAGTCTGGCGGTATCGGCCCGAGGTCCAGGGCGGCTGCTACAGGAAACGGCGACAACATCGGCGGCACCACCTATTTCACGGTTTCTGCCGAAGCTTCGTTCCCGCTGCCGATGGTTCCGCGTGACTCCGGTTTCCGCGGCGCTATCTTCGCCGATGCCGGTACGCTCTATGGCAATGATGTGTACACCGGTGGGGACACGGTTATGGGCACGAGCATGAGCCTGCGTGCCTCCGTCGGCGCCAGCATCATCTGGGCTTCGCCGTTCGGTCCGCTGCGGTTCGACTACGCGGTTCCGATCAAGAAGGAAGAGTTCGACGAAGTTCAGCGCTTCAAGTTCGGCATTGCTACCCAGTTCTGACGATTTGCGCCCAGAACTGTGAGAACATGAACGTTCTGGAGTGCGCCGATGGAGCATAACTGGTTTTTTCCGCCCCATGACGGCATCCGTCTGGGTGACCTAGCGGCAGCGCTTGGGGCGGAGCTTGCCGATGCTGCACAGGCCGACCGGGTCGTGCGCAATGTATCGCCCGTAAGCCGGGCGAAAGACGGCGATCTCTGTTACATCCTCTCCCGCAAGCTTCGCGCCGAGCTCGATACGAGCCAGGCGACGGCGATTCTTTGCGAGCGCCCGCTCGCCGCGCTGGTTCCCGCGCATATCGCCGTGCTGATTTCCGCGCGCCCGCATACAGCTTTCGCCATGGCCGGCGCACTGCTGCATCCGGCGGCCATGCGGCCGGAGGCAATGACCTCCGCGCCTGCCGGGGTAGCTCCGGGCGCCTATGTCGACCCGGCGGCGCGGCTCGAACCCGGCGTGACGGTCGAACCCATGGCGGTCATCGGCAAGGGCGCGGAGATCGGCGAGGGCACGCATATCGGTCCCGGCGCGGTCATCGGCGCCGGCGTGCGGATCGGCCGCAACTGCACGATCGCCGCGGGCGTCACCATTCAATATGCGCTGGTCGGCAACAATGTCATCATCCATCCCGGCGCGCGCATCGGCCAGGACGGCTTCGGCTATGCGCCGGGCCTGAAGCCCGGCATGATCAAGATCGTCCAGATCGGCCGCGTCATCATCCAGGACAATGTCGAGATCGGCGCGAACACGACGGTCGACCGCGGCACGATGGACGATACCGTGATCGGCGAGGGCACCAAGATCGACAATCAGGTGCAGGTGGGCCACAACGTGCGCATCGGTCGCCATTGCGGCATCGTCAGCAAGGTCGGCATCGCCGGCAGCACGCGGATCGGCGACGGCGTGATGATCGGCGGCGCCTCGGGCATCAACGGCCACATCACCATCGGCGACGGCGTGCAGATCGCCGCCATGAGCGGCGTGGTCGCCGATATTCCGGCGGGCGAGAAATACGGCGGTATTCCCGCCCGTCCGATGCGCGATTTCCTTCGCGACATGGCGGAAATCGTCATGCGTTCCAGCACTCGAGTCCAGAAGAAGGGGGGCAATGATGAGTGAAGAAACCAGGGCAACGCTCGGCGTGGCGGACCTGCGTGAAATCCTCACGCTTCTTCCCCACCGCTATCCCTTCCTGCTGGTCGACAAGATCATCGAGATCGACGGGGACGATTCGGCCATCGGCATCAAGAACGTGACGGTGAACGAGCCGCACTTCATGGGGCATTTTCCCGATCACCCGATCATGCCCGGCGTCCTGCTCGTCGAGGGCATGGCGCAGACGGCGGGCGCGATCTGCGCGCGCAAGGCCTGCACGGGATCGAACCTCGTCTATTTCATGACGATCGACAATGCCCGTTTCCGCAAGCCGGTCGTGCCCGGCGACCGCGTGGAGTTCCACGTCACGAAGCAGAAGCAGCGCGGCAATATCTGGAAGTTTCACTGCGATGCAAAAGTTGATGGGCAACTTGCCGCCGAAGCTGATATCGGCGCGATGATCGTGAAAAAGGAAGACGCCTTAAAATGATTGCCGCCAGTGCGAAGATCCATCCGCTCTCCGTCGTCGAGGACGGGGCGGTCATCGGTGAGAACGTCGTCGTCGGCCCCTTCTGCCATGTCGGGCCGAAGGTCGTTCTCAAGGATGGCGTGGAGCTTCTGACGCATGTGGTGGTCACCGGCCGTACCGTCATCGGTTCCGGCACGCGCATCTTCCCCAATGCCGTCATCGGCGGCGATCCGCAGAGCGTGCATCACGACGGCGCCGAGACGACGCTCGATGTCGGCGACCTGTGCGTGATCCGCGAAGGCGTGACGATGAATGCCGGCACGACCGAGGGCGGCGGCCGGACGATCGTCGGCAACAACAATCTCTTCCTCGCCAATTCGCATGTCGCGCACGATTGCATCCTGGGCGACCATATCATCCTGTCGAACAACGTCATGCTCGCCGGCCATGTGAAGATCGAGGATCGCGTCATTCTCGGCGGCGGCTCCGCCGTGCACCAGTTCACCCGCATCGGCCGCCAGGCCTTCATCGGCGGTCTTTCGGCCGTGTCCTACGACGTCATCCCCTACGGCATGCTGAACGGCAATCCCGGCATCCTCGGCGGCCTCAATGTCGTGGGCATGTCGCGCGCAGGCATGGACAAGGCGACGATCCATCAGGTTCGCCGCGCCTTCAAGCAGATCTTCGAGGGCGAAGGGTCCATCCGCGTCAATGCCGCCGCGATCCGCGAGGAATATGCGGAGAGCGCTCCGGTCATGCAGATCCTCGATTTCATCGCCGCGGAAAGCGACCGGGCCCTTTCGTCTCCCAACCGGGGCAAGGGCTGACCGTCATGGCGGAAAGCCGGCCCGAAGCGCGCGACCGGCTGGCCATCATCGCCGGCGGCGGCATGCTGCCGCGTTACGTCGCCGATGCCGCCCGTGCCCGCGGGGAAAGCCCCTATATCCTGGCGCTCAGCAACGAGTCGGGCGACGACTGGTCGGGTTACGATCACGAAGTGATTTCCATCGGAAACTATGCCGGTATCGGCGCTGCGTTCCGCCGCCACGGCATCGGCCGCGCGGTCCTGTCCGGCTGGGTGCGCCGCCGGCCGGAATGGCGCGATATCCATGCGCCCTTCACGGCGCTGCTCGCCATTCCCTCCGTCGTCCGCACCTTGCTGAAGGGCGGCGACGATGCTGTCCTGAAAATGGTCATCCGCCTCATAGAGGGTGAGGGCGTGCGTGTCGTCGGCGCCCATGAGATCGTGCCGGATCTCCTCGGAAGCGAGGGGCCGCTCGGCGCCGTCGTGCCGGACAGCGCGGCCGAGGCCGACATCGCGGCGGCCGCTGCTGCGGCCCTGGCGCTCGGCCGGCTGGACGTGGGGCAGGGCGCCGTCGCCGTCGGCGGCCGCGTGGTGGCGCTGGAGGGGGCAGAGGGCACGGACGGGATGCTGGAGCGCGTGGCGCAGCTTCGCGCGGCGGGCCGCATTTCCCAGCGCCGCAAGGGCGTTCTCGTCAAGCTGTGCAAGCCGGGGCAGGACCTGCGCGCCGACCTGCCGTCGATCGGCCTCGAAACCCTGCGCCGGGCGAAGGCGGCGGGGCTCGCGGGCATCGCCGTGGAGGCGGGCCGCTCGCTGATACTGGAGCGCGAGACGCTCGTTGCGCAGGCGGATGCGGCCGGCCTCTTCGTGACGGGCATCCTGCCGGACAGAACGGAGACTGCGCCATGACGGGAGAACCGATCAGGGTCGGCGTCATTGCCGGCGAGGTCTCCGGGGACCTGCTTGGCGGCGATCTCGTGGCGGCGCTGCGCGCGGCCCATGGCGGGCCGATCGAGCTCGTCGGTGTCGGCGGCGAGGCGCTGGAGCGGCAGGGGCTGAAATCCCTCTTCGACTTCTCCGAACTCTCCATCATGGGCATCTCGCAGGTGCTGAAGCGCCTGCCGTCGCTGCTGCGCCGCATCCGCCAGACGGCGGACGCGTTGATCGCCGCTCGCCCGGACGTGCTGATCATCATCGACAGCCCGGATTTCACCCATCGCGTCGCCCGGCGCGTCCGCAAGGCACTGCCGGACCTGCCTGTCGTCAACTATGTCTGCCCCAGCGTCTGGGCCTGGAAGGAAGAGCGGGCGCCGCGCATGCGCGCCTATGTCGACCATGTGCTGGCCCTGCTGCCGTTCGAGCCGGCGGCGATGGAGCGGCTCGGCGGCCCGGCTACCACCTATGTCGGCCACCGGCTGGTCGGCGATGCGGACATCCAACGGGTGCGCGCCGCGCGGCTTGCGCGGCCCGGGGGCGAGGCCGGCGGGAAGACCTGCCTCCTCCTGCCCGGTTCGCGCAGCACGGAGATCGGCCGCCTCCTTCCGGTGTTCGGCGAGATGGCGAAGGAGCTTTCCGCGCGCCATGCCGATATCCGCTTCCTGCTGCCCACGGTGCCGCGGCAGGAGCCGCTGGTGCGGCGGCTGACGGCGGACTGGCCGACGCCGCCTGAGATCACCGTGTCGACGCAGGACAAGTGGGCGGCATTCGCCGCCGCAGACGCGGCGATCGCGGCCTCCGGCACGGTTATCCTGGAACTGGCGCTCGCGGGCGTGCCCGTCGTGTCGACCTATCGCTTCGACTGGATCGCCAATTTCTTCCTGCGCAGGGTGAAAATCTGGACGGCGGCCATTCCCAACCTCATCGCCGATTATGCCGTCGTGCCGGAATATCTCAACGAGCAGGTGCGGCCCGGCGTCCTGACGCGCTGGTTCGAGCGTCTTTCCACTGACACGACCGAGCGCCGGGCCATGCTGGAAGGCTACGATCTGGTAGAGGCCCGCATGCAGACCGCCCGCCCGCCCGGCGAAACCGGCGCGACGGTGATCCTCGATCTTCTCGCAACAAAAAAGCCCGGTCGAAACTGACCGGGCTTTCTGCTGTCGATTGCCGAGATCAGCGCTTGGAGACCGGCAGGTAGTCGCGCTTGGGTGCGCCGACATAGAGCTGGCGCGGGCGGCCGATGCGCTGTTCCGGGTCTTCGATCATCTCGTTCCACTGGGCGATCCAGCCGACCGTGCGGGCGAGCGCGAAGAGCACGGTGAACATGGTGGTGGGGAAGCCCAGCGCCTTCAGCGTGATGCCGGAATAGAAGTCGATGTTCGGATAGAGCTTCTTCTCGACGAAATACTCGTCCGTCAGCGCGATGCGCTCCAGCTCCATCGCCACTTCCAGCATCGGGTCGTCCTTGATGCCGAGTTCGCCGAGAACCTCGTGCGTCGTCTTCTGCATGATGCGGGCGCGCGGGTCATAGTTCTTGTAGACGCGGTGGCCGAAGCCCATCAGGCGGAACGGATCGTTCTTGTCCTTGGCGCGGGCGATATATTCCGGAATGCGGTCGACCGAGCCGATTTCGGCGAGCATGTTGAGCGCTGCCTCGTTGGCGCCGCCATGGGCCGGGCCCCACAGGCAGGCGATGCCGGCCGCAATGCAGGCAAACGGATTGGCGCCCGACGAGCCCGCGAGGCGGACGGTCGAGGTCGAGGCGTTCTGCTCGTGGTCGGCGTGCAGGATGAAGATGCGGTCCATGGCGCGGGCCAGAACCGGGTTCGCGACATAGTCCTCGCAGGGAACGGCGAAACACATGCGCAGGAAGTTCGACGCATAGTCGAGGTCGTTCTTCGGGTAAACGAAGGGCTGGCCGATATGGTACTTGAAGGCCATGGCGGCGATCGTCGGCATCTTGGCGATCATGCGCAGCGAGGCGACCATGCGCTGGTGCGGGTCGGTGATGTCGGTCGAGTCGTGGTAGAAGGCCGAGAGCGCACCGACGACGCCGCACATCACGGCCATCGGATGGGCGTCACGGCGGAAGCCGGTGAAGAACTTCGACATCTGCTCGTGCACCATGGTGTGGTGCGTGACGCGATAGTCGAAATCGTCCTTCTGGGTCTTCGTCGGCAATTCGCCGTACAACAGGAGGTAGCAGACTTCCAGAAAATCGCCGTGCTCGGCCAGTTGTTCGATGGGATAGCCGCGATGCAGCAGAACACCTTCGTCGCCATCGATATAGGTGATCTTCGATTCGCACGAGGCGGTGGAGGTGAAGCCGGGGTCGTAGGTGAAGGTGCCGGTATTCTTGTAGAGCGTGCCGATGTCGATCACATCGGGGCCGATCGTCCCGGATCGCGTCGGCAGTTCCACTGACTTGCCGCCGACCGATACATCCGCGCTTTTTCCTGTCATAACGATCCTCCGTTGTTTCGAATGGGCGGCACACGTCCCGTGCCGCGACCATGAACATGCTCGTTTTGCTAGCCCATTTACGGTGCCCTGCCAAGCGATACGAAAGGCAAATTGTGCATTGCGGAAACAGGCTTTCCGGCAACGCAATATCTACCGTTTCCATGAAGTTGCAAGCAACCTTTGAGAGTGTCCGCCAAATTGCGGAGGTAGCATCCTTTCTGTCTGCCTTAGCAATTTTACCGCCTACTGCCGATTGAAAGTCTCGCCAATCGATTGCACAGTGAGAGAGGTGAACGGGGCCGGGACGAATGGCCGAGGGGAAAGTCGAGGAGCGGGGAGAGGCGGCCGAGGCCCATGGCTGGCGGACGGCGGCCGAGGCAAGCGCCCTGCCTGCGGTTTCCGGCCATCGGGCGCCGCCTCGCCGGGCGCCGTTTGCCGCCGTGCTGCGGGTGGCGGGCCAGCTTCGCAGCGATGCGACAGGGCGGCATGCCCTTGCCGCTGCCTTTGCCGAGGAGCGGGCGCACGGCCATTTCTTCCTGTTCGTGCCCGTCTTCATGGGGGCGGGCGCTGCGCTCTGGTTTGCCGCCGCAGCCGATCCGTCGCCGCTCGCCATGATCCTCGTGGCGCTCGCGGCGCTCCTGCCGGCCTGGCGCCTTCGCCACCGGGAGGGGTGGCCGGCGCTTGCCGCGGGCGCGGCGTTCCTTGTTCCGGTCGGCATGCTGCTTGCCGCCCTCGAAAGCGCGCGGCTCGATACGATCATCCTGGACGCTCCGGTAACGACCGAGATCGGCGGCCGGGTGCTGTCACGCGAAAGCGACGCGCGCGGGGCGATCCGCTATCGCGTCGCGCTGGAGACGACGCAGGGGCCTGTCCTCAAACGTGCACCGGGCGTGGTGACGGTGCTTGCGCGCAGCACGCATGACCCCATCGCCATCGGCAGCGGCATAACGGGGCGCGCGCGCCTCGGCCCGCCCTCCGGTCCCTCGCTCGCCGGGCTCAACGATTTCGCGTTCGACGCCTATTTCGCGGGAACCGGCGCCGTCGGCTATTTCTACAGGGCTCCGACCGCCATGGCGGGCACCGAAACCGGACTGGAGGGTCGGGTCCGGCGCGAGATCGCGACATGGCGCAACAGCCTGACCGAGCATATACGCGGCCGCATCGGCGGGGACGCGGGGGCGATCGCCGCGGCGCTCGTGACGGCGGAGCAGCGGGCGATCAGCGCGGAGACGGTGGAGGCGCTGCGGCAGGCGGGGCTGACCCATGTGCTCGCCATTTCCGGGCTCAACATGGTGCTGGCCGCCGGGACCTTCCTCGTCGGCGCGCGCGGGCTGATGGCGCTGATCCCCGGCTTTGCCGAACGCTATCCCACCAAGAAGATCGCAGCAGCCGGGGCGCTCGTCATGGTGACGCTCTACATCCTCGTCTCGGGCGGGGCGATCTCGGCCGTGCGCTCATGGATCATGATCTGCGTCATGCTCGTCGCGGTGATGTTCGGCCGTTCGGCGATCAGCCTGCGCAACGTGGCGATCTCGGCGATCCTCATCCTCATCGTCACGCCCTCGGCCGTCACCAATCCCGGCTTCCAGATGTCCTACGCGGCGACGCTCGGCCTCGTCGCCGGCTATGCGGCCTGGCGCGAGCGTCCGGTTCGCCGCGAAAGCCGGGGCGGGCGGTTCCAGCTCATCGGCGGCTCGGCGGGCCGCTTCTTCGGCGGACTGCTTCTCTCCTCGCTGATCGGCAGCCTTTCCACGCTCATCTATTCGGTCGGCCATTTCCATCGCATTCCCGCCTACGGGCTTGCCGGGAACCTCCTGGCCATGCCGGTCATCAGCGCCATCGTCATGCCGTTCGGGCTGATGGCGGTGCTGCTCATGCCCTTCGGTCTCGACGCCATTCCCTTCGTCATCATGGGCAAGGGGATCGATTGGATGATCGCGATGTCGAACTGGGTCGCCAGTTGGAAGGGCGAGATCGTCATCGGCCGCATTCCGCCGCTCGCCTTCCTGCTGATCGGCGTCGGCGGCGGCCTGCTCTGCATCCTACGCACCAGGCTGCGTCACGCGGGCACCTTGCTGGTCGTGCTGGGCATCGGCATTGCATGCTGGCCCGACGGGCGTCCGCGTCCCGAGGTGCTGGTGTCGGAGGACGGCCGCCTCGTCGCCGTTCTCGATGGCGCCAGGGTGGCGACGAACCGAGCCCGGCCGCCGGGTTTCGTCTACGATCAATGGCGCCGGGCGCTCCGGCTCGGCGAACTCGTCAAACCGGACATGCGCAAGACGGCGGGCCTGACGCTGGAGGATGCCGGGGAAAAGCCGGCGGGAGCGCCAGAAGGAAAGCGACCGCGGCGCAAGGCGGATCGGCAGAAGGCGAGGGATGCCCTCACCGCGGCTCTCGATGCGGCGGGAAAAGGCCCCGGCTTCGTCTGCGAAACGAAAGCCTTCTGCGCCGCCGTCTCGCCGAGCGGCTGGCGGATCGTCACGCTGGAGGACACCGCCTTCCTCGGCACGGCCTGCGACGGGGCGGATCTCGTCGTCGTGCCCTTTGCCCTGCGGCTGGATGCCTGCCGCTCCGGCGCCCGGCTGGTGACCGCGCGGCATCTGCGGCGAACGGGCGCGCTGGAAATCCGGCCGGCTGCGGCAGCCGCAGCCAGCCTTCCCGAGGCGGAATTCACGTCTTCCGTCGAAACGCTCGATCGCCCCTGGTCGAGGCACCGCACCTACGACTGGCGGACCGGCAGCTTCGATAACGGACAGGCGGTCAGTGATAACGACGGATGAGGCCGACGAGCTTGCCCTGGATCTTGACGCGATCCGGCCCGAAGATGCGGGTCTCGTAGGCCGGATTGGCGGCTTCGAGTGCGATGGAGGCGCCCTTGCGGCGGAAGCGCTTCAGCGTCGCCTCCTCTTCGTCGACGAGCGCGACGATGATCTCGCCGGGATTGGCGGTGCTGGTGTTGCGGATGATGACGGTATCGCCGTCGAGGATGCCGGCCTCGATCATCGAATCCCCCCGGACTTCCAGCGCATAATGGTCGCCGTTGCCGATCATCTCGGCCGGCACGGTGATGTCATGGGTGTTGTTCTGGATGGCGGAGATCGGCACGCCGGCGGCGATGCGGCCCATCACGGGCACCGACACGGACGTGGGCATGTCGGCCGGGGCAGCATTGCGCTGCGGCGGGGCGGCGGCCGGCGCGGGCGGCTTGCCGCGGCTGCCTTCGATGACGGAGGGCGAGAAGCCGCGCCGGGGCTGCAGGCTCGGCGAATAGGCCTCGGGCAGCTTGATGACCTCCAGCGCGCGCGCCCGGTTGGGCAGGCGGCGGATGAAACCGCGTTCCTCCAGCGCCGTGATGAGGCGGTGGATGCCCGATTTGGAGGCGAGGTCCAGGGCGTCCTTCATCTCGTCGAAGGACGGCGGAATGCCCGATTCCTTCATGCGCTCATGGATGAAGAGGAGGAGTTCCTGTTGTTTGCGCGTCAGCATGGTCTCTCCACCGAGAATCGTGAAACAAATCCAGAACAGACACTATCTGTTCCATATGTGTTCCGCAAGGGGCCGGTGAAACAATAATGCTGCTCAAACAGCGGGTTCGCGCAGGAGCAGGACTTGGCAGGCCGCGCCCGCCTCAAGGGCCGGCGCATGCGGCAGGCGGACAAGGAGGCCTTCGGATTGCGCGAAGGTCTTCATCATCGAGGAATCCTGCTTGTCGAAGGGCGTCACGCGGAGCTCGCCGGCAGGTCCGCGGTCGATCCGGGCGCGGATATGGTCCTGGCGGTGATCGTTTTCCCGGACCGGCACGGCGGCAACGGCGCTGCGCAGCCGGCTTTTCCCCGGAAGACGGGCGAGGCGGCGGACAAGCGGTTCCAGGAAGAGCAGCGAGCAGACGAGGCTCGAGACGGGATTGCCGGGAAGGCCGACGACCTGGATCGCGCCGAGGCGGCCGACCATCAGCGGCTTTCCGGGCCGCATGGCGATGCGCCAGAAATCGAGCGCCATGCCGGCCTCGCCGAGGACGGGCTGGACGAGGTCGAAATCGCCGACGGAGGCGCCGCCGAGCGTCACGAGCACGTCGATGTCGAGCACCAGCGCCTTGCGCACGGCTTCCAGGATCGCCTGCCTGTCGTCTTCGACGATGCCGAGGTCGATGACCTCCGCGCCGGCTTTACGGGCGATGGCCGAGACGCCGTAGGTGTTGGAGGCGATGATCTGGCTTGCACCCGGCCGGGTGCCCGGCGGGACGAGCTCGTCGCCTGTCGCCAGCACCGCGATGCGGGGGCGGGCATAGACGGTCAGTTCCGCATGGTTCATCGCGGCGGCGACGGTCAGGCGGCCGGGATCGAGCACGTCGCCGGCATGCAGCACGACCTCGCCTTCGGAGAAATCCTGTCCGCGGGGACGGATGTGGCGGCCTTCCGGGGTGAGGAAGGTGGTGCGGATGCGGCCGTCCTCCAGCCGTTCCGCGTCCTCCTGGAGAAGGACCGTATCGGCGAAGGCGGGCAGGGGCGCGCCGGTGAAGATGCGCACGGCCTCGCCAGGACCTGCGGTGCCTTCGAAGGCGTGGCCGGCGGAGGAGGTGCCGACGACCTTGAGGATGGAGCCCAGTTCGGCGATGTCGGCATGGCGGACGGCGTAGCCGTCCATGGCGGAATTGTCGAAGGGCGGCTGGGTGAGGCGGGCGGCGAGGTCTGCGGCGAGCACGCGGCCCTCGGCGTCCCGCAGGCTCACCGTCTCCGTCCGCACTGTCGGCTGCGCGGCGGACAGCAGGCGGTCGAGGGCGTCCGCGACGGGCAGGAGGGACATCAGGCGTCTCCGCGCTTGTAATCGCCGGAGCGGCCGCCGGATTTCTCGCGCAGGCGCACGCCGCCGATCTCCATCTCGCGGTCGGCGGCCTTGGCCATGTCGTAGACGGTGAGGCAGGCGACGCTGACGGCCGTCAGCGCCTCCATCTCGACGCCGGTGCGGCCGGTGAGCTTCGCCATGGCCTCGACGCGCAGGCCCGGCAGCGCGTGGTCCTCGCGGATGTCGACGGCCACCTTGGTCAGCATCAGCGGGTGGCAGAGGGGAATGAGGTTCGCCGTCTGCTTGGCGGCCATGATGCCGGCAAGGCGCGCCGCGCCGATCACGTCGCCCTTCTTCGCGTCGCCCTTGAGGATGAGGTCGAGGGTGGCCGGCGCCATGCGGATGAAACCTTCGGCGACGGCGATGCGCACCGTCTCGGCCTTGTCGCCGACATCCACCATGTTGGCCTCGCCCGAGGCGCCGATATGGGTGAGCGTAAGGCGTTCCCCGGCCATCATTCCGCCGCCAGAACGCCGGCGTCGCCGGTCAGCAGCGCGCGCGTGGCGGCCGTCACGTCGTCCTTGCGCATCAGGCTTTCGCCGACGAGGAAGGTGGAAATGCCGACCTTGCCGAGGCGCATGCAATCGGCATGGGTGAAGATGCCGCTTTCGCCGACGAGCAACCGGTCCTCCGGCACCATGCCGGCGAGCTTTTCCGAAACGGCGAGATCCACCTCGAAGGTGCGCAGGTTCCGGTTGTTGACGCCGACGAGCTTGGATTTCAGCTTCAGCGCCCGTTCCATCTCCGCCTCGTCATGCACCTCGATCAGCACGTCCATGCCGAGCGAGAAGGCGGCGTCCTCCAGCATCTTCGCGGCATCGTCGCCAAGCGAGGCCATGATGAGGAGGATGCAGTCCGCGCCCCAGGCACGCGCCTCCAGCACCTGGTAGCTGTCGAACATGAAGTCCTTGCGCAGCGCGGGCAGGGCGCAGGCTTCGCGCGCGGCCGTCAGGAACTCCGGGGCGCCCTGGAAGCTCGGCGTGTCGGTAAGCACGGAGAGGCAGGCCGCCCCGCCCGCCTCATAGGCCCTGGCGAGCGCCGGCGGATCGAAATCCGGCCGGATGAGGCCGCGGGAGGGGCTCGCCTTCTTGATCTCGGCGATGAGGCCGAATCGGCCTTCGGCCTTCCGGTCCCTGAGGCTTGCAAAGAAGCCGCGCGGCGGCGCCTGATCGCGGATGCGGGCGCGAAGCTCGGCCGGGGCGACGCGCGCCTTGGCGGCGGCGATCTCTTCCAGCTTGTAGGCTTCGATCTTCCTGAGGATGTCGGTCATGGCCAATCCTACTCCGCCTGGCCTTCGTTGGAAACCGCGACAAGTCGTTCCAGGGCGGTGCGGGCGCGGCCGCTTTCGAGGGATTCGGTCGCGAGCTTCATGCCCTGTGCGAGCGTTTGCGCCTTGCCGGCAACCATGAGCGAGGCGGCGGCATTGGCAAGCGAGATGTCCCGGTAGGGCATGTGCGCGCCGCCGAGCACGGACAGCAGTGCGGCGGCATTGTGCGGGCCGTCGCCGCCGCGAAGGTCGTCGAGCTTGACCTGCGGCAGGCCGAAATCGGCCGGTGTCAGCTCGAAGGTGCGGATCTTGCCGTCCTCCAGGGCCGCGACCTGCGTCGTGCCGGTCGTGGTGATCTCGTCGAGGCCCTCGCCGTGCACGACCCAGATGCTTTCCGAGCCGAGATCGCGCATCACCTCGGCGATCGGCACCAGCCATTGCGGCGAGAAGACGCCGAGGAGCTGGCGCTTGACACCGCCCGGATTGGAGAGCGGGCCGAGCAGGTTGAAGATGGTGCGCGTGCCGAGTTCGACGCGCGAGGGGCCGACATGCTTCATCGCCGAATGATGGAGCTGGGCGAACATGAAGCCGAGCCCGGCATCGTGCACGCAGCGGGCGATCTCCGCCGGGCCGATGTCGAGCCTGACGCCGAGGCAGGAAAGGGCGTCGGCCGTGCCCGACTTCGAGCTGAGCGCCCGGTTGCCGTGCTTGGCGACGGGCACGCCGGCACCCGCGACGATGATCGCCGCGAGCGTCGAGATGTTGTAGGTGCCCGCGCCGTCGCCGCCCGTGCCGACGATGTCGATGGCATCGGCCGGCACGGTGACCGGCAGCATGCGGGCGCGCATGGAACCGACGGCGCCGTAGATCTCGTCCACGGTCTCGCCGCGCACGCGCAGCGCCATCAGGAAGCCGCCGATCTGCGAGGGCGTGGCCGCCCCCGACATGATGATCTCGAAGGCGCCGCGCGCCTCCTCGCGGTCGAGCGGCGCGCCGGTGGCGACCTTGGCGATATAGGGTTTCAGATCGGACATGCGGTTTGCGTCCCCCTAGCGCCGCGCGATGCTCTGCTCGGCGAGCGACCGGTTGATGGAGACGCCGTAGGTCGTCTGCAGGGCGCTTACCATCTGGTCGAGGATGTCGTCGCCGCTGGTGCGGGCGACGGCCTGGATCTGCTGCTCGTCGTTCGACAGCGCGTCGGTCGCGGCATCCGCATTCACCTCGGTCACCTTGAGCAGGATCTGGCCTTCGCCATCGACGCCGGGCGTGGCGGCGACATGGCCGAGCGGGCCGGCGAAGGCCGCGGCGACGGCCGCCGGGCTCAGGACCGGATCCTGCGCGCCGCGGTGGAGGCCGGCCTTGTTCTCGACGGCCATGCCCAGCTCGTCCGCGATTGCGGAAAGCGCGTCGCCCTTGCGCACGCGCCCGGCCAGTTCCTCGGCTTTCCTGGCAAGGGTCTGGCGCTGCTGTTCAGCGGTCCAGTCGGCAACGACACGGTCGCGTACCTCGTCGAGCGTGCGGTCGCGCTCCGGCAGCACGTCGAGCACGTCGTACCAGGCATAGCCCTCGCGGCCGACATTGATCGGCGAGGTTTCCATGCCGACATCGGTCTTGAAGACCTCGCCGAGCAGGGCGGTTTCTTCCGGGAGGCCGGCGATCTCCTCGCCCTTCGGGTCGTTGCCCTGGGCGTCCGCGGCCTCGACGGTGATGGCCTTCAGGTTGTTCTTGGCGGCGGCGTCGGCAAGGCTGAGGCCTTCGGCGCGGCTGTCCTCCAAGCGGTCGTGCACGGCGAGGATGCCTTCCGCGGCTTCCGAGAGCGCAAGCTCGTTGCGCAGCTCTTCCTTCACCTCGTCGTAGGTCTTCGTCGTTTCCGGGCGGATGTTCGTCACGCGCAGGATGATCGGGCCGAAGGTGCCGTCGATGACCGGGGTCGTGCCGCCGTCGGCGGGAACGGCGAAGGCGGGATCGGCGAGCTTCCGGTCGGGAACGTTGTCCCTGGTGAAGTCGCCGAGCAGGACGTCGGCTGCGGTCTTGCCTTCCTCGGCGATCAGCGCGTCGAAGGTGGCGGTGCCGGCGGCGAGCTTGGCGGCAGCGGCGTCCGCGGCGGCGCGGTCCTTGAAGGTCAGTTGCTCGATGGTGCGCGTGGCGGGCGTGCTGTACTTCTGCTTGACCCGCTCATATTCGGCCTTCAGCGCATCCTCGGTGATGGCGGCGGTCTCGACGATGTCCTTCGGCTCCAGCGAGACATAGACGAACTTGCGGTATTCCGGCGCGCGGTACTTCGCCTTGTTCTGTTCGAACCAGGGGGCGAGCACGTCGTCGCCGGGCGCCTTCACGGGGTCGATATTGGCGTTGCTGAGCAACAGGTAATCGATGGTGCGCGCCTCGTTGCGGTACTGGCGCAGCGCGCCGGTCAGCACGTCGGGGGCCTTGTAGCCATCGGAAACGGCTTCCACGACCTGGGTGCGGATGGCGACCTGGCTGCGGTTGTTGATGTAGTCGTTCTCGCGCAGGCCTGCATTGCGCAGGATCGCCGAGAAGGCGGTGCGGTCGAACTGGCCGTTGACGCCGCGGAAGGCCGGGTCGTCGGCGATCAGGCGGGCGAGGCGGCCTTCCGAGAGGCCGAGGTTCATGTCGCGCGAGAGCTGGTCGAGCGCGGCGCCCGCCACGAGTTCTGCGAAGACCTGGTTCTCGACGCCGAAGGCGCGGGCCTGCTCGGCGTTGAGCCGCATGCCGAAGCGCTGCGACATGGTCGCGACCTGGCGCTCGTAGGCGAGGCGGAAGTCCGTCGGCGAGACCTTGACGTCGCCGACGGTGACCACGGCATTCGACCCGCCCGTGACGATCGAGCTCGAAACGCCCCAGACCGCGAAGGAACCGACCAGAACGATCAGCAGGGCTTTTGCCACCCAGGTCTGGGCGGCGCTTCTCAAGGCATCGAGCATCGTCTAACTTTCCTCATGTCGGCGGCCATGCGGCCGGAGATCGTCTCTTAACGGAAAGTTCGCGGGAATTGAAGTGCGCAGCGTGCGCGCGATGCGGGGCAAAAAACACGCCTGCCGCAAATCGGTCGTAAAGCGTCGATTTCCTTTGCCGGCAAATGAAAAATTTCTGAAATTATTGGCATATTCCGGCTGAATTCCGCTGTCATAATTTGAAAATTCATGTTCGGATGCGGGATCGTTCCGGTGAGTCCGACCGTTGTTTGGGGCCGTGAGGAGGCAAGACGTGGAATCCACGATCGTCATGATCAACCTTTTCGGTGCGGTGGCGCTTCTGCTTTTCGGCCTCGCGCTGGTGAAGGACGGCATGACGCGGGCCTTCGGCGTCAAGCTGCGCTCCGGGCTGGCGCTCGGCACGCGCGGTCCGTTCCGCTCCTTCTTCGCCGGTTTCGTCGCCACCGTCGCGCTGCAGAGCTCGACCGCGACCGCGCTGATGATCGCCTCCTTCGTGGAAAAGAACCTCGTTCGCGCGCGCATGGCGCAGATCGTGCTGCTCGGCGCCAATGTCGGCACCGCCGTCACGGCCTGGCTGGTGGCGACCGGCATCGAATCGATCTCGCCCTTCATCATCCTCGTGGGCGTGCTGTTCTACAAATCCTCCGGCTCCTCCGCCCGGCAGGGCCTCGGCTCGGCGCTCGTCGGCATCGGCCTGATGCTGCTTTCGCTGCATCTCCTGGGCCTTGCGACGGAGCCGATGCGCCAGTCGCCGGCGCTCGCCGCCTTCCTGACGCTCCTGGGCGACGCGTGGCCCGCCGCGCTCGCCTTCTCGACCGTGCTCGCCATCATCTCCTCCTCCAGCCTCGCGGTGGTCGTGCTCATCCTGTCGCTGACGGCGATGGGCATCCTGTCGCCGGCGCTGACGGTCATCCTCGTGCTCGGCGCCAATCTCGGCGGGGCCGTGCCGCCCGTCATCGCGACGCTGAAAGCCGCCGCGTCCGCCCGCCGCGTGACGCTCGGCAACCTCCTCGTGCGCGGGGTGGGGTGCCTTGCGGTGCTGCCCTTCGCGGGTCAGGTCGCGGACCTCCTCGCCATGCTGCCCGTTCCGGCCGCCAAGCTGCCGGTCGACGTGCATCTTGCGTTCAACCTCGTCGTCGCGCTGATCATGTGGCCGCTTTCGGGGCCGCTCTCGCGGCTCATGGAAAAGCTCGTGCCGGAGGAGAAGCCCGAGGACAACGGGCCGAAATATCTCGACGATTCGGCGCTTTCGACCCCGGTCGTCGCGCTGTCCGGCGCAACGCGCGAGGTCCTGCGCGTCGGTGATCTCATCGAGGCCATGCTTATCCGCACGATGCGCGCCTTCAACGACAACAACCTTGCGCCCATGAAGGACATCGGCGAACTGGAGCGGCAGGTCGACACCCTGCAGCAGGAGGTGAAGATCTATCTCTCCCGCCTCGGCCGCCAGGGCGTCAGCGGCGAATGCGCGGCCCGCTCGATCGTCATCATCGACTATGCCATCAATCTCGAGCATGTCGGCGACATCATCGAGAAGGGGCTGCAGGAGCAGGTGCGCAAGAAGATCGTCAACGGGCTGAAATTCTCCGACGACGGCTACAAGGAACTCGACAACCTCTTCAACCTGACGATCGAGAACCTGCGTATCGCCCAGACGATCTTCGTCACGCGCGATGCCGGCCTTGCCCGCCAGCTCATGGAGGTGAAGGTCGATGTGCGGCGCATGGAGAAACAGTCTTCCGAGCGGCATCTGGAGCGGCTGCGCGACGGACGGCTCGACAGCCTCCAGACGAGCTCGCTGCATCTCGACATGCTGCGCGACCTCAAGCGCGTCAACGCGCATCTGGTGTCCGTCGCCTATCCGATCCTCGACGAGAACGGCCTGCTGACGGAAAGCCGCCTGCGCAGCAAGTCGAACTGAGGCGCGGAGAAATCCCTTTGTCTCCGGCCGCGCCTTTTTGCTAAGGAACGGCGTCGAAGACGGGTGAACGAGGGATTCCCATGACCGCAGACCGGACGAAGCGCAACTGCCTGGCCGTCATCCTGGCCGCGGGCGAGAGCACGCGGATGAAGTCCTCGCAGTCGAAGGTGCTGCACCCGGTCGCCGGCCGGCCGATGATCGCCCATGTGGTCGACGCCCTCGCCAGGGCCGGCATTTCCGACATCGCGCTGGTGCTCGGCCGCGACGCGGAGAAGGTCGAGGCTGCGGCGCGGAACGCGGCGGTCAGCAGTTCCGTCCATATCCAGACCGAACGGCTCGGCACGGCCCATGCGGTGCTTGCCGCGCGTGAAGCGATTGCCAGGGGATATGACGACGTGCTCGTCGTCTTCGGCGATACGCCGCTCATCACCGAAGCGCCGCTGGTCGCCGCGCGGGACGGGCTTGCCCATGGCGCGGATGTCGTCGTCATCGGCTTCGAAACGGCCGATCCGACGGGCTACGGCCGGCTGATCGTCGAGAACGACGAGCTTGTGGCGATCCGCGAGCACAAGGATGCCAGCGAGGCCGAGCGCGCCATCACCTATTGCAACGGCGGGCTGATGGCCATCGACGGGCGCAAGGCGCTCGATCTCATCGGCCGGATCGGCAACAGCAACGCCAAGGGCGAATATTATCTCACCGACATCGTCGAGGTGGTGCGCGCGGCGGGCGGCCGGGCGGTCGCCGTGGAGGCGCCCGAGGAGGAACTGACCGGCTGCAACACGCGCGCCGAACTTGCCGTCATCGAACGGCTCTGGCAGCAGCGCCGCCGGCACGAGATGATGCTCGACGGCGTTTCGATGATCGCGCCGGAAACCGTGTTCCTCGCCTATGACACCGAGATCGGCCGCGACGTGACCATCGAGCCGAACGTCGTCTTCGGGCCGGGCGTGACGGTCGAGAGCGGCGCCGTCATCCATTCCTTCTCGCATGTCGAGGGTGCGCATGTCTCGGCCGGCGCCGAGGTCGGCCCCTATGCGCGCCTGCGGCCGGGTGCCAATCTCGGCGAGGGCGCGAAGGTCGGCAATTTCTGCGAGGTGAAGAAGGCGGAGATCGGGGCGGGCGCCAAGGTCAACCATCTGACCTATATCGGCGATGCCTTCATCGGTGCGCGCACGAACATCGGTGCCGGCACCATCACCTGCAACTATGACGGCATCAACAAGCATGTCACGCGCATCGGCGCGGACGCCTTCATCGGCTCCAATTCGGCGCTGGTCGCGCCGGTCTCCATCGGCGACGGCGCCTATATCGCCTCGGGCAGCGTGATCACGGCCGACGTGCCCGACGATGCCGTCGCCTTCGGCCGCGCCCGGCAGGAGAACAAGGAGGGCCGCGCGGCGCTGATCCGTGCGCGCAACCAGGCGATCAAGGACGCGAAAAAGAAGGCGGCGCCCTAACACGTCGATTGGGCGCGCCCACGTTAACGCCTGCAATCGAAAGTGAGCGGGCCCATGTTGCGCCGCAGAAAAAAAACTCTACGAAAAGAACGCAATGAAATGCGTCGGATAGGAATGGGAGCGCGCCATGTGCGGAATTGTCGGTATCGTCGGAAACCAGCCTGTCGCAGGTCGGCTTGTCGATGCGCTGAAGCGCCTTGAATACCGGGGTTACGATTCCGCCGGGGTTGCCACCGTCGTCGACGGACGGCTCGCCCGCCGCCGGGCCGAAGGCAAGCTCTTCAACCTCGAAAAGCGCCTTTCGGAAGAGCCGTTGGCCGGCACGATCGGCATTGCCCACACCCGCTGGGCGACGCATGGCGCGCCGACGGAAGGCAACGCCCATCCGCATTTCGTCGACGGCGTCGCCGTCGTGCACAACGGCATCATCGAGAACTTCTCCGAGCTGAAGGACGAGCTGGTCGCCGGCGGCGCCACCTTCACCACGCAGACCGATACGGAGGTCGTCGCGCAACTCATCGCGAAATATCGCCGCGAGGGCCTCGGCCGCCGCGAGGCGATGCATGCCATGCTTCGGCGCGTCACCGGCGCCTATGCGCTCGCCGTGATCTTCGAGGACGATCCGTCGACCATCATGGCCGCGCGCAACGGTCCGCCGCTCGCCATCGGCCATGGCCGCGGCGAGATGTTCCTCGGCTCCGACGCCATCGCGCTCGCGCCCTTCACCAACGAGATCAGCTACCTCGTCGATGGCGACTGGGCGGTGATCGGCCGCGAGGGCGCCTTCATCTTCGATGCCGACGGCAATCGCGTCGAGCGCGCAAGGCAGGTTTCCTCCGCCGCCGCCTATCTCATTGACAAGGGCAACCACCGGCACTTCATGGAGAAGGAGATCCATGAGCAGCCGGAGGCGATCTCCCATGCCCTCAGCCACTATGTCGACTTCCTTGCGCAGACGGTGCGACCCGTTGCCGGCGACATCGATTTTGCCAGGGTGCCGAGCCTTGCCATTTCCGCCTGCGGCACCGCCTATCTGGCGGGCCTCGTCGGCAAGTACTGGTTCGAACGCTATGCGCGCCTGCCGGTCGAGATCGACGTCGCCTCGGAGTTCCGTTACCGCGAGATCCCGCTCAATCCGGCTTCGGCCGCGCTCTTCATCTCCCAGTCCGGCGAGACCGCCGACACGCTCGCCTCGCTTCGCTACTGCAAGGAGCGCGGGCTGAAGATCGGCGCCGTGGTCAACACGAAGGAATCGACCATCGCCCGCGAATCGGACGCGGTCTTCCCGATCCTCGCCGGCCCGGAAATCGGGGTCGCCTCGACCAAGGCCTTCACCTGCCAGCTCGCCGTCCTCGCCGCGCTCGCCATCGGCGCGGGCCGGGCGCGCGGTACGCTCGGCGAGGCGGAGGAGAAGGAACTCGTGCGCCACCTTGCCGAGATGCCGCGCATCATGGCCGGTGTGCTCAACACCATCCAGCCGGCCATCGAGCAGCTTTCGCGCGACCTGTCGAAATGCAAGGACGTGCTCTATCTCGGACGCGGCACCAGCTATCCGCTGGCGATGGAAGGCGCGCTGAAGCTCAAGGAAATCTCCTATATCCACGCCGAAGGCTATGCCGCCGGCGAGCTGAAGCACGGCCCCATCGCGCTGATCGACGAGAACATGCCGGTCATCGTCATCGCCCCGCACGACCGATTCTTCGAGAAGACCGTCTCGAACATGCAGGAAGTGGCGGCGCGCGGCGGCCGGATCGTCTTCATCACCGACGAGAAGGGCGCGGCCGCCTCGAAGCTTCCGACGATGGCGACCATCGTGCTGCCCAATGTCGACGAGATCATCGCGCCGATGATCTATTCGCTGCCGATCCAGCTCCTGGCCTATCACACGGCCGTCTTCATGGGCACGGACGTCGACCAGCCGCGCAACCTCGCCAAGTCCGTGACGGTGGAATGATCGTCCGGCCGGAACGCGAAGGCGACATCGACGCGATCCGCACGCTGACGGAAACGGCGTTCCGGACGGCGCCCCATGCCGATGGCACCGAACATCTGGTCATCGACCGTCTCAGGGCCGCCGGTGCCCTGACGCTTTCGCTGGTGGCGGAGGAGGGCGGGATGGTCGTCGGCCATGTCGCGTTCTCGCCGGTCAGGATTTCCGACGGAAGCCGGGACTGGTACGGCCTCGGGCCGCTTTCGGTCGACCCGCCCCGCCAGGGGAAGGGGATCGGCGGAAGGCTTGCGCGCGAAGGGCTCGATCGGCTGAAGGCCGCCGGGGCAGGTGGCTGCGTCGTGCTCGGCGATCCCGCCTACTACAGCCGTTTCGGTTTCGCACAGGATCCGAGACTGACGCTGGACGGGGTGCCCCCCGAGTATTTCATGCGCGTTGCGTTTTCTCCGGTTTACGGCGAGGGAACGGTTTCCTATCATCCGGGTTTCTACGGTTGAGCGGCCTCCCACGCCACCGCCCCACACTGGACGACAGATGACCGACCTTGTCCCGAGACAGTCGCTTGCCATGCGGCTGCGCAACAATTTCCTCACCGGCCTCGTCATCTGCGCGCCGATCGCCATTACCATATGGCTGACCTGGACCTTCATCCACTGGGCGGATAGTTGGGTGAAGCCCTATATTCCGGCGCCCTACAATCCGGAAAACTACTTCCAGTTCGCCATTCCGGGCTTTGGCCTCCTGATCGCGCTGGTGTTCATCACGCTCATAGGCTTCCTCGGCAAGAACCTGATCGGCCGGACGATCGTCGAGTTCGGCGATTCGCTGTTCAACCGCACGCCGCTGGTGCGCACGGTGCACAAGAGCCTCAAGCAGATCTTCGAGACGGTGCTG
This sequence comes from Shinella sp. NM-101, assembly GCF_021401195.1. NCBI lineage: Bacteria > Pseudomonadati > Pseudomonadota > Alphaproteobacteria > Hyphomicrobiales > Rhizobiaceae > Shinella > Shinella sp. NM-101. The sequence continues at coordinate 34,793 of NZ_JACBFT010000001.1, read as the reverse complement.
AAGGACAAGGGCACGTCCTTCAACAGGGCGGCGATGATCGAATATCCGAGCGCCGGCTTGTGGTCGATCGTCTTCGTGGCGACGGACGCGCGCGGCGAGATCGCGACGAAGTTCAAGTCCATGGGCAAGGACATGGTCGCCTGCTTCCTGCCGCCGACCCCGTTTCCAACGGCCGGCTTCCTCGTCTACGTGCCGCGGGAAAAGCTCGTGCCGCTCGACATGAGCGCGGAGGACGCCGCCAAGCTCATCATCTCGGTCGGTCTCGTCACGCCGCCGGAAAAGTCGCTGGAGCTCATCGAAAGCGAGGAGCAGCGCAAGGCCAAGGCGAAGTCCCGGAAGAAGGGATAGGAAAAGGGCGAGCCGCCCCGCGGGCGGGACGGCTCGGCATGCCTATTCCTCGACGACGGCGTTCTGCCGTTCGTCCAGGATGATCCGGTCGGCTTGTGCCGGCAGGCGGGACTGCTTTTCGGTCGTGGTCACGCTGGCGGTGGTGATCGTCTTGTCGACCTTGGCTTCGGCCGAGATCTTGTTGTGCCAGGCGCAATCCGCAAAGGCTGCGGAGGCGGAAAGGGCAAGCGTCGCCGCGACTGCGAGAACTGTCTTCATGGCATTTCTCCTTTTTCGCTGATGCGGGAAGAAGTATGCCTTCACGGGCAGTCCCGGCGAAATCACGATTTTGTGGGTATCAACCGGCGCGCAGGAAGCGGATCGCCTCGTCGCGGCGGTAGAGATAGAGCAGGGTGCGGATCGCTTCGCCCCGCTCGCCCGTCAGCTCCGGGTCGCGCTCGAGAAGATAGGCGGCGTCCTTGCGGGCGATTTCGAGAAGATCGCCGTGCGCTTCGAGGCTTGCGACGAGGAAGCCCGGCGTGCCGGACTGCCGGGTGCCGAGCAGCTCGCCTTCGCCGCGCAGCTTCAGGTCCTCCTCGGCGATGCGGAAGCCATCCTCCGTCTCGCGCAGGATCGAAAGGCGCGCACGGCCGTTCTCGCCGAGCGGCCCCTTGTAGAGCAGGATGCAGCTCGATGCTTCCTCGCCGCGTCCGACGCGCCCGCGCAACTGGTGGAGCTGGGCAAGGCCGAAGCGCTCGGCGTGTTCGATGACCATGATGGAGGCATCCGGCACGTCGACGCCGACCTCCACGACGGTCGTCGCGACCAGCAGCCGCGTCTCGCCGTTCTTGAAGGCGAGCATGGCGGCGTCCTTTTCCGGCCCGCTCATGCGCCCGTGCACGAGGCCGGCGGCATCGCCGAAGATACCGGCGAGCGTCGCGTGCCGTTCCTCGACGGACATGAGGTCGCTTTCCTCGGATTCCTCGACCAGCGGGCAGATCCAGTAGGCCTTCTTGCCTTCGGCAAGCGCGGCGCGCAGGCGATCGACGATGTCGCCGGTGCGCTCCTGCGGCACCACGACGGTCTGGATCGGCTTGCGGCCGGCCGGCTTTTCCGTGAGCTTGGAGACGTCCATGTCGCCGAAGGCGGCGAGGACGAGGGTGCGCGGGATGGGCGTCGCCGTCATCACCAGCATGTGCGGAGAGATGCCCTTTGCCGTCAGGCGCAGGCGCTGGTGCACGCCGAAACGGTGCTGTTCATCCACCACGGCGAGCACGAGGTCCTTGTAGGCGACGTTCTCCTGGAAGAGCGCATGGGTGCCGATGACCATCTGGGTCTCGCCCGAGGCGATGCGTTCGAGGATGGCGTCGCGCTCGCGGCCCTTGGTGCGACCGGTCAGCACGTCGATGGTGACACCGGCCGGTGCCGCCATGCGGGAGAGCGTGGCGAAATGCTGGCGGGCGAGGATTTCGGTCGGGGCCATCAGCACGGCCTGCCCACCGGATTCGATGGCGGCGAGCATCGCCATCAGCGCCACCGCCGTCTTGCCCGCGCCGACATCGCCCTGCAGGAGCCGCAGCATGCGCTGCTCGCCCGCCATGTCCTTCAGCACCTCGCCGATGGCCGTCTGCTGGCTGTTCGTCAGCGAAAAGGGCAGGGCGTCGATGACCGGGCGGCTCAGCGCGCCGGTCGCGGTCACCGGCCGGCCGGCGACCTTGCGCAGGCGCTGGCGCACGAGGGCGAGCGAGATCTGGCCGGCCAGGAATTCGTCATAGGCGAGGCGGCGGCGGGCGGGGGCCTGCGGGTCGAGGTCCGTCTCGTCGCGCGGATCGTGCAGGCGGTGGAAGGCGTCGAAGGCGGACGGAAAGCCCTGCCGTTGCAGCAACGTCGCGTCGATCCATTCCGGCAGATGCGGCACGCGGGCGATGGCGGCCTCCACCACCTTGCGCAGGACGCGGGATGTCAGGCCGGCCGTGAGGCCATGCACCGGCTCGACCAGCGGCACGCTGTCGGCCTCGCCGAGCCGCGCCATGTAGTCGGGATGCACCATGGAGGGGCGGCCGTTGAACCAGTCGACCTTGCCGCTCACCACGACGGTTTCATCGATGGGCAGCGCCTTTTCCAGCCAGTTGCCCTTGACCCGGAAGAAGGTGAGCGCCAGTTCCCCGGTCTCGTCGTGCAGGAAGACGCGGTAGGGCTGGCTCGACCGGCCGGGCGGCGGCGGCTGGTGGCGGTCGACGCGGCCGGTGATGGTGACGATGACGCCCGGCGGCGCATTGGCGATGCCCGGCTGGTTGCGACGGTCGACGATCGAATGCGGGAAATGGAAGACGAGGTCGACGACGCGGCAATCCTCGATGCTCTCCTGGCCGAGCAGGCGCGCGAAGAGGTCGCCCAGCTTCGGGCCGATGCCGGGGAGCGAGGAGAGGGGTGCGAAGAGCGGATCGAGCAGGGCAGGTCTCATGGCGGGCAAAATCGCCGGAGATCATGCCTTTGGCAAGGCTGACAAGCGGCTTTTGCCGGTCTATAGAAGCGCCAATTGCACCGAGGGCTGGAAAGCGAGGACGATCATGACGGGAACGACACGCTCGAGCGCCGAGATCGACCCGCGCCGCAAGCGCATCCTCTTCCGTTGTTGGCACAGGGGCATCCGCGAGATGGACCTGGTGCTCGGCGCCTTCGCCGATGCGGAGATCGCGACGCTCGGCGAGGCCGAGCTCGATGAGCTGGAGCGCATCATGGCCGAGGAGGATAACGACCTCATAAAGTGGGTGACCGGCGAGAAGCCGGTGCCGGACGCGTTCCGCGACGGCCTCTTCCCGCGCATCGCCGCCTACCGCCCCGATTTTTCGCCGCTCTTCAAAGACACCAGCGCATGATTCCCGGATTTTCCCCTGAACGCGTTGCCGGCGCCGGCCGGCCGATGACCATCGGCGCCGTGCCCTCCGGGGTCGAGCCGCTGATCCTCGCCGATCTCGCCCGCAAGACCGGCCCCGTCGCCTATGTGCTCTCGGACGGCCAGCGCATTTCCGATCTGGAACAGATGCTCGGCTTCGTCGCACCCGATATTCCCGTGCTGACGCTGCCCGGCTGGGACTGCCTTCCCTACGACCGTGTCTCGCCGAGCGCCGAAGTCTCCGCGCGCCGGCTTTCCGCGCTCTCGGCGCTGATCGCCCACCGGAAGAAGCCGCATGCGGCCATCGTGCTCGTCACGGTCAATGCCATGCTGCAGAAGACGGCGTCGCGGATGGTCATCGAGAACCTTGCCTTTTCCGCAAGGCCCGGCAACCAGGTCCGCATGGACGACATCGCCGCGCGGCTGGAGCGCAACGGCTTCGAGCGCGTCGCCACGGTGCGCGAGGTAGGGGAATTTGCCGTGCGCGGCGGCATTCTCGACGTCTTCGTGCCCGGCAGCCTGGAGCCGGTGCGCCTCGATTTCTTCGGCGACACGCTGGAATCGATCCGCGCGTTCGACCCCGTCAGCCAGCGCACGACCGGGCAGGCGCGCGCCCTCGACCTCAACCCGATGAGCGAGGTGACGCTGACGCCGGAGACGATCTCGCATTTCCGCAAGCAGTATCTCTCCTCCTTCGGCGCCGCGACGCGCGACGACGCGCTCTACCAGGCCGTTTCCGAAGGGCGGCGCTATCCCGGCATGGAGCACTGGCTGCCGCTGTTCTACGCCGAGCTCGAAACCGCCTTCGACTATCTGGAAGGCTTTCGCTTCGTCACCGACCACACGGTGCGCGAGGCGGCGGTCGAGCGCTCGCGCCTCGTGCGCGACTATTACGACGCGCGCCTTGCCTCCGCCACGCCCGGCAAGGGTCAGGTGGCGCAGGCGACGCCCTACAAGCCGGTGCCGCCGGGCCTTCTCTATCTCGACGCCGAGCGCTTCGCCCGCGAAATCGACGAGCGAAACGCCATCCGTCTCTCCCCCTTCAACGAGCACGAGGGCGAGGCGCGCCATGTCGAGACCCTCGAGGCGCGGCCCGGCATGCGCTGGGCGCGGCCGGCCGGCAGCGAGGATGCGGACGGCGCACGCGTCAACGTTTTCGACCAGGCCGTGAAGCATATCGCGGACAAGCGGGCGTCCGGCGCCAAGGTGCTGGTGACGGGCTGGTCGGAAGGTTCGCTGGATCGCCTCCTGCAGGTGCTTGCCGAACACGGGCTCGGCAATGTCGTGCCCGTCGAGAAATTCGGCGATCTGCGCAAGCTGAAGCCGGGCGAGGCGGGGTCTGCCGTCCTCAGCCTCGAAAGCGGCTTCGAGGCGGGCGACATCGTCGTCATCGGCGAGCAGGACATCCTTGGCGACCGCATGGTGCGGCGCGCCAAGCGCCGCAAGCGTGGCGCGGATTTCATCACCGAGGTCGCCGGCCTCGACGAAGGCTCCATTGTCGTCCATGCCGAGCACGGCATCGGCCGCTTCGTCGGCCTGCGCACCATCGAGGCCGCCGGCGCGCCGCATGCCTGTCTCGAACTCGTCTATGCGGACGACGCCAAGCTCTTCCTGCCCGTCGAGAACATCGACCTCCTCTCGCGCTATGGGGGCGAAGGCACGGATGCGCTGCTCGACAAGCTCGGCGGCGTCGCCTGGCAGGCGCGCAAGGCCAAGCTCAAGAAGCGCCTGCTCGACATGGCGAGCGGCCTCATCCAGATCGCCGCCGCGCGCCTTGTGCGCCATGCTCCCGTGCTGGCGGCGCCGGAAGGCGTCTATGACGAATTCGCCGCCCGCTTCCCGTATGACGAGACGGACGACCAGGCGAACGCCATCGACGCCGTGCGCGAGGATCTCGGCGCCGGCCGGCCGATGGACCGCCTCGTCTGCGGCGACGTCGGTTTCGGCAAGACGGAAGTGGCGCTGCGCGCCGCCTTCATCGCGGCGATGAACGGCGTGCAGGTTGCCGTCGTCGTGCCGACGACGCTGCTCGCGCGCCAGCATTTCAAGACCTTCTGCGACCGTTTCCGGGGCCTGCCGATCCGCGTGCAGCAGGCCTCCCGCCTCGTCGGCTCGAAGGAACTGGCGCTCACCAAGAAGGAACTCACCGAGGGCAGGACGGATATCGTCGTCGGTACCCATGCGCTGCTCGGTAGCTCCATAAAATTCGCCAATCTCGGCCTCCTCATCATCGACGAGGAGCAGCATTTTGGCGTGAAGCACAAGGAGCGGCTGAAGGAGCTGAAGAGCGACGTGCACGTCCTCACGCTCTCGGCGACGCCCATCCCGCGCACCTTGCAGCTCGCCATGACGGGCGTGCGCGAGCTCTCGCTGATCACCACGCCGCCGGTCGACCGCATGGCGGTGCGCACCTTCATCTCGCCCTTCGATCCGCTCGTCATCCGCGAGACCTTGATGCGCGAGCACTATCGCGGCGGCCAGAGCTTCTACGTCTGCCCCCGCCTCAGCGACCTCTCGGAAATCCACGATTTCCTGCGGCAGGACGTGCCGGAGCTGAAGGTGGCCGTCGCGCACGGCCAGATGCCGGCCACCGAACTCGAAGACATCATGAACGCCTTCTACGAAGGCCGCTACGATGTGCTGCTCTCGACGACCATCGTCGAATCCGGCCTCGATGTGCCGACGGCGAACACGATGATCATCCACCGTGCTGACATGTTCGGCCTCGCCCAGCTCTACCAGCTGCGCGGCCGCGTCGGCCGCTCCAAGGTGCGCGCCTTCGCGCTGCTGACCCTGCCGGTCAACCGCACGCTGACGGGCACGGCGGAACGCCGCCTCAAGGTGCTGCAATCGCTCGACACGCTCGGCGCCGGCTTCCAGCTCGCCAGCCACGACCTCGACATCCGCGGCGCGGGCAACCTTCTCGGCGAGGAACAGTCCGGCCATATCAAGGAGGTCGGCTTCGAGCTTTACCAGCAGATGCTCGAAGAGGCCGTCGCCGAGATCAAGGGCGACGAGGAGGTCGCCGACAGCGGCTGGTCGCCGCAGATTTCCGTCGGCACGCCGGTCATGATCCCCGATGATTACGTGCCGGACCTGCACCTGCGCCTCGGCCTCTACCGCCGCCTCGGCGAGATCACCGAGCTTGGCGACATCGACGCCTTCGGCGCGGAACTGATCGACCGGTTCGGCCCGTTGCCTATCGAGGTGCAGCATCTCCTGAAGATCGTCTACATCAAGTCGCTCTGCCGCGTGGCCAATGTCGAGAAGCTCGATGCCGGCCCGAAGGGCGTCGTCGTGCAGTTCCGCAACAAGGAATTCCCGAACCCGACGGCACTGGTCGGCTACATCGCCAGGCAGGGCGCGCTGGTCAAGATCAGGCCGGACCAGAGCCTCTTCCTCGCCCGCGACTATCCGACGCCGGAAAAGCGCCTGACGGGCGCGGCGCAGGTGATGACGCAGCTTGCGGGGCTGGCGAAGCAGGGCAACTGAGCGGGGCACAAGGGCCGAGAGGATTGCTAAATGCCGGAAATGCATCCATCGGTCACGGTCTATGGCGCAAGCTACAGCGTCTACGTTCGGATCGTGCGCATCGCACTCCATGAAAAGGGAGTGCCTTACAATCTCGTGCCGGTGGACGTGTTTTCAGACGAGGGCGCGCCGCCCGAGCATCTTGCGCGGCAACCCTTCGGCCGTATTCCAGCCTTCGAGCACGACGGGTTCGCCCTCTACGAGACAAGTGCGATAACCCGCTACGTGGATGAGGCATTTTCCGGACCGCCGCTGCAGCCGAGCGCTCTTCGTGATCGCGCGCGCATGAACCAGATCGTCGCGATGCTGGACAATTACGCCTATCTGCCGATGGTGTGGGATGTCTACGTGCAGCGGATGGAGGCATCCGGGAACGAGGCGATAGACGAAGCACGCATTGCCGCCGGCGTTGAAAAGGCCCGCCTCTTCCTGGGGGCGCTTTCGAACTTGCTGGGAGCCGAAAACTGGCTCTCCGGGCCGGAGCCATCATTGGCCGACTTTCATGCCGCTCCGATGTTCGGCCTGTTCAAGGAAGCGCCGGAGGGCGCCGCGCTCATTCGCGAATTCCCGTCCATTCAGGCATGGTGGGAGCGGAGCAAGGTCCGCCCCTCCGTTCTTGCGGCGAGCGGATAGGACCGCTCAATTCTGCCCGACGCGCTCCTGCGCCTTCATCGCCGCGATCTCGCGGAAGGCGTTGGTGAGAACATCGACGGACTGGGCGCCCATCACGGCGTATTTGTTGTCGATGATGAAGCAGGGCACGCCCGTCACGCCCATGTCGCGGGCCATGCCGATCTCCTCCTTGACGGAATCGACATCGGCGCCGGCGGAAAAGAGGGCGGTCACCACGGCGCGGTCCATGCCCGAGGCTTCCGCGATGTCGAGCAGCACGGCACGGTCGCCGACATTGCGGCCTTCCTCGAAATAGGCCTTGAAGAGGGCGAGCGCGACGCGGCCCTGGATTTCGGGGCCTTCGATCATCGCCCAGCGCAGGAGGCGATGCGCGTCGAGCGTGTTGGGGCTGATCGTGACGGCGGGAAAGTCGAAGGCGATGCCGTCCTCCTTGCCCAGCCCCGTCAGCATTTGATGGGCGCGGTCGACGGCGTCAGTGCCGCCGAGCTTTTCGGCGAGATGCTTCTTGTGGTCGACGCCTTCCGGCGGCATGTCGGGATTGAGCTGGTAGGGCCGGAACGTCACCGTGACGACAAGCTCGTCCTTCACGGCGTCGATCGCCTTGTCGAGCCGTTTCTTGCCCAGATAGCACCAGGGGCAGACGACATCAGAGACGACATCGATCGTAATGGCTTCCATCCGGTTTTCCTTTCGAGGTGCCGGGAGATTCCGGAACAGGACGCCGAGATAGGCCGACGCGCCGCCGCTTTCAACAGGTTACCTCAGGGTAACCCGAGTTCTGGGGATGACCCCTTTACTGCGCCCGCTCGTCCCACCATGTCGGGAACTGGAAACCGTAGAGCGGAACCGCCTGCGGCCGGGCGATATGCTTGGAATGCGCGACCCACTGTTCGCCGAGATGGTAGAGCGGCACGACATAATAGCCCGAAAGCAGCATCCTGTCGTGCAGGCGCACGGCCGAGCGGAAATCCTCCGCCGTGCGCGCGGTCAGGATGGCCTCGAGGATGCGGTCGACGTCGGGATCGGCGATGCCGGCGAAGTTGGAGCTGCCGGGCCGGTCGCGCATGGTCGAGCTCCAGTAGCTGATCTGGTCCCGGCCCGGCGAGAGCGAGGAGGGGAACGCCTTGACGATGACGTCATAGTCGAAGGTCTGCGTCCGGCTCTGGTACTGCGAATCGTCCACCGTGCGGATCGCCGCCTTCACGCCGAGCGCGGTGAGGAAACGCTGGTAGGCAAGCGCCAGCTTCTCCTGGTCCGCGTTCTGCGTCATAATCTCGAAGGCCAGCGGCTTGCCCGCGTCATCGACCATCTGCCCGCCCTTGATGGCGTAGCCGGCCTTCCGGAAGAAATCCATCGCCTCGCGCAGCACCTTGCGGTCACGGCCCGACGCGTCGGTCGTCGGCAGCAGATGCGTGCCGTCGAGGATGTCCGCGTCGATGCGCGACAGCGCAGGGCCGGCGATCTCGCGCTCGCGCGCATCGGCCGCCACGCCCATCGAGCTCAGCTCGGAATTCTGCCAGTAGCTCTGCGTGCGCTTGTAGGCATTCTCGAAAAGGCTGCGGTTCACCCAGTCGAAATCGAAAACCAGCGTCAGCGCCTTGCGCAGGTCCCGGTTCTGGAAGAGCGGCCGGCGGGTGTTGAAGACGAAGCCGAACATGCCCGAAGGCGTCTTCGGCGTGATGGCGTCCTTGACGACCGCGCCGGAGAGGGCGGCCGGGAAATCGTAGCCGCGCGTCCACTTCGTCGGGTTGCCCTCCTGGTAGAGGTCGATCTCGCCCTTCTTGAACGCCTCGAAAAGCGAATTGTCCTGCAGGAAATACTCGACGGAGATCTCGTCGTAATTGTCGAAGCCGACCTTCGAGGGAAGATCCCTGGCCCAATAGTCCGGGTCGCGGGCATAGACGATCTTCTCGCCCGGCTTGACCTCCTTCACCTTGTAGGGGCCGGAGCCGAGCGGGAGGGCGAGCGAGGTGCGGTCGAACGTCTCGACGTCGATGGCGTGCTTGGGCAGGATCGGTGAATAGCCGGCGATCAGAAGCGGCGTTTCGCGGTCGGCCTTGTCGTTGAAGGTGAAGCGCACGCTGCGTTCGCCGACCTTCTCGACTTTCTCGACCCCGTCGAGCCGGAGGCTGAAGGGCGTGCGGCCCTTGTCGCGCAGCAGCTCGAAGCTGAAGATGACGTCTTCCGGCGTGATCGGCTCGCCGTCGGCCCAGCGCGCCTTCGGGTTGAGGTTGAACTGGATGAACGAGCGGTTGTCGTCCCATTCCGCCGTTTCGGCGATGAGGCCGTACATGGTGAAGGCTTCGTCGCGCGAGCGCTGCATCAGTGATTCGTAGACGAGGTTGCCGAATTCCGGATCCCACATGCCGCGCGCCGTGGTGCGCATGCTCTTGAGGATGAAAGGATTGAGGTTGTCGAAGGTGCCGACGACGCCGTAGGCGATGCGCCCGCCCTTCTTCACGTCCTGGTTGACGTAATCGAAATGCGCATAGCCCGGCGGAAGCGCGGGTTCGCCATGCATCGCGATGGCGTGCACCGGGGCGGCAAGGCCGGACAGGGGGGCGAGAGCGAGCATCGAGGCGGCTAGGGCCATCAGGAAGGGGCGCAACGGGATCTCCTCGTCAGGGCCGGATGATTCTCATGCATTATAGCCGCCTCGAAGTGGACGGAACCGTGGTAGCGCGGAAATAGAAGCCGCGCGGGATTTTCGCAAGGAAAGGCTGGATATCCGCCGCGGCCCATTGTAACAGGATACGCCGAAGCGGGTCATGCAAATGCCTCATTTCGCCGACAGGAGAGCGCACGGCTGACCAAAACGCCCGAGAGGGGCCTTGCGGAGGGGCGCTGTCGCTCCGGCACCGGATTTTCAGGAGACCGAACTCGTCATGATCTTCACATCGAATCTCATCAAGCGGACCGTGCTTTCCGCCTTTGCCGCCTCGGTCGCCCTGGCGGCGGCTCCGTCGGCATCGCTCGCTCAGCAGGCCGCTCCGCCGAAGGGCTGGTTCAAGGTCTGCACCAAGCAGGAAGACAACGACGTCTGCATCGTGCAGAACCTTCTGACCGCCACCAGCGGCCAGCTCATCACCGCCATCGGCCTCATCACCGTCAGCGGCAAGACCAACCGCAAGATCATGCAGGTCTCGGTGCCGAGCGCCCGCCTCATCCCGGTCGGCGTCCAGATGCAGATCGACGGCGGCAAGGCGCAGAAGCTCGACTACGCCATCTGCATGCCGGACAAGTGCGTCGCGGAAGTACCGCTCACCGACCAGGTCCTCGCTAGCCTGAAGAAGGGCGGCGAACTGGTTCTTACCTCTGTCAACTTCCAGCGCGCGCCGAACCCGATCAAGATCTCGCTCGAAGGCTTCACCGGCGTGTTCGACGGCGAGCCGATCGAACAGTCGCAACTCGAAGAGCGCCAGCGCCTGCTGCAGGAAGAAATGCAGAAGAAGGCCGAGGAAGCCCGCAAGAAGCTCGAGGATGCCCAGAAGGCTGCCAAGAGCCAGTAAGCGGCGGCCCGCCATCAGATACGAAAAACCCGGCCATCGGCCGGGTTTTTTATTGCCTGTGATCGGGCTTTTGCGGATCAGTGGAAGATGCCGCTCTGCTCCTTCCAGCGATAGTGCCCCTGGTCCACGTCCATCAGGGCGCGGACCTGCGGGTGACGGATCGGCTGACCGCTGTCGTCCGCAACGAGGTTCTGCTCGGAGACATAAGCGACATATTCCGTGTCCTCGTTCTCCGCGAAGAGATGGTAGAAGGGCTGATCCCGCGACGGCCGGATCTCGGCCGGAATGGAATTCCACCACTCTTCGGTATTGGCGAATTCAGGATCGACGTCGAAGACCACGCCACGGAAGGGGAAAACCCGGTGGCGGACCACGTCGCCGATGGCAAATTTTGCGTCACGCATCTTCATGGCGTACCTACCTTTCCTCCTATATTTGGGTAATTTCGCTGAAACATCAATAGTTCCGTCGCCATCCGCGTTTGCGCCGCGATGGGGTGGCGCTTGCGCCCCAAACCGTTTCGGCGTACCTCGAAGAAAGATGGCTCGGGCGGATCGGACGGCATGAACAATCAGTGGGGCAGGAGCGGCAACGGAACGACGGCAAGCGGCGGATCCGGACTGGCCGGCATCCTGTTCGCCTCCATCGTCAGCCTGGCGCTCGGCGGTGCGGCCGGCTACGGCGCTTTCCGCGCGATGGACGGCGCGGCCTCCTCCAGTGAAATCGATGCGCGGGACAAGCGTATCGCCGAGCTTGCGCGCGAGCTCGACGCCCGCGCCGCACAGATCGCGGAAAGCAGCCGGCAGGCGGAGGCCGCGGCGCAGGAGAACGGCACGCTCAAGCGGCAGATCGAAACCTTGCGCGACGATGCCGGCACGTCGGACACGACGATCGTCGCCGCCGAGAACGCGCGGCTGACAAAGGACGTCGTTCCGGGATTGAAGAAAGCGCTGGAACAAGCGACGCAACGCACCGCGGATGCGGAGGCCCGCCGGAAGCGGGCGGAAGAGGCGGCGCAGGACCGGGAACGCCAGCTTTCCCTCGTCACCGACCAGATCGCACGGCTGGAAAAGGCGCTGGACCAGGCGCGCGGCCAGCAGGACAGTGCGCAGAGCGCCGAGACCGAGCGCCTGGAGGCCGAAGCCGCCACGCTGCGCCGGCAGATGGAGGACGCCCGCCGCGCCGAACTAGCGATGCGGACGAAGGACCTGCCGGCGCTGCGCGACGCGCTTGCCAGCAAGGAACGCGAGGTCGCCGCGCTTGCCGCCCGCAACGCTTCGCTTGCAGCGCGGATCGATACGCTCGAAGCCGCGGCGCGCGCGCAGCCGAAAGCGCCGGAGGACGGCGGCGAGGGGCCGGCGCGCGACAATGCCCCGGACGGCCGCAATCCGCGCAATGCATCTGAGGTAACCCAGGCGATGCGCGACACGCCCGGCCTCGACCGCCTGACGAGCGTCCAGCGCGACCAACTGGAGCGCGCGCTGGTTTCCGGCGAATGCGTCACCAACGCGCTCGGCGGCGTCTTCAAGCGCGTGCCGGTGCTGACGCTCAGGAACCTGATGCGCGGGCTCGACAGCGACTGCTAGTCCTGCGGCGACCTTGCCGCAGGACTTCGTATTCACGCAACTGCGGGCGCAGGACCGTTCATGCCTGTGCCCGGACTTGCCCCGACGGAAGGAGATTTGGATGAAGCGATCTGTTCTGGCGGCCGTGCTCGGCCTTGCGTTTTCGGCGGGCGGAGCCCCGGCGCAGGAATTCGAGCGCAATATCATGACCGGCGGCCCGCAGGGCACCTACATCAAGATCGGCCGGGACATCGCCGCGCTCGGTGCCGAATGCGGGCTTAAGCTCAATGTCGTCGAAAGCGCCGGCTCGCTCGAAAACTTCGTCGGCGTGCGCAACCGGCGCAACACGCAGTTCGGCATCGTGCAGAGCGACGTGCTCGAATATCTCAAGACCTTCGAGGCGAACGATCCCGAGGTGCAGAAGGCTGTGAAGGGCGTGCGCATCATGTTCCCGCTCTACAACGAGGAAATCCATGTGCTGGCCCGCAGGGACATCGCAAGCATGAAGGACCTCGCGGGCAGAAAGGTCGCCGTCGGCAAGAAGGACAGCGGTACCTTCCTCACCGCCACGCTGATCATGGACATCCTCCAGGTCAAGGCCGGCGAACGCATGGACATCAACCCGGACGAGGCGCTGCCGAAGCTGCTCTCCGGCGAGATCGACGCCTTCTTCTATGTCGCGGGCGCCCCCGCCGCCCTCTTCACCGGCGAGGCGATCGACAAGGCGAAATTCCATCTCCTGCCGATCACCGAGGCGCCGCTGCTGGCGACCTATACGCCCTCGCGCATCGCGGCGGGCACCTATTCGTTCCAGGACGAGCCGGTTGATCTCGTCGCCGTGAAGGCCGTGATGATGACCTACGACTACGACGTCAAGCGCAACGCCTATCATCGCGATAGCTGCAAGACGGTCACGGACTTCTCGAGCCTCATCATCGGCGGTCTCGACAAGCTGAAGACGACCGGGCACCCGAAATGGAAGACGGTGGACCTGACCGCGCTGCCGCCCGGCTGGCAGGTCGGCGTCTGCGTGAAGGCCGGCATGGCGCTGGACTACAAGCCCTCCTGCAAGCCGGCTGCGGGAAATGCCGCAGGCGGAGCGGACGATTCGAACGAGGAGTATCTGAACCTTCTCAAGCAGCGGCTCCAGCAGTAACGCCGCGACGTCCTGCCAACGACAGAAAGCAAAAAACCCGGCCATCGGCCGGGTTTTTCGTATGGAGCGCCTCCCGCCCGAAGACGGGAGGCAGTGCCGCCGGTCAGGCGGAGTAGTACATGTCGAACTCGACCGGATGCGGGGTCATTTCGAAACGCATGACTTCCGCCATCTTCAACTCGATGTAGGAATCGATCTGGTCGTCGTCGAAGACGCCGCCGGCGGTCAGGAACTTGCGGTCCTTGTCGAGGCTTTCGAGGGCCTCGCGCAACGAGCCGCAGACGGTCGGGATCTTCTTCAGTTCCTTCGGCGGCAGGTCGTAGAGGTCCTTGTCCATGGCCTTGCCGGGATGGATCTTGTTCTTGATGCCGTCGAGGCCGGCCATCAGCATGGAGGCGAAGCCGAGATAGGGGTTGCCGAGCGGGTCGGGGAAGCGGATCTCGACGCGCTTGGACTTCGGACCGGTGCCGAACGGAATGCGGCACGAGGCCGAGCGGTTGCGGGCCGAATAGGCGAGCAGGACCGGCGCTTCATAGCCCGGGACGAGACGCTTGTAGGAGTTCGTCGTCGGGTTGGTGAAGGCGTTGATCGCCTTGGCATGCTTGATGATGCCGCCGATGAAGTAGAGGCAGGTTTCGGACAGGCCCGCATATTCGTCGCCCGCGAAGGTCGGCTTGGTGTCCTTCCAGATCGACAGGTGGACGTGCATGCCCGAGCCGTTGTCGCCGAAGATCGGCTTCGGCATGAAGGTCGCCGTCTTGCCGTAGGCGTTGGCGACCTGGTGCACGACGTACTTGTAGATCTGCACCTTGTCGGCGCTGCGCACGAGGGTGTCGAACTTGACGCCGAGCTCGTGCTGGGCGGCCGCCACTTCATGGTGCTGCTTCTCGACGGTGACGCCCATCTCGGTGAGGACGGTCAGCATCTCCGAGCGCATGTCCTGGCAGCTGTCGACCGGGGGAACCGGGAAGTAGCCGCCCTTGACGCGCGGACGGTGGCCGAGGTTGCCGGTCTCGTAGTCGGTGTCGTCGTTGGACGGCAGTTCGGAAGAATCGAGCTTGAAGCCGGTGTTGTACGGGTCGGCCTTGTACTTGACATCGTCGAAGACGAAGAATTCCGGCTCGGGGCCTGCATAGACGGTGTCGCCGATGCCCGAGGCCTTGAGGTAGGCTTCAGCCTTCTTGGCGGTGCCGCGCGGGTCGCGGTTGTAGGATTCGCCGGAGACCGGGTCGAGGATGTCGCACATCACGACCATGGTGGACTGGGCGAAGAACGGGTCCATGTGAACCGTCGCCGGGTCGGGCATCAGCACCATGTCGGATTCGTTGATGGCCTTCCAGCCGCCGATCGAGGAACCGTCGAACATGACGCCGTCGGCGAACATGTCTTCATCGACGCAGCCGACGTCCATCGTGACGTGATGCATCTTGCCACGCGGGTCGGTGAAGCGCAGGTCGACGAACTTTACGTCGTTTTCCTTGATTTGCTTGAGGATGTCATTGGCAGTCGTCATTAGTCTGGTTCCTGTGTGTGATGACGAGATGAACGCCTTGGCCGGACGGCCAGGCGGGATCAGATGGCATCGATACCGGTTTCGCCGGTGCGGATGCGGATGACTTCTTCGACGTTGGAGACAAAGATCTTGCCATCGCCGATGCGGCCGGTCTGGGCCGCGTTGCGGATCGCCTCGATGACGGCCTCCGCGTTCTCGTCCGCCAGAACGACCTCGACCTTCACCTTGGGCAGGAAGTCGACGACGTATTCGGCGCCACGGTAAAGCTCCGTGTGGCCCTTCTGGCGTCCAAAGCCCTTCGCCTCCGTGACGGTGATGCCCTGCAGGCCGACTTCCTGAAGAGCCTCCTTCACCTCATCGAGTTTGAAGGGCTTGATGATCGCTTCGATCTTTTTCATGAGAAGATGTCTCTCCGCTTCTCCCGTTTGCGCAGGACTGCGCCCGCTGCTCACTTCAAATGCACGTAGCATGCCAAGTTGAAGCAGGATGCGTGCCAGTTCACAGAAAAATCCGTTTCCGCCACCATCCCGCTCGTCCTCACGCGGGCGATGATGCGGCTTTCCGGGCAAAAGGGCTAGCGGAATCTGCCTAAAAAATGTCTCTTTCCGCCCCTGGCTGCGCATCGCCGCGGCGCCCTTCGCGGGGCGCGGCGGGCCAAGCTGCAAATTTAAGCATACGGAGCAGGCATATGCTTAAAAAACAGGCTTTCGCGGATGCGAAGACCGGACTTGCCTCCATCGCCTCTTTGCAGGCATGGTGAATGCCATGCACAGGCAAATCGACACGCTGATCATCACGCCCGAGGACATGGGACGCATCGACCGCGCCGCTGCGGCATCGGGCCTGTCGGGCTACGGCCTCATGGAGCGGGCGGGGCAGGCGGTCGCGGCGGCTGCGCTGCGCCGCTTTCCGGGCGCCCGGCGCTTCGCCGTCCTGTGCGGGCCGGGAAACAACGGCGGAGACGGCTATGTCGCCGCGCGCGCCCTGCAGGCGGCGGGCGCCGACGTTGCCCTTTATGCCCTTGGCGACCCTCTATCCCTGAAAGGCGACGCGGCGACGGCCCGTGGCAGCTTCGAGGGCGATGTGGCGCCGCTTTCGGACTATGCCCCGCGGGCGGGCGACGTCGTCATCGATGCGCTGTTCGGCGCGGGCCTTGCCCGCGACCTGCCGGAGGAGGCCGCCCGGGTGATCGCTGCCGTGCGCGGCAACGCATTGCCCGTTCTGGCGGTCGACCTGCCGTCCGGCGTCGACGGCCGGACGGGCAAGGTGAGGGGCGCGGCCTTCGAGGCCGTGGCGACCGTCACCTTCATGTGCCGCAAGCCGGGCCATCTGCTCCTGCCCGGCAAGGCGCTGGCGGGCGCGGTGGAGGTCTTCGACATCGGCATTCCCGCCCGCATTCTCGCCGGGCATGCCGGCCACATGCGGGTGAACGCACCCGCCGTCTGGCGTGTCGCGCTGCCGGCACAGACGGGTGAAACGCACAAATATATGCGTGGGCATCTCGCCGTCTTCTGTGGCCCGGCGACCGCCACCGGCGCGGCCCGCCTTTCCGCCGCGGCAGGCCTTCGCGCGGGGGCCGGCCTCGTCACGCTGCTTTCGCCGACCGACGCGCTTTCCGCAAACGCCGCCCACCTGACCGGCGTGATGCTGAAATGCGTGGACGGGGAGGCGGACCTCGCGGCCCTGCTGGAGGACGAGCGGTTGAAAACCTTCGTCCTCGGTCCCGGCTTCGGGCATGCGGACAAGGCGCGGCGCCATGTGCGCCTCCTCGCCGAAAAAGGCCGTCACCTCGTGCTCGACGCCGACGGCATCAGTGCGTTCCGCGACGATGCGGACATGCTCTTCCGGCTCTTTGCGGACGGACCCGCGCGGCTGGTCCTGACGCCGCACGACGGCGAATTTGCCCGGCTTTTCCCCGACCTTGCCGGCGACAAGGCGCTTTCGAAGATCGAACGCGCGCAGCAATCGGCCGCGCGGGCCAATGCGGCCGTAATCCTCAAGGGGGCCGATACGGTTATCGCCGCGCCGGACGGGCGCGTGCTGGTCAACGAGAACGCGCCGCCATGGCTTGCGACCGCGGGCTCGGGCGATGTGCTCGCGGGTATCGTCGGCGCCCATCTCGCACAGGGGATGCCGGCCTTCGAGGCGGCGGCCGGCGCCGTTTGGCGCCATGGCGAGGCAGGGCGCATCGCGGGCGAGGGGCTGACGGCGGAGGACCTGCCCCGCGCCATTCCGCCATGGCCGCAGGAGTGAGCGGGCTGGCGCGGTCGAGACGAGCCGACCTCAGCCCGTCCGCTTCTTCAGTTCCCGTGCGCCGTTCGGTGCATTCACCTTGCCCGAGGTGATGAAGAAGGCAAAGACGTCGCGGGCCGATCTGGCGGGTTTGGTGTCCGGATCGACCTTCGGCAGGTCGGACGGCTCGCCACCGGCCGCCCAATCCTTCAGTCGCCCGGCCCATTCGTCCAGCGCCTTTTCCGGATAGCAGGTCTCGATGTCGTCCGAGCCCCTTTGCAGGCGGACATAGACGAAATCCGCCGTCACGTCGGCGATCTCGGGATAGTCCGCATGCTGCGCATAGACGATCGCCATCTTGTGCCTGCGGGCAAGCGCGGCGAATTCCGGCACCTTGAAGCTGTCATGGCGCACTTCGAGCGCGTGCTTCAGCTTGAGCCCGTCCAGCGTTTCCGGCAAGAGCTTCAGGAAGCCCTCGAAATCGTCGGGCTCGAACTTCTTCGTCGGCGGGAACTGCCAGAGGATCGGGCCGAGATGGTCGCCGAGCTCGGTCAGTCCCTGCGTCAGGAATTTCTCCACCGACTCGCCGCCGTCGGCCAGCACCTTGCGGTTCGTCGTGAAACGGCTCGCCTTGAGCGAGAAGATGAACCCATCGGGCACCTCGGACGCCCATTTGGCAAAGGTCTCCGGCTTCTGCGAGCCGTAATAGGTGCCGTTGACCTCGATGGCCGAAAGCTCGCGGCTGGCGAATTCGAGCTGCCGCTTCTTCGGCAGCTTCTCCGGATAGAATCTTCCCTCCCAGGGCTCGAAGGTCCAGCCGCCGATGCCGGTTCTGATGGTGCCGGATGTGCTCATGGTCTCCTCCTGAATGGCCGGTACAACCGGCTTGATGGAATGCTTCAGCCGGCGGCGGACTCCGGCCTGTGAAACAGCCGCCATCGCCAGATGTCGCCGCGGCGGCGGCGCACGCCGGAAAGCCGATAGGGAACGGCGCTCTCGCCACCGTTCTCGCCGGGCAGGGCATTTCCGTCCGCGAAAATCCAGGCGACATCGCCTTCCGTGGCGACATCCAGCCTGTCCCAGGCCCAGCGGACCGTCCGGGGCTTGGCCATCAGGCCCGCGAAGAGGAGGGCGATGGCCTTGCGCCCCTCGGCGCGCTCGCCCATTTCCGAGCCGACAGGCAGCGCGTCGTCCTCTAATTCATCGTCGATCCTCGCGTCCTTCGACAACAGTCGATGGCTCAGCCGCTCGACCGCCGCACGCGCGGCCGTTTCGCCATCGGCCGTCATTCGGCTGCGGCCTTCCGCATCGGCCGGCGCTCCAGGAGTTCCTTCAGGAAGTGGCCGGTATAGGAGCGCGTGACCTTGACGACATCCTCCGGCGTGCCTTCCGCGATCACCTCGCCGCCGCCGTCGCCGCCCTCCGGGCCGAAGTCGATGATCCAGTCGGCGGTCTTGATGACCTCCAGGTTGTGCTCGATGACGACGACCGAATTGCCCTGGTTGACCAGTTCGTGCAGCACTTCGAGGAGCTTGGCCACGTCATGGAAGTGCAGGCCGGTCGTCGGCTCGTCGAGGATATAGAGCGTGCGGCCGGTCGAGCGCTTGGACAGTTCCTTGGCGAGCTTGACGCGCTGCGCCTCGCCGCCCGACAGGGTGTTCGCCTGCTGGCCGACCTTGATATAGCCGAGGCCGACCTGGTTCAGCGTCGTCAGCTTGTCGCGCACGGCGGGAACGGCGGCGAAGAACTCGACGCCTTCCTCGACGGTCATGTCGAGCACGTCGGCGATCGACTTGCCCTTGAAGGTGACGTCGAGCGTTTCGCGGTTGTAGCGCTTGCCGTGGCAAACGTCGCAGGTGACGTAGACGTCGGGCAGGAAGTGCATCTCGATCTTGATGACGCCGTCGCCCTGGCAGGCCTCGCAGCGCCCGCCCTTGACGTTGAAGGAGAAGCGGCCCGGCTGGTAGCCGCGCGCCTTCGCTTCGGGAAGGCCCGCGAACCAGTCGCGGATCGGCGTGAAGGCACCTGTATAGGTCGCCGGGTTCGAGCGCGGCGTGCGGCCGATGGGCGACTGGTCGATATCGATGACCTTGTCGATATATTCGAAGCCGTCGATGCGCTCGTGCTCGGCCGGGATCTCGCGCGCGCCCATGACGCGGCGGGCGGCGGACTTGTAGAGCGTCTCGATCAGGAAGGTCGACTTGCCGCCGCCGGAAACGCCCGTGACGGCCGTGAAGACGCCGAGCGGGATTGATGCGGTGACATTCTTCAGATTGTTAGCTTTCGCGCCGACGACCTTGATTTCCTTTTTCTTCTTCGGCTTGCGCCGCTCGGCTGGAACGGCCACGGAAAGCTCGCCGGAGAGATACTTGCCGGTAAGCGACGCGGGATTGGCGATGACTTCGTCGGGCGTGCCTTGCGCGATCACCTCGCCGCCATGGATGCCGGCAGCGGGGCCGATGTCGACCACATAGTCCGCCGTCAGGATCGCGTCCTCGTCATGCTCGACGACGATCACCGTATTGCCGATGTCGCGAAGGTGCCGCAGCGTATCGAGGAGGCGCGCATTGTCGCGCTGGTGGAGGCCGATGGAGGGCTCGTCCAGAACATAGAGCACGCCCGTCAGGCCGGAACCGATCTGCGAGGCGAGGCGGATGCGCTGGCTCTCCCCGCCCGACAGCGTGCCGGAATTGCGCGACAGCGAGAGATATTCGAGACCGACATCGTTGAGGAAGCGCAGGCGCTCGCGGATCTCCTTGAGGATGCGCACGGCGATCTCGTTCTGCTTGGCGTTGAGATGCTCCGGCAGCGCCTCGAACCAGTCGCGCGCCACGCGGATCGACATTGCCGTCGTCTCGCCGATATGCAGCTTGTTGATCTTCACCGCCAGCGCCTCGGGCTTCAGGCGATAGCCGTTGCAGGCCGGGCAGGGGGCGGCCGACATGTAGCGCTCGATCTCCTCGCGCGACCAGGCCGAATCCGTTTCCTTCCAGCGGCGTTCGAGGTTCGGCACGATGCCCTCGAAGGTCTTCACCGTCTTGTAGGAGCGCGCGCCGTCCTTGTAGTTGAACTCGATCTTCTCCCTGGTACCGTTGAGGATGGCGCTCTGCGCTTCCTCGGACAGTTCTGACCAGCGGTTGGAGAGCTTGAAGCCATAGGCTGCGCCGAGCGCTTCCAGCGTCTGGTTGTAATAGGGCGAGGAGGACTTGGCCCAAGGCGCGATGGCGCCGTCGCGCAGCGTGCGCTCGCTTTCCGGCACGATGAGGTCCGGGTCGATCTTCTGCTGGCTGCCGAGGCCGTCGCAGGTCGGGCAGGCGCCGAAGGGGTTGTTGAAGGAGAAGAGCCGCGGCTCGATTTCCGGGATGGTGAAGCCGGAGACCGGGCAGGCGAACTTTTCGGAGAACAGCACGCGTTCATGCGTCTCGTTCAGCGACTTGTTGGCCGAGCCGCCGGCGGACGTCTCCTCGATAGGCAGCGGCTTGTCGGCGAATTCCGCGATGGCGAGGCCCTCGGCGAGCTTGAGGCAGGTTTCAAGGCTGTCGGCGAGGCGCGAGGCGAGGTCGGGCCGTACCACCACACGGTCGACCACCACGTCGATGTCGTGCTTGTACTTCTTGTCGAGCGCGGGAACGTCGGCGATCTCGTAGAACTGGCCGTCCACCTTGACGCGCTGGAAACCCTTCTTCATCAGCTCGGCGAGTTCCTTCCTGTACTCGCCCTTGCGCCCGCGCACGACGGGCGCCAGGATATAGAGGCGCGTGCCTTCGCCGAATTCCAGCACGCGGTCGACCATCTGGCTGACCGTCTGGCTCTCGATCGGCAGTCCTGTTGCCGGCGAATAGGGCACGCCGACGCGCGCGAAGAGCAGGCGCATGTAGTCGTAGATCTCGGTGACCGTGCCGACGGTGGAGCGCGGGTTCTTCGAGGTCGTCTTCTGCTCGATGGAGATGGCAGGCGACAGGCCGTCGATCTGGTCGACGTCCGGCTTCTGCATCATTTCCAGGAACTGGCGCGCATAGGCCGAGAGGCTCTCGACATAGCGGCGCTGGCCCTCGGCATAGATGGTGTCGAAGGCGAGCGACGACTTGCCGGAACCCGAAAGCCCGGTCATCACGATCAGCTTGTTGCGGGGCAGATCGAGATCGATGCCCTTGAGATTGTGTTCGCGTGCGCCGCGAATGGAAATTGTCTTGAGTTCGCTCATTGTGTCCAGCGTCAGAAGTCGTTGCGCATTGCAGAAGGCGTCGGCTCCTATGTAGGGATTGGTTGGGGCCTGTCCATGCGCGGTCAGAAGATTCCGTGCCCGTTTCCGATTCGGTTGACAAGAGTGTAGGGAATTATTAGAACAAAAAAAGAACGAAATTTCGCAATTGATCTGTGGATTATCCCACGTCCGGGGCGGCGCAGGCGCGCGGCAGCCGATAAGATGCCGCATTCATGTAGTGAAATGATACCGGGCGCGACGCCCGGTGCGACAACGGGAAATACGGGTATGGCTGGAAGCGTCAACAAGGTGATCTTGATCGGGAACGTCGGAGCGGACCCGGAAATCCGGCGCACGCAGGACGGTCGGCCGATCGCCAACCTGCGCATCGCCACCTCCGAGACCTGGCGCGACCGCAACAGCGGCGAGCGCCGCGAGAAGACGGAATGGCACAATGTCGTCGTCTTCAACGAGGGCCTTTGCAAGGTCGTCGAGCAATATGTGAAGAAGGGCGCCAAGCTCTATATCGAAGGCGCGCTGCAGACCCGCAAGTGGCAGGACCAGACCGGCAACGACCGTTACACGACGGAAATCGTGCTGCAGGGCTTCAACTCGACGCTGACCATGCTCGACGGCCGCGGCGAAGGCGGCGGGGCAAACCGTGGCAGCGGTGATTTCGGCGGCGCCGCGCCGAGCTACGACGACTATGGTTCGCGCCCGGCCGCAGGCGGCGCCGGTGCTGGCAGCCGTTCAGGCGGTGGTTCGCTCTCGCGTGACATGGACGACGACATCCCGTTCTGAGAACATGAAAGACCGGCCCCGGCGCCGGTCTTTTTCCTGGCGCTCACCGCGGGGCAACGCTGCCGGAGGAGGGCGCGCCATGGGGAACGGGAAGACGGTCGCAGACGTGCTTTTCCTGCGGCCGGGTGAGGGTCGGGCCTATCCGCTCGGGCGCATGAACGCGGTCTTCAAGGCGGATCATGGCGAGACCGAAAACGCCTACAGCGTTTCCGAATGGTGGCTGGAGCCGCACACGACCGGGCCGGGCGCCCATTCCCATGCCGGAAATATCGAGCTCTTCTATGTGCTTGCGGGCGTGGCGAGCATCCTTGCCGGCGAGGCGTGGCTCGAGGCGCCTGCCGGCAGCTTCGTGCGCATCCCGGCCAATGTGATGCACGATTTCCAGAACCGCACGGATGAGCGGGTCGGCCTGCTCAACGTCTTCCTGCCCGGCGGCTTCGAGGAGAACATGCCGGCCATCGCCGCATGGTTCGCCGGGAACGCTTGACCCGCCTCAGCCGAAGAACACCGACTTGATGCCGTCCACCACGAACTGCACGGCCAGCGCCGCGAGGATGACGCCGAGCAGGCGCGTCAGGATGGCGCGGCCGGTATTGCCGAGGAAGCGGTCGATGCGCTCGGCGATGACCAGGGAGAGGAACAGGATGGCGATGCAGAGCGCGAGGACGCCGATCAGGGCGGCACGCTCCAGCGCGGAAGGGAAGGAGCCGGAGAGCAGGATGGTCGCGGAGATCGCGCCGGGGCCGGCGATCAGCGGCAGGGCAAGCGGGAAGACGGCGATGTTGTGGATGTGATCGCGGGTGATCGCCACCTCGCTCGTCTTCTCCTTCCGCTCGTTGCGGCGCTCGAAGATCATCTCGAAGGCGATCCAGAACAAGAGGAGGCCGCCGGCGATGCGGAAAGCGCCGATGGAGATGCCGAGCAGCGAGAGCACGCCGGCACCCGTGATCGCAAAGACCGCCAGGATGCAGAAGGCGATCAGCGAGCCGCGCAACGCCACCTGCTTGCGCTGCGGGCGCGTCATGCCGACGGTGAGCCCGAGAAAGATCGGCGCGAGGCCGGGCGGATCGATGGTCACGAGCAGCGTCGTGACCGCATTGACCAGATGATCGACATTGAGCATGCGGCGTTCCCCTCGCCATTTGGCGGCCGTTTCGGCGGCCCTGTCCGCGCATTGTTAGGCGAGGGCGGCGTGCAAGGGAAGGGCGGGCGCCATGCGCTGCCGCGCGGGCCATGAAAATGCGCAAATCGGCGGATTTTCTGGGAAAAGCCTGTTCAAAACCCCCGGCAAAATTGGCGCTCCCAGCGCCGTTGGGCTATAAAATTGCATCTGATTCTGAACAACGATCGTGACCGAAATTGACAGAACAAACGACACCCGGCGGCAAGAACCCTCCCGGCATTGAGCCGATCTCCATCATCGAGGAAATGCAGCGGTCCTATCTCGATTACGCCATGAGCGTGATCGTGTCCCGCGCGCTGCCCGACGTGCGCGACGGCCTGAAGCCCGTTCACCGGCGCATCCTCTACTCGATGAGCGAAATGGGGGTCGACTGGAACAAGAAATACGTGAAGTCGGCCCGCGTGACCGGTGACGTGATGGGTAAATACCATCCGCACGGCGACGCCGCGATCTACGACGCGCTGGCACGCATGGCGCAGGACTGGTCGCTCCGCCTACCGCTGATCGACGGCCAGGGCAACTTCGGCTCCATCGACGGCGACCCGCCGGCGGCCCAGCGCTACACGGAATGCCGCCTCGAAAAGGCCGCCCATTCGCTGCTCGACGACCTCGACAAGGAGACGGTCAACTTCCGCGACAACTACGACGGCACGATGAGCGAGCCGGTCGTCGTTCCCGCGAAGTTCCCGAACCTTCTCGTCAACGGCGCCGGCGGCATCGCCGTCGGCATGGCGACGAACATTCCGCCGCACAATCTCTTCGAGGTCATCAACGGCTGTATCGCGCTGATCGACAATCCGGCGATCGAGCTTCTCGACCTCATGCAGCACATTCCGGGGCCGGACTTCCCGACGGGCGCGCTGATCCTCGGCCGCGCCGGCATCCGCCAGGCCTACGAGACGGGCCGCGGTTCCGTCATCATGCGCGGCCGCGCGCATATCGAGCCGATGCGCGGCGATCGCGAGCAGATCATCATCACGGAAGTTCCCTTCCAGGTGAACAAGGCGACGATGATCGAGAAGATGGCCGAGCTGGTGCGCGACAAGCGCATCGAGGGCATCTCGGACCTGCGCGACGAATCCGACCGGCAGGGCTACCGCGTCGTCATCGAGCTGAAGCGCGACGCCAATGCGGAAGTCATCCTCAACCAGCTCTACCGCTACACGCCGCTGCAGACGTCCTTCGGCTGCAACATGGTCGCGCTGAACGGCGGCAAGCCGGAGCAGATGACGCTGCTCGACATGCTGCGCGCCTTCGTCGCCTTCCGCGAGGAGGTCGTCAGCCGCCGCACGAAGTACCTGCTGCGCAAGGCGCGCGACCGCGCACACGTCCTCGTGGGCCTTGCCATCGCCGTCGCCAATATCGACGAGGTGATCAACCTCATCCGCCGCGCGCCCGACCCGCAGACCGCGCGCGAGCAGTTGATGGAGCGCCGCTGGCCGGCCAAGGACGTCGACGCGCTGATCCGCCTCATCGACGACCCGCGCCACCGCATCAACGAGGACCTCACCTACAATCTCTCCGAGGAACAGGCCCGCGCCATCCTGGAGCTGCGCCTTGCCCGCCTCACGGCGCTCGGCCGCGACGAGATCGACGAGGAGCTCAACAAGATCGGCGAGGAGATCAAGGATTACCTCGACATCCTCTCCTCGCGCCTGCGCATGATGAACATCGTCAAGGAAGAGCTCGCCGCCGTGCGCGACGAGTTCGGCACGCCGCGCCGCACCGAGATCGCCGAGGGCGGCCCGGACATGGACGACGAGGACCTGATCGCCCGCGAGGACATGGTCGTCACCGTCTCCCATGCCGGCTACGTCAAGCGCGTGCCGCTCGCCACCTATCGCGCGCAGCGCCGCGGCGGCAAGGGCCGCTCCGGCATGGCCATGAAGGACGAGGATTTCGCCACCCGCCTCTTCGTCGCCAACACGCATACGCCGGTCCTGTTCTTCTCCTCGCGCGGCATCGTCTACAAGGAGAAGGTCTGGCGCCTGCCGATCGGCACGCCGCAGTCGAAGGGCAAGGCGCTGATCAACATGCTGCCGCTGGATCCGGGCGAACGCATCACCACCATCATGCCGCTGCCCGAGGACGAGACGACGTGGGAAAACCTCGATGTCATGTTTTCGACGACGCGCGGCACGGTCCGGCGCAACAAGCTGTCCGATTTCGTCCAGGTCAACCGCAACGGCAAGATCGCGATGAAGCTCGAGGAAGAGGGCGACGAGATCCTCAACGTCGAGACCTGCACCGAGCACGACGACGTGCTGCTGACCACGGCGCT
This sequence comes from Shinella sp. NM-101, assembly GCF_021401195.1. NCBI lineage: Bacteria > Pseudomonadati > Pseudomonadota > Alphaproteobacteria > Hyphomicrobiales > Rhizobiaceae > Shinella > Shinella sp. NM-101. The sequence goes on along the minus strand of NZ_JACBFT010000001.1, from coordinate 8,962 downwards.
CGGCCAGTGCATCCGCTTCCCGGTCGATGACGTGCGCGTCTTTGCCGGCCGCAACTCGGTCGGCGTGCGCGGCATCACGCTGGGCAGCGGCGATCGCATCATCTCCATGACGGTCGTCGGCCATGTCGCTGCCGAGCCGTGGGAACGCGCCGCCTATCTCAAGCGCTCCGCCGCCGAACGCCGCGCCAGCGGCGTCGACGAGGAGGATATCGCGCTGGTCGGCGAGGATGTCGGCGAGGTCGGCGATCTCACGGAAGAGCGCTACCAGGAACTGAAGATGCGCGAGCAGTTCGTGCTGACGGTCTCGCAGAAGGGCTACGGCAAGCGGTCGTCCTCCTACGACTTCCGCACCTCGGGCCGCGGCGGCAAGGGCATCCGCGCCACCGACACGTCCAAGACGGGCGAGATCGGCGAACTCGTCGCCGCCTTCCCGGTCGAGGAGAAGGACCAGCTCATGCTCGTCTCCGACGGCGGCCAGCTCATCCGCGTGCCGGTCGACGGCATCCGCATCGCCAGCCGCGCGACGAAGGGCGTCACGATCTTCTCCACCGCCAAGGACGAGAAGGTGGTTTCGGTCGAGCGCATCAGCGAGCCTGACGGTGACGACGACGCCGAAGGCGATGTCGAGGCAGCGGACGATGCTGCGCCGGGCAGCGAGGAGTAAGCCTCGCAGCCTCCAGACACGAAAAAGCCGGACGGGCAGGGAACCGTCCGGCTTTTCATTTGAAGCGGGCAGCCCGGAGGAAAGGCTGCCCGCTTTGACGGCGGCAAGGGGCGTTCTCAGACGCCGAAGCCGCCTGCTTTCGTTTTCAGCCGAACGGCCTTCAGAGCTTCCCGCTCACGCTTGATCTCGAAGATCGTGCGGGCGAAGTCGATCGTGAAGACCGTGCTGATGAAGATCATCGAGAGGATGGTGATCGCGGCCATGGTGCGGCTTCCTCAGCGCAGCCACTTGCCGCGGGCGGCGACCTTGGGAGCAGCCGGCCGATCCTCTTCACGCAATGCATGGATCGTCGCGACGGAGAGGGCGATGAACATCGTCATGCAGAGTAGAGCGAGTGCCATTTTCGAGTTCCTTCCAGCCTAAGGAAACGCATTACTTGTTCCACTGTGTTCGGACGGTAGAATGCGTCGCAACGCATATTGTTCCCGGCCCCTATGCTGTCATTAAGACATGGCCTGCCTGAAATGGTCTTGAACGGCTCGTTCATGGGCGGTTCATGTTCTTCAACAGGGGACAGCGGGCGCTGCGACAGGCGGCGCCCTTGCGGAAAAGGGCGGTCCATGACAAAAGGCGGCAAACGGGACCCCGCCGATGACAGTCGCCTTCTATCCTGGCTCTTTCGATCCGATCACCAACGGCCATGTCGATGTGCTGGTCCAGGCGCTGAGCGTGGCGCCGAAGGTCATCGTGGCGATCGGCATCCATCCCGGAAAGACGCCGCTGTTCTCCTTCGAGGAGCGCGCGGACCTCATCCGCCGGTCCATCGTGCAAGCCTTGCCGGAGCGGGCAGGGGACGTCAGCGTCGTCTCCTTCTCGAACCTTGTCGTCGACGCCGCGCGCGCCAACAAGGCCCATCTGCTCATCCGGGGCCTGCGCGACGGGACGGACCTCGACTACGAGATGCAGATGGCCGGCATGAACCGGCAGATGGCGCCCGACGTGCAGACCGTCTTCCTGCCGGCGGGTGTCGCCTCGCGGCCCATTACCGCCACATTGGTCCGCCAGATCGCGGCCATGGGCGGCGATGTCGGCGCATTTGTCCCGGCGCCCGTCTTCGAGGCCCTCAAAGCCCGGCAGAAGGGCTGAGCGCAATCATCCAGAACCCCTCCAGGGAGCTATCATGACCATCCTTCGCTTCGCCTTCGCAGGCGCCCTGTTCCTCGCGACCGCCACCAGCGCCGTCGTTGCCCAGGCCGCCGATTTCATCACGATCCAGCTCAAGGACGGCCCCGTCGTCATCGAACTGAACGACAAGGCGCCCAAGCACGCCGAGCGCATCAAGGAACTGGCCGCGGCCGGCGAATACGACAACGTCGCCTTCCACCGCGTGATCGAAGGCTTCATGGCGCAGACCGGCGACGTGCAGTACGGCGACATGGAGAACGGCTACCAGCCGCAGGCGGCCGGCACGGGCGGCTCCAGCAAGCCGGACCTGCCGGCGGAATTCTCCGACGTTCCCTTCGAGCGCGGCACGGTCGGCATGGCCCGCGCGCAGGATCCGAACTCGGCGAATTCGCAGTTCTTCATCATGTTCGCTCCCGGCGATTTCCTGAACGGCCAGTATACCGTGGTCGGCAAGGTCGTCTCCGGCATGGAGAACGTCGACAAGATCAAGCGCGGCGACGATGCAGCCAACGGCTCGGTGACGGACCCTGACCGGATGATCAAGGTCACCGTCGGCAAGTAAGCCCCGCATTTTGATTTTCCGCCTGTTGCAATCACCAGACCGCGACCCACTTCTGCGGGACAGGCTTTAAAAGGAGAAAGACCATGGCCGAGATCAAGGATCCGGAAAACACCATCATCATGGAGACCTCGAAGGGCAGGGTGGTCATCCAGCTTCTTCCGGATCTCGCGCCGGGCCACGTCGCGCGCGTCAAGGAACTGGCGCGCGAGGGCGCCTATGACGGCGTCGTCTTCCACCGCGTGATCGAAGACTTCATGGCCCAGACCGGCGACGTGCAGTACGGCAAGACCGGCGGCAAGGACTTCAACCCGGCCCGCGCCGGCATGGGCGGCTCCGAGAAGCCGGACCTGAAGGCCGAGTTCTCCAACATGAGCCATGTGCGCGGCACCTGCTCCATGGCCCGCAGCCAGATGCCGAACTCCGCCAATTCGCAGTTCTTCATCTGCTTCACCGACGCCCCCTGGCTCAACAAGCAGTATTCCGTCTGGGGCCAGGTCATCGAAGGCATGGAGAACATCGACAAGATCAAGCGCGGCGAACCGGTGCGCGATCCCGACACCATCGTCTCGATGAAGGTTGCCGCCGACGTAGCGGCCTGATAGAAACCATCCGTTTCGACCGCGCCCGCCCCGGCGGGCGCGGTTTTTCTTTGTGCGCTTTTCAAGAGACAAGTCGATATGACCGCTTTCCTCTGGGCGCTGCTCGGCGTCGCGGCCGGCGCGTGCATCGCCATCCAGGCTCCCATCAATGCGCTGCTCGGGCGCGGGCTCGGCATGCCGGTCGCCGCCGCCTGTGTTTCGTTCCTCTCCGGGGCGATCATCCTTGCCGCCGTGATGTTCGCCACCGCCTCGTTCGAGGGGCGGGCACCGGACTGGCGCGGGCCTGATCTCTGGCTTTATGTCGTCGGCGGCGCGCTCGGCACGATCTATGTCACGACCGCGATCTTCCTGACGCCGCGCATCGGCGCCGCCGCCGTCATGGCCTTTGCCGTTTCCGGCCAGCTTCTTGCCGGCATCCTGCTCGACCGCATCGGCTTTCTCGGCATGGCCGTGCGCGAAATCTCCGTCGGCCGCATCGCCGGCGCGCTTCTTCTCGTCGCCGGCGCGCTGATGATCCGCTTCCTCTGAGGCCTGCCATGCGTGTCGACCTCTTCGATTTCGACCTGCCGGAGGAAAACATCGCGCTTCGCCCGGTGACGCCGAGGGAAGCGGCGCGGCTGCTCGTCGTGCGCCCCGGCGCGGATGTGCCCTACGAGGACCGCACGGTCGGCGATCTGCCGTCGCTGCTGCGGGCGGGCGACGCGCTGGTCTTCAACGATACGCGCGTCATACCCGCCCAGCTCGAGGGCGTCCGCCACCGCGAGGGCGCCGGCGGCCAGAAGGTTTCCGCGACGCTGCACATGCGCATTGCCGGCGACCGCTGGAAGGCTTTCGCCAAACCGGGCAAGCGCATCAAGCGCGGCGACCGCATCACCTTCGGCGCGGCGGAGGGCCTTTCGGCCATCGTCGAGGAGAAGGGCGAGAGCGGCGAAGTCACCCTGCATTTCGACGCGTCGGGCCCGGAGCTCGACCGGGCCATCGCCACGGTCGGCCATATTCCGCTGCCGCCCTATATCGCTTCCAAACGCGCCGACGACGAGGCGGACAGGAAGGACTACCAGACGATCTATGCCCGGCAGGAGGGCGCCGTTGCCGCACCGACCGCCGGACTGCACTTCACCGATGCGCTCTTTGCTCGGCTCGATGGGCTCGGCGTCGAGCGGCATTTCGTGACGCTGCATGTCGGCGCCGGCACCTTCCTGCCGGTCAAGGCGGACGATACGACGGACCATGTCATGCACGAGGAGATCGGCTACGTCTCCGAGGACACCGCCGCCGCCCTCAACGCCGTCAGGGCGAGGGGCGGGCGCATCGTCTCTATCGGCACGACATCGCTGCGCCTTCTGGAAAGCGCTGCCGAAGAGGACGGCACGATCCGGCCGTGGTCCGGCGCGACGGGCATCTTCATCACGCCCGGCTACCGCTTCCGCACGGCCGACATGCTGATGACCAATTTCCACCTGCCGAAGTCGACGCTCTTCATGCTCGTCTCTGCCTTTTCCGGCCTGGAGACGATGCGCGGCGCCTATGCGCACGCGATCGAGACCGGCTACCGCTTCTATTCCTACGGCGACTCCAGCCTGCTTTTCCGGGACCACCGATGACCGACACCTTCCAGTTCAAGCTCCTCGCCACCGACGGCAAGGCGCGCCGCGGCGAGGTTTCCATGCCGCGCGGCACGATCCGCACGCCGGCCTTCATGCCCGTCGGCACGGTGGGCACGGTCAAGGCGATGTATCTCGACCAGGTGCGCGAACTCGGCGCGGACATCATCCTCGGCAACACCTATCACCTGATGCTGCGCCCCGGCGCCGAGCGCGTCGCCCGCCTCGGCGGCCTGCACGAACTCATCCGCTGGCCGTTTCCGATCCTGACCGATTCGGGCGGCTTCCAGGTCATGTCGCTTTCGGGCCTGCGCAAGCTCGACGAGCAGGGCGTGACGTTCAAGAGCCATATCGACGGCGCATTGCACCACATGTCGCCCGAACGCTCGATCGAGATCCAGGGCCTGCTCGACAGCGACATCCAGATGCAGCTCGACGAATGCGTGGCGCTGCCGGCTTCCCCGAAGGAAATCGAGCGCGCCATGGAAATGTCGCTGCGCTGGGCCGAGCGCTGCAAGGCCGCCTTCGGCGACCAGCCGGGCAAGGCGATGTTCGGCATCGTGCAGGGCGGCGACATTCCGCATCTGCGCGTGCGCTCGGCCGAGGCCCTTTCTGGCCTCGGCCTCAAGGGCTACGCCATCGGCGGCCTTGCGGTGGGCGAGCCGCAGGAGGTCATGCTCGACATGATCGACACGACGATCCCGCATCTGCCGACCGAAAAGCCGCGCTACCTGATGGGCGTCGGCACGCCCGACGACATGCTGAAATCCGTCGCCCGCGGCATCGACATGTTCGACTGCGTGATGCCGACCCGCTCGGGCCGCCATGGCCTCGCCTTCACCCGGCGCGGCCGCATCAACCTGCGCAATGCGCGCCACGCGGAGGACATGCGCCCGCTCGACGAGGAGTCGACCTGCCCGGCCGCGCGGGATTATTCGCGCGCCTACCTGCACCATCTCGTCCGCGCCAACGAGTCGCTCGGCGGCATGCTGCTGACCTGGAACAACCTTTCCTATTACCAGGACCTGATGGCCGGCATCCGCAAGGCGATCGAGGAAGGCCGCTTCGCCGACTTCATGGCGGAGACCCAGGAGATGTGGGCGAGGGGCGATCTCGCCCCCCTCTGAGGCGCACGCACCTTCAGATTCCGGGTCCGGGAGCGGCGGGCACCATGTGCACGCCGTTGATCCTGTAGCTGCCGTCCGGCTGCCTCACGAGCTGGTAGAGCGCCGTCCAGTCCTTGCCGTCCCGCCCGGAAATCAGCACTTCCTGGACAACCGTGTCGCCCTCGACCTTCGAGCGGCCGAAGGCAAAATTGCCCGGCCGGTAGACCGGGGCGTATCCGCGCTTGACCATGTCGAAGAACGCATCCTTCGTCGGGAATTTTTCGCGGAGGGTCGGGGAGGCGAACGCATAGGCCGCACCGGCGTCATCGTTCAGGAAGGCCCGGATCTGCCCCTCGATCACCGTCCGCACCGTATCGAGCGGCTCTTGCGCCCGCGTGACGGCGAAGGGGAGCAGGGCGAAGGCAAGGCAAGGGATCACGACGAAAGGCAACCTCATGGCATGCACTCCTTTTCGGCGCCCTTCAGGATAGCACATAGATCCGAAAACGACCCTTCTATATATTTTTATTATAAATCATATAATTATACCGACTATCTAATCCAACGTATGAATTTCGCTTCACGACATGGATCGACCGGCCGCCCAACTTGCAGGACCGCAGGCTTTTGCGAATCCCGATCCCTTCAACCGACGATGGCCTTGGGTTCGAGGAACGCATCGAGACCGAAGGGGCCGAACTCGCGCCCGATGCCGGAATGCTTGAAGCCGCCGAACGGAACCTGCGAATCCGAGGGCGCTTCGTTCAGGACCACGCGCCCGGCTTCGAGCCGGCGGGCAACGCGCCGCATGCGCTCTATGTCGGCGCCGAGAACGTAGGATTGCAGGCCGTATTCCGTGTCGTTGGCGATGGCGATGGCTTGCGCTTCGTCGCGATAGGCGATCACGCTGAGGACCGGGCCGAAAATTTCCTGCCGGGCGATCTCCATGTCGTTGGTGACGCCGGTGAAGACGGTCGGCCGCACGAACCAGCCGCGATCGAGCCCGGCCGGGCGGCCCTCGCCACCGACGAGAACGGTCGCACCGGCCTTGCGGCCGAGCCGGATGAAGGACTGGACCCGCTCCCATTGCCTGGCGCTGACCATCGGCCCGATGGTGGCGTCGGGATCATCCGGCGGGCCGACCTTTATCCGTGACACGGCCTCGCCGAGGCGTTCGCTCACCTCCGCCAGACGATGCTCGGGGACGAGGAGGCGGGTGCCGGCGATGCAGGCCTGTCCGCTGTTGCGGAAGGCGGACGCGACGATGTGGGGAACGGCCCGGTCGAGGTCCGCGTCGTCGAGAAGGATCTGCGGGCCCTTGCCGCCGAGTTCCAAGGTCACGCGCTTGAAGGTGTCGGCGGCCGCGCGCAGGATCGTGCGCCCGGTCGCGGTCGAGCCCGTGAAGGTGATCTTGGCGATGTCCGGGCTTTCGCTCAGGGCCGCGCCCACCACATGGCCGTAGCCGTTGACGACATTCAGGACGCCACGCGGCAGGCCGGCATCGTGAAGCGCTTCCAGCACGGCCTGGGTCTGGATCGCGCTCATCTCCGACGGCTTGACGACGATGCTCGTTCCGGCGGCGAGGGCGGTGGCGAGCTTGGTGCAGATGAAGCCGATATTGCTGTTCCAGGGGGTGATCGCCGCAGCGACACCGACCGGCTCCATGATGATTTCGGCGTTGCCGATGCGGCGGGTGAAGGCATAGTCCGCAACGGTCCTTGCCGCCGTTTCGAAGACGTGCGCGGCATGGGGAACCGAAAAGGCGAGAAAGGATTGCGGCGCACCGTATTCCAGGGCCATCGCCTCCTTCAGAACGTCCGCCCTGGCTGCCACGGCATCGCGCAGCGCATGGAGCATCTCGATCCGTTCCTTCGGGCTCGTGTCTCGCATGGCCGGGAAAGCGCGCTTTGCCGCGGCAACGGCCATCCGGACGTCTTCGGCGTCCGCAAGCCGCACCGTTCCGGTCTTTTCCTCGGTCGACGGATTGAACAGGTCGAACCGCTCCTCGCCATGCGGCGTGACGAAGGCGCCGTCGATATAGATCCGGTCGATTGCTCTCATTTTTTGATCTCCTGTCTGGACGAGGATGGTATGCACGTCGCCGGGGATCAGGATAAGATCATCAATCATTCACAGGCTGATGAGGAAAATCGCGCAATGAAAGCCAGCCTTGCCGAGCTCGAGGCAGTCACCACCATCGCGAGGCATGGCGGCTTTCGCGCGGCGGCGCGCGAGCTTAGGGTGTCGTCCTCGGCGCTCAGCCATGCCGTGAACGCGCTGGAAGGCCGGCTTGGCGTGCGGCTCTTCAACAGGACCACGCGCTCCGTGGCGCTGACGGCAGCGGGCGAGGCTTTCGTCGACGAGGTCGCCGCCGCGCTTGCCGCCATCGACAGCGCCATGGAACGCGCCCAGCAGTCCCAGGCGCGCCCAAGCGGCGTGCTGCGGCTGAACATCTCGTTGGGTGCAGCCCGGATGCTGCTGGAACCGCTGCTGCTGCGATATGCGGACCGTTATCCCGAGGTGACGCTCGATGTGGTCACCGAGGCCGCACTGGTCGATATCACGGGGCAGGGCTTCGATGCCGGGTTCCGGCTGGCCGAGGCCGTGCCGCCCGACATGATCGCCATTCCGGTGACCGGGCAGACGCGCATGATCGTGGTCGGCGCACCGGCCTATCTCGAGGGTCGCCGGATGCCCGGCCATCCGAACGACCTGAAGGCCCATCGGTGCATCCGGCTACGGATGGCAAATGGCCGGATCTATCACTGGGAATTTGTCCGGCACGGGGAAGGCCTCGAAATCGACGTCCCGGGATCGCTCATCCTGGACGAAAGCGGATTGATCCTCGAAGCTGCGCTCCACGGCGCCGGCCTTGCCTATGTGTCGGACTTCGGAACCCGGGAGCACCTGATGGCCGGGCGGCTCGTGCAGGTGCTGGACGACTGGACGCCGCCATTCGATGGCCTGTGCCTCTATTATCCCGGCCGCCGCCATGTGCCGGGCGGCGACTTGGATTGAAAACAGGCGGGGGGGGAAGCCATGATCCCGGAGCGAGACCGTCGAAGCCACCGGCATGTCGCACTTGGAAATAGAATGTACCCACTGTGAGCTCAAGCCCAGGTGTGAGCTCAAGCCCAGGCGCGACTTGCAGGCTCGTTGATGCTATCCTCCGGATCGCATCTGCGCGAGTAGCTTCTGGCGAAAGACCTCGGCCGGTGTCTTGTAGCCGAGGCACTTGCGTG
>NZ_JACBFT010000019.1:0-90885 GCF_021401195.1 Shinella sp. NM-101 | reverse complement strand
CCCAATTCTCACCAGCTTCTCAAGGAAACCCTAGAGCGAGCTCGTCGGCCGCCAGAAGCGCCGCCGCTCTCGTTCGATGAGCGGCGTTATAGGCCCAACATTTCTAAGCGTCAACAGGCGTGTGACAATTTTTTAAAATTTTCTTCGCAAAGGCGCGTTTGCCTTTCATTTGTCAGGTGAGAGGGCTGGATTGCCGGGCATTTTCACCGCAAATGGCGGGAAAGGCCCGGCCCGCCCTCAGATTTTCACAATCCCCGCCTCTAGAGTGTAGGATGGCACCTGCGTCATTTGACTCGCAGGCCCTCCTGCGTGCATCTTCCCGCGCGCAAAACAAGAAAACGGCGATACAGGGCGAAGCATATCGGCATGACCACCGACCGGAACATGATCCGATCTCTCGGCAATGAGCCGCCGATCCTCGCCGACGGGCGCAAGGCGCCCGACCGCCGTGAGATTTCCCTTCGCTGGCTGTCCGGCACGTTCCTGACCGGCATCACCTCCTCGATCCTGATGGGCGTCGCGCTCTTTGCCGCCCTCGACGGGCGCCAGCAGCTCGCCATTCCGGCAGAGGCCTTCGCCGCGCTCGCGCCCCCCAACCAGACGAGCAGGAACGGCGAGACCGCCAAGCGCGGCGAGCGTGTGCTCGAACCGGCCATCGTCGCAAAGCCTTCCGACAAGAAGATCATGGAGATCTCCACCATGATCCACGACGGCGAGAAGGAAGTGGTGCGCCGGCAGCCCTTCGCCCATGTGAAGATGGCGCTTGCCGCCAACCATGCGACGAGCGAGGACTATCCGCGCTTCGATCCGCTGGCGATCTTCTCGACGAACGGCAAGGACGCGGCCCCCGCCTCGCGCATGGGCACGATCTACGGTTCCGACGTCGAATCGGAAGTCGCGCTCCAGACGGATGCCTTCCCGACCGGCGGCTCGGCGCTCGACTATGCCGACCAGATGTCGATCGAGGAGGTCGAGGAGAACGTGCGCACCAACGGCTCGGTGCTGACGGACGGCAGCACGCAGGTCGCGTCCCTCTATTATGTCGACCCGCAGCGCTTTGCCTCCGACAGCTCCGACATCGACCTGATGGGCCTGACGGCCCGCATCGTCGAGGAGAACATGAGCGTGTCGACCTTCGATACGCTGACGCCCGACGACACCGAATATGCCGACGACGTGATCCCGGTGCGCCGCGCGGCCGACATCGACGAGATCATGACGGCCGCCGGTTACACCAGGGCGCAGGCCGACGATCTCTCCGCCTATCTCGACAGCCAGCTCGGCAGCAAGCAACTGGCCGAGGGCGACGTGCTGCGCATTTGCGTGTCGCAGAAGGGCAAGGAAGCGAGCATCGTGCGCGCCAGCGTCTATTCGCGCGGCCGCCACGTGGTGACGGCCGCGATCGACGACAGCGGCCGTTTCGTCAGCGGCGCCGAACCGCCGGTGCTCGATGCGGTGGCGACCGCATTCGACGATGACGGCCGGCCGTCCATCATCGCCGGGCGCGACCTGCCGCGCGTCTATGACGGCATCTACCGGGCCGCCCTTTCCTATGGCATGGGCCAGGATATGACGGCCGAGGTCATCCGCATTCTCGCCAGCAACGTCGATTTCCAGGCGCAGCTTCGCCCGACGGATTCGCTCGAGGCGTTCTTCTCCGTCACGGACCAGAACGGCACGACGACGGAGGAGTCCGAAATCCTCTTCCTCGATGCCCGGTTCGGCGACACGGAAACCCGGGTGTACCGCTTCCAGGATCCGGAAGACGGCGCGGTGGATTATTACGACGAGGATGGAAAGAGCATCCGGCAATTCCTTCTGCGCAACCCGGTTCCCAATGGCGTCTTCCGCTCCGGCTTCGGCATGCGGCGTCACCCGATCCTCGGCTTCTCGCGCATGCATACCGGCGTCGACTGGGCCGCGCCGCGCGGCACGCCGATCATCGCGGCCGGCAACGGCGTGGTCGAGAAGGCGGGCTGGGATTCCGGCGGCTACGGCAACCAGACGCTGATCCGCCATGCCAACGGCTACGTCTCCTCCTACAACCACCAGAGCGCGATCGCCAAGGGCATCAAGCCGGGCGTTAAGGTACGCCAGGGCCAGGTGATCGGCTTCGTCGGCACGACGGGCCTGTCCACCGGCCCGCACCTGCACTACGAGCTGATCGTCAACGGCAACAAGGTGGATGCGCTGAAGATCCGCCTGCCCGGCGGCAAGTCTCTGGAAGGCAAAGCGCTGGCCCAGTTCGAGGTCGAGCGCAAGCGGATCGACGACCTGCTCGGTCTCGGCAGCCCGACGCAGGTCGCAGAAACCCACTGACGCATACCGTCCCGACATGAAATGGCATCTCGCGGCATAAACGCAAAAAGCGCGGGCCGAGACCCGCGCTTCTTTTTTACCCGAATGCTTCCTCAGGCGGCCTTGCTTGCCGCCGCGTTGCGCGGCGAGAAGAGCAGCCGGTCGGAACCGGCGATCACCTTGACGGTCGAACCATCCGGAATCTCCCCGGCGAGAATCTTCTCCGCCAGCGGATCCTGGAGGTGCTTCTGGATCGCCCGCTTCAGGGGACGTGCGCCGTAGACAGGATCGTAGCCCTTCTCGGCCAGCCAGTGCACGGCCTCCTCGTCGAGGTCGAGGACGATCTTGCGATCCACCAGCAGCTTGCGCAGGCGCTCGAGCTGGATGTCGACGATAGCGCCCATTTCCGACCGCTTCAGGCGATGGAACAGGATGATCTCGTCGATCCGGTTCAGGAATTCCGGCCGGAACGCCGTCTTCACGACATCCATCACCTGGTCGCGCGCGACATCGCTGTCCTCGTTTTCGCCGAGCGCCGTCAGGTATTCCGCGCCGAGGTTCGAGGTCATGATGATCATCGTGTTGCGGAAGTCCACGGTGCGGCCCTGGCCATCGGTCAGGCGACCGTCGTCGAGGACCTGCAGCAGCACGTTGAAGACATCCGGATGCGCCTTCTCGATCTCGTCGAACAGCACGACCTGATAGGGCCGGCGGCGGACGGATTCGGTGAGCGCACCGCCTTCCTCATAGCCGACATAGCCGGGAGGCGCGCCGATCAGTCGGGCAACGGAGTGCTTCTCCATATATTCCGACATGTCCATGCGCTGGATCGCCGTCTCGTCGTCGAACAGGAAGCGGGCGAGCGCCTTGGTCAGCTCCGTCTTGCCGACGCCGGTCGGACCGAGGAAGATGAACGAGCCGATCGGCCGGTTCGGATCCTGCAGGCCGGCGCGGGCACGGCGGACGGCGCGGGAGACCGCCTGGACGGCATCGCCCTGGCCGACGACCCACTTGCCGAGTTCGTCCTCCATGCGCAGGAGCTTGTCGCGCTCGCCTTCCAGCATCTTGTCCACGGGGATGCCCGTCCAGCGGGAGACCACATGGGCGATGTTGTCGGGGGTGACGACCTCCTGCACCATCGGATCGACGTCGCCGACGTCGCGGCCTTCGGCCTCCTCCAGCTCCTTTTCGAGCTTCGGGATGATGCCGTAGGCAAGTTCGCCGGCGCGCTGGAACTCACCCTTGCGCTGGGCAATGGCCAGTTCGTTGCGCAGCTCGTCGAGCTGGCGCTTGAGGTCCGCGGCGCGGCCGAGCTTGGACTTTTCCGCCTGCCAGCGCGCGGTCAGCGCATCGGCTTCCTCTTCCAGCGCGGCAAGGTCGATCTCGAGCTTTTCGAGCCGGTCCTGCGACGAGCGGTCGGTCTCCTTCTTCAGGGCCTCGCGCTCGATCTTGAGCTGGATGATGCGGCGGTCGAGCTCGTCGAGCTCCTCCGGCTTGGAATCGACCTGCATGCGCAGCCGCGAGGCGGCTTCGTCCATCAGGTCGATCGCCTTGTCCGGCAGGAAGCGATCCGTGATGTAGCGGTTGGAAAGCGTCGCGGCGGCGACCAGGGCCGAATCGGAGATGCGGACCTTGTGGTGCTGCTCGTACTTTTCCTTGAGGCCGCGCAGGATCGAGATCGTGTCCTCGACGGTCGGCTCGTCCACCATGACGGGCTGGAACCGGCGGGCGAGCGCGGCATCCTTCTCGACATGTTTGCGGTATTCGTCGAGCGTGGTCGCGCCGACGCAGTGCAATTCGCCCCGGGCAAGCGCAGGCTTCAGAAGGTTCGAGGCGTCCATCGCCCCATCCGCCTTGCCGGCACCGACCAGCGTGTGCATCTCGTCGATGAACAGGATGATCTCGCCGTCTTCCGCCTGCACTTCGGCAAGCACGGCCTTCAGGCGTTCCTCGAACTCGCCGCGATATTTCGCACCGGCGATCAGCGCGCCCATGTCGAGCGCCATCAGCTTCTTGTCCTTCAGGCTCTCAGGCACGTCGCCGTTGACGATGCGCAGCGCAAGGCCCTCGGCGATGGCGGTCTTGCCGACGCCGGGCTCGCCGATGAGGACGGGATTGTTCTTCGTGCGGCGCGACAGGACCTGGATCGTGCGGCGGATTTCGTCATCGCGGCCGATCACGGGATCGAGCCGGCCTTCCCGCGCATCGGCGGTGAGGTCGCGGGCGAATTTCTTCAGCGAATCGAAGCCCTGCTCGGCGCTCGCCGTATCGGCGGTGCGGCCCTTGCGGATGTCGTTGATCACCTGGTTGAGCGACGTCGGCGTCACGCCGGCCTTGGCGAGGATTTCCGAGGTCGCGGCGGACTTCTCGATGGCAAGCGCCAGCAGCAGGCGTTCGACGGTGACGAAGCTGTCACCCGCCTTCTTGGCGGCTTCTTCCGCGGTGGAGAAGACTTTTGCCAGCGGCTGCGCGAGATAGACCTGCCCGTTGCCGCCGGAAACCTTCGGCAGCTTGGCAAGCGCGGCATCGTTGGCGATCCGCGCCTCGCGCGCATTGCCGCCGGCCCGCTCGATCAGCGAGGTCGCCATGCCCTGCTCGTCGTCGAGCAGGACCTTCAGAACGTGTTCGGGCGTGAACTGCGGATTGCCGTCCGCAAGCGCCTTGGTCTGGGCGGATTGCAGGAATCCGCGAACGCGCTCGGAGTATTTTTCGATATTCATCATCTGCCTCCATAACTCGGCCGGCCCATCAGGCACCGGTCGACGATTCAGGATAGGGCTCCCGTCAAGGCGAGCCCTTCATGCGGGTCCCCGGCCGTGCGACCGGTCAACCGCCTGAAGCGAATATGGTGGAGGCATTTTCGGAATTAAAGGGGACCTTCCGGCAGCCGGGAACAGATTTTTCGAGGCCCGCCTGCGCAAACGCAAGAACCCGGCACAGGGCCGGGTTCCTCGACTGGTCGGCGGAGCGAAACCTATTCCGAAGCGGCTTCGAGCGCGGGGGCGTCATCGCCCGAAGGCTGGCCGTCTCCCTCGCCCGCCTGGCCTTCGCCGCGACGCGGACGGCGCGGGCGGGCAGCGTTGCGGCGACGCGGCGCACGGCCACCGGCCGGTGCTGCGGCTTCCTCTTCGAGCGCGACTTCCGCCGGCGTGCCTTCGATCACCGGCTGCGGGCCGGAACCGTCGACGACGACGGGCTGCTCGACGGGCGCGGCGGCAGCCGGTGCCTGGTCCTCGACGGGCGTCGAATCGATCTCGTCGGGATCGCGGTCGAAACCGTCGCGATCGTTGAAGTCGCCGCGGTCGGAATTGTCGGAGCGTTCTTCACGCGGGAAGCGTTCCTGCATCTGCGCCTGGGCGGCGGCAATGATGCGGTTGTAGTGCTCGGCGTGCTGAAGATAGTTTTCCGCCATGACGCGGTCGCCGGCGCTCTGGGCGTCGCGGGCAAGCGCTGCGTACTTCTCGGCGATATGCTGGGCCGTGCCCCTGATCTTCACGTCCGGACCCGAGCTGTCATAGGTCCGCGTGAGGGGATTGCCGCCCTTGCGGTGGCTGTTGTTGCTATTGTTGTTGTTATTATTGTTATTGTTATTGTTACGCCCGCGGCCGCGCTTGTTTTGCTGTCCTGGCCTCATATGTCACTCACCTAACGTATCGTGGTATCGATGATTCATGTGTCTGCAAGCCTGATCGGGACACGCCAGATCAAGCATCCTTACCCGCGGGCAAACCACGCCGGTCGGTGGTCCTGTCGCCGTAAGACGTCAAATTAACAGGTACCCGCACAGGGCAGTCTTCAACCCTAGCAACTCTTCGAGAGAGCAATCCTCGCGATCGGGTCATACAGGAGCAAATCCCTGTGGCATGACCTCTTGCCCAGTGCGTGGCCGCAAACTATCCCGCTTCCTTCACAATTCCAAGCCTTTTCTTTGCGGCTGCGGAATTTGCTTCGCCTGTGCAAGGAAATTTACACAGTCCGTGCATTTGCGAAGACGAGAACGCGGTCGTTGCCGCCGAGATCCTGCACCGCCTCGATACGCGCAAAACCGTGTTCGCGCATGATCGCGGTGACCTGATCCTTCTGGTCGTAGCCGATTTCGTAAGCCACCAGGCCGTTTTCCCGAAGATGAGCATCCGCCCCCGCCGCGATGGCCCGATAGGCATCCAGCCCGTCGTCTCCGCCATCCAGCGCAAGGATCGGATCGTGGAGCCGGACGTCCTCGTCCAGCGTTCCGACCACGGATCGGACGATATAGGGCGGATTTGACACGATGATGTCGAATGCCCCGGTCACGGCTGCAAACCAGTCGCTCTCGACCGCCTCGAAGCGGCCGGCGACCCCATTGATGTCGGCATTGCGCCGCGCCGTTTCAAGGGCCCCCGCCGAAAGATCGGCGCCGATCCCGGTCGCGCCGGGCACGAGATCGAGCAAGGCAAGGCAGATCGCGCCGGTTCCCGTGCCGAGATCGAGGATCCGGCAGCCGCCACCCGCGACCATTCTCAACGCATGGGGCACGAGCGCATCGACGAGGACTTCCGTATCCGGCCTCGGCTCCAGCGTTTCGGGGGAAAGCATGAGGTCGAGCCGCGAAAAGGCCCGGTGGCCGAGGATGCGGTGCACCGGCTCGCGCGCCACGCGCCGCGCCAATGCATCCTCGATCATCGCTCTTTCGGACGCATCCAGCAGGCGGCTCCCATCGGTGACGAAGGCGGTGGAGGAAAGCTTGAGAAGGCCGGCGATCAGCAGCCGCGCATCCTGCGCGCCGTCCGCAATGCCCGCCGCGCAAAGCCGGCGCCGTGCCGCCGCCAGCGTTTCGGCGAGCGTTGCGCCGCTCATCGGCCCTGTTCGCCGAGCTGCGCCAACTGGCCGGCCTGATAGTCCGCCAGCAGCGCATCGACCACTTCGTCGATTTCGCCGATCATCATCCGGTCGAGCTTGTAGAGCGTCAGGTTGATGCGGTGATCGGTGACGCGGCCCTGCGGGAAATTGTAGGTGCGGATGCGCTCCGAACGGTCGCCCGAGCCGACCTGGCTCTTGCGATCCGCCGAACGCTCGCTGTCGGCGCGCTGGCGCTCCATGTCGTAGAGCCGCGAACGCAGGATCTGCATCGCCTTGGCGCGGTTCTGGTGCTGCGACTTTTCCGAGCTCGTCACGACGAGGCCCGTCGGCAGGTGGGTGATTCGCACGGCCGAGTCCGTCGTGTTGACATGCTGGCCACCCGCACCGGACGAGCGCATCGTGTCGATACGGATATCCTCGGCGCGGATCTCGATGTCGATCTCTTCCGCCTCCGGCAGCACGGCGACCGTGGCGGCGGAGGTATGGATGCGGCCGCTCGCCTCCGTCTCCGGCACGCGCTGGACACGGTGCACGCCCGATTCGAACTTCAGCTTGGCGAAGACGCCGCGCCCGGTGATCGTCGCGATGATTTCCTTGAAGCCGCCCGCCTCGCCCTCGCTGGAGGAGATGACCTCCACCTTCCAGCCATGGGCGGCGGCATAGCGCTCGTACATGCGGAAGAGGTCGCCGGCAAACAGCGCCGCCTCGGAGCCGCCCGTGCCGGCGCGGATTTCGAGGATCGCGCTCTTCTCGTCGGCGGCGTCCTTCGGGAGAAGCAGGATCTGCATCTCCTTTTCCAGGCCTTCGAGGCGCTCCTTCAGATCCGGCAGTTCCATTTCCGCAAGGTCGCGCATCTCGCGGTCCGTCGCCTTGTCGGCGAGCAATACTTCGAGGTCGGCGATCTCGCCACCCACCTTCTCGTATTCGCGCACCTTCGCGACGACGGGCTGAAGCTCGGAATATTCCGAGGCGAGGCGCACATAGGTCTCCGAATCCGGCCCCGCCGACATGCGCGCCTCGATCTCGCCGAAACGGCGTTCGAGTTCGCGCATCTTTTCAACGGGAAGCTTCGCCACCGTTCAACTCCAGTCCAGGTCTTTAAAGCGGAATGCCGTTCTCGGCCGCAAAGTCGGTGAGAATCTGGCGAATGGACGCCGTCGGCTTCAAATCGTCGATGGCCGGCGTCAGCACCGCTTCCAGCTTGCCCGCATCGAGCGCCAGCAGCATGGACTTCACCGGCCCGATCGCCGCCGGCGACATGGAGACCGAACGGAAGCCGATGCCGAGCAGCGCCATCGCCGAGATCGGCTTGCTCGCCATCTCGCCGCAGAGCGTCACGGATGTGTCGTTGCGGATGCCGGCGCGCACGATGTCGCGCAGGATGCGCAGGAACGGCCGGCCGAGCGTGTCGAAACGGTCGGAGACGCGGGCATTGCCCCGGTCCACCGCCATGGCGAACTGGAAGAGGTCGTTCGAGCCGACCGAGACGAAATCGACCTCGGCCATCAGCTCGTCGAGCTGCCAGAGCAGCGCCGGCACTTCCAGCATGGCGCCGAACTGCAGCTTCTTCGGCAACTGCTCGCCGAGCTTGGACTGGCGCTGAATCTCTTTCTGCAGGAGGTCGCGGACCTCCCGGAGCTCGGAAACCTCCGTCACCATCGGCAGCATCAGTCGCAGATCGGCCCCGGCCGTCGCGCGCAGCATGGCGCGAAGCTGGGTGCGCAGAAGACCCGGCCGGTCGAGCGACAGGCGGATGGCGCGCCAGCCGAGCGCCGGGTTCTCCTCTTCCGCCGCGCGGAAATAGGGCACGACCTTGTCGCCACCGATATCGAGTGTGCGGAACGTCACGGGGCGGCCGCCCGCATGCTTCAATACGTTGCGGTAAAAGGCTTCCTGCTCCTCCGCCTTCGGCATGGTCGAGGCGATCATGAACTGGAGCTCGGTGCGGAAGAGGCCGATGCCGGACGCGCCCGATTCGTTGAGATGCGGCAGGTCGACCAGAAGGCCGGCATTCATCTGGAGATTGATCTGGCACCCGTCCTTCGTGACCGGCTCGACGGCCCGCAGCGCCCGGTACTGCTCCTGCCGGCGGGCGCGGAAGCGCACCTTCTCCTCATAGGAGCGCTGGAGATCGGGCAGCGGCCGCAGATGTACACGCGCATCGTCGCCGTCGACGATGATCGGATCGCCGTTCTCCGCAAGCGCCACGGCCCCTGCCGCCTGGCCGACGACCGGAATGCCCATGGCGCGGGCCACGATCACCACATGGCTCGTGACGGCACCGTCCTCCAGCACGAGGCCGCGCACGTTCTGGCGCGGATAATCGAGCAGCTCGGCCGCGCCCATGGCGCGCGCAACGACGATCGCATCGTTCGGAAAGCTGCTGGCGGAGAGCTTTGCGCCATAGCCGGTGAGCTGGCGCAGCAGGCGGTTCGCAAGATCGTCGAAATCGTGCATGCGCTCACGCAGGTACGGATCCGTCAGGCGGATCATCCGCGCCTTTGTCTCGCTCTGCACCCGCTCGACCGCCGCTTCCGCCGTCAGGCCGTTGCGGATCGCCTCTTCGAGCTTCCGCACCCAGCCGCGGTCGTGCGCGAACATGCGATAGGTTTCCAGCACCTCGCGATGCTCGCCCTCCATCGAGATCTCGCGGCGCGACAGCATGTCGTCGATGGAGATGCGCAGCGAACCCAGCGCCTCGGCGAGCCGGCCGAGCTCATGCTCGGAATCCTCGTTGAGGAGGTTCGTGACGACGATGCGCGGCTCGTGCAGCACGACATAGCCGAGACCGATGCCTTCGCCGAAGCTCGCCCCCTCGATGGCGACGGGACGCGAAAGGTCGAGCTCGAGACCGGGCTTGGTGAGCTTCTTCAGCTCGCCGGTCGCCACCATCTCGGCGATCACCATCGCCGTCGTTTCGAGCGCCTCTACCTCGTCCTCGCGATAGGTGCGGCTCGCCTTGTTCTGCACGACGAGAACGCCGAGCGCCCGGCCGGTGCGCAGGATCGGAACGCCGAGGAAGGAGTGATAGATCTCCTCGCCCGTTTCCGGGAGATAAGTGAAGGCGGGGTGCGACTGGGCGTCGGAAAGGTTCAGCGGCCGCGCGGAGGCCGCGATGGTGCCGACGAGGCCCTGGCCCATCTTGAGCTGGGCAAGGTGGACGGCGCCGGGATTGAGGCCTTCGGTGGCATAGAGTTCGAGAACGCCGTCGGAGCGCAGCACATAGACGGAACACACCTCCGCGACCATGTTCTGCGCGATCTGGCGCACGATCTGGTCAAGGCGCTCCTGCGGCTCGAGCGGCTCCGCCATCAGTTCGCGCAGCCGCTTGAGAAGAACGCGCGGACCCGCGGAGAGGTCTCTCATCGCGTGGCGTCTCCCGAAAATGTCGTTACCCGCCGGCGCTCACCCGCGCCGGCGATCAAAAGATCGGCGCCGAGTCGGCCGGTCCCTACTTCTTATCGAGACCGTAGACGGAATGCAAAGTCCGAACGGCCAGTTCCGCATAGGGGCCGTCGATCAGGATGGAAATCTTGATCTCGGAGGTGGTGATGGCCTTGATGTTGATGCCCTTCTCGGCAAGCGCGCGGAAGGCGGAGGCGGCGACGCCCGCATGGCTGCGCATGCCGATGCCGATGACCGAGACCTTCACGAGGCCCGTCTCGTGCTGGATCACGTCGAAGCCGACCTGTTCCTTGGCGGCTTCGAGAACCCTGATCGCCTTCTCCATGTCGCCCGAGGGAACGGTGAAGGTCATGTCGGTCTTCGAGCCGTCCTCGGAAATGTTCTGGACGATCATGTCGACATTGATATGGGATTCGGCCAGCGGGCCGAAGATCGCGGCCGAAACGCCCGGCCGGTCGGCGACGCGGCGGAGCGAGATCTGCGCTTCATCCTTGGCATAGGCAATGCCCGTTACGACTTCCTGTTCCACGATCTCTTCCTCATCACAAATCAGCGTACCGGGCGGGTTCAGAAGATCGCCCATGCCCGGTGCATCGGGATCCTCGAAAGAGGAGCGAACGAAGGTGCGCACCTTGTGCACCATGGCAAGCTCGACCGAGCGCACCTGAAGGACCTTGGCGCCGAGCGAGGCCATTTCGAGCATTTCCTCGAAGGCGATCTTCTTGAGGCGGCGGGCCTTCGGCTCGATGCGCGGGTCGGTCGTGTAGACGCCGTCGACATCGGTATAGATGTCGCAGCGGTCCGCCTTGACGGCGGCGGCGATGGCGACGGCGGAGGTGTCCGAGCCGCCGCGGCCGAGCGTCGCGACGCGGTTGTCCGGGCCGAGGCCCTGGAAGCCGGCGACGACGGCGACCTGGCCCTCGCCCATGCGGCGGATCATTTCCGCACCGTCGATGTCGAGGATGCGGGCGGCGCCGTGGGCGTTGTCGGTGCGGATCGGGATCTGCCAGCCCTGCCAGGAGCGGGCATTGATGCCCATCGACTGAAGCGCAATGGCAAGAAGGCCGGCGGTGACGAGTTCGCCCGAGGCGACGATGGCGTCGTATTCGCGCGCATCGTAGAAGGGCGAGTTCGCGCCCGTGACCTTCGGCATGTTCTGCACCCAGGCGACGAGCTCGTTGGTCTTGCCGGACATGGCCGACACGACGACGGCGACCTCGTGGCCGGCTTCGACCTCGCGTTTCACATGGCGGGCCACATTGTGGATACGGTCGAGGTCAGCGACGGACGTTCCGCCGAATTTCATCACGATGCGTGCCATGGGTGTACTGCTATTCCAGATAGTCGCGCGAGCGCGCGGGAGAAACCGCGGGGTCTCTTAGCGGAAGACCCCGCACAGCGCAATGCATGGTTTCCGCAAACTGTACCAATCGGTACGGCGGGCGGACGAAAAGGCCCGCAAGCCTTGCGGCATGCGGGCAAGAGGGATCGGATGACGGTGGCTGCGGGCGGCAGGCCGCCCGCGAGCCTGCTTATTTCTGCCAGCTCTTGACCAGCTCGTCGTAGTTGACGGTCTGGGGCTGTTCCTTCTCGTTCTCGATCTTGAGCTGCGGAGCGAGGTTGCCCTTGGCGACGGCGTCCTTGTTCCAGTATTCGAGATCGTGCTCCTCGGCGAGCTTCGGACCCATGTCGCCCTGGACGCCGGCGCGTTCGAGGCGGCCGAGCACCTTCTCCTGCTCCGCGCACAGCGAATCCATGGCTTCCTGCGCGGTCTTGGCGCCGGATGCCGCATCGCCGATTGCCTGCCACCAGAGCTGGGCGAGCTTCGGATAGTCCGGAATGTTCGTACCGGTCGGCGACCACTGCAGACGGGCCGGCGAACGGTAGAACTCGACCAGGCCGCCGAGCTTCGGCGCACGCTCGGTGAAGGACTGGTGATCGAGCGTGGACTGGCGGATGAAGGTGAGGCCGACATGGCTCTTCTTCACGTCGACGGTCTTGGACGTCACGAACTGCGCATAGAGCCAGGCGGCCTTCGCGCGGTCGTCGGGGGTGGACTTCATCAGCGTCCAGGAACCGGCGTCCTGGTAGCCGAGCTTCATGCCGTCCTTCCAGTAGACGCCATGCGGCGACGGAGCGAAGCGCCATTTCGGCGTGCCGTCCGCATTCACGACCGGCAGGCCTTCCTTCACGAAGTCGGCGGTGAAGGCCGTATAGGTGAACATCTGCTGGGCGACCTCGCCCTGCGAGGGAACAGGACCGGATTCGGAGAAGTTCATGCCGCCTGCCGACGGCGGAGCATAGGCCTTGATCCAGTCGAGATACTTCTGGATGGCATAGACCGAGGCCGGGCCGTTGGTGTCGCCGCCGCGCGCGACGCACGAGCCGACCGGACGCGAGTTCTCGTCGACCTTGATGCCCCATTCGTCGACCGGCAGGCCGTTCGGAATGCCCTTATCGCCGTTGCCGGCCATGGAGAGCCAGGCGTCGGTGAAGCGCCAGCCGAGCGACGGGTCCTTCTTGCCGTAGTCCATGTGGCCGAAGACCTTCTTGCCGTCGATCTCGCGGCCGGTGAAGAATTCGGCGATGTCCTCATAGGCCGACCAGTTGACCGGAACGCCGAGGTCGTAGCCGTACTTCGCCTTGAAGTCCGCCTTGTTCTTCTCGTCGTTGAACCAGTCGTAGCGGAACCAGTAGAGGTTGGCGAACTGCTGGTCGGGAAGCTGGTAGAGCTTGCCATCCGGCGCGGTCGTGAAGGACTTGCCGATGAAGTCGTCGACGTCGAGACCCGGATTGGTGACGTCCTTGCCTTCATTCGCCATGAAGTCGGTCAGCGCGCGGGCCTGCTTGTAGCGCCAGTGCGTGCCGATGAGGTCCGAGTCGTTGACATAGGCGTCGTAGATGTTCTCGCCCGACTGCATCTGCGTCTGCAGCTTCTCGATGACGTCGCCCTCGCCGATGAGGTCGTGCGTGATCTTGATGCCGGTGATGGCGGTGAAGGCCGGCGCAAGGACCTTCGATTCGTATTCATGCGTGGTCAGCGTTTCGGAAACGACCTTGATGTCCATGCCGGCGAAGGGCTTGGCGGCATCGACGAACCATTGCATTTCCTTTTCCTGGTCGGCGCGCGACAGCGACGAGAGATCGCCGATCTCCGAATCCAGGAACTTCTTGGCAGCATCCATGTCCGCGAATGCGGAGCCGGTGAACGCCAGCAGCAGGACTGCCGTCGTCGTCAGAAGTTGCTTTCGCATTTTAGTCCTCCCTTGGGGTTTGCGATTGCAGTGCGAAGGCCCCCTCATTTCTCCCCGGGGCCTCCATTCCGGGTGCCTATACGAAGCGGAAAACGCCGATGGCGTAGACCACGGACAAGGCAAGAGCCCACCACAGGCTGGAGCCGACGAGGCCCAGCCATGCGAGTTGAATGAACGCCGAGCCGAGCAGCGACACGAACAATCGGTCGCCGCGCGTCGTCTCGAAGCGCAGGATGCCGACGCGCGGGGCACCGCCCGGCCGGGCATATTCCCAGACCGCCATCAGCGCGATCAGAAGGAAGATGGTCAGGAAGAACATGGCCGTCGGGAACGACCAGGCCATCCAGCCGCCCGGAACGAGCGGGGCGAACCAGTCGCGCGCGCCGTCCTTGACCGGCAGTACCGTAACGAGCAGGCCCGCGGCGGCGGCATAGATGGCGAGCACCACGGCGAGCGCCACGGGCCAGCGATTGTTGCGGTTGGCGACGGCGGCCATCGACCCCTCCCCTTCAGACGCGGCCAAGGGCAAAGCCCTTGGCGATGTAGTTGCGGACGAAATAGATCACGAGCGCGCCGGGAATGATGGTCAGCACGCCGGCCGCGGCCAGCACGCCCCAGTCCATGCCGGAGGCCGAGACCGTGCGCGTCATCGTGGCGGCGATGGGCTTGGCGTCCGTCGTCGTCAGCGTGCGGGCGATCAGGAGCTCGACCCAGGAGAACATGAAGCAGAAGAAGGCGGCCACCCCGATGCCCGAGGCGATCAGCGGCACGAAGATCTTCGTGAAGAAGCGCGGGAAGGAATAGCCGTCGATATAGGCGGTCTCGTCGATCTCCTTCGGCACGCCCGACATGAAGCCTTCCAGGATCCAGACGGCGAGCGGCACGTTGAACAGGCAATGCGCGATGGCGACGGCAATATGCGTGTCGATCAGGCCGAAGGCCGAATAGAGCTGGAAGAACGGCAGCGCGAAGACGGCCGGCGGCGCCATGCGGTTGGTCAGCAGCCAGAAGAACAGGTGCTTGTCGCCGAGGAAGCGGTAGCGCGAGAAGGCATAGGCCGCCGGCAGCGCCACCGCGATCGAGATGATCGTGTTCAGGACCACGTAGATGATCGAGTTGATATAGCCGGAATACCAGGCCGGATCGGTGAAGATGACGGCATAGTTGCGCAGTGTCGGGTTCGCCGGCCACAGCGAGAAGACGCCGGTGATCTCGGTGTTCGTCTTGAAGCTCATGTTGACGAGCCAGTAGATCGGCAGCATCAGGAAGACGATGTAGATGGTGGGCACGATCCAGGAGAAGCTGCGCTTGCTGCCGGCGCCGGCTCTTGCGCCGGCGCTGCTCGCAACGCTCGTTCCGATGGTGCTTGCGGTGGTTGCCTGTGAGGTCATGGTTTCCTCCCTCACGCCTGTTCGTCGCTGCTGGTCATGACCGTGTAGAAGATCCACGACAGCAGCAGGATGATCAGGAAGTAGATGATGGACATGGCCGCGGCCGGGCCAAGGTCGAACTGGCCGATCGCCATCTTGACGAGGTCGATCGAAAGGAACGTGGTCGAGTTGCCCGGGCCGCCGCCGGTGACGACGAAGGGCTCGGTATAGATCATGAAGCTGTCCATGAAGCGCAGCAGGAAGGCGATGAGCAGTACGCGCTTCATCTTCGGAAGCTGGATGTAGCGGAACACCGCCCAGCGCGAGGCACCGTCGATCTTGGCGGCCTGGTAATAGGCCTCCGGGATCGAGACGAGGCCGGCATAGCACAGCAGCACGACGAGGCTCGTCCAGTGCCAGACGTCCATGACGATCAGCGTGACCCAGGCGTCGAAGACATTGTTCACGTAATTGTAGTTGAAGCCGAGCCCGTCGAGCACGCGGCCGAGCAGGCCGATGTCGACGCGCCCGAAGACCTGCCAGATCGTGCCGACCACATTCCACGGAATGAGCAGCGGCAGCGCCATCAGCACGAGGCAGACCGGCACGCCGAGGCCCTTCTTCGGCATGTTGAGCGCGATCAGGATGCCGAGCGGGATCTCGATGACGAGGATGATCGCGGAAAAGAGCAGGTTGCGGCCGAGCGCCTCCCAGAAGCGGTCGGATTCAAGGACGTCCGTGAACCAGCCGACGCCGTTCCAGAAGAACTCGTTGTTGCCGAACGTGTCCTGCACCGAATAGTTCACGACGGTCATCAGCGGCACGATGGCCGAGAAGGCCACCAGCAGCAGCATCGGCAGCACCATGAACCAGGCCTTGTTGTTCCAGGTCTTGTTCATCGTCAGCCCTCCCTGCCGACACGCCAGCTATCGGCGTAGATGTTGATGGCGGCGGGGTCGAAGGTGACGCGCGGATCGGCCGGGATCTCGCCGTCCTCCGGCACGACGATGGCGATCGGCTTGCCGGCGAATTCCGCCCGCACGATCTTCTGCCGGCCGATATCCTCGACCTTGCTGATCGAGACGGGCATGCCGTCGCGGGAAAGCGAGATGAATTCCGGGCGGATGCCGAGCTCGGTCTTCGCGCCGGCGGCGATCACCGGCGAATAGCCGAGGGTGATCGTCTCCTCGCCGACCTTGACGCTGCCGCCGTCGATGGCGGCCGGCAGGACGTTCATGCCCGGCGAACCGATGAAATAGCCGACGAAGGTGTGGCTCGGCTTTTCGAAGAGCTCGGCCGGCGTGCCGATCTGCACGATCTGGCCGTCATACATCACGACGACCTTGTCGGCGAAGGTCAGCGCCTCGGTCTGGTCGTGCGTGACATAGACCATGGTGAAGCCGAACTGGCGGTGCAGCTTCTTGAGCTGCGAGCGCAGCACCCATTTCATATGCGGGTCGATGACCGTCAGCGGCTCGTCGAACAGGATGGCGTTGACGTCGTTGCGCACGAGGCCGCGGCCGAGGGAGATCTTCTGCTTCTGGTCGGCGGTAAGGCCGCGCGCCGTCTTCTTCGCCCAGCCGGCAAGGTCGATCATTTCCAGGATCTCGCGCACGCGCCGGTCGACGTCCGGTTCGGCGACGCCGCGGTTGCGCAGCGGGAAGGCGAGATTGTCGTAGACCGTCATCGTGTCGTAGATGACCGGGAACTGGAAGACCTGCGCGATGTTGCGCTCCTGCGTCGACAGGTACGTCACGTCCTTTCCGTCGAAAAGGATGCGACCCTCCGACGGCTGCAGCAGGCCCGAGATGATGTTGAGCAGCGTGGTCTTGCCGCAGCCCGAGGGGCCGAGCAGCGCATAGGCGCCGCCGTCGTTCCACTCGTGATGCACTTCCTTCAGCGCATAGTCCGCTTCGGACTTCGGCTTCTCGCCGTAGGAATGGCGGATGTGATCGAGGTTGATGCGTGCCATGGTGTTCTCCTCACGCCGCAGCGGCGGCCGGCTCGGCCATCGCCCTGCCATCCGCACCGAACGCCATGAGATGGCGCGTGTCGACATGGACGGTGACGACCGCGTCAGGCTCGATGTCGTGGATGCCGGGCGCGAGCATGACCCAGCGGGTGCCCTCGAATTCGATGTGGATGAAGCTCTCCGAGCCCGCGATTTCCGAAATCGCCGTGCGCGCCTGGAGGCTCGCGGAGGCCGGGCTCTGGCTGGAAAGCGAAAGATGATGCGGCTGGAAGGCGATGGTGCAGGGACCGTCCGGCAGCGCGGAAAGATGCGCCGGCACCGGCAGCACCGGCTTGCCGCCGAGCTCGAAGTGACCGCCGGTCTTCACGACCTGCATCGTGTTGAGCGGCGGATCGGCGAAGGTGCGGGCGGTCAGAAGGTCGTTCGGCCGGCGATAGACGTCGATGGTGCGGCCGAACTGGGTGATGCGCCCTTCCGACAGCGTGGCCGTGTTGCCGCCGAGAAGCAGCGCCTCGGAGGGCTCGGTCGTCGCATAGACGAAGATCGCGCCCGAGGCGGAAAAGATCTTCGGCAGCTCCAGCCGCAGCTCCTCGCGCAGCTTGTAATCGAGATTGGCGAGCGGCTCGTCGAGCAGCACCAGGCTGGCATTCTTGACGATGGCGCGGGCGAGCGCGGTGCGCTGCTGCTGGCCGCCGGAAAGGTTGAGTGGCGTGCGGTCGAGATAGGGCGTCAGCTTCAGGAGCTCCGCCGCCTTGCGCACTTCGCGGTCGATGGTCGCCGCATCCGCACCCTTGATGCGCATCGGCGAGGCGATGTTCTCGTAGACGGTCATCGCCGGGTAATTGATGAACTGCTGGTAGACCATGGCGACGCCGCGATCCTGCACGCGCACGCCCGTCACGTCCTTGCCGTCAAACCAGACGGAGCCGGATGTCGGCTTGTCGAGCCCGGCCATCAGGCGCATCAGCGAGGTCTTGCCCGACAGCGTCGGGCCGAGCAGCACGTTGAGCGAGCCGCGCTCGAGCACGAGGTTGGTCGGGTGGATATGCGTCTCCGCCCCCGCCACCTTCGTGATGTTTCTCAGTTCCAGCATTCCTGTCTCCGTCGTTCCTCCCAGCCACCGGATCGGGTGTGCTAGTGGGGCGCCGCCCTTGCAGCCGCCATGTAGTCTTCCAGCGCGACCGCTTCCGCGGCCGTCAGATGCAATCCTCGTTTGGTCCGCCGCCACAGCACGTCCTCGGCGTGCCGGGCCCATTCTTCCTTCATCAGCCAGCGCACCTCACGCTCGTAGAGATCGCTGCCGAAATGCCGGCCGAGATCGTCCACCGTCTTCGCCCCCTCCAACATCGCCTTCGCCTGCGTGCCGTAGAGGCGTATGAGCCGGCGGACATGGGCGGGCGCGAGAAAGGGAAATTGCGCGAAAAGTCCCTTCACCTCGGCATCGAAGCCGTCGACCGCAAAATCGCCGCCCGGCAGGCGGGATTGCGCGGTCCAGCAGTCTCCCTTCGCGCCGATCGCATCGCCGATCTTCTCCAGCGCCGATTCGGCAAGACGCCGGTAGGTGGTGAGCTTGCCGCCGAAGATGTTGAGCAGCGGGGCCTGCCCGTCGCCGCCCTCGACCTTCAGCACGTAGTCGCGCGTGGCTTCCTGCGCCTTGCTGGCGCCGTCGTCGAAGAGCGGGCGCACGCCGGAATAGGTCCAGACGATGTCCTCGCGCTTCACCGGATCGGCGAAGTATTCGCTCGCCGAGGCGCACAGATAGTCGATTTCCGCGTCGCTGATGCGCGCATCGCGCGGATCGCCCTGGTAGTCGCGGTCGGTCGTGCCGATCAGCGTGAACTCTTCCTGGTAGGGAATGGCGAACATGATACGCCCGTCCGGGTTCTGGAAGAAGTAGGCGCGTGGATCGGAGAATTTCTTCTTCACGACGATATGGCTGCCCTGCACGAGGCGGACATTGTGTACATCGTTGCGGCCGAAGGCCGAGGAGAGGACCTTGTCCACCCAGGGCCCGGCGGCGTTGACCAGCATGCGGGCGCGGACCGTCTCGCGGTCGCCCGTCGCGACATTCTCCGTCTCGACGTTCCAGTGGCCGTTCTGGCGCCGGGCGGTAACGACCTTGGTGCCGGTGCGGATATCCGCGCCGCGGTCGGCCGCGTCGCGCGCGTTCAGTACCACGAGGCGCGCATCGTCCACCCAGCCGTCGGAATATTCGAAGGCCTTGCGGAAAAACGTCTTCAGTGGCCTGCCTGCCGGATCCTTCGCAAGGTCGAGCGTATCGGTCGCCGGCAGCAGCTTGCGGCCACCGATATAGTCATAGAGGAAGAGGCCGAGGCGGATGAGCCAGGCCGGGCGCAGGCCGCCCTTCTGGAACGGCAGCACGAAGCGCATCGGCCAGATGACATGCGGCGCCATGGCCCAGAGCACTTCGCGCTCCATCAGCGCCTCGCGCACGAGGCGGAATTCGTAATGCTCCAGATAGCGCAGGCCGCCGTGTATGAGCTTGGTGGAGGCGGAAGACGTGCCCGACGCGAAGTCCTCCATCTCGGCCAGCACGACCGAATAGCCCCGGCCCGCCGCGTCACGCGCGATGCCGCAGCCATTGATGCCGCCGCCGATGACGAAAATATCGCGGATCACGTCGCCGTCCAAGTTCCCCTCCCATTTCGCATCGCACAAATTTGCGCAGTTGCGAAAGCATGGAAAGTTAAAACGAAAACATTCCGAATGTCAAACGAATGCGAGAAGAAATGCCGCCTCTCCCGTCAGGCCTGCACCGCCGTCTCGACCAGACGCACGTCATGCTCCTGGCAAATGCTGCGAATGCCCTCGGAAGGACAGCGGTCCGTGATGAAAGTATGGACCTGCGAGAGATGTCCGATGCGCACCGGCGCGGTCCTTTCGAATTTGGTGGAATCCGAAACCAGGATGACGTGACGCGCATTGGCGATGATCGCCTGCGCGACCTTCACCTCGCGGTAGTCGAAATCGAGCAGCGCGCCGTCCTCGTCGATGGCCGAGACGCCGATCACCGCATAGTCCACCTTGAACTGGCGGATGAAATCGACCGCCGCCTCCCCAACGATGCCGCCGTCCGCGCCGCGCACGACACCGCCGGCAATGACGACCTCGATCGAGGGATAGACGCGCAATCGGTTGGCCACGTTGATGTTGTTGGTGATGACCATCAGCTCCCTGTGATCCAGCAGCGCCTCGCCGACGGCCTCCGTCGTCGTGCCGATATTGATGAAGAGCGAGGAATTGTCGGGGATCATGCCCGCGGCGGCGCGGCCGATCGCCTGCTTTTCCGGCGCGGCGATGGAGCGGCGGGCCTCGTATTTGACATTCTCGTTGCCGCTCGGGAACAGCGCGCCGCCATGGATGCGCGTCAGCACCTTGTTGTCGCAGAGATCGTTGAGGTCCTTGCGGATGGTCTGGGGCGTCACGGAGAACCGCGCCGCAAGGTCCTCCACGAGCACGCGGCCCTCGGCCTTGGCGAGATCGACGATCTCCGCCTGGCGACCTGTCAGAAACATCGGCTCCTCCACTGCTTTCGTTTGCTTTCATAATATGCAAAAACGAAAGCACATCAATTGATCATCCTGCCTTCTTGGAGTGGGCGCGTCTTTTTGTGATACTGCGCGGACGGCAGGTGACCGGGGAGGAAGACACATGTTTCATCCAGCCTTGTTCAAGGGCGAGAATGTCGTCGTGACCGGCGCGGGACGCGGCATCGGGCTTGAGATCGCCCGCCAGTTCCTCGATTGCGGCGCCCATGTGCTGCTGCACGGTGGCAGGGCCGCCCACGATCCGCTTCCCGAATTTCTCGAAAACGCCGTCGCCGAGGCCCGCGCCCATGTCGTCTATTCGGATTTCCTCGTCGAAGGCGGCGTCGGCGCGCTGCTGCAACGGGCGGACAGCCTCTTCCCGCATGTCGACGTGCTGATCAACAATGCCGGCACCATGGTCGGCCGGTTTCCGGCCGCCGACCTCACCGACGAGGAGTACGAGACCGTTGTGCGCCTCAACCAGACCTCCGTCGTCGAGGTGACGCGCGGCCTGCTGCGCTCGCTCCGCCGCGCGCCGCACGCCGCCATCGTCAACACGGTGTCGATTTCGGCGCTGACCGGCGGCAGCCCCGGCTCGGCGATCTATTCCGCCACCAAGGCCTTCGTCTCGACCTATTCCAAGGGCCTTGCCCGCGAACTCGCCCCGGACGGCATCCGCGTCAACTGCGTCTCGCCCGGCACGATCACCACCGATTTCCATTCGCGCTATTCCTCCGCCGAAAAGCTGGAGGCGACGCGCAAGACCATTCCGCTGCAACGGCTCGGGACGGCGGAGGACTGCGCGCCCGCCTATCTCTTCCTCGCCTCGAATGCGCTCTCGGGCTACGTCACCGGCCAGGTGCTGGAGGTGAACGGCGGCCAGCTCATCTGCTGACCGGCCGCGCTCAGGCGTTCACGTCGATGACGACGCGTCCTTTCACCTTGCCGTCGAGAATCCTGTTCGCGAGGTCCGGCAGGTCGGACAGGCGGTGCTCCACGATCATGGCCTCCAGCTTGTCCATCGGCAGGTCCGAGGCGATGCGGTTCCAGGCATCGACGCGCTGGTCATAAGGCCGCATTACCGAATCGATGCCGAGCAGGCTGACGCCGCGCAGCAGGAACGGAATGACCGTGAAGGACGGTACGGCGGCCCCGCCGGCAAGACCGACGGAGGCGACGGCACCGTCATATTTCATCTGCTTTAGCACCCGCGCCAGCATCTCTCCGCCGACCGCGTCGATGGCGCCGGCCCAGCGCTCGGATTCGAGCGGCCGGCTGTTCGCCTCGGCGAGTTCCGCACGGTCGATGATCGTCTCGGCGCCGAGTTCCTTCAGATAGTCCGCCGTCTCCGGCCGGCCGGTCACGGCGGCGACCGAATAGCCGAGCCGGGCCAGGAGCGCGACGGCGACCGAGCCGACGCCGCCGGCAGCCCCCGTCACCAGGACCTCGCCCTTCAACGGCGAAAGTCCGGCCTTTTCCAGCGCGACAATGGAGAGCATGGAGGTGAGCCCCGCCGTGCCGATCGCCATGGCCTGCCGCGTCGAGACCTCCGACGGCAGCGGCACCAGCCAGTCGGCCTTCACCTTCGCGCGCGTCGCATAGCCGCCCCACCAGATCTCGCCGACCCGCCAGCCCGTCAGCACCACCCGGTCGCCGGGCCGGTAGCGCGGGTCGTCGGACGCCTCGACGGTGCCGGCGAAATCGACGCCCGGCACATGCGGGAAGCTGCGCACCAGCCCGCCCTTGCCGTTGATGCAGAGCCCGTCCTTGTAGTTGAGCGTCGAATATTCGACCGCGACGGTGACGTCCCCCTCGGGAAGCCTCGAATCGTCGAGCTCGCGGATCGCGGCGGATACTGCGCCATCCCCGCCCTTTTCGACCAGCAATGCCTGAAACGTCATGGCGTCCTCCTCGTGGATCCCTTTGCCGTCACAGATATAGGGCGCGGGGCATTGGTGCCGCCACTGTTCTTTTGTATCAAGAGCGTGGAGGCGCGGTTCCCGATGATAGACAAGCTCGAATATTTCATTGCACTCGCCCGCGAGAAGCACTTCGCCCGCGCGGCCGAGGAACTCGGCATTTCCCAGCCGACGCTGTCGGCGGCCATCCGGCAGTTGGAGGGCCAGCTCGGCGTGATGCTCGTCGTGCGCGGCTCGCGCTTCCAGGGCCTGACGCCGGAAGGCCAGCGCGTGCTGGAATGGGCCCGCCGCATCGTCGGCGACACGCGCACCATGCGCGAGGAGATGCGCGCGGCGCGCAAGGGCCTTTCCGGCCACATCCGGCTCGCCGCCATTCCGACGACGCTCGCCATGGTGCCGCGCATCACCGCGCCGTTTCAGGAAAAGCACCCGGACGTCACCTTCTCCATCGTGTCCACCACGTCGATCCGGATCCTCGGCCTGCTCGAAAATCTCGAGATCGACGCCGGCCTCACCTATCTCGAAAACGAGCCGCTCGGCCGCGTCACCAGCGTGCCGCTGCTGCAGGAGCATTATTGCCTCATCACGGCAAAGGGCGGCCCGTTTTCGGATCGCGAAAGCGTGACCTGGCAGGAAGCCGGTAGCGTTAGGCTTTGCCTATTGACCGCCGACATGCAGAACCGCCGCATCATCAACCGCCACTTCGCCGAGGCGGGCATTTCGGTCGAGCCGTCGCTGGAATCGAACTCGATGATCGTGCTGCT
Organism: Shinella sp. NM-101; assembly: GCF_021401195.1. NCBI lineage: Bacteria > Pseudomonadati > Pseudomonadota > Alphaproteobacteria > Hyphomicrobiales > Rhizobiaceae > Shinella > Shinella sp. NM-101. Next base: position 67,516 of record NZ_JACBFT010000019.1, on the reverse strand, counting down.
CTCCCATGTGCGCACCGGGCGCTGGTGCAGCATCATGCCGCGAAATGTCGCCAAATCCTTCGGATTTCATGACGAAATAAGTATAGTTTCCCTTGCCGAGCCCAACCCGAACCACACCGTCGGCCTCGTCGCCACCCACCGCGAGCCGTTCACCCCGCTCGTCTCCGCCCTCCTGCACGAGGCGCGCATCCTTGCCGAAACGGGCATGGGCTGATAGGAATTTTCTATTGACCAACGGGACAGCTTTATTGACCCGTCGTGTCATGACTGAGAAGCTGTTAGAATAGTCCGCGAAGATCGACTGGGTTCCGGTTTTCGCCGAACAGTTTCAACGGCATCGGCGCATCGAACCCGGTTTTCTTCGCAGTGGTTCGTTCGTGTCGGTTGGGAGGCCTGATCATGAATGTGCACGTCGCCGGCAGCGATGTCGGAGAAAGAACGCTGGCAATCGTCGGCGCGTTGAGGGGCCTGGAAGGGCCGCTTCTTCCCATCCTGCACGAAATCCAGGCCGAGTTCGGCTATGTGCCGCAGGAGAGCCTGCCGGTCATCGCGCGCGAGCTGAACCTCTCGCGCGCCGAGGTGCACGGCGTCGTCACCTTCTACCATGACTATCGCAACCACCCGACGGGCCGGCATGTCCTGAAGCTCTGTCGCGCCGAAGCCTGCCAGTCCATGGGAGGCGACGCCATCGCCGAGCGCATCAAGGCGCTGCTCGGCATCGATTTCCACCAGACGACGATGGACGGCGCGGTGACGCTGGAGCCCGTCTATTGCCTCGGGCTCTGTTCCTGCGCGCCCGCCGCCATGCTCGACGGCGAGGTGCACGGCAGGCTCGACGCGGACCTTGCAAAAGACCTTGTCGCGGAGGCACGCCGATGACCATCACCCTCTTCGTCCCGCGTGACGCTGCCGCCCTGGCGCTGGGCGCCGACCGTGTCGCCGCTGCCATTGCCCGCGAGATCGAGACCCGTGGCATCGACGCGCGCATCGTGCGCAACGGCTCGCGCGGCATGCACTGGCTGGAGCCGCTCGTCGAGGTGCGCACCGAACAGGGCCGCATCGCCTACGGCCCGGTGAGGCCCTCCGACGTCGCCTCGCTTTTCGATGCGGGGTTCCTGCAGGGCGGCGGCCATCCGCTCTGTCTCGGGCGGACGAAGGAAATCCCGTTCCTCGCCCGCCAGACGCGGCTGACCTTCGCCCGCTGCGGCGTCACCGACCCGCTCTCGCTCGAGGACTACCGGCATTACCAGGGCATGAAGGGCCTTGAGCGGGCCGTTGCGATGGAGCCCGCCGAGATCGTCAGGCAGGTGACCGATTCGGGTCTGCGCGGACGCGGCGGCGCAGGCTTTCCGACCGGCATCAAGTGGAAGACCGTGCTCGACGCCCCCGGCGCGCAGAAATACATCGTCTGCAATGCCGACGAGGGCGACAGCGGCACCTTCGCCGACCGCATGATCATGGAGGGCGACCCCTTCGTGCTGATCGAGGGCATGGCGATCGCCGGTCTCGCTACGGGCGCGACGAAGGGCTTCATCTACACCCGCTCCGAATATCCGCACGCCATCGAGACGATGAACGCCGCCGTGGAGATCGCCCGCAGGGCCGGCATCCTCGGCCCGTCGGTGCTGGGCTCCGGCAAGGCCTTCGACATGGAGGTGCGGGCCGGCGCGGGCGCCTATGTCTGCGGCGAGGAGACCGCCCTTCTCAACAGCCTGGAAGGCAAGCGCGGCATCGTGCGCGCCAAGCCGCCGCTGCCGGCGCTGCAGGGCTTCCTCGGTAGGCCGACCGTCGTCAACAACGTCATCTCGCTCGCCTCCGTGCCGATCATCATGGATCGCGGCGCCGAATTCTACCGCGACTTCGGCATGGGCCGCTCGCGCGGCACGATCCCGATCCAGATCGCCGGCAACGTCAGGCAGGGCGGCCTCTACGAGACCGCCTTCGGCCTGACGCTCGGCGAGATCGTCGACGACATCGGCGGCGGCACGGCGTCCGGCCGCCCGGTCCGCGCCGTGCAGGTCGGCGGCCCGCTCGGCGCCTATTTCCCCCGCGCACTCTTCGACACGCCTTTCGACTACGAGGCCTTCGCGGCGAAAGACGGCCTCATCGGCCATGCCGGCATCACCGTCTTCGACGACACGGTCGACATGCTGAAGCAGGCGCGCTTCGCCATGGAATTCTGCGCCATCGAAAGCTGCGGCAAGTGCACGCCCTGCCGCATCGGCTCGACGCGCGGCGTCGAGACGGCCGACAACATCGCGCGCGGCATCGAGCCGGAGAAAAACCGCGAACTGCTGGCCGATCTCTGCAACACGATGAAGTTCGGCTCGCTCTGCGCGCTCGGCGGCTTCACGCCCTATCCGGTCATGAGCGCGATGACGCATTTCCCCGAAGACTTTTCGCCGGCGCCCATCGCCGAAGCAGCGGAGTGATCCCATGCCCCTCGTTCCTGAAATCGACTTCGGCACCCCCGCTTCCCGCGCGGAAAAGATGGTGACGCTCACCATCGACGGCAACGAGATCACCGTTCCCGAGGGCACCTCCATCATGCGCGCCTCCATGGAGGCCGGCATCCAGGTGCCGAAGCTCTGCGCCACCGACATGGTCGACGCCTTCGGCTCCTGTCGCCTCTGCCTCGTCGAGGTCGAGGGCCGCAACGGCACGCCCGCCTCCTGCACCACGCCCGTCGCGCCGGGCCTCGTCGTCCACACCCAGACGAGCCGTCTCAAGCAGATCCGCAAGGGCGTGATGGAGCTCTACATCTCCGACCACCCGCTCGACTGCCTCACCTGCGCGGCAAACGGCGATTGCGAGCTGCAGGACATGGCCGGCGCCGTGGGCCTGCGCGACGTGCGCTACGGCTACGAGGGCGAAAACCACGTCAAGGCGCGCAGCAACGGCGAGGCAAACGCCCGCTGGATGCCGAAGGACGAATCGAACCCCTATTTCACCTACGACCCCTCCAAGTGCATCGTCTGCTCGCGCTGCGTGCGCGCCTGCGAGGAAGTGCAGGGCACCTTTGCCCTGACGATCGAGGGTCGCGGCTTCGACAGCCGCGTCTCGCCCGGCATGCACGAGCATTTCCTCGATTCCGAATGTGTCTCCTGCGGCGCCTGCGTACAGGCCTGCCCGACGGCGACGCTGACGGAAAAGTCGGTCATCGAAATCGGCCAGCCGGAGCATTCCGTCGTCACCACCTGCGCCTATTGCGGCGTCGGCTGCTCCTTCAAGGCGGAGATGCGCGGCGAGGAACTGGTGCGCATGGTGCCGTGGAAGGACGGGCAGGCCAATCGCGGCCATTCCTGCGTCAAGGGCCGCTTCGCCTACGGCTATTCGACCCACCGCGACCGCATCCTCAACCCGATGATCCGCGAGAAGATCTCCGATCCCTGGCGCGAAGTGACGTGGGAGGAGGCCTATGCCCATGTCGCCTCCGAATTCCGTCGCATCCAGTACCAGTACGGCCGCGATTCCATCGGCGGCATCACCTCCTCGCGCTGCACCAACGAGGAGACCTTCCTCGTCCAGAAGCTGATCCGCGCCGGTTTCGGCAACAACAACGTGGATACCTGCGCCCGCGTCTGCCATTCGCCGACCGGCTACGGCCTCGGCCAGGCCTTCGGCACCTCGGCCGGCACGCAGAATTTCGACAGCGTCGAGTTCACCGACGTCGTCATCGTCATCGGCGCCAACCCGACGGACGGCCACCCGGTCTTCGCCTCGCGCCTCAAGAAGCGCCTGCGCCAGGGTGCCAAGCTCATCGTCATCGATCCGCGCCGCATCGATCTCGTCTCCTCGCCGCACATCAAGGCGTCCTACCATCTTCCGCTGCGGCCCGGCACGAACGTCGCCGTCGTCACCGCGCTCGCCCATGTCATCGTCACGGAGGGACTCTATGACGAGGCCTTCATCCGCGAGCGCTGCGACTGGTCGGAATTCGAGGACTGGGCCGCCTTCGTCGCCGAACCGCGCCACAGCCCGGAAGAAACCGAGGCGCTGACCGGCGTGCCGGCCGAAACGCTGCGTGGCGCCGCCCGGCTCTTCGCCACCGGCGGCAACGGCTCGATCTACTACGGCCTCGGCGTCACCGAGCACAGCCAGGGCTCGACCACCGTCATGGCCATCGCCAACCTCGCCATGGCGACCGGCAATATCGGCCGCGAGGGCGTCGGCGTGAACCCGCTGCGCGGCCAGAACAACGTGCAGGGCTCGTGCGACATGGGTTCCTTCCCGCACGAACTGCCGGGCTACCGCCACATCTCCGACGACGCCACCCGCGACGTCTTCGAGAAGATGTGGGGTGTGAAGCTCAACAACGAGCCGGGCCTGCGCATTCCCAACATGCTGGACGCCGCCGTCGAGGGCACGTTCAAGGGCCTCTATATCCAGGGCGAGGACATCCTCCAGTCCGACCCGGATACGAAGCACGTCTCGGCCGGCCTTGCCGCCATGGAATGCGTCGTCGTGCAGGACCTCTTCCTCAACGAGACGGCGAACTACGCCCATGTCTTCCTGCCGGGCTCGACCTTCCTCGAAAAGGACGGCACCTTCACCAATGCCGAGCGCCGCATCAACCGCGTGCGCCGCGTCATGACGCCGAAGAACGGCTATGCCGACTGGGAGGTCACCCAGAACCTCGCAAAGGCAATGGGCCTTGCCTGGAACTACACCCATCCCTCCGAGATCATGGACGAGATCGCCGCCACGACGCCGAGCTTCGCCCTCGTTTCCTACGATTACCTGGACAAGGTCGGCTCGGTGCAGTGGCCCTGCAACGAGAAGCATCCGCTCGGCTCGCCGATCATGCACACCGACGGCTTCGTGCGCGGCAAGGGCAAGTTCATCCGCACGGAATATGTCGCGACCGACGAGAAGACCGGCCCGCGCTTCCCGCTGCTGCTCACCACCGGCCGCATCCTCAGCCAGTACAATGTCGGCGCGCAGACGCGGCGCACCGAGAACGTCGTCTGGCACGAGGAGGACCGGCTGGAGATCCATCCGCACGACGCGGAGAACCGCGGCATCCGCGACGGCGACTGGGTGCGCCTTGCAAGCCGCGCCGGGGAGACGACGCTGCGCGCCCTCATCACGGACCGCGTCGCGCCGGGCGTCGTCTACACGACCTTCCATCATCCGCTGACCCAGGCGAACGTCATCACCACCGACTTCTCCGACTGGGCGACGAACTGCCCGGAATACAAGGTGACGGCGGTGCAGATCTCGCCCTCCAACGGTCCCTCCGACTGGCAAGTCGAGTATGACGAGCTTTCCCGCCGCTCGCGCCGCATCGCCGGCAAGCTGGAGGCGGCAGAATAGGATCGCGCGTGCCCGACTTTTCCACCACGATCAAGGTCACGGAAGCCGCCCGACGAAACGGGCGGCTTTCGCACGGCGAGCGCTTCGTGCCGGAGGAAACGCCGGTCGCCTTCTCCTATGCCGGCTCGACCCATGCGGTGATGATGGCGACACCCGCCGACCTTGAGGATTTCGCGGTCGGTTTCAGCTTGACGGAAGGCATCATCACCGACCCGTCCGAGATCGAAGCCGTTGAAATCGTCGCGGAGGACAAGGGCATCGATCTGCAAATCGGCCTTGCCGATGCGCAGAGCGCCGCGCTGACCGCCCGCCGCCGGCACATGGCAGGTCCCGTCGGCTGCGGCCTCTGCGGCATCGAATCCATCGATGAAGCCGTGCGCGTGACGCCCTCGGTGCGTTCGTCATCGCTGACTTTGAGCGAGGACGAGGTGGTCGAGGCGGTGCGCCTGCTGAACGGCCAGCAACCGCTGCACATGACGACGCGCGCCGTGCACGGCGCCGGCTTCTACGTGCCGGGCAAGGGCCTTGTCGCCGTGCGCGAGGATGTCGGCCGGCACAATGCGCTCGACAAGCTCGTCGGCGCGGCCCGGCGGGCGGGCCATGCCGGCGCCGCGGGCGCGGTGGTCGTGACGAGCCGCGTCTCGGTGGAAATGGTGCAGAAGACCGCCATCATCGGCAGCCCCTTCGTCATTGCCATTTCCGCGCCGACGGCACTCGCCATCCGCGCGGCGCAAGAGGCCGGCATGACGCTGATCGCGCTCGTGCGCGGCGACGAATTCGAAATCTTCACCGGGGCTGAGCGCGTCGTGTCCGACGCCGGGCGCCGGCTGGGCAGCGGTTAGGAGACAGGCATGTCGGACGGCAACAAGATCATCAGGATGGCGAACCAGATCGCCATCTTCTTTCACTCCCAGCCGGCAAGCGAAGGCCCGGACGGCATCGCCACCCACATCAACAAGTTCTGGGAGCCGCGCATGCGCAGGCAGCTCTTCGATCTCGTCGACAACCATGGCGGCGAAGGCCTCGACGGCCTGGTCCTCCAGGCGATCCCGCTGATCCATCGTCCCGCCCCGCAGGCGGACGCCCCGGCGGGCCTTGCCGGCGGCGCATCGGCGGCACCCTGAGACCGCGGCCGGCATCGCTGCCGGCCACCTTCGCGGAACAACCCGCTCAGAACTCCTCCCACCTTTCCGCCGCGGGCGCTGCAGACCCTGCTGCGGCCCGCATGGTGCGCGCGACGGCATGGAGCTGCGCGACAGGCGCGGGGGACGGCATGCGCTGCATGGCCTGCCCGCTCCCGGCAAGGCGGAACCTGCGGATGAGGGCGTGCAGCGCATCGGCCTCGCGGGCCATGGCATGGCTTGCCGCCGTGCTCTCCTCCACCATCGCCGCGTTCTGCTGCGTCGCCTGGTCCATCGCGTTGACCGCCTGGTTGATCTCGCGAAGACCGGCCGACTGCTCGCGCGACGCCTCCACGATGGCGGTGACGTTGACATGGACCTCCTGTACCTGCGCCAGGATTTCCTGCAGTGCCTGCCCGGTCTCGTCGACGAGCGCCACGCCGTTCTTCACCTGCACGCCGGAGGCGGTGATCAGCGTCTTGATGTCCTTGGCCGCGCTAGCCGAACGCTGGGCGAGCTCGCGCACCTCCTGCGCGACCACCGCGAAGCCCTTGCCCGCTTCGCCCGCTCGGGCGGCCTCCACGCCGGCATTGAGCGCGAGAAGGTTGGTCTGGAAGGCGATGTCGTCGATGACGCCGATGATGCTGGAGATCTCGCGGGAGGATTGCTCGATCTGCCCCATGGCGTCGATCGCCTTCCGGACGACCGCCCCGGAGTTTTCCGCGCCCGCCCGCGTCCTGGAGACGAGCGTGCCCGCCTCGTCCGCCCGCCGGCTCGAATCGCCGACCGTCGTGGTGATCTCGTCGAGCGCGGCCGCGGTCTCCTCGACGGAGGCTGCCTGCTGCTCGGTCCGGCGGGCAAGGTCGTCCGCCGCGGAGCGGATTTCCTGTGCACCGGAGGCAATCGCATTGGCATTGGCCTCGACGGTCCGCATCGCCTCGTTGAGCCCGGCCACCGCCTCGTTGAAGTCCCGGCGCACCATCTCCATGGAGGGAACGAAGGGCGTGGAGAGGTTTTGCGTGAGGTCTCCTTCCGACAGCGCCTTCAACCCCGCACCGAGCGCATTGATCGCCGACATGCGCTCCGTGACGTCCGTCGCGAGCTTCACGACCTTGTAGACCCGGCCGTTGAGATCGCGGATCGGATTATAGGCGGCCTGGATCCAGACCTCCTTGCCGCCCTTGCCGTAGCGCACGAATTCGTTGGAGATGAAGTTCCCTTCCGCAAGGCTCTTCCAGAACTGCGCATAGGCCGGGGTCTGCACATAGGCGGGATCGCAGAACATGCGGTGATGCCTGCCGCGGATCTCGGCGAGATCGTAGCCGAGCGCGGCGCAGAAATTCTCGTTGGCGTGGAGGATCTCGCCGGTCGGCGTGAACTCGATCACCGCCTGCGACCGCGACAGCGCATCGAGCTTGCTCGCATCCTCCGCCGCCCGCATCTTCGCCTCGGTGATGTCGCTGGCGACCTTGACGACCTTGTAGGGCTTGCCGCGGCGAAAGACCGGATTGTATGTCGCCTGGATCCAGATCTCGCCGCCGTCCTTGCGCAGGCGCTTGTAGCTGTCCGCATCGTAGTGGCCGCTTGCCAGCCGCGCCCAGAACTGCCGGTATTCCTCGCTCGTGGTATAGGAGGCCTCGCAGAACATGCGGTGGTGTTTTCCGACGATTTCCGTCAGCTCATAGCCCAGCGCCCGGCAGAAGTTTTCGTTGGCAGTCAGGATGGTGCCGTTGAGATCGAAATGGATCACCGCCTGCGAGCGCGACAGCGCGTCGACGATATGGGCTGCATCCATGGACTTTGCAAATGAAAGCATGACCTGTCCCTCCATGCGATCGCCACGATGCTCCGATGTTGCCGGCGTGGCCCTCGCCGATTGTTGCGTCCGGACATGGACCGCGCAGGCGGGCCATGGATTAGAGTGCACGAATTCAATCTTTGCGGGCAAAACCATTCCGCGCTCGATATATGCCTCTACAATCAAAGATGGAGAAACGAGCTTAACAATTGATAAAAAGTACACACCAAGATTTGGTCTCTGTTGCGGACGGCGCTTTTCGAGAGCTTCGGAGCCCAGCGGGTTATATCCCGGCCCTCGCAAAACTATCTCTTAGGTTGTACTGAATGGCGAACAACAAAAAACCGCCGCGCTTTCGCGCGGCGGTCTCACGTTCGATCGATGCTATCAGCCGGTCAGGCGGCGATATCGTCCATGTCGCGCTCCTTGAACATGCGCGCCAGGTTGAGGAAGCAGATCATGCCGTTCTCGTGGGCGATGATGCCCTCGGCATAGGCCTTGTCGAAGGAGGTCGTCACTTCCGGCACGGGCTGGACCTGCTCGCTGCGGATGGTGAGGATATCGGAAACCCGGTCGACGACGAGGCCGACGACCATGCTGTGCACTTCGGCGACCACGATGGCGCTGCGCTCGTTGGCTTCGGTGCTCTTCATGCCGAGCTTGTGGGCAAGGTCGATGATCGGGATCACCGTGCCGCGCAGGTTCATCACGCCGATGACGTCGGGCGGAGAATGCGGGATCGGCGTGGACGGCGCCCAGCCGCGGATTTCGCGGATCGTCGTCGTCTTCACGCAGAATTCCTGCTCGTGCAGGCGGAATGCGATGATTTCGAGCGTATCGCCGGCAAAGCCGGTCGTCTTGATTGAGGTCATCGGGATCTTCCCAGTTTGTCTGCGTATCGGCGTGATCCTATGCATGCCCTGGTTAAAATCTTTCAAACATCCGGGGAATTGTCGCACGAAACGAAAAAGGCCCCACGCTTCCGCAGGGCCTTCGTCCTGGAATGCAGGGAGACCGTCAGGTGCGCAGCACGGCCTCGAACTGTTCCAGCGCCCAGTCCACCTGGTCGCCGGTGATGACGAGCGGCGGGGCGATGCGGATCGTATCGCCATGCGTGTCCTTGGCGAGGATGCCGCGCTCCTTCAGCGCCTCGCAGTATTTCCGTGCGCCGCCGGCAGCGGGATCGAGTTCGACGGCCAGCATCAGGCCGCGGCCGCGCACGTCCTTGATGATGTTGGAGCGGATATTCTTCAGGCCCGCCTGGAAGCGCTCGCCCATGCGCTCGGAATTGCCGATCATGTCCTCCTCGACCAGCGCCTTCAGCGCGGCCCGCGCGATCGCGCAGGCGAGCGGATTGCCGCCGAAGGTCGAGCCGTGCTGGCCGGGCTTCAGCACGCCGAGCACCTCGCTGTTCGAAAGCACGGCCGAGACCGGATAGAAGCCGCCGGAAAGCGCCTTGCCGACCAGCGTCACATCCGCCTCGATGCCCTCGTGCTCCTCGGCCAGAAGCTTGCCGGTGCGGCCGAGTCCCGTCTGGATCTCGTCGAGGATCAGCGTGATGCCGTGCTTCGTGCACAGTTCGCGCACGGCCGGCAGATAGCCGGCCGGCGGGATCAGCACGCCCGCCTCGCCCTGGATCGGCTCGATGAGGAAGGCCACGGTGTTCTCGTTGATCGCCTCGCGGAAGGCGTCGATATCCCCGAACGGAACGTGGCGGAAGCCCGGCGCGAAGGGGCCGAAGCCGATGCGCGCGTCCGGGTCCGTCGAGAAGCCGACGATGCCGATGGTGCGGCCATGGAAGTTGTTGGAGCAGACGATGATCTCCGCGCGGCCCTCCGGCACGCCCTTCACCTCGTAGCCCCACTTGCGCACGGCCTTCACCGCCGTCTCGACGGCTTCCGCGCCGGAATTCATCGGCAGCACCTTGTGCGAGCCGGTCAGCGCGGCGATCTCCTCGTAGAAATGCGCGAGCTGGTCGTTGCGGAAGGCGCGCGATGTGAGCGTGAGCTTCTGAGCCTGCTCGATCATCGCCGCGAGGATCTTCGGATGGCAATGCCCCTGGTTGACCGCCGAATAGGCCGAGAGGCAGTCGAGATAGCGGTTGCCGTCGATATCCCAGACATGCACCCCCTCGCCGCGCGACAGCACCACGTCGAGCGGCTTGTAGTTGTGGGCGCCGAGGCGGTATTCGGTTTCGATCAGGCTTGCGGTCGACGGCGTCATGGGGTCCTCCAGGGTTCAGGCGCTACGGGTCGGCCGGTCGAGAATGCGGCGCCCGAAAAGGCTTGCGGTCAGTTCGACGAGGATGCGGGCGCTCTTGCCGCGGTCGTCGAGGAACGGGTTCAGCTCGACGACGTCGAGCGAGGAGACGAGGCCACTGTCGCACAGCATCTCCATGATGAGGTGGGCCTCGCGGAAGGTCGCGCCGCCCGGCACCGTCGTGCCGACCCCGGGCGCGATCTCCGGATCGAGGAAATCGACGTCGAGGCTGACATGCAGCAGGCCGTTCGCCGCTTTGATCCGGGCGATGATGTCGTGCATGATATGCGCCATGCCGATCTCGTCGACCGCGCGCATGTCGTAGACGTTGACGCCATGCTCGGCGATTTCCTCGCGCTCGCGCGCATCGACGGAGCGGATGCCGACCTGGAACACGTTCTTCGGATCGACGAAGGGGCGGCCGGTTTCGAGGATCGGCGCGAACTCGGCCTCGCCGCAGAAGAAGGCGACCGGCATGCCATGCATGTTGCCCGACGGCGAGGTCGCCGGCGAATTGAAGTCCGCATGGGCATCGAGCCAGAGCACGAAGAGCGGGCGGCCCTCGTCGGCCGCATGACGCGCCATGCCGGAGACGGACCCCATGGAAAGCGCATGGTCGCCGCCGAGCACGAGGGGGAACTTTCCGCTGCGCGCCGCATCGTAGACGGCGGTATCGAGCGCTCGCGTGAAGGCGGCGACGACCTGCAGGTTGTTCGCCTTCGCATGGTTCGGCAGGTCCCGCGCCGGCAGCGGATGAAGATCGCCCTCGTCCGTCACCGTGTGACCGAGTTCCGCCAGTGTCGTATCGACGCCTGCTATGCGCAGCGCCGTCGGTCCCATCGCCGCGCCGCGGCGGCCGGAGCCTTCTTCCAGAGGCGCGCCGATGAGCGCGATATGCGTGTTGTTCCGTTCAGCCATGTCTTCCCCGCGGCAGCGTGAGCGCCGGTTCACCCCGGCTTCGGGCGATTATTGCCGTTCGCACTGTTGGCAAAAAGAGGAAAAACTGACAAATAGTCGGACGATTTCAGCATTTTGAAAAGCATCGATCGACACAATGGTAAGCCTTGACGATCTCGACCACGCCCTGATCAGCGCGCTGCGCCACAATGCCCGCACCCCCGTCTCGTCATTGGCCGCGATGACGGGCGCTTCGCGGGCCACGGTCGCGGCCCGGATCGAGCGCCTGGTGTCCTCCGGCACCATCGCCGCCTTCACGATCAGGACCGGCGCGGAACTGACGGGAAGCGGCGTGCGCGCCATCGTGATGATCGAGGTGCACGGCAAGATGGCCGACCGCGTCGCCGCACAATTGCGCGGCCTGCCGCAGGTGCGCGCACTTCATTCCACCAACGGTCGCTGGGATTTCATTGCGGAACTGGAGGACCGCGACCTCGGCACATTCGACGAGACGCTGCATCGCATCCGCCTCATCGACGGCATCACCGTCACCGAGACGAACATCCTGCTGAAGACGACGAAGAACGCCCTGGCCTGAGCGGCCTCAATATTCCTTCTCGTAGAAGATGCCCGCGCCGGCATTGCCGGCGCTGCCGGCCTCGCCGCGCAGCTTCAGGCCGCGCCCGACGTCGAGGTTGATCACCGCCTTGGCGCCGTTCGTCTCCGGATCCTGCTTCAGCTCCAGGTAGGTCCGATCGTTCAGGTACTTGCCGGCCGAGACCGCCGCACGGCCCTCCGCATCCGTGGTGATGTCGAGGTCGTCGACGCCGAGCTTGCTGCGAAGGCTGTCGAGCAGGCCCGTGGAGTTGCCGCCGGCAAGCTGGCTGGCAGCGGCGGCGAGCTGCGCGATCTGCACGGCCGAAAGGTTCGACATGGAGCGGTTGAAGATGAGCTGGGAGAGGATTTCGTCCTGCGGCAGCGAGGGTGAGGAGGCGAAGGTCACCGTCGGATTGCTGGCAAGACCCGCAACCGTGACGGTGATTTCCGTCGTGCCGGCCGAACTGGAGGCGACAAGATCGACGGTCGGCACGAGGCCGCCGGCAAAGCCGATATGCGCGCTGGTGAATTCGAGGCGGCGCGCCAGGATTTCCATGCGGCCGCGCTTCAGCTCGAAGCCGCCGGAAACGACCGGCGCCAGGGAAGTGCCGGTGACCGTCAGGTTGCCGCCCATTTCCGCGTTGATGCCACGGCCGCGCACGAAAAGCTGGCCGGGCGATTCGATGGTGAGATCCAGCGCGATGCCGCGCGCGGCGCCGCTGGCGCCCTGCTCGCGCTGTACGTCGGCCGTCATGCGCCTGACGGCGGCCGGCGCGTTGCGGTGCTTGATGTCGATTTCCGAAAGCGACGCCGGCAGCTTCTGCGGGATGGTGATGTTCGCCTTGTTGATGTGCACCTTGCCCCCGAGCGCCAGCGCCGCGACCGGCCCCTTCAGCGTCAGGTCGCCGGTGACGTTGGCGGTCACCAGCGTGCCGTCGACATAGGTGATGTCACCGAGCTTGATCGCCACGTCGACGGGGAAGCCGCTCGCCGGATCGATGCCCACCGTGCCGCTCGCGGAAAGCTGCCCGCCGCTCGCCAACTTGCCGGAAACGGTCTCGATCACCGCCTGCCGGCCGTTCATGGTGACGCGGATAGCGAGGTTCTCGACGGCAAGGTTGCGGCGCACGTCGACAAGGCGCGCACCGCCCGCGGTGATGCTGCCGGTGACGGAAGGCGCGGCGGCCGTGCCGCCGATGGAGACATCGACATCGGCGTTGCCGGTCAGCACGAAACCCTGTCCGGAGAGCTGGCCCTGCAGCAGGCCGAACGGAACCTTGCCGTTGAACTTCAGGCCGAGCGGCGTCGCCCCGCCGATCCCGACCGTGCCGCCGCCGCGGAAGGACAGGCCGCCCGCGCCGGAAAGCACGGTATCGAGCCGCACCTGGTTGTTGGCGAATTCACCCTTGGCATTGATGTCGAGCCCGCCGATGCCGGCGCCACGGGTCTGGCTTGTCACCGCGCCCTTCCAGTCCAGCGCATAATTGACGACCGGGGCCGTCGCCTTGCCCTTCACGGTCACCGTACCGGCGATCGTACCGTCCGCGTCGAGCCCGGCAGCAAAGTTGTTGACGAGCGCGGCCGGCAACGCATCGAGGCGGAGCGACAGGTCGAGCGTCTCGCCCGCCTTGCCCGAAACGGCGACGGAGCCGCGCCCTGCCTGGATGGTCAGCCCGTCCAGCGTCGCGACGCCATTGGCGACGCCGATCGTCGCGGGCTTGGCGAGTTTCAGCGCGATGCGGCGCGGCGCGGCCTCGAAGGACTGCAGGGCGACATCGAGCCCGCCATCACCGCGCTGCAGGACCTTGCCCTTCGTTACGAGCGGCGCGCCGTCGAGGCGGCCGGTGAGGTCGAAATTCGTCGCCTGCCCTTCCCGCGAGAAGTCCAGCTTCAACGCTTCCACGCGGTTCTCGCCCGAGGTGATGCGCTCGGCACGGACCGTGCCGGTGACGGCGGCGGTCGAAAGGTCGGTGATGGCAAGATCGACCGCAGGCTTGGCGATGCTGACGGCATCGTACCGGATCGCCGAGCCCGAGGCCTGCACCGTCGCGGAGGTCTTGCCGTTGCCGGTCGCGATCTCCACCTGGCCCGCAAGGTCGCCGGCCGCCTGCTGGCCGGCCATCGCCGCGAGCAGGCCGAGATCCGGGAAATCGAAGCGGATCGTCCCGTCGGGCATGAAGTTCGGCGCAAGCGCCAGCGATCCCTTCAGCGTGTTCGCACCGATCTCGGCCTCCAGAACCGGCACGGAAATGCGCCCGCCCTCCGAGGTGATGGTGGAGCGCACGTTGATCGCCTGTCCGCCGAGCGCACCGGTCGCCGTCAGCTCGCCGGAGGGGCTGTCGGCCACGGCCTTGCCCTTCGCCGTGACGACGAGGTCGCTGAGCGTGCGGCCGGACAGCGTCGCGCCGCTGGACGTGACCCTGGCCGAAACGTCGAGCCCTTCCACCGGCCCCTTGGCGGACAGTTCGAATTCGGCTTCGCCCGCCGCATCCGCAAGCAGCTTGCCGAGGTTCAGCACCTTGCCCGTCAGCGCGGCGTCGAGGTTGCCGTTGCCGAGCGAGACGTCACCGGCCGTTTCCAGCGTGCCGGACTTGACCTGAAGGCCGGAGACCTGGACCCCGCCGTCGCCGGCCAGACCGAGCCGGCCTTCCATCGCGATCGTCGTATCGAATTTGCCGGAGAGCGCCGGCGGCAGCACCGCCGGCAGGGCGAAGAGGCGGAAGGCCACGTCCGCCTCGCGGCTTTCCAGCCCGTAGCGGCCGGACAGGGTGCCGCCGATGCTGGCGCTTTCGAGCGTTGCCGGATCGAATGCGATTTCGCTCGTCGATATGTCGAGGCTTGCAACGAGCTTTGCCGGCCCCTTGACCGCCCGGTCGACATCGGGATTGGCAAAGGCCGTGGCGCCGGTCTCGATCGTCGCCACGACCCGGCCGGACCGGTTCGCCACGTCGAAGGCCCCGCTCCTGGCCGACAGGCGGATATTCTCGATCCGGCCGGCCGGCAGTTCCGCGGAGGCGATCGCCGCCGTGACGTCGAGCGCCGCCGCGCTCGCCTCGCCGGTCAGCGAAATATCGGCGCCGTCGATCAGGACGCGCGCATCGCCCTCGGCGAGCGGCCAGCGGAAATCGATCGGTCCGTCCCTGCCGGCAAGCTTCACCGCGAAGTCGTTCGCGCCCCTGGCGCTGACCGTGCCCGAGGCGGCGAGCGTCAGCGCACCCGTCGAGATCGCGCCCTTTTCGATGCGCAGCATGTCCGAGCCGTCGAAGGCGGCAACCACATCGATGCCGGTCTCGCCGGCAAAGAGCGGGCGGAGCTGCGGCGGCATCAGCGCATCGAACGTCCCGCCGCCCTCCAGCGCGAGCGTGTGCAGGCCGCTTGCCGCAAGATCGTGCCGCCCGTCGACATGGAGCATTTCCGTGCCGTCGAGCGCGGCGGAAAGACGGCCCCGCCACTGCGACAGCGGGCCGTCTCCCGTCAGGCGGATCGAAACGGCAGGATCATCGGGCAGCTTGAGCAGCCCCGCCAGCACGCCGCCCTTGGGCTCGGCGACATCGGCCTCGAGGCGAAGCTCGTTGGCCGCCGGGTTGAAGACGATGTCGGCGACGATCCGCGCATCCGGCCGCGCTTTTTCGGAGGCGGAAAGCTTGACCGCCACGCTGTCCGCGGTGGCATCGCCACGCCCGGAGACGACGATGCGCTGGTCGCGCCCGGCGACGGCGCCCGACACGAAGAGCTCGGGAATGGCCAGCGAATCGACATGCACTTCCACCGGCAGGCTGAAAGGCTTGCTCTCGGCCGGCTCCGCATCGGCCTTCGAAACGGGCAGGCGCAACAGCGAGACCGAGGAGGCGGAAACGCGCGAGGCGTCGAAGCTGAAGAAGAGGAGCTGGAGCGGCGACCAGTCGACGGCAAGGTCGCGGATTTCCGCATAGGTGCCGTCCGCGTCGCCAAGCGTGACGGTGCCGGCGCGCAGCCGGCCGGTGAGCAGGCCCGAGGGCTCGCTGATCGAGATGACCTGGCCGCTCGCCGCCGCGATCCGTTCCGCATAGGATACGGCAACGCGCGCGCCCGTATCGGTAAAGCCGACAAAGCCCAGGCCCGCGACGATAAGCACGAGCAGGAGGGCAAGGCCGTAGCCGACATAGCGGAGCGTGGCGCGGAGAATTCGGGACAGCCTGTTCATGCTTCATCCATCTGGCGTGCGGGGAGCGCAGAATCGCTCCTAACGTCTAGAATCCCAATCGCGCGGCCGATCAAGAACCTAGATGAAAATTGAGGCGGCAGTCAGAAGGACTGGCCGATGCCGGCATAGACCCCGAAGGAGGTTCCGCCGGGATATTTCTTCAGCGGCACCGCCACGTCGAGCCGCAGCGGCCCGAACGGCGTCGCATAGCGCAGGCCGATGCCGGCGCCGGCCCTGATATCCTTGAAATCGGGCACCTCGTCGGTCGAGACCGTGCCCGCATCGATGAAGGGCACTACGCCGATCGTCTCGGTGACGCCGATGCGCACCTCCGCCGAGGCCGCGACATAGGAGCGCCCGCCGAGAAGCTGGTTCGCGCCGTTGCGCGGGGAGATCTCCTGATAGCCGTAGCCACGCACCGTGCCGCCACCGCCGAGGAAGAAGCGGCGTGTCGCCGGAATGTCGGAAAGCTCGTCGCCGCCGATGATCGTGCCGCCCGCAAGCTTGCCGGCCAGCACGAAGCGATCCTCGGCGCCGAACGCCTGGTAGCCGGTGATCGCCCCCTCGAAGCTCGAGAAGAACGTGCCGCGATACGTCTCGTAGCTCGGCTTGGCATTGATCAGGAAGCGATAGCCTTCCGTCGGGTTCAGCTTGTCGTTTCGGGTGTCGCGCACATACTCGATCGGGATGCTGGCCGTCAGGTACTTGTTCTTGCCGAAGGCGTCCTCGACATTGCTCCACATGAGTTCGCCGCCCGCGCTCACCGTGTCCCTGTCGGAGAGCTCGACGCTGACGCCCGCCGCAGCGGTGGTGGTGAACGCCTTGTAGGCGTCGGGATCGACGATCGAGGCCTTGAGGCTGGCATTGAACGTGGACGCCGGTCCGAAGGCGCCGGGCTTGGAGAAGAGGATGGCCGTGGAATAGTCGAGATCGCCGATATCCGATTCGCCGATCCGGTTGACCGATCCTTCGATGCGCAGCGATTCGGCCTGGCCGAAGAGGTTTCGATGCCCCCAGTAACCCTGGAGGCCGATGCCGTCCGTATTGGAATACTGCGCGCCGACGCCGAAATAGCGGTGCTTGCCCTCGGAGACCTCGATGGTCATGGGCAGCGATCCGTCCGGCGCGAGCGAACTCGCCTCGCGGATCGTCACGCTGGAGAAGACGCCGAGCGCACGCAGCCGCTCCGCCGCCTTGGTCAGCGCTTCCGGCGAATAGGGCTGGCCGGCATTGATGCGCGAATAGCGCTGCACGAAATCCGGATCGACCGTCTTCGTGCCGGTGACGCCGACCGGGCCGACCGGCGCGACGGGCCCGCCCTCCGCCGCGATCACCACGTCGACGGTCTGCGTCTTGTGGTCCGCCGTGGCATTGCGCTCGGTGAGCTTTGCGAGCGGCCGCCCCTCCGCCTTGAGATCGACGACGATCTTCTCGCCGGCCTTGAGGATGATGGTGGAATTGGCCTGCGCGCCGGGCACGAGGTCGTAATCGGCCGGATTGCGCCCCTCGGCATCGCCTGAAAACGCGATCTCGCCGAAGGTGAAGACGGGGCCGGGCTGCACGCTGATCGTCACGGGAATCGCGCCGCGCCGGTTGAATTCCGGGTTGGGTGGCAGGGAATCGAGATCCTGGCCGTTGACGGTGACGTTCACCACGCCGCCGTAGCGGGCGTTCTCGTAGAGTGCGGCGAGGATGCGGTCGCGGTCGTCGCGGGCCTTGATGACGAGGCCGAGATCGCCGGAGACCGGCTTTCCTTCGTCCTGCTTGAGGCGGGCCGTATTCTCGATCGCCTCCTTGAGGGCGGCATCGTCCGTGCCCGGGTCGAGCGTCAGCGAGTATTCGACGGGATCGATGACGGGCGCCGTGTCTTCCTCTTTCTCGAAGAACTTCATGCCGAAGATCTCGAAAGCCGAGGCAGGCTGCGCGGCGAAAGGACCACACGCCAGCACAGCAGCGACCGCGAGCGCGGTGCCAGCCTTCAGAAACGCAAAACTCTTTTCCGGCCGGTTCACTTTATCCCGCATCCGCAGCTATCCGTCGCCTTTCTCCTGGAGGTGCGGTGCGCGCGGCAGGCCGACAGCTTCCGACACAGACTTCAGGTGCCCCGTCATCCGGGGCTTTCAGGCAGAAACACCCTAACGCGTTAGGTTTTCCGTAATGTTAACGGCGGTTTTACACGCAGGCGCGGCAGATTTGAAGCGCCGCCGGGCATTTTATGCCTGCGGCAGGCGCGCAAAAGCCCCGGAGGCTGCTCCGGGGCTTCGCGAGAGTTGACCGTTGGCGATCAATAATAGTCGCGCGGGCACCGGTCGATGTAGCGACGGCCGTAGCGATCGCGATAGTAGCACTGGCCGGGCTGGTCGGCGACGCTGCCGATCACGGCGCCGGCAACGCCACCAATGGCCGCGCCGACGGCCGCACCGCGGACATTGCCGGTTGCCGCACCGCCGATAATGGCGCCGGAGACGGCGCCGATGCCCGCGCCCTTTTCCGTCTGGGTGCAACTGGCGACGGCCAGACCGACCAGGACGAGCGCAATGATTTTCTTCATGAACCTTCTCCAAAGTTGAACGGCGGCCCGGTTTTCCGGGTCCACCCTATCCCCTTCTACTCGACAACATACCGGGGCCGTCGGGGACGGTCAGGTCTGTCCGAGGACAAAAATATAGCCTGGAAGCGGGAAGTCCATGGCGGCAAAGTATTTTTTCAAAGCGCGAATAAACGGCCGCTCCGCTTCGTCCTGATTCGCTCGCGAGCGCGCCGCTCACGAGAAATTTCGCGCCCGCCTGAAAGTACCGGTTGATCGCCGCGCCAAAAAGTCAAATGATATGATTGTTGGGGTTGTGCCGGCGGAGGAGGAATTGCCGTCGCAACTGCCATTCCGGATGGAATGCATGCGAAGACAATACTGGCGTCGTTAGATCCCAGGCCCGCGTCGCGATGGCGCCCGCTGCATGGAATGTCGGATCGACCGCCCCCAGTGGACAGGAACCGCCAGGGAGGAACGAATGGCGAAAGTGGCAATGACCGTCAACGGCAGGAAGGTGAGCAGGGAGTGCGAGGACCGCACGCTGCTCGTGCATTTCCTGCGCGACCAGCTCGCTCTTACCGGAACCCATGTCGGCTGCGATACGTCCCAGTGCGGGGCCTGCGTCGTGCATATGGACGGCAAGGCGGTGAAGAGCTGTTCCATCCTCGCGGCCCAGGCCGCGGGCTCGGAGATCCTCACCATCGAGGGCCTTGCCGCCAATGGCGAGCTGCATCCCGTGCAGGCCGCCTTCAAGGCCAATCACGGCCTGCAATGCGGTTTCTGTACGCCCGGCATGGTGATGACCGCGGTCGACATGATCGCCCGCTACGGCGGCGCGCTCGACGAGAAGACGGTGCGCGAGAACCTCGAAGGCAATATCTGTCGATGCACCGGCTACCACAACATCGTGAAAGCCATTCTCGCCGCCGCCGAGGACATGGGCGCGGCGGGCCGGCAGGCTGCGGAATAACGGGGAGCGGAAAGGGAATGCGATAGGGCCCGGCCGCCCTCGCAGCGTCCCCTGTCCGCCACTTCCCATTCGCAATTCGCTCATTCTCGGGAGGAGATCAAGATGGGTGTCGAAGGCATCGGCGCGCGCGTCGCGCGAAAGGAAGACAAGCGGTTCCTGACCGGCAAGGGACACTATACGGACGACATGTCCGTACCGGGCATGCGCTACGCCGCATTCGTGCGCTCGCCCCATGCGCATGCGAAGATCACGAGCATCGATACGTCGGCGGCGCAGGACATGCCGGGCGTCATCGCCGTGCTCAACGGCAGGCAGATGCTGGACGACGGCATCGGCAACCTGATCTGCGGCTGGATGATCCACTCCAAGGACGGCTCGCCCATGAAGATGGGCGCCTGGCGACCGCTCGCGCATGAGACCGTGCGCTATGTCGGCGATGCCGTCGCCGTGGTCGTGGCCGACAGCCTCGGAGAGGCGCGCGATGCGGCCGAAGCCGTTATCGTCGACTACGACGTCCTGCCCGCCGTCACCGATGCCGTGAAGGCGCTGCAGACGGGCCAGCCGCAGCTTCACCCCGAGGCCCCCGGCAACCTCATCTTCGACTGGGAGATCGGCGACAGCACGGCGACCGATGCCGCCCTTGCAGCCGCCGCCCATGTCACGGAGATGAAGATCGTCAACAACCGCCTCGCGCCCAACGCGATGGAGCCGCGCGCCGCGCTCGGCATCTACGATTCGGCCGAAGACCACTATACCTGCTACACGACGAGCCAGAACCCGCACGTCGCCCGCCTCGTCATGAGCGCCTTCTACAATGTCGCGCCGGAAAACAAGCTGCGCGTCATCGCCCCCGATGTCGGCGGCGGCTTCGGCTCGAAGATCTTCATCTACCCCGAGGAGATCGTCTGCCTGTGGGCATCGAAGCGCGCGGGCGTCCCCGTCAAGTGGACGGCCGACCGCACCGAGGCGTTCCTCACCGACGCCCATGGCCGCGACCACGTCTCGACCGTCAAGATGGCCTTCGACGCCGACAACCGCATCACGGGGCTCAAGGTCGACACCATCGCCAATTTCGGCGCCTACATGTCGCTGTTCTCCTCCTCGGTGCCGACCTATCTCTACGCCACGCTGCTCTCCGGCCAGTATGCGATCCCGGCGATCCACGCCAATGTGCGGGCCGTCTACACCAACACCGTCGCCGTCGACGCCTATCGCGGCGCCGGCCGGCCGGAGGCGACCTATCTCCTCGAACGCACCATGGAGACGGCGGCCCGCGAGCTCGGCGTCTCGCCGGCCGAGCTGCGCCGCATCAATTTCATCCGCTCCTTCCCCCACCAGACGCCCGTGATCATGAACTATGACGCCGGCGACTACGAAGCCTCGCTGGAAGCGGCGATGCAGGCGGCCGACTGGAACGGTTTCCCCGCCCGCAAGGCCGAGGCCGCCGGCCGCGGCATGAAGCGCGGCATCGGCATGAGCTGCTATATCGAGGCCTGCGGCATCGCGCCGTCGGCGGCGGTCGGCTCGCTCGGCGCCGGCGTCGGCCTGTGGGAATCCGCCGAGGTGCGCGTCAACGCCGTCGGCACCATCGAGGTGCTGACCGGCTCGCACAGCCACGGCCAGGGCCACGAGACGACCTTCGCCCAGCTCGTCGCCGACCGCTTCGGCGTGCCGATCGACAGCGTCTCCATCGTGCACGGCGACACGGACAAGGTGCAGATGGGCATGGGCACCTACGGCTCGCGCTCCGGCGCGGTCGGCATGTCCGCCATCGTCAAGGCACTCGATAAGGTCGAGGCCAAGGCCAGGAAGATCGCCGCCCATCTCATGGAGGCCGACGAGAGCGACATCGTCATCGAGAACGGCGCCCTCAAGGTCGCCGGCACCGACAAGTCGGTTCCCTGGTTCCAGATGGCGCTTGCCGCCTACACGGCGCACAACCTGCCGTCCGGCATGGAGCCGGGCCTGAAGGAAGGCGCCTTCTACGACCCCTCCAACTTCACCTTCCCGGCCGGCTGCTACATCTGCGAGGTCGAGGTCGACCCGGAGACGGGCAAGACGAAGATCGTCCAGTTCGTCGCCGCCGACGACTTCGGCAACATCATCAACCCGATGATCGTCGAGGGCCAGGTGCATGGCGGCATCGCGCAGGGCATCGGCCAGGCGCTTCTGGAAGGCGTGCATTACGATCCCGATAGCGGCCAGCTCCTGACGGCAAGCTACATGGACTACACCATGCCGCGCGCCGACGACCTGCCTTCCTTCCAGGTCTCGCACCAGGTCACGCCCTGTCCCGGCAATCCGCTCGGCATCAAGGGCTGCGGCGAGGCGGGCGCCATCGGCTCGCCGCCGGCGCTGATGAACGCCATCACCGACGCCATCGGCAACAACGACCTCACCATGCCGGCAACGCCCCAGAAGGTCTGGGCGGCGGCGCTGGC
The DNA here is from genome assembly GCF_021401195.1 of Shinella sp. NM-101. Taxonomy (NCBI): domain Bacteria; kingdom Pseudomonadati; phylum Pseudomonadota; class Alphaproteobacteria; order Hyphomicrobiales; family Rhizobiaceae; genus Shinella; species Shinella sp. NM-101. Next base: position 45,404 of record NZ_JACBFT010000019.1, on the reverse strand, counting down.
CGCAAGCAACTGACGGGAGGACGCCATGTACGCAACGAATTATCATCGCGCCTCCTCCCTCGCGGATGCGGCCAGGCTGCAATCGTCGTCCGACGAGGCGAAATACGTCTCCGGCGGCATGACGCTGATCCCGACCATGAAGCAGCGGCTCGCCGCCCCCTCCGATCTCGTGGACCTGCGCCACGTCCCCGAGCTCAAGGGCATCTCGGTCAGCGGCAACAGGGTCAGGATCGGCGCCGGCACGACGCATCACGAGGTCTCGACCTCGGCGGAGCTGAAGGCGGTCTGCCCGGCGATCTGCCACCTGGCCTCCCATATCGGCGATCCGCATGTGCGCCACATGGGCACGATCGGCGGCTCCATCGCCAACAACGACCCGGCCGCCGACTATCCCTCCGCCATGCTGGCGCTGGGCGCGACGATCGTCACCGACAGGCGCGAGATCGCCGCCGACGACTTCTTCACCGGCCTCTTCGAGACGGCGCTGGAGGACGGCGAGATCATCGTCGCGGTCACCTTCGAGACGCCGGCAAGGGCCGCCTATGCCAAGTTCCCCAACCCCGCCTCGCGCTACGCCATGGCGGGCGTCTTCGTGGCGAAGGCATGGGACGGCAGCGTGCGGGCGGCGGTGACGGGCGCAGGCTCCAACGGCGTCTTCCGCCATGCCGGGCTGGAGGCGGCGCTTTCCGCAAACTGGTCGGCGGACGCCGCGTCAGGCATCACGGTCGATGCGGCGGACATGCTCTCGGATATCCACGGCAGCGCCGAATACCGCGCGAACCTGGTGAAGGTCATGGCCAAGCGCGCGGTCGCCGCCGCCTGATACCATCACGAAAGCGGAAACACTTCGGACAAAAGGACGGTTGAGGCCGTCCTTTTTTCGTGCAGACTTGACATGCATCAACAGGAAATGGCCTTTGGTGACCTAACATACATTGGAATGGTTCAAAGGTGGCGCCGATTTGCCGCAGCGCGGTGCGTTGCAGCGGAACGGCACCTGATATAGCCGATTGAACGACAGCCAACGACGACAGTGTCCGGGTTTTCGCCGGACAGGAGACCCCGGATGGACTTCGAGACCTACTTCAAGAACGAACTGGACGGCCTGCATCAGGAAGGCCGCTATCGCATCTTCGCCGACCTGGAGCGCCAGAAGGGCAACTTCCCGAAGGCGACCCGCTATACGGCGGAAGGTCCCAAGGACGTCACGGTCTGGTGCTCAAACGACTATCTCGGCATGGGTCAGCATCCGACCGTCACCGAAGCCATGAAGCGCGCCATCGACCAGTGCGGCGCCGGCGCCGGCGGCACCCGCAACATCTCCGGCACGAATCACTACCATGTGCTCCTGGAGCAGGAACTCGCCGACCTGCACGGCAAGGAATCGGCCCTGCTCTTCACCTCCGGCTACGTCTCCAACTGGGCTGCGCTCGGCACGCTCTGTTCCAGGATCCCCGGCATCATCTGTTTCTCCGATGCCGGCAACCACGCCTCGATGATCGAGGGCATCCGCCACTCCAAGTGCGAGCGCGTGATCTGGAAGCACAATGATCTCAAGGATCTCGAAGCCAAGCTCGCCAGCGCCGACCCGAAGGCGCCGAAGCTGATCGCCTTCGAATCGGTCTATTCGATGGACGGCGACATCGCTCCCATCAAGGAGATCTGCGACCTCGCCGACAAGTACGGCGCGATGACCTATCTCGACGAAGTCCACGCTGTCGGCATGTACGGCCCGCGCGGCGGCGGCATTGCCGAACGCGAAGGCCTGATGCACCGGCTGACCGTCATCGAAGGCACGCTCGGCAAGGCCTTCGGCGTCATGGGCGGCTATATCACCGGCTCCGCCGCGCTCTGCGACTTCGTCCGCTCCTTCGCTTCCGGCTTCATCTTCACGACGGCCCTGCCGCCGACGCTCGCCGCCGGCGCCCTCGCCTCGATCCGCCACCTCAAGGAAAGCCAGGTCGAGCGCCTCGCCCATCAGGCGCGCGTGCGCAAGCTGCGTGCGCTTCTCGACCGCAACGGCATTCCGCATATGCCGAACCCGAGCCATATCGTGCCGGTCATGGTGGGTGACGCGGCCAAGTGCAAATGGATCTCGGACCTGCTGCTCGACAATTTCGGCGTCTATGTCCAGCCGATCAACTACCCGACCGTGCCGAAGAAGACCGAGCGCCTGCGCATCACGCCGACGCCGCTGCACACGGATGCCGACATCGAGCATCTCGTCGGCGCGCTGCATGCGCTCTGGTCGCGCTGCGCGCTCGCCCGCGCCGTCGCCTGACAGGGTAAGTTCGAGAAAGCCTATCCGATGAGCCCGGCGGCCACCCGCCGGGCTTCTTCGTCGGCGGCGAAGACATCGTCCATGGAGGACGCCGGCGGCAGGTGCGAGAGCCTGTCCATCACCTCCTCGGCAATGTCGGCCATGGCGAGGAAGCCGATGCGCCCGGCGACGAAGGCATGGAACGCCACCTCCTCGGCGGCATTCATCACGGCGCCCTGCAACCCGCCGCGCGTGAGCGCCGTGCGGGCAAGCCGAAGCGCCGGGAAACGCACCTCGTCCGGCGCCTCGAAATCGAGCCGCGCCAGCCTGGCGAAATCCAGCCGGTCGACATTGAGCGGCGCACGCGCGGGATAGGTCAGCGCATAGCCGATGGCCGTGCGCATGTCGGGCGCGCCGAGCTGCGCCAGCACCGAGCCGTCGACATAGCCCACCATGGAATGGACGATCGACTGCGGATGGACGATCACCTCGATCTGGTCCGGCCTGACGTCGAAGAGATGCTTCGCCTCGATCATCTCCAGCGCCTTGTTGAACATCGAGGCGCTGCCGATCGAGATTTTCAGGCCCATCGACCAGTTGGGATGGGCGCGCGCGATGTCGGCGGTGACGCCCGCCATCTCATCGCGGCTCCAGGTGCGGAAAGGACCGCCCGAGGCCGTCAGCACGATGCGCTCGACGGCGTGGCGCTGGTCGTCCTCCAGCGCCTGGAAGATCGCGCTGTGCTCGCTGTCGACGGGAATGAGCCGCCCGCCGCCCGCCGCAACGGCCTTGACGAAGAGGTCGCCCGCCGAGACGAGGCATTCCTTGTTGGCAAGCGCGATATCCGCGCCTTTCTTGGCCGCGGCAAGCGTCGGCGCAAGACCGGCCGTGCCGACGATGGCCGCCATCACCCAGTCCGCATCGGCCGAGGCCGCCTCCAGCAGCGCCTCGCGCCCGGCCGCCGCCGCGATGCCGCTGCCGGAAAGCGCATCCTTGAGCGCGCCGTAGCGGCTCTCGTCCGCCGTCACCGCCATCCGCGCGCCGCAATCCCTGGCCTGCGCGGCGAGGAGCTCCACATTGCCGTTGCCGGTCAGCGCCAGCACCTCGTAGCGCTCGCGTCCGCCGAGCTGGCGCACCACGTCGAGCGTGCTGGTGCCGATGGAGCCTGTGGAGCCGAGAACGGTAATGCGGCGCTTCTGCAGCGCGTCGGGAGCCATGGGGATATCCGCTGTTTCTTCTTGTCAGGAAAGGCTCTACAGGCGAAAGACGCCTGCAACAAGTCGCCGAAATGCTGTAAAGCAACCGGTGCGCCAGTCTTCTGGCACCCGTGTCTTGACCTTTTCGCCCGGACGGCCATAACGTCCCGTCAAAGCGGTCTTCCGCCTTGACGCGATTGGAGAAATCTGTGCACCAACGCCTGAGAGTATGGACCCTCGCCTGCCTCGCCCTTCTGGCGGCAGCTCCGGCCTATGCAGACGAACCCGTCCCCGGTGGCCTCGGCGGCACCTGGCTTGCCGAGGACATCGGCGGCGGCGGTGTCATCGACAACCTGCAGACGACGCTGGAGATCAAGCCGGACGGGTCCTACGGCGGCAATGGCGGCTGCAACACCTATCGCGGCAAGCTGAAGGTCCAGAACGGCAACATCGCCTTCGCGCCGGCCGCCGCCACGCGCAAGATGTGCGCCCCGGCCATCATGGACCAGGAGCAGAAGTTCTTCGACGCGCTCGGCACCGTGACCTCCTGGAAGCTGGAGAACGGCATCCTGCACCTGACGGGCAAGGAAGGCGCGCAGGCGATCCGGCTCGCCGGCCTCAAGAACAACACCGACATCGTCATCCGCCTGCCCGGGCCCGAGCAGAGCGTGGCGCGCGAGACGCTGACCTACCAGTGCGACGCCGATCAGCGCATCAGCGTCGAATACATCAATGTCGGCGCCAATTCGCTGGCCGTCGTGCGCATCGGCGAAGAGACCGTCATCGCCGCCAACGTCATGGCCGCCTCCGGCGCCAAATATGCCGGCGGCCATTTCGAATGGTGGACGAAGGGCGACGAGGCGACGCTCTACGACCTGACCCGCGGCGAGAACGCGCCGGGCGTCAACTGCCGCAAGTCCGGCTGAGCCGGCACGGGGCATCGGAGGAAAGCACATGCCCACATTCAGCGTCGGCCAGAAGGTGGTCTGCATCAACGACCGCTTCAAGAACGTGTCGATCGACCAGGGCATCCGCAAGGGGCAGGTCTATACGGTCCGCTGGGCCGGCCATTACCGCCACTATGTCGATGGCGATTTCTACGGCATCAAGCTGATGGAACTCTACCGCGGCAACGACGACGGCCCCGAAGGCTACGGCGCCGTCGACATGCCTTTCCGCGCCAGCCGCTTCCGCCCGCTGGTCTCGGACCGCATCCGCAGCATGCTCGGCATCAAGGCACCGCAGCCGAAGGTCGTGACCAAGCCCTCGATCGTCCCCGCCGTCCGAACGAAGCCCAGGATCGTCACGCCGGAGCGCGAGACGGAAGACGTATAAGAACCATTTGCCGGAGAAATGGTGATCCCGCCGCGATTCGAACGCGGGACCCCCAGATTAGGAATCTGGTGCTCTATCCTGCTGAGCTACGGGACCACTGACTGCACCCATACAAAAGCCGCGGGCCGAAGCCAAGCGATTTTCGGCGTATCCGTTGGGGAAACAGTCGAGTGACCCACAGGGTCGGCCATCCCTTCACGGGATGCCGATGACCGAGGTGCCTGCCCTGCTTTCAGTCGGCCAGCCGGCTTTCGGCGAGCTTGACCCAATAGGTCACGCCGTGCGGGATGGCGTCGTCGTTGAAGTCGTAGGCGGGGTGGTGCAGGCCTGCCGTGTCGCCGTTGCCGAGGAAGACGAAAGCGCCCGGCCGGGCAAGCAACATGTAGGAAAAGTCCTCGCCGCCCATCATAGGGTCAAGCGCGGCATGGACCGCCGCTTCGCCGGCGATTTCCCGCGCCACAGCCACCGCGTGGCCCGTCTCTTCCGGATGGTTGACCGTGACGGGATAGTTTCGATGGTAGGCGACGGTGATCTCCGCGCCGTGCGCGGCGGCAAGGCCGGCGCAGATCTGCCGGATGCGGGCCTCCGCCTCCTCGCGCATGTCCGGGCTCAGCGTGCGCACCGTGCCGGCAAGCTGCGCCTCCTCGGGAATGACGTTGTGGGCAAAGCCCGCATTGAACTTGGTGACGGAGACGACGAGCGAAGCAACGGGATCGGCGACGCGCGAGACGATCGTCTGCAGCGCCGTCACCACCTGCGCGCCGATGACGATGGGATCGACCGTCTTGTGCGGCAAGGCCGCATGGCCGCCGTGGCCTTTCACCTTGATGGTGAACTCGTCCGTCGCCGCCATGATCGCGCCGGGCCGCGTGCCGAAGGTACCGACCGGCAGGCCGGGCAGGTTGTGCATGCCGTAGACCTCGGCGATGCCGAAGCGCTCCATCATGCCGTCCTTGACCATCTCGTTGCCGCCGCCGCCGCCCTCTTCGGCCGGCTGGAAGATGACCGCGACATTGCCGGCGAAATTGCGCGTCTCGGCAAGGTACTTCGCCGCGCCGAGCAGCATCGCCGTATGGCCGTCATGGCCGCAGGCGTGCATCTTGCCCCTGACGGTCGAGGACCAGGGCTTGCCGCTGGTCTCCTCGATCGGCAGCGCGTCCATGTCGGCGCGAAGGCCGATGGCGCGTCCCTCGCCCCCACCGTCGCGCCTGCCGCGGATGAGCCCGACGACGCCGGTGCGGCCGATGCCGGTCACCACCTCGTCGACGCCGAATTCACGCAGCTTCTCCGCCACGAAGGCGGCCGTCTTCTCCACCGCGAAGAGAAGTTCCGGCTCCCGGTGCAGATGCCTGCGCCATCCGGCGATTTCGTCCTGCAGTTCTGCGGCGCGGTTGAGAACGGGCATGCAACACTTCCTGTCATTTCGGCCGGAAAGTCGGCCATCCCTTTTCGATGGCTTTGCCATCACGGTGCCATATAGGTTAAATAGGGCGACGGTTCGAGACAACTCCCGATTTCGAGGACAGACCTTTGCAGATGAACGGACGAACGACGCGCCGGAGCGCATGGTTTTTGGGCTCCGCCCTGTTGCTCACCACAGGCCTTGCGGCCAACACCACCCTGGCCAACCCGCGCATGCTGGTGGACGTCAACACGCTGAAGGTCATCGAGCACGAGGATGCCTTCCAGCGCTGGTATCCCGCCTCGCTCACCAAGCTGATGACGGCCTACACGGTGTTCCGCGCCATCAAGGCCGGCGAACTGACGCTGGAAAGCCCGGTCACCATGACCAAGAACGCCGCCGCCGAACCGCCGAGCAAGATGTATTTCAAGCCCGGCCAGAAGATGACGCTCGACAGCGCGCTGAAGATCATCCTCGTCAAGTCGGCCAACGACGTCGCGGTCGCCATCGCCGAATCGGTCGGCGGCTCCGAACAGGGCTTCGTCAACCGCATGAACGCCGAAGCCGCCCGCATCGGCATGAGCTCCTCGCACTTCATCAACCCGCACGGCCTGCCCGGCAAGGGCCAGTACACGACGGCGCGCGACCTTGCCGTGCTCGCCGTGACGCTGAAGCGCGAATTCCCGCAATATGCCTCCTACTTCTCGCTGGAAGGCTTCACCACGGGCAAGAAGCAGTATCCCAACTTCAACATGCTGATCGGCCGCTTCGACGGCGCGGACGGCATGAAGACGGGCTTCATCTGCGCCTCCGGCTTCAACCAGGTCTCCTCGGCGACCCGCAACGGCCGCAGCGTGGTGTCCGTCGTGCTCGGCTCCGACAGCCTCGGCGCACGCGCCGACATTTCCGCCGGCATGCTGGAAAAGGGCCTGACGAGCCGGGTCGGCAATGTGCCGACGCTCGGCCAGCTCCGCCCCTACGGCGAGACGCGCGACAGCGTCGCCGACATTTCGGAGGGCATCTGCTCCAAGCACGCCGCCAAGGTGCGCAGCGAGGGACGGGACGAGGCAGGCCGCCAGAAGCTGGCCTCCCCCTATATCCACGAGCTGAACAGGCCGCTGAAACTCGTCTATGCCGGCCTCATCGCGGGTGAAGACGCCAAGCCGACCGGCAGCGAGCAGGTCGCCGCCGGCGACATCGGCGACATGGTCAACGTGCCGATCCCGATCCCGCGGCCGACCTTCTGACAGGACTGAAGACCATGACCCTTGCTGAGCGGCGCGTGCCGGTTTCCATACTGACCGGCTTTCTGGGCGCGGGCAAGACGACCCTGCTCAACCGCCTCCTGAAGGACCCGACGCTCACCGACACCGCCGTCATCATCAACGAGTTCGGCGAGGTCGGCATCGACCATCTCCTCGTCGAGCAGTCGGGCGACGGCATCATCGAACTTTCCGACGGGTGCCTGTGCTGCACGATCCGCGGCGAGCTCGTCGATACGCTCGCCGACCTGATGGACCGCATGCAGACGGGCAAGATCCAGCCGCTGAAGCGCATCGTGATCGAGACGACCGGCCTTGCCGATCCCGCCCCCGTGCTCCAGGCCGTCATGGGCAACCCGATCCTCTCCCAGTCCTTCGGCCTCGACGGCGTGATCACCGTCGTCGATGCCGTCAACGGTCTCTCGACGCTCGCCAACCATCCCGAGGCGGTCAAGCAGGTCGCGGTCGCCGACCGCGTGCTGATCAGCAAGACCTCGCTTGCCGACGCCGAAACGCTCGCCGCCATCACCAGGGAAATCGCCGCGCTCAACCCGCGCGCCGCCGTCTTGGATGTCGACACGCCCGGCCTTGCCGGCCCGGACCTCCTCGCCAACGGCCTCTACGATCCCGGCAGCAAGATACCGGACGTCCGCCGCTGGCTGCATGAGGAGTCGCACGGCCACCATCACCACCATGATCATGATCATGGTCACGGGCATCACCACCACGGGCACGACCACCACCATCACGCCCATGACGTGACGCGGCACGACGCGACGATCCGCTCCTTCAGCATCGTCTACGACCGTCCCATCGACCCGATGGCGCTGGAAATGTTCATCGACCTCCTGCGCTCGGCCCATGGTGAAAAGCTGCTGCGCATGAAGGGCATCGTGCTGATGAGCAACAGCCCGGAGCGTCCGCTGGTGCTGCACGGCGTGCAGAGCGTCTTCCATCCGCCGGAGCGGCTTGCCGCCTGGCCGGACCCGGACGACCGCCGCACGCGGCTGGTGCTGATCACCAAGGACCTGCCGGAAGCCTTCGTGCGCGACCTCTTCGATGCCTTTACCGGCACGCCGAAGATCGACCGCCCGGACCGCGCGGCGCTCGCCGACAATCCGCTCGCGATACCGGGCTTGAAACTCTAGATCAGGCCTTCTTGCGGATCAGGAATCGGTGTCCCGCCTCGACGCGTTCGCTCGCCTCCAGCGAATGGCCGTCCTCCTGGCAGAAATGTGGAATGTCGATGACCGCGAGCGGATCGGTGGTCTCGACCCAGAGGCCGGCGCCTGCCGCCATCGTCGAAAGGCGCTTGCGCGTCTTCATCACCGGCAAGGGGCATTTCAGGCCGCGCAGGTCGTAGACGTCGACATCGTCCTTGCCGGCCGTGGCACTCATTTCTGCCAGAACTTCCAGAAAGGCTTCTTCGGCGCCTGCTCGACGACCTCGACGGCCGGGTTTTCCTGAGGCACCGGGGCAACCGCGGCCGATGCAGCCGGAGCCTTTGCCTTTTCGGTGGCGGGGGCGGGATTGCGCGCCTCCTTGCGCGCCGGCTGGCCGGAATTCGGTCCGGCCGGCGGGGTCGCGCTTTCGACGGGCGCGACCGTGGCCGGCGCCTCTTCCCTGGCTGTCCAGAGCTTCCAGAACGGCTTCTTTTCCGTCTTCTCGACGACCGTCACGCCCGGATTTTCTTCCGGAACCGGGAGGGCGCCTGCGCCGCGCGCCTGCTTCTGCGCCTTCTCGGCGGCAACATCCGCCGCGAGGGCTTCCGCTTCCTTGACCTTCTTCTGCTCGGCATCGAGTTTGGCCTGCTCGACAGCCTGTTTCGCGCGCTCTTCCGCTTCGATCTTGCGCTTTTCGGCTTCCTCGGCCTTGCGCTTCTGGGCCTCGATCTCCTGCTGCGTCATCAGCTTGCCGGCGTCAAGCGAATTGCCGGTCGGCGCATAGGCAAGCTCGCGGCCCTTGCGCTGGTCGGCGACGATGGCCTTGCGCTGGGCTTCCGACGGCTCCACCCAGACGGTGCCCTGATACTTGCCCATCGCCTTGGAATAGGCGGCGGCATAGGTCTTGTTGTAGCTCGAAAGCGCCACGTCGAGCGACGGCGGCGTCGTCATCGCCGGGCAGGCGCCGGCCGGCGAGAAGGGCTTGTCGGCCTGCTGGTTGAAGACATACTTGCCTTCGCAGACATTGACCTCCGGCGGGCGCTTGGTGATCTCGAAATGATCCCAGCCGACCTTCAGCATCTTCCAGAATTCGATGTTCGGATTGTCGCGGTGGCGCGCCATGTTCTCCGCGGTCATGCGGAAGGGGAACGCCTGGAGCTGAACCGTCTTCTGCCCGCCGTCGAAGGCGTCGCGCGCGAAGGCGAAGATTTCGAGCATCTGCTCGTCGGTCATCGAATAGCAGCCCGACGAGGAGCAGGCACCATGGATCATCAGATTGGTGCCGCTCGCCCTGTTGGCGCGGTCATACGTATTGGGAAAGCCGGTGTTGATCGCGAGATAGTAGCTCGAATTCGGGTTCATCTGGCCGCGCGAGAGCGGATAGAAGCCCTCCGGCGCCTGGCGGTCGCCTTCCTTCGTCTTCGGGCCGAGCTTGCCGGACCAGGCGCAGATCTTGTAGTTGCGCACCATCTGGAACCGGTTGGAACGGTCGGCCTTCCACACTTCCAGCCGCCCCTCCTCCTTCAGGATGCGCAGCATGATCGGCGAGGACCGGTCGATGTTCATCTTGGAGAACTTGCTCAGCACCGCCGGCGAGAGCTGGTAGCCGGTCTTGCTGGACACCCTGGAGATGTCGACGTCGACCTTGTCGAACGAGTCGAGCGTCTCATTGGTGCATCCCGCGGTGACCACGGCGAGAAGCGAAACGGCGGCAAGAACGGTGAGGCGCATGCAAGGGTCCGTGAACTATCGTCAGATCGCGAGCCGTCGCGCCGGCAGGGCGGGACGCGCAGTCGTAACCGGCTTATACTTCATAAACTCTTAACCGGGAATTCTTTCGCGGAACTGCCGGACGACCGCAGCCCCTTCACACACAAGGATTGTGGCCGAGATGGGGCGAAAGGGTGCGGACCCGGCCCGCAGGTCAGAGCTGGCGGCCGATATTCAGGTAGCGCTGGCGGCGATCCTTGCGAAGCTGGTCGCCGGGCTTGGCCGAAAGGTCCTTCAGCGCCGCGGCGATGACGTCGCCCGTGCGGCCGATGACGGCCGCGGGATCGCGATGCGCGCCACCGACCGGCTCGGGAATGATGCCGTCGATGACGCCGAGGGCCTTCAGGTCCTCCGACGTGATCTTCATGTTGCTCGCGGCTTCCTTGGCGCGGGTGGAATCGCGCCAGAGGATGGAGGCCGCGCCCTCCGGCGAGATCACGGAATAGATCGCATGTTCCAGCATGTAGACCCGGTCGCCCGTGGCGATGGCGATGGCGCCGCCCGAGCCGCCCTCGCCGAGAACGACGGAGACGATCGGCACGCGGACGTTGAGACACATCTCCGTGGAGCGGGCGATGGCTTCCGCCTGGCCGCGCTCTTCCGCGCCGATGCCGGGATAGGCGCCGGCCGTGTCGATCAGCGTGATGATCGGCAGGCCGAAGCGGTCGGCCATTTCCATGACGCGGATCGCCTTGCGGTAGCCTTCCGGCCGGGCGCTGCCGAAATTGTGCTTGAGGCGCGACTTGGTGTCGCTGCCCTTTTCCTGGCCGATGATGGCGACGGCCTCGCCGCGGAAACGCCCCAGGCCCGCCTGGATCGCCTCGTCCTCGGCGAACTTGCGGTCGCCGGCCAGCGGCGTGAACTCTTCGAAGAGCTGGCTGGCGTAATCGACGAAATGCGGACGCTGCGGATGGCGCGCGACCTGGGTCTTCTGCCAGGGCGTCAGCTTGGCGTAGATGTCCGCCATGGCCTCGCGGGCGCGCACTTCAAGCCTGCCGACCTCGTCGCTCGTGTCGATGCTCTCATCTTCCTCTGCGAGCTTCCTCAGCTCGTGGATCTTGCCTTCGAGATCCGAGATGGGCTTTTCGAAATCGAGGTAGTTGTGCATGAGATGCGTTTCCGATCGTTTGCTCAAACCGCGCCGGTCTGCAGTCGGCCACAAGGCCAGTCGCAGGCGGTAGGGGTCCTAATCCGGTTTTTTTGCCTGTTTGGCAAGGGGGTGATGGGTTTGAACGAGCTGGTGGAGCCGTTCTTCCAGCACATGCGTATAGATTTGTGTCGTGGAAATGTCCGAGTGGCCCAGCAGTTCCTGCACCGCGCGCAGGTCCGCGCCGTTCTGCAGGAGATGGCTGGCGAAGGCGTGGCGAAGGACGTGCGGCGAAAGCGACGAGGCCCGAATGCCGGCCCGCCCGGCCAGCGCCTTCAGGTCGCGCGCGAAGACCTGGCGCGGCAGATGGCCTTCCTTGCTCTGCGCCGGGAAAAGGAACGCGCCGGCCGCCGGATCGTCGCCGATCTCCGCCGCCAGCATCTCCCCATAGGCCTCCAGCGCCGAAACGGCGGCGCGCGACAGGGGCACCATGCGCTCCTTGTTGCCCTTGCCCCTGACGACGAGGAAGCGCCCCGTCTGCGCCAGCACGCTCGCCGGCAGCGACACCAGTTCGCTGACGCGCATGCCCGTCGCGTAGAGCAGCTCGACGAGCAGATGCATGCGCCGCTTGAGAAGGGGATTTCCGCCGGGCTCCGCCGCCTCGGCTTCGGCCCGGGTGATGAGGCGGGTGACGTCGTCGACGCTCAGCGTCTTCGGCAGCGAGCGCCCCTTCTTCGGCGCGTCGAGAATGCCGGTCGGATCGTCCCCGCGCAGGCCCTCGCCATAGAGGAACTTGAAGAACTGCCGGAGCGCCGACAGCCGCCGCGCCTGCGAGGATGCGGCAAAGCCCTGCCGTGCAAGATGGCCGAGATAGGCCCTGAGGTCGTCAGGCGTCGCCTCCGCAAGCCGCACGCCGCGCTCGTTGAGGAAGGAGCGCGCATCCTCGAGGTCCCGTTCATAGGATTGCAGCGTGTTGACAGCCGCGCCCCGTTCGGCGCTCATCATCTCGAGGAAGGACTCGACCTGAAGGGCGGACGGATCCCTCATGGCTGGGGATTCACGCGCTCGGAAGGAATGCGGATCGTCACTTCCCGCTCGGTCGGCTCGACGAAGGTCACCAGCGCCACCATCACGCCGTAGACCGACCCGACGATCACGGCGCAGAAGAACAGGAATCGGAACAGGGTGGGCATGGCGATCTCCGGGACGATAGTCCCTATATCGCCTCGCCGTCCGTTCAGCGCAAGGGCGGCGGCCGTTCGCCCCCCCGCACGCCCGACACCGCGCAGGCTTGACGCTCCCGGCGCTTTTGTCGATACGGAAGGAAGCGAAACTCCGGGAAACCCCATGACCGAGCTGATCGTCCAGGCCCCCCTTACGCTTGCCGCCGAGGCCCGCGCCGCGCTCGGCAGGCGCAACCTCGTCCTGATCGGCCTGATGGGCGCCGGCAAGTCGGCGATCGGCCGCATGACGGCGCAGGCGCTCGGCATCCCCTTCATCGATTCCGACCACGAGATCGAGCGCGTCTCGCGCATGTCGATAACGGATCTCTTCGCCGCCTATGGCGAGGCGGAATTCCGGGCACTCGAAACCCGGGTGATCAAGCGCCTGCTGCGCTCCGGCCCGCGCGTCGTGTCGACCGGGGGCGGCGCCTATATCAACGAGAACACCCGAAGGCACATCAGGCGCGGCGGCCTCACCGTCTGGCTGAAGGCCGACCTCGACGTTCTCTGGGAGCGCGTCAACAAGCGCGACACCCGCCCGCTGCTCAAGACGGAGAACCCGCGCCAGACGCTCGAAAACCTCATGAACGCCCGTTACCCGATCTATGCGGAAGCCGATCTGACCGTGATGTCGCGCGACGTGAAGAAGGAAACCATGGTGGAGGAGGTGCTCGCCGCGATCATCGCCGCCGCCCGCAAACCCTGACGAGATGACCATGACTGCCAATGCCACCGCGCGCCGCACCGTGCGCGTCGATCTCGCCGACCGCTCCTACGACATCCTGATCGGCCCCGGCCTCATATCCGCGGCCGGCCGCGAGATCGCAAGCCGCCTCAAGGGCCGCAAGATCGCCGTCATCACCGACGAGCACGTCGCGCCGATCTATCTCGACGGCTTCATGGCCGCGCTTGCGGTGGAAGGCATCGAGGCCGTCTCGCTCGTGCTGCCGGCCGGCGAGAAGACGAAGAGCTTCGAGCACCTGATCCGCGTCTGCGACAGCGTGCTTGCCGCCCGCATCGAGCGCAACGACGCCGTGGTGGCGCTCGGCGGCGGCGTCATCGGCGACCTCACCGGCTTTGCCGCCGGCATCGTGCGGCGCGGCTCTCGCTTCATCCAGGTGCCGACCTCGCTCCTGGCGCAGGTCGATTCCTCCGTCGGCGGCAAGACGGGCATCAACTCGGCCCACGGCAAGAACCTCGTCGGCGTCTTCCACCAGCCCGACCTCGTGCTCGCCGACACCGACGTGCTCGACACACTCTCGCCGCGCGAATTCCGCGCCGGCTACGCGGAGGTCGCCAAATACGGCCTGATCGACAAGCCGGATTTCTTCGCCTGGCTGGAGAACAACTGGCGCGACGTCTTCGCCGGCGGCGAGGCGCGCATTACGGCCATCGCCACGAGCTGCCAGGCGAAAGCAGATGTCGTCGCCGCCGACGAGCGCGAGAACGGCCAGCGCGCCCTCCTCAATCTCGGCCACACCTTCGGCCATGCGCTGGAAGCGGCGACGCAGTACGACAGCGCCCGCCTCGTCCATGGCGAGGGCGTCTCCATCGGCATGGTGCTCGCCCATCAGTTCTCCGCCCGGATGAACCTTTGCAGCCCCGACGATGCAAGCCGCGTCGAGGCGCATCTGCGCGACGTCGGCCTGCCGACATCGATGGCAGAGATCCCGGGCGGCCTGCCGCCGGCGGAAAGGCTGATGGACGCCATCGCGCAGGACAAGAAGGTCAAGGCCGGCAAGCTCACCTTCATCCTGACGCACGGCATCGGCCGGTCCTTCGTCGCCGACGACGTGCCGCAGTCGGAAGTCGTCGCCTTCCTCAAGGAAAAGCTGCCGAAATGACCAGCGATACGCCCGCCGTGCTCGCTCCTGATGTCTGGCCGTGGATCGTCCTCGGCCTCATCGCCCTCGCCGCCATAGTCTACTGGCGCTCGTCGATTTCAGGGCTGTGGCGTTCGCACCGGGAGACGCGCGAGGCGGAGGGCGAACGCGAGGGGGCGTCCGCGAAGACAGAGCGCGACCGGCTTCCCAATGCGCTCGACCTCGACGCGCTGGAAGTCTCCGACATCATGATCCACCGCATGGCCATGCGGGCGCTCAATGCCGGCGATCCGCCGGAGGAGATCGTCAAGGCCGTGCTGGAAAGCCCCTATACTCGCATGCCGCTCTGGATGGGCTCGGCCGACAACATCGTCGGCGTCGTCCACGCCAAGGACCTCCTGCGCGCGCTGGCGGAACCCGGCGTCGAGCCGAAGAGCCTCGACATCACGCGGGTCGCGCAGAAACCGTGGTTCGTGCCCGACACGACGACGCTGAAGGAGCAGCTCGCCGCCTTCCTGCGCCGCGAGGAGCATTTCGCGACTGTCGTCGACGAATACGGCGATGTGCAGGGCCTCGTCACGCTGCAGGACATCCTCAAGGAGATCGTCGGCGACATCTCCGACGAGAAGACCGTCGACATCCAGGGCGTGCGGCAGGAGGCGGACGGCTCGCTCGTCGTCGACGGCAGCGTTTCGATCCGCGACCTCAACCGCGCCTTCAACTGGACGCTGCCGGACGAGGAGGCGACGACCATCGCCGGCCTCGTCATCCACGAATCGAAGTCGATCCCGGAGGAGCGCCAGGCCTTCACCTTCCACGGCAAGCGCTTCATCGTCATGAAGCGGGTGAAGAACCGCATCACCAAGCTGCGCATCCGCCCGGCGGAGCTGTTGCAGCCGGGCGCCTGAAGCAGGTCCGGCAAACGTGAGAAGCGGTTTTGCGTTCGCAATGGCGCAAGACCAAAAAAGCTCACCAGCGCGTCGGTTCGCCCGGCGCCGCCGCCTCGACGGCGAGGGCATGAAGTCCCGCGTCGAGCTCCGCCTTCACCGCCTCGTTGATCGCCCGGTGGCGTGCCACCCGGCTCATGCCGGAAAAGGCTGCGGAGACGATGCGGATGCGCATATGCGTCTCGCCCTCGCCATCGAAACCCGGCTGGTGGCCGGCATGCAGGTGGCTCTCGTTGACGACCTCGAGGCGCTCGGGCGAAAAGGCGGCTTCAAGCTTGCCGGCGATGCTGGTTTTCATGGACATGGGGCAACTTTCAGCGACGGAAACGGCACCGCCGCGACGCAGGTAAAGGGTTCCACAAAGCCAGCAACAATCCGCTTTGTCAATTCTTGTTGCGGCCGCTCGGGAGCCCCATAATTAGCGCCATGAAACTCGATTCCAAATACTTCGACCGCATCCGCACGAAGCGGCGCGTGGAGCGTCCCGAACGCTCCGCGCCGACCTGTCAGTGGGACGGCTGCGAGGAGAATGCCGTGCATCGCGCACCCGTCGGCCGCAACGCCGAGGGGCAGTATTTCATGTTCTGCTTCGAGCACGTCAAGGAATATAACAAGGGCTACAACTACTTCTCGGGCCTGTCCGACGGCGAGATCGCGCGCTACCAGAAGGAGGCCATCACCGGCCACCGTCCGACCTGGACGATCGGCGTCAACAAGGCCGCCAAGAACGGCCCGGCCCAGGGCACCGCGCGCTCCGGCACGGCCGGGGCAAATCAGCGCATCCGCGATCCCTTCGGCCTCTTCAACGAAGGCAAGGGCCGCAGGCCCCAGATGGAGCCCCGCGCGCGAAAACTGAAGACCCTGGAGGCGAAAGCCTTCGACACGCTCGGCCTTTCCGCGAATGCCACGACAGAGGACATCAAGTCCGCCTACAAAATGCTTGTCAAAAAGCATCACCCGGATGCAAATGGCGGAGATAGAGGCTCGGAGGAGCGTTTTCGCGCCGTCATCCAAGCATATCAATTGTTAAAGCAGGCCGGCTTCTGCTAGAGCATTTTGCAACCGGGCGGAATCGCCCGGTGTCGCACAAATGCGGTCAAGCAAAAGGCAAAGTTGGCGTGCACTAAATTATTGGGGCGGAGGCATGGCCGCCGCCCGCGGAGACGTGATGAGCAAGATGGATCTCGATATTTCCAACCTCCCGGACACCACGGTTTCCGTACGGGAGGTTTTCGGCATTGATACGGACCTCAGGGTCCCGGCCTATTCCAAGGCGGACGCCTATGTGCCGGACCTCGACCCGGACTACCTGTTCGACCGCGAAACGACGCTCGCCATCCTCGCGGGCTTTGCCCACAACCGGCGCGTCATGGTCTCCGGCTACCACGGCACCGGCAAGTCGACCCATATCGAGCAGGTCGCCGCCCGCCTCAACTGGCCCTGCGTGCGCGTCAACCTCGACAGCCATGTCAGCCGTATCGATCTCGTCGGCAAGGACGCCATCGTCGTCAAGGACGGCCTTCAGGTCACCGAATTCAAGGACGGCATCCTGCCCTGGGCCTACCAGCACAATGTCGCGCTCGTCTTCGACGAATACGACGCCGGCCGCCCGGACGTCATGTTCGTCATCCAGCGCGTGCTGGAATCCTCCGGCCGCCTGACCCTGCTCGACCAGAGCCGCGTCATCCGCCCGCACCCGGCCTTCCGCCTGTTCGCCACGGCCAACACCGTCGGCCTCGGCGACACGACCGGCCTCTACCATGGCACGCAGCAGATCAACCAGGCGCAGATGGACCGCTGGTCGATCGTCACCACGCTGAACTACCTGCCGCACGACAACGAGGTGAACATCGTCGCCGCCAAGGTGAAGCGCCTCGCTGCCGGCAAGGACGGCCGCGAGACGATCTCGCGCATGGTGCGCGTCGCCGACCTCACCCGCGCCGCCTTCATCAACGGCGACCTGTCGACCGTGATGAGCCCGCGTACGGTCATCACCTGGGCGGAGAATGCGGAGATCTTCGGCGACGTCGCCTTCGCCTTCCGCGTCACCTTCCTCAACAAGTGCGACGAACTGGAGCGCACGCTGGTGGCCGAACTCTACCAGCGCGCTTTCGGCGTGGAGCTGAAGGAAAGCGCCGCCAACATCGTCCTGGAAGCGACTGTCTGACGGCAAGGTGAAGCGCATGGCAGCCCGCGGAGACAATTCGAAGCCGAGGCCCGGCGGCGTGGTGGACATGGAACCGTTCCGCCGCGCGGTGACGGGCTGCGTGCGCGCCGTCTCGGGCGATGCGGAGGTGGAGGTCACCTTCGCCAACGAGCGCCCCGGCATGACCGGCGAGCGCATCCGCCTGCCCGAGCTCTCCAAGCGCCCGTCGCCCGCCGAAGTCGCGCTCACCCGTGGCCTCGGCGACTCGATGGCGCTGCGCAAGGCCTGTCACGACGCCCGCATCCACGCGACCATGTCGCCGCAGGGCGCCGATGCCCGCGCGATCTTCGACGCCGTCGAGCAGGCGCGCGTCGAGGCGATCGGCTCAAACCGCATGCACGGCATGGCGCAGAACCTCACCACCATGCTGACGGAGAAATACGCCAAGGCCAATTTCGGCGCGATCACCCGCCAGGCCGATGCGCCCCTTGAAGAAGCCGTCGCGCTCATCGTGCGCGAGAAGCTGACCGGCCAGGCCCCGCCCGCCTCGGCCGGCAAGGTGCTCGACCTCTGGCGCGATTTCATCGTGGACAAGGCCGGCAAGGACATGGAGGGCCTTTCCTCCGCCATCAACGACCAGCACGCCTTCTCGCGCGTCGTGCGCAACATGCTCGCCTCGATGAACGTCGCCGAGCAATACGGCGAGGACGAGAACGAACCGGACGATTCGGAAACGCCCGAGGACGAGAACCAGCCGCGCAGCGACGAGCAGGAAGACAACGACAGCCAGGAAGACGCCGGCGACGACAGCGCCCCTGCCGACGAGAACGAGACGTCCGACGAGCAGATGGACGAAGGCGAGATGGACGGCGCGGAAATCTCCGACGACGACCTCGTCGACGATGACGGCGACGACACCGAAAAGCCCGGCGAGGTGCGCCGCCCGAACCAGCCCTTCACGGATTTCAACGAGAAGGTCGATTACGGCGTCTTCACGCAGGAATTCGACGAGACCATCACCGCCGAGGAACTGTGCGACGAGGCGGAACTCGACCGCCTGCGCGCCTTCCTCGACAAGCAGCTCGCCCATCTTCAGGGCGCGGTCGGCCGCCTCGCCAACCGGCTTCAGCGCCGCCTGATGGCGCAGCAGAACCGCGCCTGGGAATTCGACCTCGAAGAGGGCTATCTCGACAGCGCCCGCCTGCAGCGCATCATCATCGACCCGATGCAGCCGCTCTCCTTCAAGCGCGAGAAGGACACGACCTTCCGCGACACGGTCGTGACGCTGCTGATCGACAATTCCGGCTCCATGCGCGGCCGCCCGATCACGGTCGCCGCCACCTGCGCCGACATCCTCGCCCGCACGCTGGAGCGCTGCGGCGTGAAGGTCGAGATTCTCGGCTTTACCACCAAGGCCTGGAAGGGCGGGCAATCGCGCGAAAAATGGCTCGGCAGCGGCAAGCCGCAGGCGCCCGGCCGCCTCAACGATCTCCGCCACATCATCTACAAGGCCGCCGATGCCCCGTGGCGGCGCGCACGGCGCAATCTCGGCCTGATGATGCGCGAGGGCCTCCTGAAGGAGAACATCGACGGCGAGGCGCTGATCTGGGCGCACGACCGCCTGCTCGCCCGCCCCGAGCAGCGCCGCATCCTGATGATGATCTCGGACGGCGCACCGGTCGACGATTCGACGCTCTCGGTGAACCCCGGCAACTATCTCGAGCGGCACCTGCGCGCCGTCATCGAGCAGATCGAGACGCGCTCGCCGGTCGAGCTGCTGGCCATCGGCATCGGCCATGACGTCACGCGCTACTACCGCCGCGCCGTCACCATCGTCGACGCGGACGAACTGGCCGGCGCCATGACCGAACAGCTCGCCTCGCTCTTCGCCGACGAAAGCACCGCCCGCCTCCCCGCCAGCCGCCGCCGTGCGGGCTGAGCCGGCGTTCCGGCAAAGGCCTGCGCGCCTCGTGCGAAGCCTTCCCGCAATCGCCCTGTCCGCTCTGCTCTGCCTGTCGCCCGTGCAGCCGGCGGCAGCGGATGCCATCGAGGTCCCGGTCTCCAGCCGCGCCATTATGCAGTTCACGCCGGGTTCCGGCCAGCGCATCTTCGGCAGGCTCGAATTCCTCGGCGGCATCGCCTATTCGTCGACCAGTCCCCTGCTCGGCGCGGTCTCGGCGATCCGCTTCCGAAACGACCGGCAGAACTTCGTCTCGGTGCTCGATACCGGCCACTGGCTGACCGGCCGCGTCGAGCGCGATGCCGAAGGCCGGTTGAGCGCCTTGCCGACGTCAGGATCCGCTCGATGTTCAATCGGGACGGCCGCGGCGAGAACCCCAAGCAGGCGATGGATGCCGAGGGCCTCGCCATCGGCAAGGGCGAGCTCCTCGTCAGCTTCGAGGGGCATCACCGGATCGACGCCTATCCCGATCCCGGCTTCATGGACGCAAGGCCGAAGCGCCGGTTGCCCCTTCCCATCGAACGGCGGGAGATCCGCCGGAACCGCGGCATGGAGACACTCGCCATGTCGCCGGCCACAGGCCCGCTCGGCGCCGTACCGGTGGTCGTGACGGAGCGCAGCCTGGATGCCGATGGCAACGTCTTCGCCGCTGTCTTGGAAGGCCCGCGTGCGGGCTTCTTCGCCGTCAGACGCAACGATCCCTGGGACATCACCGACGGCGCCTTCCTGCCGAATGGCGACCTCCTCCTGCTGGAACGCCGCTTCCGCCTGCTGGACGGCATGGGCACGCGCATCCGCCGGATCGACGGCGATACGATCCGCCCCGGCGCGGTGGTCGACGGCGAGGTGCTGATCGACGCCGACCTTCGCCAGCAGATCGACAATATGGAAGGGCTGGACGTGGTGGCGATGGCTAAGGACGACATCCGCATCATCGTCGTTTCCGACGACAATCACTCCATCCTCCAGCGCAACCTGATGCTGGAATTCCGGCTGAAGTGAAAGATCGGCCGGAGGAGAAAAACCTTTCCTCCGTCATGGTCGGGCCTGACCCGACCATCCATCCGCCGGCACGCCGCGCCTGTGGATCCTCGGCTCAAGGCCGAGGATGACGCCGGAGGGCGAGCGTGCTGGAGCTTTCACTGTCGCTCCTCGACCTCTGGAACGCCGCTCGTTAAGCCATCTTCTCGACGCCCGGCATCGGCTTGAGCCGGCTCATCAGCGCGCCATAGGGCAGCAGCATGACGAGGCCGACCAGCACCTTCACGGAGAAGTCGCCGATGGCCCAGGAGATCCAGCGCGGCGTCTCGGCCGCGAAGATGCCGAGCACGGGCGCCGAGGCGATGGCGAAATCGTCGTTCGGCCCGAAGACCGAGAAGAACGGCGCGAAGGCGAAGGAGAAGAAGATCATCGTATCGAGCACAGAACCGATCAGCGAGGCGATCAGCGGCGCGCGCCACCAGGTCTGCCGGCGCAGCCTGTTGAAGATGGAGATGTCGAGCAACTGGCCGGCAAGGAAGGCCGAGCCGGAAGCGATGGCGATGCGCGGCGTGGAAGCGGCGAACGAGAACAGCACCGCCACGAGGAAACCGGCCGCCACGACGCGGCGCGCGATGCGCGGGCCGAACTGGCGATTGGTGAGATCCGTGACGAGGAAGGCGACGGGATAGGTGAAGGCGCCGTAGGTCAGGAGGTCGCCGAGCGCGATACCGAACAGTTCACCCGAAAGCGGGTACTGCACCAGCACGTTGGAGGCGACGACCACGGCCGTCATCAGGAGGACATAGATAGGGATGACGCGGTTCGCGAGCATTTTTTTATCCTGGGTGATGCCACCAGTTGGAGTAACAATGATATGCGCAAAGCATTGAGGCCTGCCCGCAAAGCGGTCAAGCCTCAATGAAAATGCTTCGGCGTGTTGCCCGATCAGGCAGCAGCAGCGGCAGCCGTCTTCTTGGCGATCTGGCGGCGCAGCAGACGAGCGCGCATCGACAGTTCGTTCTCTTCGGCCTTCAGCAGGAAGGCGTCGAGGCCGCCGCGGTGCTCGACCGAGCGGAGAGCGGCTGCGGAAACGCGAAGACGGAAACGCTGGCCGAGGGCGTCGGAAATCAGCGTGACATTGCACAGGTTCGGCAGGAACTTGCGCTTCGTCTTGTTGTTTGCGTGGCTCACATTGTTGCCCGACTGGACGCCCTTGCCGGTCAATTCGCAACTACGGGACATGGTACACCTATTTTTTCTTGTTCAGGACAATACGTTTCCGGTGCCGAAACCGGCCGCAGTCCGTCTGGCCTTTTTGGAAAGTCGCGGTTCTATAGTCACACTGGCCGGCGACGTCAAGCCAAACCTGCCGTTCCGCCGGAAATCAGTTGCCAAACATCGCGATTTGCAGGCAATAGCAGGAGACGGCGAGATTTTTCCACGGCGTAGAATCGCCGCAATGGCGGGCTAGGCGGGCGTCCTGGAAACGATTCCGGAAAATATGCGCCCGCAATTGCATCGAAACAGGCAGGTCGGGCGTTTCCGGCTACGGACGAATGCGGAAAGGTCTTGGGAGTCGTGCGGATGAACGGACGGGGTTGGATTGCGGGCGCAGCGGTGTCGCTTGCCCTTCTGGGCGGCGCGGGCCCCCTTTCGTCGGCCGAGATCCAGCACCGCACGGACTACAGCATCCGCCTTTCCGGGCTGCCGGTCGCGACCGCCAGCTTCCGCTCCGAGTTTTCCGGCAACCGCTACACCATTTCTGGCAGCCTGCATTCGGCCGGCCTCGTCGACATCTTCTCCCGCACGCAGGGCACGACCTCCGTCTCCGGCATCGTCGGGCGGGACAACCTGCATGCCACCTCCTATTCGGTGAACTACCGCAGCGGCAAGCGCGGCCGGGCCATCGACGTCACCTTCCGCAACGGCAACGTCATCCATGCCAACATGGTGCCGGCGCGCAAGAAGCCGGAAAACTGGGTGCCCGTCACCCGCGCCGACATGCGCGCGGTGCTCGACCCGATCTCGGGCCTCATCATTCCCGCCGGCAACCGCGTCTGCCCGAACACCCTGCCGATCTTCGACGGCGAATCCCGCCTCGACCTGCAACTGACGTCGAAGGGCACGAAGCCCTATTCCACCAAGGGCTTCGAGGGCGAGGCCGTGGTCTGCGGCATCCGCTTCGTCCCCAAATCCGGCTACAAGAAGGGCCGGGACGACGTGGAATACCTGCGCAGGCTGAGGACGATGGAAATCTGGTTTGCCAAGGCCGAAGACGCGAATGTATATGCTCCGGTCTATGTGAAGATTCCGACCAAGCTCGGTCCCGTCACCGTCTCGGCCACGCGCTTCGGCGGATGACATGACCCCGGTCGGCAGACCGGGAGTGATCGGCCTTGAAGACGCGTGCAACCCTGATCGGCTTTACGGCGATCCTCATGTGGGCGCTGCTGGCGCTCTTCACCGCCGCGTCCGGCAAGATGCCGCCCTTCCAGCTCTCCGCCGTGTGCTTCCTCATCGGCAGCCTGCCCGGCATCGTCGTGCTCATCGCCCGGCCGCAGCGGGCCCGCCTCCTGAAGCAGCCGGCAAAGGTCTGGATCACCGGCATCCTCGGCCTCTTCGGCTATCACTTCCTCTACTTCACCGCCCTGCGCAACGCCCCGGCCGTCGAGGCGAGCCTGATCGCCTATCTCTGGCCGCTCCTCATCGTCACCGGCTCGGCGATGCTGCCCGGCGAGACGCTGCGCTGGAACCATGTGGTCGGCACGCTGCTCGGCCTCGGCGGTACCGCGCTCATCGTCGGGCGAAACGGCGTTACCTTCGACAGCGCCTATCTCATCGGCTATGGCGCCGCCTTCCTCTGCGCCTTCACCTGGGCCGGCTACTCGCTGGCGACCCGCCGTTTCGAGGCGGTCTCGACGGATGTGGTGACCGGCTTCTGCCTCGCCACTTCCATCCTCTCGCTCATCTGCCACCTGATGCTGGAAACCACCGTCTGGCCGCAGACGGGCTTCGAATGGCTCGCCATCGCCGGCCTCGGCCTGCTGCCGGTCGGCGCGGCCTTCTATGTCTGGGACTACGGCGTCAAGAACGGCGACATCCAGATCCTCGGCGCCGCCAGCTATGCCGCGCCGCTGCTTTCCACCCTCGTCCTCATCCTCTCCGGCTTTGCCGAGCCGACCTGGACCATCGCGCTCGCCTGCCTGCTGGTGACGGGCGGCGCGGTGCTCGCCGCCAAGGACATGATCTTCAGGCGGGCTGTCGCAAGCCCCGCCTGATCTCAGAACCGGTCCTTTCGCCCGCGGATTTCGGCAAACACTTCGGCATCGCTCGCCCCCTCCATTCCGAGATGGCGGCGGATCACCGGATCGCCGGCCCTGAGGAAGGGGTTCGTCGCCTTTTCGATGCCGATCGTCGTCGGGGCGGTGAAGACGCCGTCGGCCCGCAACGCCTCGATCTCGTCGGCACGGCGTGCGAGCGCCGCGTTTTCCGGATCGACGGTCCTGGCAAAGCGCGCGTTCGACAACGTGTATTCATGTCCGAAATAGACGGTCGTCTCATCCGGCAGGGCGGCGAGCGTCGAGAGCGATTCCCACATCTGGGTGGGCGTTCCCTCGAAGACACGGCCGCAACCGAGCGCGAAGAGCGTATCGGCGGCAAAGAGCAGCTTCTCCTCCGGCAGGTGGAAACAGATGTGGCCGACCGTATGGCCCGGCGTCGCGATGACCTCGACGCGCCGGCCGGCGAAATCGAAACTGTCGCCGCCATCCACCTTGCGGTCGATGCCCGGAATGGTCTCGCGCGCCGGGCCGATGATCGTCGCGCCGAAGCGGTCCTTCAGCGCGAGGTTGGCCTCCACGTGGTCGCCATGGTGATGGGTCGTGAAGATATGGCTGAGGCGCCAGCCGCGACGCTCCAGCGCAGCAAGGATCGGCTTTTCCTCCGGCGCATCGATGCTCGCCGTCGCACCCGTTACCGGATCGTGCAGCAACACGCCGAAATTATCGCTGCGGCAGGCAAAGAGTTCGATTTCCAGCGCGGTCATGGTCGTTCCTCGTCGCATCGGGCAGGTCGTCGCGGGCGAATGTAAGGCAAACGGCCTTGAAGTCCACCGGACCATCGCTAACATCGTGTCCATGCATGCAGATATCGTCGACCTCCGCGAATTCTACCACTCGCCCCTCGGGCGCCTCGCCGATCACTCGATCGCCATGGCGCTCGCCTCGCTCTGGGCGCGGCTGCCGGACGAGCGGCTGGTCGGGCTCGGCTATGCCGTGCCCTATCTCGACCGCTTCCGCGCCGATACGGAACGCACCTTCGCCTTCATGCCGGCCGGGCAGGGCGCGGTGAACTGGCCGCCGGGCGAGCTTTCCTCCACGGCGCTGGTCTTCGACGAGGAACTGCCGCTGCCGGACGCTTCGGTCGACCGCGTGCTGATGGTGCATTCGCTGGAATTCGCCGAGAACCCGCGCGAGACGATGAAAGAGCTCTGGCGCGTGCTGGCCCCCGGCGGCCGCCTCGTCATCGTCGTGCCGAACCGGCGCGGCGTGTGGGCGCGCATGGAGCACACGCCCTTCGGCTCCGGCCGTCCCTACTCCCGCAGCCAGCTCATCGCGCTGCTGCGCGAGACCAACTTCACGCCCGGCGCCTCGGCCGAGGCCCTGTTCTTCCCGCCTTCCAAGCTGCGCAGCGTGCAGAAGCTGCGCGGCGCCTTCGAGCGGCTGGGGCGTTCGCTCTGGCCGATGTTCTCCGGCGTCATCATCGTGGAGGCGCAGAAGCGGCTCTATCAGGGCCTGCCGGTCGCTGCCCGTGCCTCGCGGCGCGTCTTCGTGCCGGTGCTTGCCCCGCAGGGCATCCCCACGACGCGCGAGCGCGCGCCGCGCTGATCCCCTCGACAAATGCCGGGCCGCCCGCTAGAGCAATTCCAGCAAAAGTGCGCAGCGGTTTTGCGTCCGGAATTGCGTAGAAACAAAAGGATAGAGCGTTTTCGCGATTCGAAGAAAAGCGGAAATGCTCTAGAGCGGGTTGACGGCAGCAAGGGGCGGCAGCATGACGGACGGACATTTCGACAAGATCGCGCTGATCGGCATCGGCCTCATCGGCTCCTCCATCGCCCGGGCCGTCAAGGCCAAGGGCCTTGCGAAAACCGTCACCATCTCCAGCCGCAGCACGGAAACGCTGGACCGCGCCCGCGAACTGGAACTCGGCACCGACTACGTGCATGACGCCGGCAAGGCCGTCGAAGGCGCCGACCTCGTCATCGTCTCCGTGCCCGTCGGCGCCTCCGGCAAGGTGGCCGAGGACATCGCCCTGCACCTCAAGCCCGGCGCCATCGTCACCGACGTCGGCTCCACCAAGGCATCGGTCGTCGCGCAGATGCTGCCGCACATGCCGAAGAACGTGCATTTCATCCCCGGCCACCCGCTGGCCGGCACCGAGCATTCCGGCCCGGATGCCGGCTTTGCAGAACTGTTCCAGGGCCGCTGGTGCATCCTGACCCCGGTGCACGGCACCGACAAGGACGCCAAGCGCAAGCTCGCCGCCTTCTGGGAAGCACTCGGCTCGAAGGTCGACGAGATGGATACGGAGCACCACGACAAGGTGCTCGCCATCGTCTCGCACCTGCCGCACATCATCGCCTACAACATCGTCGGCACGGCGGACGACCTGGAGACGGTGACGGAATCGGAAGTCATCAAGTATTCGGCCTCCGGCTTCCGCGACTTCACGCGCCTTGCCGCTTCGGACCCGACCATGTGGCGCGACGTCTGCCTGCACAACAAGGATGCGATCCTGGAAATGCTGGCGCGCTTTTCCGAGGACCTCGCCTATCTCCAGCGGGCGATCCGCTGGGGCGACGGGGACAAGCTCTTCGACCTCTTCACCCGCACCCGCGCCATCCGACGCTCGATCATCGACGCCGGCCAGGACACCGCCGCGCCGAACTTCGGCCGCCCGGTCGACGACAAGAACGGCTGATCAGAGCGGCGGGATTTCCGCGACGGGGAAGAGGCCGAGATAGACCGTTCCCTGCCGGATATTGACCTTCACCACGGCCCGCTCCTGCCCGCCCGAGAGGACCTTGACCCCCTCCGCGACGCGCTTCGCCGTCTTGGCGGCCTGCGGAAACACCTCCGAAACGCGATCGCGCCAGGCCGTGATGCCCTCGATGGTGAGGTCCAGCGCGCCGGAGACATAGCCGTCCTCACCGATCGTCACGGCACCGGAAAGGGTCAGCTTCTGGCCCGCGCCGAGATCGAACGACAGGCTGCGCAATTCGGTGCTCGTGCCGAGCGGCAGGTTCGGCGGCGGGCCCTCGGCGGACATCCACCGGGCCGCATCGGCGATCGTCAGGTCGGCCGCGACGTTCATCGGCGGCAGCGCCTTGCCATTAAGCTCCAGCGAGAGGGTATCGAGCGAGGCGGCGACGTCGAGCGCTTCGCCGGATCGGCGGACATGCTTTTCGCCGTGGGCCGCGGCAATGCCGACCGACAGGCCGTCCGAGGGCATGTTGAGCTTGCCCTTCAGCCCATCGTAAGCGGCCGAGAACCGGTCGAGCCCGTCCGTCCAGGCGACGGCGCTCGCATGCATCAGGTCCCAGTCGGCATCGAAGACGAGGTCGGGTGTCACGCGCACCTGCGCCGGCCCGTCCAGTTCGAACACCGCATGGCCGGGGCGATAGACCTGCGCGGCCGAGCGCAATGCGCCGAAAGTGGCCGAAAGCCCGGAAGGCCGGTCGTCGACGGCGACGGAATCGCAGAAGACGCCGATGCGGAACGGAAAGCCGCGAACGTCGAGGTTGCCGCACGATGCCGAATGCATGCCTTGTGCGGAGGCGGCAAGCTCCCGATCCAGCCGTTCCTTCAGCCAGCTTGCGGCATAGAACCATCCGCCCGTATAGAGCGCGATGAAGAGAACGACGCCGATGGCGAGCAGGATCAGTTTGCGCGTAACGCCGGAAGCGTCGGCGCGGCTTGACGATGCCATAGTGTTCTCCAATGGTGACGAACGTGATTTGCGCGACAATGCCGGCAATTGCGGCGGCTTTTTGAGAGACGATCCAGGTGACGGTGGATATGAACGAATTCTGGGTCTTTGGCTACGGATCGCTGATGTGGAATCCGGGCTTCGAGTTCGAGGAACGGCAGGCGGCCCACCTCTTCGGCTTCCGCCGTTCACTCTGCGTGCGCTCCTGGGTGCATCGCGGCACGGAGGAAAGGCCAGGCCTCGTGCTCGGCCTCGACCGCGGCGGCTCCTGCCGCGGCGTCGCCTTCCGCGTGACGCCGGAAAAGCGCGAGGCGGTGGTCGATTATCTGCGTGAACGCGAGCTGGTGACCCACGTCTACAAGGAGCGCACGCTGCCCGCGACGTTGAGCGACGGCCGCCGCGTCTCAACGCTCGCCTATATCTGCGACCGCGCCCACCATCAGTTTGCCGGATCGCTGACGGTAGGGGAGGCCGCCAGCACCGTCAGCGCCGCCTTCGGCAGGTCGGGCCACAACATGGATTACGTGCGCAACACGCTGGCGCATCTGCGCGAGATGGGCATCCGCGACCACTGGCTGGAGGATGTCGGCCGGGCGGCGGAAAACCTCTACGCGCGCGCCTCGGCCTGACCGGAGCCCTGCGCCTTCAGCTCCGCCAGCCGCTGCACGGCGGTCGGCGGCAGGATGAGATGCGGATTGGCCTCCACCGTCTCGATCAGCAGCCGGTCGCTCGCCGTCTCCATCACCTCGACGAGATGAGCGAGGAAGGCATCGGGGTCCATGCCGGGCAAAATCGCCGGCAGGATGATCACCTTGAAATGACCCGGCTGGCGGATGAACTTGCGGCGCGGCCAGAACAGGCCGGGATGCATGACGACCGGCACGACGGGAACCTGAAGGTCACGGTAGAGGCGCGCGATGCCGTACTTGTATTCCGGCGGAGCGCCGGGCGGACGGCGGGTGCCCTCCGGATAGATGATGAGCTGGCGGCCGGTTTCCATTTCCGCCCTGGTGCGCGCCATGACGGCGGCCATGACCTTGCCGCGCGCATTGCGGTTGACCGGCACCATGCGCTGCTTCTTGATGTACCAGCCGAACAGCGGAATCCAGGTCAGCTCGCGCTTCAGGATGTAGAGCGGGTCGTCCAGCCACGGCAGCAGCGCATAGGCGTCCCAGAAGGACTGGTGCTTCGGCGCGAAGATGTAGCTGCCGTCGGGAATGTTCTCCAGCCCCTCGATCTCGAAGGTCGTGCCGACGATTTTGGCGAACAGCCAGTGGTTGCTGCGCGCCCAGTTCTTGGCGATGACATAGGCCTTCTTGCGCGGCAGCAGGAAATAGGCCGGCGTGAAGACGATCATCTGCACGATGAGGTTCACATAGAAGAGGGCGTTGAAGAGCACGGAGCGGAAAGCGAGCATCGGGCAGCCTGTGAGCGGAACGTGCCTTCGCCCTACACGATAATCCCGGGCGGGGAAACTCCCATGGCGGCGATCTCAGCTTCCGGTCAGGTCGGCGCGCAGCCCGGACCAGCTCCGCGCGCCGGCAAAGGCGCGCACATGCGCCAGGCAATATTTGAGATATTCCGAAAGCATGGCCTTCAGGATCATCGGCTGGCGCAGCCAGTTGCCGTTCTTGAGATCCGAATTGACCACCGGATAGGCGATGAACTCGGTGGCGGGATCGCTGACCCGCAGTTCCAGCAGGCTGCGGGGCATGTGGTAGTTGTTGGTGACGACCAGCACCCGGCGGAACCGGTGGTCGCTGATCCAGCGCGCCGTCTCGTTGGCGTTGCCGATCGTGTCCACGGCCTCGTAGCCCATGTCGACGCAGCATTCGAAAAGGGCCGACGAGCTTTGCGTGAGCCTGCGGATCTGGTTGCCGCTCGTCGTGGGGTTCACGCCGGAAATGAGCAGCCGTCCGCCCGCGCCCTTCTTGAGAAGTTCGATGGCGCGGTCGATGCGCTGGTAGCCGCCGGTGAGCACCACGATGGCATCGGCCTTCGGTTCGCGCGGCGCCTCGAGCGCGGCGACTGTCTCGGCGAAATAGAGGAAGCCGCCGGCACCCGCCATGGCGGCGAGAAGGATGAGCACCAGGAGAACGCGCACGACGCGCCGGGCGGGCCGCCGGCGGCGGCGCCGCCTCGCCTCGACCCGCGAAATGCCCTCAGGCATTCCCGGCTTTGCCCGTTCCAGCGCGTTCATGATTCGACCCATAAAACGCGATTGCGGCAACGAATAGTCCGTTTCGCGGCGATGATCCAACCCGCGCGCGTCATGGATCGGGCAGTTGGTCGGTGCGCGACGGGTCGGAGCGGATGAGGTCGATCTCGTGGATCGTCCGCATAACGGTGAAGCGGGCCGTCAGCGTCGTCAGCAGCGCGATCACGACAATGGTCCCGGCAATGCCGAGATAGCCGGTCAATCCCATGGAGAAGGTGCCGAAAAGCGCCGTCGCCTGGTCGCTCTGGGGCGTGGCGATGGCACGGCCCTGCCAGAAGCCGGCCACGGCGAAGAACAGCGCCGCCAGCAGCCCGCCGGCAAGCGAACCCTTCAGACTGATCTTGAGGAAATGCTTCTGGAACTCGGACGCGACGAAGCCCGCCTCCGCCCCCACGAAATGCAGCACCTCGACGATGTGCCGGTTGCCGGACAGCGCCCCGCGCGTTGCGAACACAACGGTCAGCACCATGGCCGAGAAGACGAGAACCAGCACGCCCGTGCCGATGAAGGCTGTCGTGCGGGCCATGGCGACGAGGCGGTCGACCCAGGTCCGGTGGTCGTCGAGCGAGGCCTGCGGGATCGCTTCGGCGAGCGCCGCGCGCATGCCGGCGAAATCGGGCGGATTCTGCTCGTCTATGGTGATGATGACGAGCCGCGGCACCGGCAGCTCGTCGATGTCCAGCCCCTCGCCGAGCCAGGGCTCCAGAAGGCGCGCCGTCGCGGTCTTGTCGACGATCGTGCCGTCGCGCGTGCCCGAGAAGGTGAGCGCAAGGTCGCGCGCATCCTTGAGCGCCGTTTCCATGTCGAGATTGTCGTCCGGCTTGATCTGGATGGTGACCTCGCGGGAGATCTGGCTCTGCCAGCTCACCGCCGTCGCCCGCACCATGCTGACGGCGCCGAAGGTGAGGCAGGCAAGGAAGGCCATGATGGCGATGACGGCCATCAGCGCCGTGCCGGAGACGTTGGACGGCGGCACGATGGGCGCTGTCGGGCGCACGCGCATTTCCGGCCGGCGAGCGGCCCTGGCATTGTCGGCGGCATCGCGCGGCGCTTCAATCATAAAGGTCGAGCCGCCCTTGCGAGAGGATCATGCGACGGGCCTCCACCTGGTCCATCAGCGACAGGTCGTGCGTGGCGATCACCACGGCGGTGCCGAGCCGGTTGAGCTCGAGGAAGAGGCTGAGCAGCCGGCGCGCCATCGGCGGATCCACGTTACCGGTCGGCTCGTCGGCGAGCAAAAGCTCCGGCCGGTCGATGAGCGCGCGCGCAATGGCCGCGCGCTGCTTCTCCCCGCCCGAGAGCACCGGCGGCAGCACGTTGATCCGCTCGCCGAGCCCGACCCATTTCAGCAGTTCGAGCACGTCGGCTCGGTAGCTGGCCTCCTCCTTGCCGCGCACCCGCAGCGGCAGTGCCACGTTCTCATAGGTCGTCAGGTGGTCGAGCAGGCGGAAATCCTGGAAGACGATGCCGATGCGCCGGCGCAGCATCGGCAGCTCGTCGCGCGGAATGGTCGAGATTTCCCGGTCGAAGGTGCGGATGATGCCGCGCGTCGGCTGCAGCGACAGGAAGAGCAGGCGCAGGAGCGTCGTCTTGCCGGCGCCGGACGGTCCCGTCAGGAACTGGAAGGAGCGGCGCGGAATATCGAAGGTGAGGTCGCGGAGGATCTCCGGCCCCATCCCGTAGCGCAATCCGACATTCTCGAAGTGAATCAATGGCCAACCCGGTTCTCGAACAGTCACCCTAGCAACACCGCTCGCATAGGAAAGCGGCTCTTTCACGGTCGGGTTTCCGAAGCATTAACCAGTATGGTTTACGTTTCGTAAGGATTGCATTCAATGCCCGACTTTTCGCAGGTGATTTTGCGAATGCGGGCCAGCGGAGGTCGCGATGAACGCCTTCAGGGCAAGACAGCAGGCGAAAGGCCGGATCGATCTCCTGCCGCCGGAGCCGACGACGCCCGCCCGCAGGGAGCGCTTCACACGGCGGCCCGAAGTGGTGGATGCCGATTTCGTCGTGATCCGCGCATCCGCCACGCGCACCTCCAACGACAATCGCCGACCTGCCCGCCCGGCACCGGCGCCGCCGCTTTCCCGGCACGTTCTCTTCCGCCTCGCCGCCGCCTGCGCGCGGCTTGCGGAAGCGGGCCTGCAGCGCCTGCCCGGACGCGCCTTCGCCGGGCTCGTCATGGCGTCGTGCCTCTTCGTCTTCGCCTATGCCGGCGGGATTTCGGCATTGAAGGCCGCACTTCCCGGCGCAGGCCCCGCCGAGCCGCTGCGCGTGGCCGAACTCAGCACCTCGCTCGACGACCGGAACGGCATGAAGGTGCTGTCGGTCTACGGCCGCCTCGACAATGCCAGCGGCGCGGTACAGCCCGTCCCGCCGCTCGAAATCCGCGTCGACGGCACGGGAAAATCGCTCCAGCGCCGCGTCGCGCTCGACGCCGCGACCATTCCTCCCGGCGCCAGCCAGCACTTCGCCCTGCACATCCCGCATGGCGGCGGAAAAGTGCCGAAAGTCTCGGTTTCCTTCGTCCGCGAGGGTGCGCCCGCTCCCTGACTATGCTAATCGGCTCCCTCGTTCCTGCGAAATTTTCGGCGTGGCACCACGCCGGACCATCGCCGGAACTGCTCTGCCACGACCCAAGGAGCCGCCTCGCGATGCAGATTGTCCGCGGAAAGAAGATCGAAACGCTTTACGACGCCGCGCAGATCGCCAGGCGCAACGAGGAGCTCGCGGCCGAGATCGCCTCCGGCCCGACGAAGGACCTCCTCGTCATCGCGGTCCTCAAGGGCTCGTTCATCTTCGCGGCCGACCTCACCCGTGCGCTGCACGCGGCGGGCCTTGCGCCGGAAGTGGAATTCATCACCCTTTCCAGCTACGGCACCGGCACGGTCTCGCAGGGCGTGAAGGTCATCAAGGACATCGACAGCGACGTCCACGGCCGGGACATCCTGCTCATCGACGACATCCTCGAATCCGGCCGCACACTCAGCTACGCCAAGGAACTGATGTACGAGCGCGGCGCGCGCAACGTCACGATCGCCGTGCTGCTCGACAAGCGCGAGAAGCGCAGGACCGACCTTGAGGCCGACTATGTCGGCTTCGAATGCCCGGACCATTTCGTCGTCGGCTACGGCATGGACGTCGCCTATGCCTTCCGCGAATTGCCCTTCGTGGGCGTCGTGACCGGCGACGCCGACTGAGCTCTCTCAATTTCCCCTATCCGGCGTTTACGGATCGACAAGGAAAGTCTGGTCTCTTCGTTCCCGAACCAGGGCCGATGATGCGGCCCGAAGGGGGATTGATGGCGAAGATTCTGATCACCGAAGACGAAGACTCGCTGCGCACCTTCGTGGCGCGGGCCCTGCGCATGGACGGCCACGAGACGGTCGAGGCGCCGGACGGCGCCGCCGGCCTCGACGCGCTGACCGACGGCGGCTTCGACCTCCTGCTCTCCGATATACGCATGCCCGTGATGGACGGCATCGAGCTTGCCCACAAGGCCTCCGCCGCCCACCCGGCGCTGAAGATCCTGCTGATGACCGGCTATGCCGACCAGCGCGAACGCGCCGACGACCTCTCCTTGAAGATCGTCGACGTCGTCAGCAAGCCGTTCAGCCTGCCGGACATCCGCCGCGCCGTGGCACAGGCATTGGCCGCCTGAGCGGGTAACGCGTTTCCCCGCTTGCCGGCCGCATAACTGCTCCAATCGCTTGTTTTCCGCAAATGGGGGCGCAGACCGCCATGCATCCCTGCCGGATTCGTCCTAGCGGATCCCGAGCAGCCGCTCCAGGTATTCCCGCTCGAAGCCTGGCGTGGCGCCCGCGCCGAGCCTGCGGCGAATCTCCTCGAGAATGTCCCGCGCCCTCTGGATGTCGATCTCCTCCGGGACAGAATTCGACGCGTCGTCAATGGCGCCGGTGCCTTTGTCCCTGGGCTCGCGGCCGAGCGGGTCACGCCCGTTGCGGCCGGCGGCCCTCGGCATGCCCTGGCCCTGCCCCTGGCCCATGGCCTGCATCTGGCTCATCATGCTCTGCGCGCCCTGCCGCAACGCTTCGAGGGCACGGCCCTGGCCGCCCACGGCCGATTCGCCCTGGCCTTCACCGAGCGCTTCTGCGGCGCCCTTCATTTCGCGGCCCGCCTGCCCGAAGCCTTCGCCGGGTTCCAGCCCCATGCCCTTCAAGGCTTCCTGCAACGCGCCGAGCTCTTTGCCGAGACCATCCTGCTGCTCCTTGAGCGCCTTCAGCGCATCGCGAAGCTGCTCGGCCGTCATCTGGTCGGTCGGCTGCTGGCCGGCGCCGTCGTCGCCCGGCTGCCGCTCGCCCTCCTCGCCGGGCATCGGGTCGCCCCGCTCCATGCGGTCGCGCTGCGCCTGGTCGAGCTTGAAGGTGTTCTCCATCAACTGCTGCTGCTTCTGCATGAGCTCGCCGAGCTTGTCCATCTGCTGGCGCATGGCATCGTTCTGCTGGCCCTGCCCCTGCTGCGGCCGGCCGGCCTGCAGGTTGTTCATCATGCGCTGCAATTCGGACAGCATCTGCTGCGCCTGGTCGCGCGCACCCGAGCGCGCCAGGTTCTCGATCTGGTCCATCATGCGCTGCAGGTCCTGCTGGCGCAGGATGCGGCCCTGCTGCTGGGCGCTCTGCTGCTGGCCGTTCTTGGCCGCCTGCTTCGCCAGCTCCTGCATATAGGCCTGCATCGCATCGCGCAGCTCCTTCATGAGCTGGGCAATCTCCTCCTCGGGCGCGTTGCGCTCAAGCGCCTCGGACAGCGCCTTCTGCGCCTCGCGCAGGCGCCGGTCGGCAAGCGACAGGTTGCCGTCCTCGATGCCGAGCGCGATTTCCCAGAGGTAATCCGCCGTCTCGCGCATCTGGTCTTCCGTACGCGCCAGCTTCATGCGCGCGCCGGCCGACTGGATCAGCAGGAAATGCGTGAGGTTCGGGATCGTCTCCTCGGGACGGATCGTCAGCGCCTCGTTGAGCGCGATGGCGAATGGGAGCTGGTTGGCGTCGAGCGCGAAAACCTGCCGCTCCTCGGCAACGGCGCCGGCAAGCGGTTCGAAGAAGGTCTTTGCCGGCAGCACCATCTCCACCGGCTGGCTGCGCCCCTCCTGCCCCGCCGCATCCTTGGCGACGAGCGTGATCTTCACGCGCTTGCCGGAGAGCGGGTGTTCGGAAAGGTTGCGGCTCGTGGTGCCCTTGGCCTCGCGCGCCGCGCGGCGCGGCAGGTCGAGCCGGTATTCCGGCGGTGGATAGAGCGGACGGGCATCCTTCGGCTGATCGACCGGCACGATCTCGGCATGGGCTTCCTGAAGCCCGTAGTCGTCCTTGGCGATGAAGCTGATCTCAAGGGCGGAAGCGACCGTCTTCTTCGGAATGCCGTCGAAGGCGATCTCGGGCACCCGGTCGGGGATCACGGCGAACGTCCAGGCGCGCCCATCGACCGTCAGCGTGCCGTCCTTGAGGATCTTGTACTGCATGGTGCGCGCGCCGTTGACGCTCGCCGCCTTGCCGTCGCCCATTACACCCCCGGCATTCTCGCCCTTCGGTTTTTCCGCGGCGGGGCGAATGGCGGTGGCCGTGGCCTCGCCGGTTGCCTGGTAGCTGACGTCTTCATCACCGCTGCCGCCGGTCACGCGCACGGTCAGCTCGCTGAACTGGGGAATGCGGATTTCCCCCTCCGCCGCCGCGGACGCTTCGCCCTGCGCATTGCCGGTGAGGAACACGGGCGCGCGCGACGTATGCGCCGGCGGCGTCACCCAGGCGTCGATGCGCATGTCGGGTGCGGTCTGCGCCGGCATGCGGAAGGCCACGACATCGGCCAGCAGGCCGCCGCGGTTGGAATAGGAAAAGGCAAAGGCGATCGCGACGAGAAGCAGCGGCACGGCGCGCAGCGCATGGCGGTCGTGGCGGGCGATATCAGGCTCGGGCGTGCCGGTGCGCAGCGCACCGATCATGCGGGCCATGCGCGCCTGGTGCTCGCGCCAGAGCGCCTCGCCGAAGGCATCGCCGACGGCCGGCCTGTCGTCCTGCACGCGGATCGCCTGGTGCGCCAGCGCATTGCGCGCCTCAAGCATGCGGTCGGCGCTGTCGATCGACGGCCACACGATGCCGCGCAGCCGGGCAACCAGGACGACGAACCCGATCGCGAAGCCTGCGAGCGTCGCGATATGCAGCCAGAAGGGCGCATGGCGGAAATAGCCGAACCATGTCAGCGCAAGGAATGTCGCAACGAGAAGGAGGACCGGCAGCAGCCGCGGCGCAAGCGCCTCCAGGTAGAGAACGGCCTTGGCCGCAAGGCGTTTGCCCGCAAGCCGGCGTGCCAGCGGATTGCCGGTCGCCTCCCTCTCGCGCTGCCTTTCAAACGCCATCGTCCATCAGTCTCCGCCACGGGTCGCCTCACCCGAAAATAACATGCTTTGTGGCGAAGACGAGGGCATGCGCGAAATCGTGAACGGCATCCGCGCCTGACGGCTCAGGCAAGCCAGTCCGGAATCGAGTCGAGGCCGATCAGGTCGTCATAGGAAAGCCGCGGGCGGATGACGTGGAACTCGGCTCCGTTGACCAGCACTTCCGGCACCAGCAGGCGGCTGTTGTAGGTGCCCGCCTGCACCGCGCCATAGGCCCCGGCGGAGCCGACGGCGATGAGGTCGCCGGGCCTCGGCTGCGCCATTTCGCGGTCCTGCGCCAGATAGTCGCCCGTCTCGCAGACCGGGCCGACGACATCGGCGCGGATGCGCGGCGCGTTCGCCGCCGAGATGACGACGGGCTGGATCTCGTGCCAGGCCTCGTAGAGCGTCGGGCGGATGAGGTCGTTCATCGCCGCGTCGACGATGACGAAGGTCTTCTCGCCGCCGTCCTTCACATAGAGCACCTCGGTGACGAGGATGCCGGCATTGCCGACGATCAGCCGGCCGGGCTCCGTGACGATCTTGCAGTCGAGGCCCTTGAGCTGGTTCTTGACGATCTCGGCATAGGCGTCCGGCAGCGGCGGCGGCGCATTGTCGGTCTTGTAGGGAATGCCGAGGCCGCCGCCGACATCGACGTGGTCGATGGTGTGGCCGTCGGCGCGCAGCGTCTCGACGAGTTCGCGCAGCAGCCGGAAGGCGTCGTCGAAGGGCTGCAGCTCGGTGATCTGGCTGCCGATATGCATGTCGATGCCGGTGACCTCGATGCCCGGCAGGCTCGCGGCGCGGGCATAGACGGCGCGCGCGCGCTCCCAGGAGATGCCGAACTTGTTTTCCTTCTTGCCCGTCGAGATCTTGGCATGGGTGCGGGCATCGACATCCGGATTGATGCGGAAGGAGACGTGGGCGACCTTGCCGGCCTTGACGGCGCGCGCGTTCAGCACCTCCAGTTCCGGCTCGGACTCCACGTTGAAGCAGTAGATGCCGGCCTCCAGCGCAAGGTCCATCTCCCGCGGCGTCTTGCCGACGCCGGAGAACATGATGCGCGAGGCGGGAACGCCGGCGGCGAGCGCCCGGCGGAGTTCCCCCTCGGAGACCACGTCGATGCCCGCGCCGAGCCGGGCGAGCGTCTTCAGCACCGCCTGGTTGGAATTCGCCTTCATGGCGTAGCAGACCAGCGCATCGACGCCCTCGAAAGCCTTGGAGAACACCTTGTAATGGCGTTCCAGCGTGGCCGTCGAATAGACGTAGAAGGGCGTGCCGACCGCCTTGGCGATCTCCGGAACAGGCACGTCCTCCGCGTAGAGAATGCCGTCGCGATGCTCGAAATGGTTCACTGCCTGATCCGTAGAACTAGAGCAATTCCAGCAAAAGTGCGCAGCGGTTTTGCGTCCGGAATTGCGTAAAAACAAAAGGATAGAGCGTTTTCGCGATTCGAAGAAAAGCGCAAATGCTCTAGAGAAGGGGGTCGAGGACGAAGGGCCTGTCTTCGACCTGCTCGACCTTCTTGCCCTTGATGGTCTTCACGACCGGCTGCCCGCCGCCCGGCAGGTCGAGATCGCCCTTGCGGCCACAAGCGGTCAGAACCGCCGCGGAAAGGCAGAGCACGAAAGCCAGCCTGCCGATATCGATGCGTGTCATGAAGCGTTCCCTGGAATTGCCGGTGATCGGGTGGGCATCATCCTTAGCGAATTCGCCCGCCCTGTGCACCCCTAATCTCTCGATGGTTCCCGCAAGCCTTCCGATCAGTTCCGCTGCCGCCACCAGGCGATCTGCCGGCGGACTTCCGAGGGCGCGGTGCCGCCATAGCTCTTGCGGCTGGCGACCGAGGCTTCCACCGTCAGGACGTTGAAGATATCGGCGGTTATCGCGGAATGGATCGCCTGCAAGTCTTCGAGCGAAAGCTCGGCAAGGTCGCAGCCCTTGCTCTCGGCGAGCGCAACGGCGCGGCCGGTGACATGGTGGGCGTCGCGGAAGGGCAGGCCCGCCTCGCGCACCAGCCAGTCGGCAAGGTCCGTCGCGGTGGAATAGCCGGAGCCGGCCGCCGCCTTCATCCGGTCCGCGCGGATCGTCATGTCGCGCACCATGCCGGTCATGGCGGCAATCGCCAGCTCCAGGCTCTCGGCGGCGTCGAACACCTGTTCCTTGTCTTCCTGCATGTCCTTGGAATAGGCGAGCGGCAGGCCTTTCATCACCGTCAGCAGCGCGATCAGCGAACCGTTGATGCGGCCGGTCTTGGCGCGCACCAGCTCGGCCGCGTCGGGATTCTTCTTCTGCGGCATGATCGAGGAGCCGGTCGAGAAGGCATCCGACAGGCGGATGAAGCCGAATTGCGGCGTCGACCAGATGACGATCTCCTCGGCAAGGCGCGAGAGATGCATCGAGGCGATGGCGGCGATGGAGAGGAACTCCAGTGCGAAGTCGCGGTCCGAGACCGTGTCGATGGAATTGCGCGTCGGCTCGCGGAACCCGAGGGCCTTGGCCGTCATGTGGCGGTCGATATTGTAGCCGGTGCCGGCAAGCGCGGCGGCGCCGATCGGGCTTTCGTCGAGATGCTCGATGGCGTGGCGCACGCGCTGGCGGTCGCGGCCGAACATTTCCACATAGGCCATGCAATGGTGGCCGAAGGTCACCGGCTGGGCGGTCTGGAGATGGGTGAAGCCGGGCATGACGGTCTCGGCGTGCTCTTCCGCGCGGTCGAGGAAGGCGGCGATGAGGCCCGTCAGCATCTTCTCGGTCTTCTGTAGCTCTTCCTTGACCCAGAGGCGGAAGTCGAGCGCCACCTGGTCGTTGCGCGAGCGGGCGGTGTGCAGGCGCCCGGCGGCGGGACCGATCAGCGTTGCCAGCCGCGCCTCGACATTCATGTGGATGTCTTCCAGCTTGCGCGAGAACGCGAAGGTGCCGGCCGCGATCTCTGACAGGATCGTGTCGAGACCGTGAACGATCTTCTCCTTGTCGTCCGCCGAAATGATGCCCTGATGGGCGAGCATCTCTGCATGCGCCTTTGAGCCGCGGATGTCCTGGGCGTAAAGCTTCTTGTCGAAGCCGATGGAGGCATTTATCTCCTCCATGATCGCATCCGGTCCCGAGGCGAAGCGGCCGCCCCACATCTGGTTCGAGGATTTCGTCTCGGAAGTGCCGTCTGCCATGGTTGCCTGCCTGGAAAAGAGTCCTGGAGAATGGAAATGTCAGTGAAGAAGAAACTCGGCCTGCCCACAGGAAAGCTCATCGCCATCGCCGGGCTCGCCGGACTTCTCGCCGGTGGTGCAGCGATATACGTGAAGGAAAGCCTGTCTGGCAATGGCGCGGTCGCGTCCGCCGATGCTGGCGCGTGCGCGCTCGCTGCCGAAAAGGCCGCCGCGATCACGCCCTTCTCGAAGGGTGAGGTCGCCGCCATGCGCACGGTCGACGAGCATCGCCCGCTCCCCGACCTCGTCTTCGACGGCCCGGACGGCAAGAAGAAGACCATCGCGGATTTTGCGGGCAAGACGCTGCTGGTCAATCTCTGGGCGACCTGGTGCGTGCCCTGCCGCGAGGAAATGCCGGCGCTCAACGCGCTCGAAAAGGATCTCGGCAGCGACAGGTTCGAGGTGGTGGCGATCAACATCGACACTGGAAACGACGAGAAGCCCAAGGCCTTCCTCGACGAGACGAAGGTGCACGACCTCGCCTATTACCGCGATGCCTCGATGGGCGTCTTCAACACGCTGAAGAAGGAAGGCCTCGCCTTCGGCCTGCCCGTCACG
This sequence comes from Shinella sp. NM-101, assembly GCF_021401195.1. Classification (NCBI taxonomy): domain Bacteria; kingdom Pseudomonadati; phylum Pseudomonadota; class Alphaproteobacteria; order Hyphomicrobiales; family Rhizobiaceae; genus Shinella; species Shinella sp. NM-101. The sequence goes on along the minus strand of NZ_JACBFT010000019.1, from coordinate 5,495 downwards.
CTGCTGATGGACGACAAGGGCTGCCTGGTATCGGCGATGAACGGCCCCGCCGCCTGGGACGGCGAGGACGCCAAGGTCCTGATCAACGCCGCGCTGGCGGCGCCGAAGAGTTGAGATATCATGCCGCCGCATAGACCCGCGGCCGGCGGATCTCTATGAACCCCGCCTCGCCCTTGCGGTGCGGGAATTCCGGCGCGGTGTCGAATTCCACCGCCTGCCCGCTGCCGGTCACCGCCAGAACGCGGCGCGAATCCGGCCGGTCGATGACGCGGACGATCTTCGCCGCGATGCCCTCTCCGTCCTCGCGCCAGGTGACGTCGGCCGGGCGGAACAGGACCTGCCCGCCGCCATCGGCGACGCCCTCGGCCTCGAAGGCGACGTCCTCGACATAGGCCCTGCCGCCGCGGATATCCGCGTCGAGCCGGTTGGCATCGCCCAGAAAATTCATCACGAAGGCATCGGCCGGGTTGCGGCAGACGGCTTCGGGCGTCCCCTCCTGCACGATCCGGCCCTTGTTGAGGATGACGACGCGGTCGGCAAGGTCGAGCGCCTCTTCCTGGTCGTGCGTCACGAAAAGCGTGGTGATGCCGAGCTCGTCGTGGATCTTGCGCAGCCAGCGGCGCAGGTCCCGCCGCACATTCGCGTCGAGCGCCCCGAAGGGCTCGTCGAGCAGCAGCACGCGCGGATCGACGGCGAGCGCCCGGGCAAGCGCCACGCGCTGGCGCTGGCCGCCGGAGATCTGGCCGGGGAAGCGGTCCTTCAGCCCGCCGAGCTGCACGAGGTCGAGCAGTTCCCTGACACGCGCCTCGATCGCCTGCGGCGTGCGCTTCACCCTGGAGACCTTCATGCCGAAGGCGATGTTCTCGCCGACCGTCATGTGCGGGAAGAGTGCATAGTGCTGGAAGACGAAGCCGACGCCGCGCTCGCGCACCGGAATGTCCGTCGCATTCTCCTCGCCGAAATAGATCGCCCCGGCATCGGCATATTCGAGACCCGCGACCATGCGCAGGATCGTCGTCTTGCCGGAGCCCGAGGGGCCGAGCAGCGCGACCAGCTCGCCGCTCTCGATATCGAGCGAGACGCCGTGCACGGCGCGGAAGGTCTGAAACTCCTTGACCACATTATCGAGACGGATCTTCAAGGCTTGACCTCCGGAGTGATGCTGTCTGCGCCCGCAAGCGCGGACGGGCGCTGCACGCGGCCCGCGCCCTGCCGCTCCAGCGCCACCTTGGCAAGGAGCGTGACGATGGCAAGGCCGGCAAGGATGGATGCGGCGGCGAACGAGCCGGCCGCGTTATAGTCGTGATAGAGCAGCTCGATGTGAAGCGGGAGCGTGTTGGTCTGGCCGCGGATATTGCCCGAGACGACCGAGACGGCGCCGAACTCGCCCATGACGCGCGAATTGCAGAGCACCACGCCGTAGAGCATCGCCCATTTGATATTGGGCAGGGTGACGGAGAAGAAGGTCCGCCAGCCGCTCGCCCCGAGCGACGTCGCCGCCTCTTCGAGATCGCGACCCTGCGCCTGCATGAGCGGGATCAGCTCGCGCGCCACGAAGGGCGCGGTCACGAACATGCTGGCGAGCACGATGCCGGGCAGTGCGAAGAGGATCTTGATCCCCGCCGCCTCCAGCGCATGGCCGAAAAGGCCCTGCAAGCCGAAGACGAAGAGATAGGAAACGCCGGCGACGATGGGCGAGACCGAGAAGGGAATCTCGATGACGACCGTGAGCAGCCGCTTGCCGGGAAAGTCGTGCTTGGTGATGGCCCAGGCGGCCGCGACCCCGAAGGCCGTGTTGATCGGCACGGCGATGAGCGCCGTGACGACCGTCAGCAGGATGGCATGCCGCGTGTCGGGATCGGCGATGGACTTCGCGAAATAGTCGATCCCGCGCGAAAAGGCCTCGACGGCGATGACGACGAGCGGCGCGATGATCATCAGCGCCACAAGCAGGAGAACCACCGTCAGCAGGACGCGGCGGAAGAGGGGATTGTCGCCGACACGCGGCGGCTTGCCCTTTGCATGATATGCCATGTCAGCCCCTCACCGTGTAGCGCAGGGCGCGGGCCTGCATGAGATTGGTGATCGCCAGCATGACGAAGGCCGTCAGCAGCATGACGGAGGCAATGGCGGCCGAGGCAGGATAATCGTATTCCTCCAGCCGGATGAAGGCGAGGAGCGCGGTGATCTCGGTCGAGAACGGCTGGTTGCCGGCGATGAAGATGATGGCGCCGAACTCGCCGAGGCTGCGGGCGAAGGAGAGCGAGACGCCCGCCAGCAGCGCGGGCGCCAGAAGCGGCAGGATGACCTTGGCGAAGATGGAAAGATCGCTCGCCCCGAGCGTCTGCCCTGCCTCCTCCAGCGCCGGATCGAGTTCCTCCAGCACCGGCTGCACCGTGCGCACGATGAAGGGGATGCTGGTGAAGCTCATGGCGACGATGATGCCGAGCGGCGTATAGGCGACCTTGATGCCGAGATGGGAGAGCGGGCCGCCGAACCAGCCGTTGGTGGCGAAGAGCGTGGTGAGCGCGATGCCCGCGACGGCCGTCGGCAGCGCGAAGGGCAGGTCTACCAGCGCATCGACCAGCCGGCGGCCGGGAAAGCGGTAGCGCACCAGCACCCAGGCGAGCGCCATGCCGAAGAGGAGATTGAAGACCGTCGCCGCCAGCGCGCAGAGCACCGTCACGCGGTAGCTCGCAAGGGCACGGTCGGAGGAGACGATGCGCCAGTAGTCCGCAGGCCCAAGGCTCGCCGCCTTGAAGACGAGCGCGGCCAGCGGCAGCACCACGATGATGGCCACATAGACGAGGGTGATGCCGAGCGCGAGCGGCAGGCCGGGCAGTACACGCCGTTTCAAACGGACGTTCCTTTCTCATACCACAACCGGCGGGTTTTGCGCCCGCCGGCTGCCTTGAAGAACGAAGAGGGAAGGGTCAGCGGCTGCCGTAGATCTTGTCCAGCGTGCCGCCTTCGGAGAAATGCTCCTTCGAGACCTTGTCCCAGCCGCCGAAGACGTCGTCGACATTGACGAGGCGGATGTCCGGAAACTGGTCCTTGAACTCGGCGGCGACCTTCTCGTCAAGGACGCGGTGGCCGAATTCGGCGGCGATCTTCTGTCCCTCCGGCGCATAGAGGAAGTCGAGATAGGATTTTGCCAGATCCCGGCTGCCATGGGCCTCGGCCACCTTGTCGACCACCGCGACCGGGAATTCGGCGAGCAGCGAGACGGAGGGCACGACGCTTTCGAACTTGTCCTCGCCATACTGCTTGGCGATCGACTTGGTCTCGGCCTCGAAGGTGATGATGACGTCGCCGATCTCGCGTTCGACGAAGGTCGTCGTCGCCGCGCGGCCGCCCGTGTCGAAGACCGGCACGTTGTCGAAGATCTTGGTGACGAATTCCTCGACCTTCGCCGGATCGTCGTTGAAGGCTTCCTTGGCATAGGCCGTGGCGGCGAGATAGGTGTAGCGCGCATTGCCCGAGGTCTTCGGGTTCGGGAAGATGACCTTCACGTCGTCACGGGCAAGGTCGGACCAGTCCTTGATGTTCTTCGGATTGCCGGCGCGCACGAGGAAGGACGGGAAGGAGTAGAAGGGCGAAGCGTTGTTCGGGAACGCCTTCTGCCAGCCTTCGTTGACGAAGCCGTTCTTCACGAGGAAGTCGATGTCCGTCACCTGGTTGAAGGTTACGACGTCGGCCTCCAGGCCCTCGACGATAGCGCGCGCCTGTTTGGAGGTGCCGCCATGCGACTGGTCGATGGTGACGCCCGGATGCGCCTTCACGAAGGCTTCGTTCTCGGCGGCGAAAAGCTCGCGCGCCACGTCATAGGAGGCGTTGAGCAGCTTGTCGGCGGCGTTGGCGGAGAGCGGAGCGGCAAGGCCGAGAAGGGCCACGCCGAGAAGGAGCAAACGTTTCATCTGAAAAACCCCGATGCGAGAGAATGGGGCAGACAATAACGAGCGGCCGGACGGTCTCCGAGGCACGGGCCTGTCGCGCACGCGGCGACAGGCGGAACATTTTTCCCTGAAAGGGAAGCTTCGCGGATTCTCCGCCCGTCAGCGGGTCGGGACCGGAACCTCGCCGCGATAGTCGTAGAAGCCGCGGCCGGACTTGCGGCCGAGCCAGCCGGCCTCGACATATTTCACCAGCAGCGGGCACGGGCGATACTTGGAATCGGCGAGCCCGTCATGCAGCACCTGCATGATCGAAAGGCAGGTATCGAGGCCGATGAAATCGGCAAGCTGCAGAGGCCCCATCGGATGGTTCGCACCGAGCTTCATGGCCGTGTCGATGGCCTCGACCGAGCCGACGCCCTCATAAAGCGTATAGATCGCCTCGTTGATCATCGGCAGCAGGATGCGGTTGACGATGAAGGCCGGGAAATCCTCCGCGACCGTGATCGTCTTGTCGAGCTTGGTGACGAATTCCTTGGCGGCGGCAAAGGTGCCTTCCTCGGTCGCGATGCCGCGCACGAGTTCCACCAGCTTCATCACCGGCACCGGGTTCATGAAGTGGATGCCCATGAAGCGCTCCGGCCGGTCGGTGGCCGAGGCGAGGCGAGTGATCGACAGCGAGGACGTGTTGGTGGCGAGGATCGCCTCCGGCTTCAGCACGGAACAGACCTGGCCGTAGATCTTGCGCTTGACGGTCTCGTCCTCGGTCGCCGCCTCGATGACGAGGTCGGCGTCGGAAAGGTCGTTGATATCAGAGGAGCCCTTGATCAGCGCGAGCGCCTTCTTGCGGTCCTCGTCGCTCATCTTGCCGGAGGAGACCTGGCGGGCGAGGTTGCCGTTGATCGTGGCAAGCCCTGCCTCGATACGCTCGGGCGACAGGTCGTAGATATGGACCTTGTAGCCGGCAAGGGCCGCGACATGCGCGATCCCGCACCCCATCTGGCCCGCACCCACAATACCGACGTTCTTGATCATAGCGCCAATCGCCCCGTCACTTCAGTCCGCGCCCTCGGCGCAGGCAAAAAAATACCGGGCCGGTCGAGCCGGCCCGGTGGAAGTGATAAAGCCCCGCGACGCATTTTTCCAGTGAAATCATCGTCGCGAAAGGAGGCATGAAACCGGCTCAGAGCGCCTTTTCGAGCTCCGGGAGGATTTCGAAGAGATCGCCGACGAGGCCGTAGTCTGCGACCTGGAAGATCGGCGCCTCCTCGTCCTTGTTGATCGCCACGATGACCTTCGAGTCCTTCATGCCGGCAAGGTGCTGGATGGCGCCCGAGATGCCGCAGGCGATGTAGAGCTGCGGGGCAACCACCTTGCCCGTCTGGCCCACCTGCCAGTCGTTCGGCGCATAGCCCGCATCGACGGCCGCGCGCGACGCACCGACGGCCGCACCGAGCTTGTCGGCAACCGGAAGGATGACCTCCTGGAACTTCTCCGACGAGCCGAGCGCACGCCCGCCCGAGATGATGATCCTGGCAGACGTGAGCTCCGGACGGTCGGACGAGGACAGCGCGTCCTTGACATGCGTGGAGAGGCCCGGGT